>CALURV010000015.1 GCA_944323285.1 Candidatus Gastranaerophilales bacterium | reverse complement strand
CAGCTATGTTTATTAAAAATCTAAAACTTAAAAATTACAGAAATTATGATGATATTGAGATTTCTTTTAACTCTAACAAAATTCTTTTCATAGGAAAAAACGCTCAGGGGAAAACAAATCTTTTAGAGTCCATCTATTATTTATCTACTCTTGATGCATTAAGAACAAAATCTGATAGTGAGTTAATTCGCTGGGGGGAAAATTATTGCAATATTAAAGCTGAAGTTAAAAAATTTGATGTTGATATTGACTTAGAAATATATATAAATCCTCCAAACAGAAAAAAATTCAAAGTGAATGGTTTAAACAAGAATAAATCTTCTGAGTTTATAAGTAATATTTCAACTGTTTGTTTTACAACAAATGACTTACTCTTATTAAGAGGAACTCCGGATGACAGAAGAAAATGGCTTGACTTGGCTATTAGTCAAATTTTTCCCGCCTATTCAGAAAGACTTGCAAAATATAATAAAATAAAAACTCAAAAAAATAATTACTTAAAAAATTTAAAAGGTAATATTAATTCTGACACTTCACTCCTTGATATATGGAATGAACAACTTGCAATTACAGGAAGTAATATATCTTTTATTAGACTAAACTTCCTCTATGAACTTCAAAAAATTGCTAAAGAAAAACATTCTCAAATCTCTAATAATGAAGACTTATCCTTATATTATAATTCGTGCATAATTGGTGATATTTCCGCTTGCGAAAAAATAGAATTTAATAATGAATTTATTCTTGAAAATTTTAAAAAGAAACTTAAAGAAAAAACACTTGAAGAAATTATTAGAGGTCAATCAATTTTAGGTCCTCACAGAGATGATATTTCTTTTTATATAAACAATAATGACTCTAAAAAATATGCTTCACAAGGACAACAAAGAACAATTGTTTTAGCTCTTAAACTTGCAGAACTTCAATTAATTAAAGAAAAAATAAATACCAATGCTATTCTTTTACTTGATGATGTATTAGCTTAGCTTGATGATTTAAGACAAAATTTTCTACTTAATGCAATAGGAAATGAAACTCAAACAATTATTACATCTGTTGATACTATCCATTTTAAAGAAGAATACTTAAAAGATGTAGAAATTTTTGAAATTAAAGATAATTCCATAAATTTAATCTAGTATCGTACTTTGTTACCGAGTCATCCTCGCTAACAAAGTACTCACCTTTTAAAAACGCCACTCAAAAAATTCACTCACACTTTCAGCTTATTGTGAATTTTTTCTCGGACAATAAAAAAATAATTTACTCAAAATAAAAAAGACCCCTTATGGGGTCTTTTTTATTTTTGTTCTTATGTTTAATTAGAAATTTAACCCGGCTTCTCTAGCTGCATCTGCTAATGCTGCAACTCTTCCGTGATATAAGAAACCTCCGCGATCAAATACAACATCTTTAATTCCTGCTTTTAAAGCCTTCTTTGCTATAGCTTCACCAACAACTTTTGCAGATTCTATATTACCACCATGGGCCAACTCACTTCTTAAATCTTTATCTAATGAAGAAGCTGATACTAATGTTACACCTTTTACATCATCTATTATTTGAGCATATATATGTTTTGTACTTCTATATACTGCTAGACGAGGTGATTCTGCGGTACCTGCAATTTTATTTCTTAGTCTTTGATGACGTTTTTGAGTTGCTAATTTTTTGTTTACTTGTTTTATCATTTTTCTTTCCTTTCACCCAAACCTTCTTGATATTATCAAGGGTTTATTTTGGCTCTTCTACTTAAATTATTTATTTCTTACCTGTTTTTCCGGCTTTTCTTCTTATATGTTCGCCTTCGTATTTAATACCTTTTCCTTTATAAACTTCAGGTGGTCTCTTGCTTCTTATTAACGCAGCAACATCACCTACTGTTTGCTTATTAGCACCTGTAATTGTTATTTTTGTATTTTGATCTACAGCAATCTTTATACCTTCAGGTGCAACTATATCAACAGGATGTGAATAACCTAAAGCTAAGTTTAATGTATTACCTTGCATTTGAGCACGATAACCAACACCAACTATTTCAAGCTTTTTTGTAAATCCAGTTTTAACACCATTTACAACATTCGCTACCAATGTTCTTGATAAACCGTGCAATGATCTTGATTTTCTTTCATCGTTTATTCTTGTTAAAACAATTTTATTATCTTGTTTTTCTATTTTTATTTCAGAACGAATTTCAACTGATTCAGTTCCTAAAGGTCCTTTTGCAGTTACTTTTTGTCCTTCTATTGTTACCTCAACACCATCTGGTATTATTACCGGTAATTTGCCTATACGTGACATCTTTTTATCTCCAATTTTATATTTTACGCTTTTATTTATCTATGATTACCATACATAACAAAGAATTTCGCCGCCAACATTCTCTTTCTTTGCTCTTCTGTCTGTTAATAATCCTTTACTTGTTGATATTATTGCTATACCCATACCGCCTAATACTTGTGGTATATCTTTTGCTTTGCAATAATTTCTTAATCCCGGTCTTGATAATCTCTTCAAATTAGAAATTACCGGTTTTGATTTTTCATCATATTTTAAAGTTATTTTTAATGTCTTGAAATTGCTGCCTTCTTTTTCTACTACAGCATAATCTTCTACATAACCTTCTGACTTTAATAATTTTGCTAATTCTACTTTTAACTTAGAACTTGGCATCTCCACTTGCGGTAATGATACCATATTTGCATTTCTTATTCTTGTCAGCATATCTGCTATTGGATCTGTATTCATTTTTTATTATTCCTTTACTTTTTATAACGAATCTTCGTCAACTACTTACTAAAATTTATCCAGCAGTATAGAAAAGTTATCGAAATCAATCTATTGATTACCAACTAGCTTTTACTACACCCGGCAATAAACCTTGATGAGCCATTTTTCTTAAGCATATTCTGCAAATACCAAAGTCTCTGTGAAAACCATGTGGTCTTCCGCATATTGAACATCTGTTATGTAATCTTACTCTTGGATATTTTCCTTTTGCTGCTAATGCTTCTCTTCTTAGCTCTTTATTTATCATTGCTTTCTTTGCCACGATTTACTCCTTTTGTTATTTTTTAAATGGCATTCCAAGGGCTCTTAATAAAGCTCTGGCTTCTTCATCCGTATTTGCTGTTGTTATTATTGAAATGTTCATTCCATGAACTGCATCTAATTCATCATAAGAAATTTCAGGAAATAATGACTGTTCTTTTAAACCTAATGTATAGTTTCCTCTTCCATCAAAACTCTTTGTGCTTACACCTCTAAAGTCACGAATTCTTGGAAGTACTACACATATAAGCTTTTGTAAGAAATCATACATTCTTTCACCTCTAAGTGTTACCATTGCACCAACTGGCATTCCTTCTCTTAACTTAAATGCTGCAATTGACTTCTTAGCTTTTGTTGATAACGCTTTTTGTCCTGAAATTTTTGTTAATTGATTTACTATTGCTTCTGCTAATTTTGAATTATGACAAGCTTCACCAACTCCCATATTTAATACAATCTTACTTAATTTTGGTATTTGATGAGCATTCTCATATTTGAATTCTTCTTGAAGAATTTTCTTTACTTCTTCATCATACTTTGTTTTTAAGTTTTTTGTTAATACTGTCATTTTTTCTTTCCTTTTCGTAGAATGTATCCCCCTGACGGAATACCCATACTTTGTACTAGTCTAATTTTTCTCCACATTTTTTGCAGATTCTAACTTTTTTATTGTCTACAACATCATATTTTATTCTTGTTGCTTTTTCACAAGCCGGACAATATAACATTACTTTTGATGAATCCATTGCTGCTTCCATCTTTATTAATCCGCCTTGATTCCCGCCTTGTGCTTTTTGTGCCTTCGTTACTATATTTGCACCTTCAACAATTACTTTGTTTTCTGATGTTATTACTTTTTTTACGGAACTTACTTTACCTTTGTCTTTTCCGGAGGTAACTACAACTTTATCTCCGCTTTTAACATGTATATTATGTTTTTCAACTGGTTTCTTGTTTCTCATTTTTCGTCTCCTAAATTACTTCCGGAGCAAGAGAAATTATTTTCATAAAGTTTTTATCTCTAAGCTCTCTGGCAACCGGTCCGAATACACGAGTACCTCTCGGGTTACCGTCTTTGTTTATTATTACTGCTGCATTCTCATCAAATCTGATTACACTGCCGTCTGCTCTTTTGATGTCTGCTTTTGTTCTTACAACAACTGCTTTTACGACTTCAGATTTTTTTACAGCCATATTTGGAGTAGCATCTTTTACTGCCGCTACTATAACATCTCCTACATGTGCATATTTCTTATTTGAACTGCCCATTACACGTATGCATAACAGCTCTTTTGCACCTGTATTATCTGCTACTTGTAATCTTGTCTCTTGCTGTATCATCTTATTTCATCCTTTGAAATTAACTTTACTTCTTTGTTATTTTACTTTTTCTACAATTTCAGATACAACCCAACGCTTGCCACCTGAAATCGGTTTAGATTCAACTATTCTTACAATATCACCTTCACTGCATTGATTTAGCTCATCGTGTGCTTTGTAATTTTTTGTTGTCTCTATAATTTTTTTATACTTTGGATGTTGATTGTATGAAGCAACTTTTACTACAGCTGTCTTCTCCATTTTATTACTTACTACAACACCTTGCTTTTCTTTCTTAGGCATTTTTTATTGACCTCATTTTTATGCTAATTCTTTTTGCTTTATTACTGTTTTTACTCTTGCTATTGTTTTTCTGATTTCTTTTATTTGAGAATTTGCTTTCCCTAAATCAGTAGCATTTTCATACTTATTTGTATATTTTTTGAATCTTAAATCAAATAATTGTTTTTTACAATCAACTACTATTTCATTAAGTTCTTTAATTGATTTTTCGCGTATTTCTTCTAATTTCATAGCTATTCACCTGTTTTCTCAACAATTTTTACTTTTATTGGAAGTTTTTGTGCAGCTAATTCAAGTGCATGAATAGCTACTTCTCTCTGTGGATAATCTAATTCAAAAAGAATTCTACCCGGTTTTACTACAGCTACCCAATATTCTGGGTTACCTTTTCCCTTACCCATACGAGTTTCAGCAGGTTTTGCTGTAATTGGTTTATCCGGAAATATCTTTATCCAAACATTACCGCCTCTTTTTATTTCACGAGTCATAGCTCTTCTTGCAGCTTCTATTTGTCTGCTTGTTATCCATGCAGGATCTTGGGCTTGCAAACCATATGAACCTAATTCTAATTCAGTTCCTCTGGTTTCATGACCTTTCATTCTGCCTTTCATCATCTTACGATATTTAGTTTTCTTGGGCATTAACATAATTGTTTTTCGCTCCTAATTCATTGTTTACTAATTATTTTCTTCTTCAGTACTTACTTCTTGTACTGCTTGAGCTGACGCTTTCTTTTTTCTTCTTGAACCTACCGGTTTTTCCTCAAAATTATTTGCTCCGGCCTTCTTTACTTTGATGTTTTGATCTGCCATCTCTCCAGGCATTAAATTACCTTTAAATATCCAAACCTTAACACCAATTTTACCCATTATTGTATCAGCTTCGGCAAAGCCATAATCTACATTTGCTCTTAATGTTTGAAGGGGTATTCTTCCTTCCTTCGCCCATTCACTACGCGCAATTTCTGCTCCGCCTAATCTGCCTGATACCATAACTTTTATACCTTGAGCTCCAGCTCTCATTGCTCTTTGCATTGCTTGCTTCATTGCTCTTCTGAATGCAATTCTCTTTTCTAATTGAAGTGCTATTGATTCTGCTACTAACTGAGAATCTACATCAACTCTTGCTACTTCAACTACATCTACTGTTACAGTTTTATTAATTAATTTTGCTATCGCGACTCTTAATTCATCTATTCCTTGTCCGCCACGGCCTACTACTACACCTGGCTTCGCTGTTACTACTGTTACAGTAACATTTTGAGCTTTTCTTGCTATTAATATCCTTGATATGCCTGCTGCATATAATCTCTTCTTTACAAATTTTCTGATTTTTGCATCTTCTGCGACAAATTCAGGATAATCTTTTTTTGCAAACCATGTGCTAAACCAAGGTTGTATTATTCCTACTCTAAATCCGGTTGGATGTGTCTTTTGTCCCATATCTATTACCTTCTACTTTGATTCTTTTGTTACTTTAACAGTTAAATGAGATGTGCGTTTTACTCTTGAGTATATTCTACCTTGAGCTCTCGGTTTACCTCTTTTAAGTGTTCTTGATTCATCTGCATATATTTCAGAAACTTTTAAGCTTTCTGCTGTTGCACCAAACTTTTCAGCTGCATTTGCTATAGCTGCAGTTATGTTTTTCTCTACAACTCTTGCTGCAAAATATGGCATAAACTTCAACATACTTAATGCTTCTGATGCTGATTTGCCTCTTACAAGATTTATTACTCTGCGTAATTTTCTTGCCGGCATTGTTATATCTGTTTGTCTTGCCTTAGCTTCCATAATCTATTTCCTCTTCGCTGTTTTATCTTGCCCTGCGTGGCCTCTAAACATTCTTGTAGGTGCAAATTCACCTAATCTGTGTCCGACCATTGGCTCTGATATATATACAGGTACGTGAGTTTTACCGTTATATACTGCTATTGTATGTCCAACCATGTCCGGATTCTCAGGAGTAATCATAGACGCTCTGGACCAAGTCTTTATTACTCTCTTCTCTTTATTAGCATTTAATTTATCTATCTTTGCTTTTAAAGAATCGTGTACATATACACCTTTTTTTAGTGAACGTGTCATTAATTATCTCCTTTATTAGCGTTTTCTTCCTCTGACTATATATTTGTCAGATGTCTTCTTTACTTTTCTTGTCTTACGACCTAATGCTGGTTTACCCCAAGGTGTCTTAGGATTTCCGCCTGGACCTGTTTTACCTTCACCACCACCGTGTGGGTGATCACAAGGGTTCATTGTTACACCTCTTACTGTAGGTCTTATTCCTAAGTGACGTGTACGTCCTGCTTTACCTATCTTTAAGTTTTTAAACTCAGCATTGCCTAAAACGCCTATTGTTGCTAAACATTCTTTTCTTATCATTCTCATCTCTGAGCTTGGCATCTTGATTGTAACGTAATTACCTTCCTTTGCCATTAATTGTGCACCGCCGCCTGCTGTTCTTACTAATTTTGCTCCGCAGCCGGGTATTAACTCTACATTATGTATTACTGTACCTAATGGAATTAATTCTAATGGTAATGCATTCCCTGTTTGTATATCTGCTTCAGGACCAGATACTATTGTATCTCCCACTTTTAAATCATTTGGAGTTAATATATATCTCTTTTCTCCATCTGCATAACATACTAGTGATATCCTTACATTTCTGTTTGGATCATATTCTATTGTTTTTACTACTGCAGGAATTCCAAATTTTTCACGTTTGAAATCTATTACACGATATGCCTGCTTATGACCGCCACCTTTATGACGGCATGTAATTCTGCCTGTATTATTTCTTCCGGCTGTTTTTCTTATTGGTCTCAATAATGACTTTTCGGGTGTTGATGTTGTTACTTCAGCAAAATCACTCTTTGTCATTCCTCTTTGTCCCGGAGATGTCGGATTAATTTTTCTTATACCCATCGGTTTACACTCCTGCTAATTCTTCAATAGGATCACCTTCAATTGTTACAATTGCTTTCTTGCTTGATTGTGTTCTGCCAACTGAATATCCTACTCTCTTTGCATGTGACGGCATATATACCGTTCTTACTTTTGTTACTTTCCTTCCTGGAAATGCTAACTCAATTGCTTGCGCTATCTCTACTTTTGTTGCATCTTTTGCTACTTCAAATGTATATTGAGATAATGCTGCTGTTGTCATTGATTTCTCTGTGATTATAGGTCTCTTTATGATATCGTATAATCTCTCTTTATTTTGCTTCATTGTACTCATTATTTCGATAACCTCTCAGTTATTTCTAGTATTGCTGCTTCTGTCATTACTAAGCTGTCAGCTTCCAGTAAATCTTTTACATTCAAATTTGAAGGTAATATGATTTTTACATTCGGAAGATTTCTTGCTGCTAACTCTAATTGCCCGTTTTCTGCAGCTTGCGTATTTGCTATTATTAAAATCTTTCCTTCCACCTTTAATGCTTTTAATGATTCTGCTACCATCTTTGTTTTAGCTTCTGTTATTTCAGAAAAATCTTTTACTAAAACAGTATTATCTAATCTTGCAGATAAAGCTGATTTTAATGCTAATCTTCTTGCTTTTTGCGGCATTGAAAATTCATAACTTCTTGGTTTTGGTCCGAATACTACACCACCACCTGCAAACAATGGCGATCTGATTGAACCTGCTCTTGCTCTACCTGTTCCTTTTTGTTTCCATGGCTTTCTTCCACCACCTGAAACTTCTGCTCTTGTTTTTGCACAAGCATTTCCGCCTCTTGCGTTGTTTAATTGTCTTCTTAATGCCATATGCATTACATGCAAATTCGGCTCTACTCCGAATACTTTGTCATCAAGAGCAATTTGTCCGACTTGCTTTCCGCTTGTACTTAATATTGAAACTTCTTTTGTCATAATCTCTTTTCCTTTTATTGAACTTTGAGTTAGTTCCATTTAACTCTTGATGGTACTACTGTCACTAATTTACCTTCTGGACCGGGTACTGAACCTTTTACTAATAACAAATTATTTTCATTGTCTACTCTTACTACTGTAAGTTTTGTTATTGTTACTCTTTCATTACCCATGTTTCCAGCCATTCTCTTGCCTTTTATTACTCGGCCCGGAGTTGTACCTGCTCCGATTGAACCGGGTTCTCTATGATTCTTTGAACCATGTGCCATTGGCCCCCTTCCAAAGTTCCATCTCTTTACTGTTCCTTGGAAGCCTTTTCCGATTGATGTCCCTGTTACATCTACTTTTGTTCCTTCTGATAGAATACTTAAATCTATCTTTTGGCCTACTTTGTAATTCTCTGGATCTTCTAATCTGAATTCTTGTAAATGTCTGAAATTTTCTAATCCGTTTTTCTTAAAATGTCCAATTTCAGCTTTTGTTAAATGTTTTTCCTTTGCAGGTACTACGCCTACTTGAATTGCATTATAACCGTCTGAATCTACAGTCTTTACTTGTGTTACTGTTAACGGATCTACTTTTATTACTGTTACGGGAATTGCAAGTCCTTCTTTATCGAAAACCTGTGTCATCCCAAGTTTTTCACCTATTACTCCCAGTGTCATATTTCACCTTTCTTTTGTGAGCGCTACGTTCTTCTACTTGCCTCGTAGATCACATTCAATTTATTTGGAGTCTCCCTCTATTAAATTGTCTGTGTCTGTTAAATCTTTCTATAACTTAACTTCAATATCTACTCCGGCAGGCAAATCCATTCTTGTTAATTCTTCTGTTGTTTGAGCTGTCGGATCATATATATCTATGATTCTTTTGTGTATTCTCATCTCAAAATGTTCTCTTGATTTCTTATCTACGTGAGGTGAACGTAATACACAATATAATCGACGTTTCGTTGGTAATGGTACTGGTCCTGCAACTCTTGCATCCGTTCTCTTTACCACTTCTACAATTTTACTTGCAGATAAGTCGATTAACTTATGATCGTATGCTTTCAAACAAACTCTGATTCTTTGTTGCTTGCTTTCGTTCATTTCTACTTCCTTTTGTCTTTTGACTTCGCTTTTGGAACAATTTTTATCTATGACTTAAAACCACTTCCTTTTTGATTTATTCGCTATAAATATACGAAATGTCCCACTTAGCATATTAAATTTATATTAAACATATTCTCTCGTCAACTAGTATTTTTCTATTTTTATTCTTTTTCTTAATATTTCTTTATTTTTTCTTGACAAATTCTTAAAGCAATTATTACATTTTATTAATTACTCTATTTTATTATATCAATTTCTTTCTTTTATATGTTTTATTAACTCGTAAATTTTTTGTAAAGGGTTAATAATATGGATAATATTAATACAAATTATACTTCAGTTGCTCTTATTAACGGCAAAAATGGCAAATTTGATGGTAAAATACAAAATCCTTCCGTAAAGTATGCTAGAAATGCTATTGATAACTACAAAAAAACTTATCCTTCTGACCCTGATACTTTTCAAAAAACATTTTTTGACAAAGAAAATCCAACACTTCAAATAAAAGATTTCCCGCCTTTAGATTTTAAAATGCAATATGCACCTAAAAAATCTTCTAAACCTGATACTATGGCTCTTATTGCTGCAGCTTTTGAAGAAATGGGACAAAGATTTTTCATATCTGTTGAAGAACTTACTAATCAATTGAAAGCAGCTTTTGGCGGTACAAATCAACAAGTTAGTGCAAAAGCTCTTGACTTAAATAATGATGGAAAAGTAGATTTAGCTGAATATTCTACTTCTATTCTCCTTGAAGATATTAACAGTGAAGATTCTTCATCATTTGGGGAAATCGACAATCAAGGTCAATTGAGTATTTTACCATATGCAAACATTAAAAACCAAGATGTTGCTAAAGAACATTTTAATAAATTATTCTCTTTTTACAAACTTGCTGATGCACAATCTCAATTCTTAAAAGATAGTAATAATTCTATTATTGTTTAGTAATTAACTATAATCTGGTATCGCTCTTTGTTATTGAGTCTTCTTTACTATTAAAGTGCTCACCTTTTAAAAACACTATTCAAATAAGTCAAAGAGTAGAAATATAATATTTCTACTCTTTGACTTTTACTTCTCTGCTCTTTTAAATCTTAACTGGTTGTCTTAACATTAATAATCTGGCTTGACTTGCTTTTTCTCTTATATCTTTATAATATTTTTGTTCCTCTTCATTTTCAGCTATTTCATATCCGGAAATTGCCATTTCTCCTATTTGACTTAATAAATCTGCTGTCTGTATTATATTCCTGTATATACTTCCTTCATCCATTTTTGATGACATCATTTTTACCAATTGCATCCAATTTGACATTGAATCATTTCTATTTACTTCATTCAGATAAGCCCACAGATATGCAATTCTGGCGCTATCTAAATTGCTTCTCAATGGATTTGATTTTACGCCTTTTGTCTTCTCTGCCTTATAGATTGATGCACTTCTTGATAACATATTCCTAAAAATTCTATTTATTTGTCTGCTATCTTTTTCTATATCACTTCTTACTTCTTCTTTATCTTCTGTTTCCAGTTCTCTTAAAACCTCTATTTTTTGAATCAACAAATCTCTCATTGTTAATTTTATATAATCCATTTCTATATCTCTATAATCATCTTTTACCTGTTGAGGCGGATTTTTCTTTATAAACTGATGATTCTTTGATAATGCCTCTATAAGATTCTCATCTAAATACTTCATATTTAATGCGGTATTTATTGAATCTTTTATTTCTTTTTGCTTCCTTGCAATTCTTGCCTTCGCCTTATTTCCTTTTGATCCTGTATCTGATTCCTTTAATTCCATTCTTAATTGTTGAATATGTTCATCTATCGTCTTGCCTCTTAATCTTGATTTATACATATCTACTAACTTTAAGTGAGTTTCTAATACTTTTGTTGGAACAACTTCACCTTCTTGCAATGCTTTTACTATATCTTCTCCGGAATAACTACCTGTTGTCTTAATTATTTGGTACATTTTGGCTCTTCTTGTTTCAGCTCTGCTTATTGCCATGGCAATCTCTTCTCTTGATATATTAGGCTTTTCTATCTTACTTGCAAATACTAACATTTCATCATAACTTGCAAAACTATCAAATTCTTTTCCAAACTTTCTCAAAATTGAATTTATTTCTGACTTTAGTCTTCCTTCAATATCTTCAACACTTTCCTGTGCCTTTACAAATACTGGTGCTAAATCTGTACTATACCCTATTGTTGTATCATCTGATTTTGATGGATTTGCTATAGCTCCTGCTAGCATTGCTAATGCTTTAGGGGAAATTCCTTCTAACTCTTTTGATGCTATAGTTTCTGTTAATAAAAGTGTGTCATAACCTTTTATTCTTGAAGCCATTTTAGCCAGTTTCGTTGGTTCTACATATCCGTCTGTCTCTGCTAAATAGCCTCTTTCTAATAATACTTGCTTCTTTCTGTCACTTATTGTCATTAATTCATCTATTTTGGATGACTTTACTTTTTCATCCTTACTATAAGCATAAAAAGTTCTGCCATATATATCTAAAAGATTACTATCTCCTGTATTATGCTCATAATATCCTGATAAAAATGAATAATCCGGAGAATAATTACTTTCTATAGGATTGCAATCTGTTACCTCTAAATATAAGAAATCTTGTTCGGAGGATCTGTCAGTAGGCATTGTATAAACATACCCGATTGTATCTATACCTCTTCTTCCTGCTCTGCCTGCCATCTGCTTAAACTCATTTGCAGTGAGCATCCTTACGGGTGTTTGCTCTCTTTTTTTATCTTTTTTTCCTTTTTCTTGTACTTCTTCAGTGGAATCTTCTTCCTCGTCCTCTTCCATTTTTATTAATGCTTCTGCATATAATTTCTTTATATCATCATTATCATCACATGGTTTATAAGGGCTTGATATTACTACTGTTTTTGCAGGCATATTTATTCCTGCTGCTAATGTTTCTGTTGCTATTACCGCTTTTATTAACTTTTTCTGGAATAATTCTTCTATTAATTCTTTTTGGTCCGGAATAATTCCTGAATTATGAATTGCATAACCTTTCTTTAGTGCATCTATATCTAAATCTGTACCAATATATTTTTCTTGCTTATATCTATTTATTATTTTTTCTATTGCTTCTTTTTCTGATTCACTTGTTAAATCAGCACCTTCTTTTGCTAAATATTCAAGCACTTCTCTTGAATATTTTTTACTAAATATAAAGAAAATTGCTGGTAATTTACCTTCTTCTTTTAATTTATCAACAGCTGATTTAAAATCACTCAATTTGGGTTTTCTTACTTTTAAAGTATCTCCCAAATCAGGTGTCTCCCCTCTTCTTATTGATTTTGCAATTTTCTTTTCTGCTTTTTCATATGCATTTGTTGCAAGCATATCAAATGATAATGGTACATGCCTTGCTTCTGAAGGTATAGAAACTAATTCTACATTACTATTTCCTCTTAAACTGCTTATCCAATTTTTTAATTCTGAAGGGTTCCCTATTGTCGCACTTAATTCTAATGTTTGTACATCTTTAGGAGTTAACATCATTGACTCTTCCCATACAGGACCTCTATCTTTATCTCCTAAATAATGAAATTCATCAAAAATAACCGTACCTAAATTTTTCATCAAGGGATTTTCTTCTCCGTATAAATTGGATAATGCCATATTTCTATATACTTCTGTGGTCATTATTATTATCGGAGCTTCTGTATTTTCTCTCCTATCCCCTGTTAGGATTCCTATATTTTCTTCACCATATATTTTTTTAAATTCATTTAACTTTTGATTACTTAATGCTTTTAATGGTGCTGTATAAAATGTTTTTTTTCCTTCTGCCATATTTTTTGTTGATACATAATATGCAATTGCTGTTTTACCTGTGCCTGTTGGCGCTTCAACTAATACTGTTTTACCTTCGTTTAATGCTTTACCTGCATCTATTTGAAATGCATCAGGAGAACATCCTTTTGGCAGCTGATAGTAATTTTCCTTTAATGTATCACTATAACTTTTAGCTCTAAATGATACTATATCTCTTCCTATATATGGTTGGAATAACTTTGAAGGGTTCGTTATATTTATATTCGAATAACTTTGTTCTTTATTTATACCTATTTGTTTATAATTTAAATTTCTATTATTTTGAAAACATGTTATTTTTGATATTCTCATCAGTTTCTACCCTTCTACATTCCTATTGGGTCTAAAACCTGAAAATATTTTTTTAACATCTCAAATACAACATGTTAAAATAATTTTACATTATACTATTGCCATAAATTTCTTTATTTCATTTTTATCAAAAACTTCTATGCTTTTTTGATTATGAACAAATATTATACAACTGATTAACGGTTTAAACATTTCAAAATCACTATATGATAATTTTTTATTTAAATCCGCCATATTATCTGCTAAAAATTCAGTTATTAAAATCTTGTTTTTAAATACCAATGAACTAAAATAATCTAATGCTATTTTACTTGTTATTCCTTCAAAATATATTATATCAGGTGATTGAAATTCGATAAATCGCATTGCTTTTTCTATGTTAAAACCTATATTCTCATTCAATTCACATTGATTAACTTTTTCCAAGTTATATTTTGATATAGATTCTATTGTCATTATATTTTTATTTGAATCTGCTATATCTGACAAAATAGAATAAATAATATGGGTTTTCCCTGATAATGATGAACCGCAAACTAATATTATTCCCGGAGTCTTAATTTCTATCCTTATTATATCTATTTGTGAATCTGTTAAACCTATATCTGTTAAATTCTTCGGGGGTTTATATATTTTTAATGATATCCTCTCTCCATTTATTGTTGGAAATGCTGATATACTTGCCGTTAACAATAAATCATCTACTTTAAATATTAATTTACCAAGCTGCGGCAATTCACATACATTCGCATCCAAATCTGATAATGTTTTTAACTTGGAAATAAAAGGAACTACTAATACTGATGGAATTTGTCCTGTATTTACAATTTCTGAATTCATTCTAAAATTCACACTTAATCCATTAGGAGTATGCTCAAAAAACATCTCATGTACATTATTTAATATTGCCTGCTTTAATATTGCACGTATTAATATCTGTATATGTTCATCTGATAACACATCATTATGAAGTTCTTCCTGCCAATCAAATGTCGCTTCTAAATTCTCTATATTTATTTCACCTACAGAACTATCACTTTTATAATATTCTTCAATCTTCTTTAAAACAGATGATTCTGCACTTATAACAGGTTCTATATCACAACCTGTTTTTTCTACTATTTTATCTATTGCAAATAAGTCTAAAGGATCTGCCATTGCTACCGTTAACACATTTTCTATCTTAAATAACGGTATTATTCTATATTTTTGTGCATCATTGAAATTTATATATGATAAACATCTTGTATCTAATGTATAATCTTTTAAATCTACATATGGTATATGCAATTTACTTTCTAAAAATTTAAGAAGCTTTTCTTCTGATATTAACTTAGACTTTATTAATATCTGTCCTATATTAACATTCTGTGAAACCGCAAGTTCTTGAGCTTTTTCTATATCTTCATAACTGATTAATCCGTCACGGACTAAATCATATTTTAATTTCTCTAATGTCTTATTTGTTACAAGCTCCATTATATTATCCTAAATAACTTTTTACTTTTTCTACCACATAATCAACTTGAAAAGGCTTTGTTATATATTCATCAGCACCGGTTTCTTCTCCTATTACTTTATCTTCATCCTGTGAACGGGCTGTTATCATCAATATTGGAATATCCTTATATTTATTATCATATTTTAACAACCGGCTTATTTTATACCCGTTTATTTTTGGCATCATTACATCTAATATTATTAAATCAGGATTAATTTCTCGTGCTAAGTTTAAACCCGTTTCTCCATCCATTGCTGTTATACACTCATAACCCTGAGACTCCAATACAAACTGCAATATCTCTATTATATCCGCTTCATCATCTACTATTAGTATTTTCTTCATCCCTTACCTCTTTAGTAAAATTATTTATTCTTGTTATTAAATCTTCTATATTTTCACTATCTTGAGGATATAATACTGCAGAATGTACTATATCACTCTCCGGATACTCCTGCCTTTTTGTTTCTATATATGTTTTTAATTTTCTTACCTCAAAATCAAAAACAAAAGAATCCATATCTACTGCATAAGAATAATAGTATCTTTTATTATCTTTCTCTATTCTGTATTCCTTAAATATATTAGTTTTTCTTATAAGGTTTTCTTCCAATATTTTATCTATTAAAGCATTTCCTTCAACTATATTTTCTCTTAATGAAATTAAAGATATATTTAAATGTTCTTGTTTTGCTTTTTGTATATCTTGCTCCAATGAATGGAAGAAAATTTCTTCTTCATTCATTATTGGTATAGCCAGATAAAATGTTGTTCCTTTATTTAGTTCACTATCTAACCATATAAACCCTTTATGAGCATCCATTAATCTTTTAGCAATAGGTAAGCCCAACCCTGAACCACCGACTTTTCTGCTTAGAGAATTTTCTATTTGTTTAAATTGCTCAAATACTTTATTCCAATTCTCTTTTGCAATTCCTATCCCATTATCTTTAACACTAATCTCTACATATTCTTTACTTAATTTCGTTGGAATCTCTTCGAAAAATGAATTATTTCTTATTTCTTCTGCTTTTATTTTTCTTGTTTTTATTTCTATTGTTCCATTCTCTCGCGTAAATTTTATTGCATTTGATACCAAATTTGTTACAACCTGTTCCATTCTTTGTGTATCTATATATACAAAATCTAAACTATTATCAAGTTCAGCTTTTATCGTTATATTTTGTTCTCTTGCCAAACTTTCTAATGTATTTTTAACCAGCTCCACAGGAAGATTTATATTTGTTTTCTCAAATCTGAATTCCATTTTCCCGGCTTCAATCTTTGACAAATCCAATAAATCATATATTATTGCTGATAGTCTTGTTACATTTCTTTTTGCCAAGTTTAAAAACTTTTCTGTTGCATCATTTATCTCGCCTGTTGTACCTTTTAAGATAATATCTAATGCACTGTTTATTGATGTTAAAGGCGTTCTTAATTCATGAGATACTATTGAAATAAACTCTGACTTTAATCTTTCCAGTTTCTCTAACTTTATATTTGTATCTTTTATCTCTTCATATAAAATTGCACTCTCTAAAGGTAGAGATACCTGTTTTACCAATGTTGTGAAACATTTTGTATCATCCTGCATAAAATCAGATTCTCTAAATACTTCTATTATGCCGTAAAACTTATTTTTTATGTTTATAGGTGCAAATAAATTATCAAAACCAAATATATTTAAATCATATTCACCATATTGATCTTTATTATATTTTATTACTTCTATATCCTCAATTTTAGGATTTATTGAAAATAAGTTCTTATAATTTATTAATGCCCTTAATTTTATTGCATTCTCTAATCTTTCAGAAATTGGAAATAATGATTTGATAATTAATTTTATATCATTCACTTCATTTAGAATTAATGCATAACTTAATGATAATGATAAACTTTGATCTAATCCATCAGTCGTTATTTCTATTAACTTTGTTTTATCTAAAGAACCTGCAAGCTGTGTTCCTGTTGTATAAAGTACATTTAACTGATATAAACTTTTTGCTAAATCATTATTATTTTTTGATAATATTCTTAATGTTTCTCTTAATTGCAAACACGAATTTAATACCGATAATAAAATTTTTTCATTTATTGGTTTTGTTAAATAATTATTTGTATATTTTAAATAATCATAATTATTATTTTCTCTGCCAAGTATTAATATTGAACGTATGTCTTTTGTCTGCAATTGCAATTTTAAATTGCGTAAAAAATTTATTATTTCTGGTTTCTCTTCATCAAATATTATTATGTCAATATTATCAGAAGCTATATTCTCTTCTGCTTCTTCTATTGATTCTATTACATTTATATCAAATCCTGATGAAGCTGTTACTTCTCTGATTTCTTCAATTAATTTTTCATCTTCCGATATTAAAACTACTTTTGCCATTAATCCATTTCCCGTATCTTTCATTGTATCAGTTTTTTTATATACTGTTGAACTTTATACAATTCTTAATTTTATTATGATTATCGTTTTTGTATTTAATTTAATAACTTCACAGTTTATATATTAAGAATTGTTACTTTTCTAAAAAAATAAGCAATCCTTACTATAAAAAATACTTTATATAAATACGAGGATTCAATTAAGTTTTAATTAAGATACCAATTTTAAATTTTATATTCATACTTACCTTACTTACTACCTTTACTAACACACGAGGAAATTGAAAAAAATTTCAGAGGAACCCTAAAAAGTTCCTTTTTTTTTATGCTTTTTATTACTGAATATTAATTTAATCGAATATCCCAACTTCAGCTTACGTGAATTTTTTCTCGGACAGATTTCTTATTTTTTTGTTTCTCTTTTTGCTTTTTTCCACAAAGAGTCCCATTCTTCTAATGTAAGATGTTCTAATTCTTTATTTGAAGATGATTCCATTATTCTAAATCTATTAACAAATTTTTTATTAGCTCTTAAAAGTGCTTGCTCTGCATCTATTTTATTCCATCTGGCAAGATTCACTATAGCAAACAAAATATCACCAAGCTCTTCTTCTTTATCTTCTATACTTTTAGCTTCTTTAAACTCTTTTATTTCTGAAAAAACACAATCATATAAAGATTCTTCATTAGGCCACTCAAAACCTACTTTTACAGCCTTTTTACTTATTTTTTGAGCACTCATTAATGCTGATTGCGCTTTTGATATACCATCCATTATTGATGTTCTATGAGGTTTTTCTTCTTTCTTTAATTTTTCCCAATTATCTAAAATCTCGCTTGTTGAATTAACTTTAACATTACCAAAAACGTGCGGATGTCTATGTACAAGTTTATCTGATATTCCTTTTGCAACATCTTCTATATTAAACTTATTTTCTTCTTTTGCTATCTGAGAATGCAGAACAACCTGCAAAAGTACATCTCCAAGTTCTTCTTTTAAATGCTTAAAATCATTATCATCTATTGCATCAACTGCTTCATACGCTTCTTCAAGCATATTCCTTCTTAAAGATGCATGCGTCTGTTCTCTGTCCCAACTGCAACCATTCTCACTTCTCAGTATATCTATTATTTCTATCAATCTCTCTATATTAGGATAATTCATTATCTCACCATTTGATCAACTGTCATTATTAAAATACCTTTTCCGCCAAGTTTTTTTAATTTATCTATACTGTCAAAAACTTTATCTGCATCTACTACTACATGCATTACTACATTATTATCATCACCGGCTAATGTCATTATTGTTGGAGATGATAATCCCGGTAAAAATGCTCTTATTTCTTCTAATGAACTTTTGGGAACATGCGCCATTAAATACTTTTTCTCTCTTGCATCTATTACAGATTTTAACGCTCTTAATACTACTTGTGTCTTTTCCTTTTTATCTTCACTTAAATATTTATTTGATATTACTATTGCTGTAGATTCTAATATTTTATCTATTATTCTTAATTTATTTGATTTTAAAGTAGCACCTGACGATGTTATATCTACAACAACATCAGATAAACCCAATCTTGGTGTTATTTCTGTTGCTCCTGATACTTCTATAATTTTAGGATTTTTACCAAGTCTTGCAAAATATTCCCTTGCAATATTTGGGAAGGATGTTGCTATCTTTAAATTTTGAGGTAATTCCGATGATGTTTTATAACTATCCTCTTCCTTTACTGCTACTACCATTTCACAATATCCAAAATCTAAATCCATTATTTTTTCTACATCTGATTTTAATTCAGTCAAAATATCAAAGCCGGTAAACCCTATATCAGCTATTCCATTCTCGACAAACATAGGTATATCTTGTGTTCTTACAAAGATTATTGAATATTTTTTATCTTTTGTTGTTACTTGAAGTGTTCTCTCATCTTTTGATGGAAAAACCATACCTGCACAATTTAATAAATCATATATTTTTTCAGACAATCTGCCTTTATTTGGGATTGCTATTTTTAACATTTCCATTTTCATATTCCTTATACTAATTCTTTTTATTCTTCAATAAATTCATCTTCATTTATTGTAATTACAACATCACTTGTTGTACAAAAACTTCTTACAGGATAATGTACAAAATGATATCTTGAAATATCAGGTACATTTCTTTTTAATGTTCTTACTATATCTGCTGAAACTTGTGTATTATATCCGATAATTTCAGACTCTGTAATTTGTGTTGACTTTCCTATACAATTTACATCATAACCAAGATTTTTTAATTGTTCTTTTAATTCATAAGCTTCAACTTCTTTTGATTTTGAATACATAATACCGACAGCAATTTCCTTTGTATCCATTTCTGTTTTTTTTCTGTATATTAGTCTATTTATCGTTTGCTGTGTTTTTTCAGGATCTAATATCCAATAACTTATTATTCCTTTTTTATTTGGAGCACCCGGCAGCATTACAAATTCAACCTTATTTAAATCAATTTCTCTTGCTGCTGCTGCATACTGTGATAATTGATATAAATTTAAATCAGTTCTTGTATATAAACTTGCAATTTTTAATGCCTCTGGTATTTTTGTTATTGCTTCAGGAGATTTTATTTGCTCTATTAATGCTTTTATAAATTTCTGTTGTCTGTGTACTCTACCTATATCTCCAAGCATATCTTTTCTGAATCTTAAGTATTCTTCTGCTTGCTCTCCATTTAAGACATAATCTCCTTTGTCAAAATTAATATGCAAATTTGCCGAATAATCATTATAATGCATACTTTGGTCAATATGTATAGGAACTCCACCTATTGCATCTATTAATTTTCTTACACCTTCTGTATTTACTATAAAATAATTATGAATTCTTACTCCCAGAGTTTCTTCTATTGTTTTTTTAGTAAGTTCAATTCCGCCTAAAGCATATGCTGCATTTATTTTCTGAACACCATGTTCTTCTGCTATATATACTTTACTATCTCTAGGAATTGAAATGGCATTTACACTTTTTCCGTGCAAATCGACACTTAAAATTACCATTGTATCTGATCTAACCCCGGAATATGGAAGTGTATTAGGCCCATTTGAATCTACGCCTAAAAGAAGTATATTTTGATATCTGTTTAACATTTTAAAATTAAATTTTGAAGGAGTTAAATCAGGTTTTTCTTCCAATTTTATACCGGCAAGTTTTGTATCTGTAAAACTTTCTACTATTGATGATATTTCATTTATATTATTTACTATGAACATTGTAAAACCGGTAAATACAATAATAAAAAATGTTATGAATATTACTCTTAATGTAATAATTATTTTACTTTCATCATTATTTTCTTTATATTTCAAAAAAATACTATATTGCTCATCTTTATCTTTTAATTCTGCCATAACAAAAATCCTATCATCTGGGTAATATTCTACTTCAAAAACTATAAAATTAGTATATGCCGAATGGGTGATTTAATTTAATCTAGTATCGCACTTTGTTACCTTCTCATCCTCGCTAACAAAGTACTCACCTTTTGAAAACTCTGCTCTCCTTCGTTTCACTAAGGATACAAACTCACTCAAAAACAAAGTTTTTGGTTCGTTTTGTAAAAAAAATTCACTCACACTTTCAGCTTATTGTGAATTTTTTCTCAGACAAATTCATTTATTGAATATAATACTTTTTTATGTTTTTATTTAACTATGAATATTGAAAAAAATAAGATAGTAGATAATGCCGAACTAAAAGTTGAAAAATACTTTAAACTGGTTGATGAAATAAAAGAATATAATCAGGAAAAAGTATTAAAAGCTTTTGTTAAAAATAAAATAGGACTAGAACATTTTGCAACAGTATCAGGATACGGACACGATGATATGGGGCGAGATGCACTTGATAAAGTATTTGCTGATGTTTTTAAGGCAGAAAAAGCAATTGTAAGAAACCATTTTGTATCAGGAACTCATACTTTAGCCTGCTGTTTATTCGGAAACTTAAGACACGGTGAAAAATTAGTTTCTGTTGCAGGTGCACCTTATGATACGATGGAAGAAGTCATAGGAAAACGCGGTGATAAAAGAGCTTCTCTTATAGGACATGGCGTTTTATATGAAGAATTTCCTTTGTTAAATGACTCAGATGTTGATTTAGAAACAATAAAAAATAAAATAGATACTTCTGTTAATATGGTTCTTATACAACGATCACGAGGATATTCTTTAAGAAAATCTATCAATATTGAAACAATAAAAAAGATTGTTGATATAGTAAAATCTAAAAATCCTAAATGTATATGCTTCGTTGATAATTGTTATGGTGAATTTGTAGAAAAACTTGAACCGCTTGAAGTAGGTGCTGATTTAATAGCAGGTTCTCTTATAAAAAATCCGGGAGGCGGAATAGTTGAAGCAGGCGGATACATTGCAGGTAAAGAAGAATATGTTAATCAAGCAGCATATAGATTAACTGCTCCTGGTATCGGATCTGAAGGCGGTGCTATGCTTAATCAATCAAGATTAATATTCCAAGGACTTTTTATGGCACCTTCTATAGTTTCTGAAGCTATTAAAGGTGCAATTCTAGCATCACAGGTTTTTGAAGATATAGGTTTTATTTCAACACCAAAACCTCATGAAATAAGAACTGATCTAATTCAAACTATTAAATTTGGTAAAGCAGAACCTCTGCTTGAATTTTGTAAAACTCTTCAAATGTATTCACCAATAGAATCATATCTTACTCCAATCCCTGATGAAGTACCCGGTTATGACAGTAAATTAATTATGGCAGGCGGTTCATTTATTGAAGGCTCTACCATTGAACTATCTGCAGATGGTCCTGTAAGACCGCCATATGCTGCTTATATGCAGGGCGGATTAAATTATGCCCACGTTAAAATTGCTCTTAAAGGTATTGTTGAAAAACTTGTTAATTAACAGCGAAAAAACCTTCCTCTAATGCCTGAATGTTTCCTTCTAACATTGAAGCTTTTTTCCCTGTTAATGTTGTTTTCATTATAGAAATAATACTTTCTTTACTTACAACAGGAAAAGTTTTTATAAAAGCACCTAAAGATACTATGTTTGCCATTTTTTCATGACCTGCTTTATGAGCAATATCTGTCATCGGAACAAATTTATATTTTATATCTTGTCTTGATGGTGCACTTTTTACAAGTGATGAATTTACTACCATTGTTCCGCCGGATTTTATTTTCTTTTCAAATTTTTCAAAAGAAGGACCGTTTAAAGCAATAACATTTTCAGGTTCATCTACAAAAGCGCAAGCAACTTCATCATCTGACATACAAACTGTACAATTTACCGTACCGCCCCTCATTTCAGCTCCGTATGCAGGTGACCAAGTTACATTTAAGCCTTCATTCATACATGCCTTTGCGAATAATTGACCTATAAATAAAACACCTTGTCCGCCAAATCCTGCTATTAATACATTTGAATCCATTATAACTTATGCCTCGCTTACTTTGTCTTTATATACTCCGGGCTTAAATACCTCTGACATTTCACCTCTCACTCTTGCATGGGCTTCTTGAGGTGTCATCTTCCAATTTGTAGGACAAGTTGCCAAAATTTCTACAAACCCTGTACCAATACCTTTTATTTGTGCTTCAAATGCTTTTTTTATGCATTTTTTTGCATTTAAAATAGCACTCGGACTATCTAATGTTACTCTTGCTACATAAGCAGTTCCGTCTACTTCTTTTAAAAGTTCTGATATCTTTAAAGGATAACCTGATATATCAACCTGACGTCCTTTTGTTGTTGTAGTTGTTACTTGACCAATTAACGTAGTAGGACCTGCTTGACCTCCGGTCATTCCGTATGTTGTATTATTTATACATATAGCTGTAACTTTCTCTCCTCTTGTCATAGCATGAATTGTTTCTGCTATACCTATTGATGCCAAATCACCATCACCTTGATATGTAAATACAACTTTATCAGGTTTTGAACGTTTAACTCCTGTTGCAACAGCTAAAGAACGACCGTGAGCAGCTTCTACTATATCAACATTAAAAAAATCATAAGAAAAAACACTGCAGCCTACTGATGCTATTCCTATTGTTTTTTCTCTTACATTAAGTTCATCAAGAACTTCTGCTACCAGCCTAACTGCAACACCATGATCACATCCCGGGCAAAATGTTATTCTATAATCATCCCTTATTGAATCGGGCTTTTTATATACAAGCTGTTCCATATTTTTTCTCTACTATCTTTCTGTATACAGTCTCTATTTGTTTATATATCTCTTCAACTGTCATCATAACACCTGCCGGTCTTCCGTAAAATTCAACAGGAATTGTTGCAGCACATGCTATACTTGCTTTTATATCATTTAACATTTGACCGCAATTTAGTTCTATATCTAAGATTCCGTCAACTTTTTGTGCTATTTCTGCTACAATCTTTTCAGGGAACGGATTTAATAAAATAGGTCTGAATAATCCTACTTTCATTCCATTGTTTCTTGCCTTTTTAACTGCGGCTTTTGCTATTCTTGCTATACTTCCAAATGCAGTAATTACAAGTTTAGCACCTTCTATTTCATATTTTTCAAATATATTTTCTTTTTCTAAAATTTTATTATATTTTTCAAATATTTTTACGACTCTTTTTCTTAAAGTTTCTTGTTCTCTTTCAATTGAAGCAATATGTCTTGGTTCTCTGTCTTTAGCGCCGTCTAATGCCCAAGAAGATTGATCTATTTCTTCATAAGGATACTCGCCTACAACAGCAGGTTCCATCATCTGTCCAAGCATACCGTCTGCAAGCAGACATACAGGAGTTCTGTATTTTTGAGAAACATAGAAAGATTTATATGTTAAATCTATACATTCCTGAACACTTGAAGGTGCATAAGTAACTATTTTATAATCACCATTGCCTCCGCCTTTTGTTGTTTGATAGTAATCTCCTTGTGAAGGATATATATAACCAAGCCCTGGCCCTGCCCTCATTACACTAACAAGTACACAAGGTATTTCATCGCCTGCTATAAAAGATAAACCTTCTTGCATTAAACTTACTGCACAAGATGAGGATGATGTCATTGCTTTAACTCCGGTAGCTCCTGCACCTAATACCATATTTATTGCAGCAACTTCACTTTCTGCTGCAACATATGCTCTGCCATTTTCAGGCATTGCACTGCTTAAATATTCTCCTATTTCACTTTGCGGAGTTATAGGATATGCAAAATAACTTTGACATCCAGCTTCAACTGCAGCTCGTGCAATTGCATAATTCCCTTTTAACAGTTCTTTTTCTCTTTTCATCTGTACACCTTTTCAATTGCCATATCAGGACAAACTCTTGCACATATTGCACAACCTACACATTTCTTATCCTCATTTACTTTAGCAGGATAATATCCAAGATTATTAACTTTTTCATCTATTTCTAACACTTTATTTGGGCATGAATCTATACATAAGTAGCAAGCTTTACATTTATCTCTGTTTAATACTATTCTTCCCATTTGTTTTCCTACAATATATGTTATTAAAAAATTATTTCTATACTTTCTTATATGTTACTACCGAAATATTTATTTTGCCACTAGTTAATTTCTTATTTTAATATTTTACAACAAACCCCTTATAAATATTCAATCTTTTGTTATCTCTTCTAACTTAAATGATATTATTTTCTTTAAATCTTCAAGTTTCATCTCTACCTGATAACCGATTTTACCACCGCTAAATATAATATTTTCTGGCTCTTTTGCACTTTTATCTATAACAGTAGTAAAAAATTTTTTCATACCGATTGGTGAACATCCGCCATGAATATATCCTGTTATATTTAATAAATCTTTAGATTTAATCATTTCTATATTTTTTTCATTTACACTTTTTGCTGCTTTTTTCAAATCGAGTTCACTATTTACAGGTACCAAAAAAACATAATAATTTCTTGAATGCCCAATTGTAACGAGGGTTTTAAAAACCATTTTCGGATTCTGATTCAATACCTTTGCTACATCCTCTCCGCTTATTGCTCCTGTATTAAGATAATTATGAATAAAATAATTTATTTTATTCTTATCTAAAATTCTCATTACATTAGTTTTTTCAATCGGTTTACTCATAAAATTACCTTTTAAAATAATGTCTTTTATAAAATACAAATATAACATATATTGTCTTATTTTGCCCCATATAAATCTTTATGTTATTATTTTATAAGAGGAGATTCAAAGGCAGTGCCAAAGAAAAAGTGTATTGAAATTGTTTTAGACGTAGAAACAACCGGTTTAGATTATACAAAAGAAAGAATGGTTGAATTTGCCGCTATAAGATTAGAAAACGGCAAAATGAAAGATAGATTTGAAACTTTAATAAATCCTGAGCAGCACATTAGAAAATCCAGTATTGCCGTTCACGGAATTACTGAAGATGATGTTAAAGATGCACCGACAGAAGCTCAAGTTATGCCTATGATTCTTGATTTTATTGGTGATTATCCTATTGTTGCCCATAACGCAATTTTTGATTACTCGTTTATTAATGAAGCAAGTATCCGTCAAACAGGTAAACCAATTACAAACACAAGAATTGATTCTCAAATGATGTTTAAGGAAGTTTATCCAGAACTTGAATCTTGCGGACTTGAAAGTCTTATGAATAAATTTAATGTTGAATTTTCTACAAGACATAGAGCTATGGCTGATACAGAAGGCTTGGCTAAAGCATACCCCGAATTAAAAAAATTATATGAGAAAAAATATGCTTGGCAAATTCAACAATTAAATAATATTGATTACCTTTTTGAAAGATATTTAAGAATTCAACAGGCTGTTCAAATTATGCAGTCAGAAATGCAGGATTTGAAATCTGTTTTCAGATTATATTTTGAACAAGGCGGAGAAAGTATTCATTCTCCAAACGGTGAAACCTTAATTTACCAGTCTAAACAAAGTTATGCTTATGATTTTGTTGAAATTAAAGATGTTTTAGATGAAATAGGGGCTTTACCTAAAGCTGTTAAATTAAACAATAATTTTGTTGACAGACTTATTGCTTCTGGCAGTATTAGTAAAGAAGTTAAAGAAAAACTTGCAAGTGCAAGACAAATGTTATCTGAAACAAGAAATATTCATATTATTAAATCAGACAGAAAATTTGACCACGTTTGATAATTAAATCTTATCTCTAAATACAAGTTCCATATCTAAAGCATTTGCAATTAATTTCATTTCAGAATATCTTATTGTATTTTTTCTTAATTTTTTAGATAAATTATCAAGAGAATAATCTTTACCCATATTCTCAGATAAATATTTTGCCAAATATGTAAGCGTCAATCCTTTTTTTGCTGCTAACATTTTTACTTCATTTATAGCGTTCATAGTCTATTATTATAATTATTTTTCCATATATAGATAAATAAATCTAAAAAAACTTGACATTACTAGACTATAAATGCTAATATTAGACTATATATTCTATTATAAATAAGGAAAATAATATGGATAAAGACAATTTCTTTAATCATTTTAATAATTATATTGAAAATGGTTCACAATCACTAATTTATACTTAATTATCAAAACAAATAATCAAATTCAAGGTGACCGATTTTTACGACATCACCTTCTTGAATACCTGCTGCAATTAATGCATCAAATACCCCCATTGATTTTAATATATTTTGAAATCTGTATAATTGTTCTGTATTTCTTCCGTCCGTTACATTTGCAAGTCTGAAAATTTTTCCGCCTTCAACTATATATGTATGTTTATCTACTTTATAAACGCTGTAAGAGCTGTCATCATTATCAAATGCACCGTCATCTTCTTCAACATCTATTTCTATAACAGGTTTTGGTATTTCATCAACCTTTTTAGATATAAAATGCATAAAATCAGTTAAATTTTCTCTTGTAGCTGCTGAAATTAAAAATACATCTTCTGATATTTTTTTAAATTCATCATAATATTTTTGGCAAAGTTCTTTATCTGTTGCATCTATTTTATTTAATGCTATTACCTGATAAACACTTGCAAGCTTTTCAGAATGTTTTTTTAGTTCTTTATTAATTAATTCATAATTTTTTAAAGGGTTTTCTTGTGTTAAATCAACAAGATGAATAAGAAAACGGCATCTTTCAACGTGTCTTAAAAACTCATGTCCTAAACCGCTGCCTTCTGATGCACCTTCAATCAAGCCAGGTATATCAGCTACTACATAGCCATCTCCCGTATCTTTCTTAACAACTCCTAAATGAGGAACTAATGTTGTAAAAGGATAATCTGCAATTTTAGGTTTAGCACTGCTTATTGAGCTTATTAGAGTGGATTTACCGGCATTAGGCATTCCTAAAAGCCCTACATCTGCTATTAATTTAAGTTCTAATTCCAAAGTTCTTTCTATTCCGTTTTCTCCGGGTTCACAAAATTGAGGTGCTCTTTTTTGAGAAGTAGCAAAACAAGCATTGCCTCTTCCGCCTCTTCCGCCTTTTGCCACCATTATTGTTTGTTCATTTGTGTTTAAATCGGCAATTATTTTATTGGTTTCAACATCTTTAACTATTGTTCCTACCGGAACTTTTATATATAAATCTTTTCCGCATTTTCCGTGCTGAGTTTTTATATAACCATTTTCGCCGTTTTCGGCTTTAAATACCGATTGATATTGAAAATCCATAAGCGTAGACATATCTTCCGTAGCAACAAGATATACATCGCCGCCCTTACCGCCGTTTCCTCCGGCAGGACCGCCTTTATCCACATATTTTTCTCTTCTCCAGGCTACAATTCCATTCCCGCCTTTGCCTGAGAGTATTTTTATTCTCGACTTATCTAAGAACATTCCTTTGACCTCTTTGTTCATTATAAAACAAACATGAATATAATCCAGTATCGCACTTTGTTACCGAGTCATACTCGCTAATAAAGTACTCACCTTTTGAAAACTCTGCTCATTTATATAACAGCTCAAAATAATTTTTATTAAATCTAAGTATTCCTTCATCACGCATTTTGCATAGTTCTCTCGACATTGCGCTTCTATCTACACATAAAAACTTTGCCATTTCTTCTCTTGTATATGGTACATAAAACTTTCGCTCTTCATTTTTATAACCGTCCAAAAATGCAAGTATTTTATCTCTCGTTGTTTTTCTGGCTATTATATCTATCTTATCATTTAACAATGAATTTCTTTTTGAAATCATTTTCATTACATTTTTTATTAATTGTATATGATAAGAACATAATTTTTCACAAGGATTTACTATTTTTTCGAAAGGAAGAAAAAGAACCTCGCAAATTGTTTTTGCAATTATATCAACAGGGCTTTTATTTTGACCTAAACAAACTATATTATGTCCGAATATATCATTTATTTTTATAGTTTCTATTAAAATATTTCCATATAAAGAATCATTTTTAATAATTTCGGCATTTCCTTCAAGAACCACGCCTAAAAAATCTATTTTATTTCCTGTTTTTAAAATATAAGAACCTTTTTTATAGGTTTTAGTCTTTATGCCTATACACTTTAATAATTCTAAAACTTCATTATTTTGAATATTTTCGAATAAATCAATATCAAGCATTATAGTTTTTTTCTTTTCTTCTTCTTCTTTTCAAGGTCAGTAATATTTAAGTCTTTTTTTGCATTATCTATAGAAATTTTAGCAAGCGGTTTATGGTTTCTCTTATCATAAAAGACAAGCCAGTGAGCTCTTTTGGGATTATCAACCGAAAAAGATAAAATACCTGATACACTCTCACCTCTTTTTATTGTTTTCATTGCCAAAGAATTTTTATAATCCGTAAAAATTGAAGGGTTATAACTGTTCCTCAAATCATTAACAAGTGCAATATCAAAAGATGAAAAATCTGATTTTGATTGATTTCTTATAATTAAATCTAACGAAATTGTATTTAAATGACCAAAAGGATCCTCTTCTAAAAATATATCGGTAATTTTTACATCTAAACCTTCATATTTAAGCTCATCCTGTCTTAAAGCTTCATGCTTCATTACAGGAATAGCTTCAGTACTTCTTATTCTTACCTTAATTTCATCACCCGGAGAAATTAAAACATCTTTACCTTTTCTAAATAAACTCAAACCTAATGCAATAACACCGCCTAAAGCGGCACCACCCATAACAGTATAACCTTGGCTTAAAATTGCACCTTCAAGCCCTAATAATTCCATTGCAGCTACTGCACCATATACTCCTCCAACAGCTGTGTATGTTATATTTTCACCAACGGTTTTTGCTACAGATTTTGCAGGAGTCAACTTTGATGTCATACCACCTTCTATTGGTATTTCTCTACCGTCAGGTGTTATTAAATAGTCAAAAGAAAGTTCTATATATCCATCTCTGCCAAGTCTTTTTGGGTCAACTATATTTTTTATACTTCCGTGGGCAACTGTCCCAACAGGTAAAAGTACTCCGGAACCTGCCAATACATCATTTGATACTACAGCAAAAAATTCATCCCCTTCTATTGATGTTGTTCCTGCAAGTACCTGCGAAACCGTTAAATTTATTGTTTTATCTTCTTCTATTTTTTCAACTTCTTTTGTAAAGATTTTATCATTTTCATTCGTCTTTACATCAGTTTCTTCAATATGACCCTGAAAAGGTGCTGCACAATATGCTGCTAATTGAATATTTGAAACAAATAATGAACTTAATATTATTATTGATAAAATTTTCTTCTTCATATCCACCCATTAAATATTTTACTACATAGCAAAAGTATTTCAAAGCATATTTAAACATTTAATGATTATTAATCTTTATAATTGCATAATGTTTTTATTTATATGTTCATGATATTATTTTAACTGAAAAAGGGATAAACAGAGGTTTTAAAATGTCAACTGCAACAATTGAAGAATTAAGAAAAAAATATGAAGTAGTAATAGGTTTAGAAGTTCATGCTCAATTAAAAACAAAATCTAAAATATTTGCATGTGATTCAACAGAGTTTGGTAATGAACAAAATACACAAGTGAGTCCTGTAACTCTCGGTATGCCGGGAGTATTGCCTGTATTAAATAAAGAATGTGTTAATATGGGAATTTTAACAGGTTTAGCATTAAATTGTACAATTCCTCAATATTGTAAGTTTGACAGAAAACAATATTTTTACCCTGACCTTCCAAAAGGTTATCAAATATCACAGTATGACCAACCGATATGTGTTAACGGTCATATAGATATAGGCGGTAAAAGAATTGGTATTACAAGAGCTCACTTGGAAGAAGATGCCGGTAAACTTGTTCATATGGGTTCATCGGGCATTGCAGGTTCCAGCTATTCCTTAGTTGACTTAAATAGAGCCGGAACTCCATTATTAGAAATAGTTTCTGAACCCGATATGCGCTCATCTGATGAAGCAAGAGCTTATATGGAAGAATTAAGAACTACTTTAAGATATATCGGTGTATGCGATGGAAACCTAGAAGAAGGCTCTATGAGATGTGATGCTAACATTTCCGTTAGACCGATAGGTCAAAAAGAATTCGGAACAAGAGCAGAAATTAAAAACGTTAACAGCTTCAGAGCACTTCAAAGAGCCATTGAATATGAAATAGACAGGCAAATTGATATTGTTGAATCAGGTGAAGAAGTAGTTCAAGAAACAAGACTATGGGATGATAATCAAGGCATAACAAAATCTATGAGAGGAAAAGAAGATGCACATGATTATAGATATTTCCCTGACCCTGATTTAATGCCGCTTGAAATATCAAGACAATGGGTTGAAGAAATAGCAGCTAAAATGCCGGAACTTCCTCAACAAAGACGCCAAAGATATATTTCATACGGTTTGACTCCTTACGATGCAAATGTTTTGGTTGAACAAATGGATATAGCTTTATTCTATGATAAAGCAGTTAACTTAGGAGCTGACCCTAAAGTTGCTAATAACTTCTTAATGAAAGAAATTGCAGCTTTCTTGAAAGAAGAAAAGGTTACAATTGAAGAAACTAAACTAACTGTTGAATCTTTTGCCGAATTAATTAATATGGTTACATCAGGTGCTATTTCTAATAATATAGGAAAACAAATAATTATAACTTTATTAAAAGAAGGCGGAAGTGCTAAAGCTATTGTTGAAAAACAAGGGTTAAGTGTTATTTCTGACGAAGGAGCTTTAAAAGAAATTTGTCAAAAAGTTGTTGATGCTAATCCATCTCAAGTTGAGCTTTACAAAAATGGAAGAGATAAATTATTTGGTTTCTTTGTTGGTCAAGTTATGAAAGAAACAAAAGGCAGAGCTAACCCTCAATTATTAAATAAACTGCTTAAAGAAGTTTTAGATAAATAAATTAAAAACTAATTATTCTTATTTTCTTACACATATAATAAAGAAACGAAGTAATATACTTCGTTTCTTTATCTGTAATAACTTTAATAAATTATTAGTCACCAGAACCAGCTGTAGTAGCTGCAGAAATATCAGAACCGCCAGATACACCACGTTCAAACATTACTTCTTGAGTTGGAGCACCATAAGGTACAACTTTTTGAGAGTAAATCATTGCTTGATAAATATCTTTTGGTCTCTTAGATGATGTTGTTATAGTGTTTGGTTTTTTAGCACCATTTACGTCTATCCATAAGTTTGGAGAAGTAGTAGCTGTTGCACAAGGGTTTATATTATATGCATCACATTTTGATGTTTCTGAGTCATCGTTTGCAGAAGTATAGTTTGTAACACAATACATCATACCATCTGATGTTGTAAATACTCCACCCTGTTCAGAACATGCAGTATTTGTGAATGCTGTTGAACCTTCAATAACACTCATTCTTGTTTTAAACACTCCATCAACTAAAGCTGATGCTGAAGCGTAATCTTGTGCTGTTAAACCTTCTAATGCATAGTGAAGTGTTAATGCTTGGTTTGTAGCTGAAATAGCTTTCTTTAATGCAGAACGAAATTCTTGTGCATTAGTATTGTTCATCAATGTAGGCACTGTCATAGCTGCGATTACACCGATGATAACCAAAGTAATTAAAACTTCGGCCAAAGTGAAACCTAATTTTTTCATAATTTTCTTTACCTTTCGTCTTTTTCGAAACTTTTTTCCAAATACCAAACAATTATATACTTTTGTTAACAATCCGTCAAGTAGTTACATTTTTTAACAAAAGGCTGTATTGTACAACTATTCTATATTGCACAAATTTACAAGCTATATTTAATTTATTATAGTATTTATATTAAGTTTCTATTAATTTTTTATATTTCTTATCTTAGTTTTTATGTTTTTATTATTCTTTTATTAAACTATATAAATAAATTTTTATAGTATAAATATGTCTAATATAAATAGACAATTTTCTATCATATAATTTCAATCCGGCAATATGATATCCGGCCAATTTCTAAAAATTGCTATTTTATATTTTCTATTATATTTATTACTATAATATTTTATTTATAAGATAATATATGTTTGTTATTCCCTAAAATAAATTCTTCTAAACACATGCCAATTAATAAATTCTTGGAAATTTCATCTAAATATATGATTTTTTATAAATATGAAAAATTTTTAAATATTTCAGTTTATAATAATGACAAAAGCTGTTTTATTATTATAAATATAATATAAGTAAAGGGATTTTATATATGATAAATAGTTTGAAAAATATGATATCACAAGTATTTTATACACCAGCAGCTATTCAAACAAATACTTATAAGGAATCAACAGGCTATAACCCATTTGAAAATCCATTTGTACAGGCATCCTCAAGAAATAATTATGCAGTAAATAAACCTGTTAAGGGCGGATATTTTGCAGGTTATTATAATGGTAAACCCAATATAGTAGGCAGAAGACTCTTTATTGAAGCTTAATTTGTCTAAAATTCATTAGTTTTTGTTGGATTTTTAAATTTTGTTATATTCGATTGAAATAACAAGTTAATATTTCCAACCGGGCCATTCCTGTGTTTTGCAATTATTATTTCAGCTTTTCCCTTATTTTCAACATCATCTCTATTATAATATTCATCTCTGTATATAAACATTACAATATCAGCATCTTGTTCTATTGCACCTGAGTCTCTTAAATCAGATAACATAGGTCGTTTATCATTTCTTGCTTCAACTCCTCTTGAAAGCTGCGAAAGTGCAATTATAGGAACATCCAGTTCCCTTGCAAGACCCTTCAAAGAACGAGATATTGCTGAAATTTGCTGGTTTCTGTCGTTTGGATTTCCTCCGCCTTCCATCAACTGTAAATAGTCTATTACTACTAATCCTAATTCTTTTTCTTCAAGCATTAATCTTCTGCATTTTGCTTTTATATCTGTTGCTGTTATTCCTGATGTATCATCAATATATATATGAGCATCGGCAAACTTTGTCATCGCATCCATTAGTTTTTCCCAGTCTTTTTGCTGCATATGACCTGATGTTATTCTTTGTGTATCTACTTCTGCTTCTGAACACAACATTCTTTTTACTAATTGCTGTTTAGGCATTTCTAATGAAAATATAGCTACTCCTTTTTTTGCCTTTAGAGCAACATTTTGTGCTAAATTTAATGCAAATGCTGTTTTCCCCATTGATGGACGCGCTGCAAGTATTATTAAATCTGATTTTTGAAGACCTGATGTTAATGCATCCAAGTCGTAAAAACCTGTTGTTACTCCAACTAAATCATCTTTATTATTATATCTGAACTCTATCTGCTCATAACTTGAAACAACTAAATCTTGAATCGGTACCAAATCACTTGTATCTTTTTGAGCTGCGATATTAAATATTAACTTTTGTGCATTATCTAATACAATATCTGTCTCTTCATTTTCATATGACATAGATACTATCTCAGAACCCGCATTTATTAATGCCCTTTTTATTTCTTTTTCTTGTATTATTTTTGCGTAAAATTCTATATTTGCAGTTGTAACAACACTTAAAGCTAAATCATTGATGTATGCTCTTCCGCCTGCATCCTCTAATTTTTCTTCATTTCTCAAACTTTCTGAAACAGTAACTATATCAATCGGCTCATTTTTCTTAAACAATTCAAGCATCGTTTCATATATTAATCTATGAGCCGGTTTATAAAAACTTTCAGGTTTTATATACTCTACTATTCGGCCTAATGAAACCGGATTAACCAATATTGCACCTAATACTGCTTCTTCTGCTTCAACACTCTGCGGTAATAATTTAAGTGCTACGTTATTTGGCTGACTTATAACCTTATTAGCCAAGTTTCCTCCATTATTTTTATTTAACCATTCCCTTTATTTCTTATTCAGCATAAACTTTGGCTGCTTCTCGGTTTACTGTTTCTCTTCTTCTGCCTTTTTGTGAAGTTAAATAATCTTGTCCATTCTTTACTATTCTATGGATTTCTTCTATATTTCTGTCTAAATTATTAAGAACTTCTTCTGCATAAGCTTGAGCTCCTTCTTTTGTCTCCATAGCTTCTTTTATTGCTGTTCTTCTTATATTTTCAGCTTCTTCTGTTGCTTTATTCTTCATTTCTTCGCAGCTCTCTTTTACTTGTTCTTGTATTTTTGCTGCTTTTTCTCTTACTGCTCTTATTAATTCAGACTCACTCAATATATTTGCTGCCGTAGTTTGAGCTTCACTTATTATTCTGTCTGCTCTGCTTTGAGCTTCCATATATATATCATCTCTTCTTTTTAATATCATCTCGGCTGTTTTTATTTCTTCAGGTAATATTGCCCTTATCTTACTTAATATATCCTGTATATCATCTGTATTCATAAATAAACAATAACTTCCTATATGGAACTTATTATCTAGCATTTCATCTGCTTCATCTATTAAATGACTTACTCTTAGTTCTGTCATAACTTTAACCTTTCGTATATTTTGTTTCTAAATATTTTGCAACCGGTTCCGGTACAAATTTTGATATATCACCTTTCATTTGGGCTATTTCTCTTACTGTACCTGATGATATGAAATTATATTTCGGTTTTGTTATTAAAAATACAGTATATATATCTGAACATAACGCACTATTTGCCTGTGATAACTGCATCTCATATTCAAAATCCGATACCGCCCTTAACCCTCTTATTAACACATTTGCTTTCTTTTTTTTTGCAAATTCTATTGTTAATCCGTTAAAGCTTTCTACTTCAACATTATTTAGGTCTTTACAGGACTCTCTTATAAGCATTAGTCTGTCTTCTAAAGGTAAAAAACTTTTTTTATTTACATTTACAGATACTACTATTATTACTTTATCAAATATATCTGCTGCCCTTTTAAGAACGTCCAAATGCCCTTTTGTAATTGGATCAAAACTCCCGGGATATATCGCCGTCTTCAATATTTTTTACCTTTTACTTCTTATACTTACATTTCAATTATATTGCAATTATGTTATTAAGATTATTTACATGCAATAAATGTTTATGATTTTTTACAAATCAATTTTATTATTTAATTTAATCTAGTATCACTCTTTGTTACTGAATCATCCGCACTAACAAAGTCCGCACCTTTTAAAGGTGTCTCTCACAAAAATTCACTCACACTTTCAACTTATTATGAATTTTTTCTCCGACATTATCTTTTACTTATAAAGCTAATTTATATTATTATATCTTGTATATTGTTCATCAAAATATAAATGTATACAGTTTTTACCATTTTCTTTTGACATATATAATGCTTTATCTGCATAATCAATTAAATCTTTTATATTATCGGCTGCATTTGGATACTCGGCTATTCCTATACTTACAGTTGGTCTTATTATAGTATTTTCATCAACTCGTACTGCAATCTCCCCTATTTTTTGTCTTAATCTTTCTGCTATTGTAACAGCATTTATTGCTGCTGTTTCAGGAAGTATTATTGTAAATTCTTCTCCGCCATATCTTGCAGGTATATCTACATGCCTGATTGTCTTTTGTATAGTTGTTGCTATCTCTTTTAACACCATATCTCCAACTAAGTGCCCATATGTATCATTTACTTTCTTAAAGTCATCTATATCTAGCATTATTAGAGATAATACATGATGATATCTTTGAACTCTTTTTATTTCAGATTCTAACAAGAAATAAAAATGTCTGTGTATGTATAATTTTGTTAAACCGTCTTTTGTTGCAAGTTCATATAATTGAGCATTATCTACTGCTATTGCTGCTTGGTTTGCTAAAGCTTCTATAAATTCTAAATCTTTTTTATTAAATAATTTCCCGTTTTTCTTATTGGTTATATTTATAATACCAATACATTCACCTTTTGCTATTAATGGTACACATATTAATGAAGAAACATTATTATCACTGTCAAATTGATTGAATCTGGGATCTCTTCCTCCTAAATTTGTTATAATTGAACGCTTCTCGGTATATACTTTTCCTGCTATACCTACATCTGGCTTTATTTTTTGACATTCTACAAGCCCATTATTTATATCGTCTTCATGCTTTTTATCTTTTAATCCATATACTACTTTAACCTGCAGAGTATTATCTGATTGATCATATAACATTAATGACCCTTTTTCCGCATTTACAGTATCTATTGCTTTATCTAAGATGACACTTATTAATCTTTTTAAATCATCTATAAAGTTTACTGCTTGTGAAATATTATATAAAATAGACAAGTTATGAAGCGTTTTATTTAAATCCATTATCTTTGCTTCTTGTTCTTTATTTTTTATGAACTTTCTTAAAATTGGATCTATACAGTTAAAAATCTGATTAAGATATTTCAAATCTTCTTCAATAAATTCTGTATTGTCTTCTTTCTTGCCTATAAATGCAACACAAAATGGATTATCCTCATTATAAAATATCTTTATATATTCACTTTGAAGTTCTTGCAACTTATATGTATTCCAAAATGATTTATATATATAACTGCCGTCTTGATTTGTAATTTTTATTAATTCTTCACTTTGGCTTTGTAAAAATGGTGCATTATCAGCATTAAATTCAAAATCTAAATCACTTCCACTTACAATATTTTTTGTTTGAAAAATTCCGTTATTATTTACAAAAAACCTTATATTACTCAAATTTAATGATGACTTTATTAGAAAAGATACTTTTGATAGTAAATCTTCTATAGAACGTGATTGATTTGCTACCATATTTAAATCAAATAGATTATGAAGCTCTAATACATTTCTTTGTAAATTATATATTTGTTCTGCTAAATCTTGTGTCATATTGTCATTATATTATAAAAATTTTTTTTATTTAATTTTTATTTTTATTTTTATTTGTTGGTCTATTTTCAATTATTGAAAGTATCGCTGATGAGAAAACGAGTACTGGAAGAAAAAATCCTGTTAAATTATTCATTATAGATTTCTTTACAGGAATATTTCTACCGGAACTATCTAATAATGACCATATTGCAGTTAACCCTAAAAGCATTGGAGCAGATTCTGTTGAATGTTTTATAAAACTATCAGAGTATTTTTTTATTGTAGAATTATTTTTTTTATCTTGTTTTTTCTGATTATTTGTCTTCTTAAAACTAACAAAAGAACTCATTTGTGAAACAGGTTGAATCATAAACCTCCTTTTTGAGAACTGCATATTTATTAATGATTTTTACATGCCGATGTTAAATTATTCTATTTTTTGAAAAATCACCTATTAACATTATATCGTTTTTTAGCCTTTTCGTCGATGTTATATTTAAATTGTTACATTCTGATATCTTAAATCTTTCAAAACCTTCAACAAAATTTATACTACTTCTATCTCCCAGAATTTTTGGAGCTATGAATTGAATCAAGTTATCAGCTAATTCTTCTTCTAAAAAAGATTTATTCAACATTGAACCTGCTTCAATTAATATACTTTTTATTCCTTCTTTATAAATTAGTTCAACCGCCATTTTTAAATCTATATAGCCATTTTTTAACTTGCATTTTATAAATTTTATATGATTAGGGTATTCTTTTATTTTTTTATCAGGAGTTTTTTCGCCTGTTACAACAATTATTTTAGCATTATCTATATATACCTTGCTATCAACAGGTGTTGTTAGATTTGTATCTAGTATTATTCGAACAGGATTTCTTCCATTTTTTAGTCTGCATGTTAAAGAAGGATTATCTTTTATTACTGTTTTTGATGATGTTAAAATAGCATCATATTTGTTTCTTAGCTTTTGAACCTCCAATCTCGATGTTTCATCTGTTATCCACTTAGATGAACCTGTTTTTGTTGCTATTTTCCCATCAAGTGTTGTTGCTGTTTTTATTGTTACATATGATTTTTTTTCTATAAAATCTTTTAAAAAGAATTTATTAAGCTCTTTGCATTCATCTTCAAGTATACCTACAATAACATCAATACCTGCTTCCTTTAGTTTTTTAATACCATTTCCGCTTACTATCGGATTTGGGTCAAGCATGCCTGCTACTACTCTTTTTATCCCTTTTTCTATTATTAAATCAGCACAAGGCGGAGTTTTTCCATAATGTGAACATGGTTCTAAATTCACTATTATTGATTTTCCCCTTAAATCAACATTTGTTTTTAATATTGCATTGCGCTCAGCGTGATTTTCACCGTATTTTTCATGATAACCTTCAGAAATAATATTAAAATCATCATCAAAAATTACAGCACCTACCAAGGGATTAGGCGAGACTCTTCCTTCTCCTTTTTTTGCAAGTTTTATACATCTTCGCATCAATTTTTTATATTGATTATACATTTTTTACTTTCTTATAAAATGCCTCTGTTATTATTTGAGAATACTTACTTTTTTCATTTACAGAAATTATTATAAGATTTTTACCGTTTTCTAATTCTGCAACACCCACGATACCTTCCATATCTTTCACAGGAAGATTTGAAATTTCAATATTAACTTTTGCGTATGGAATTTTTTGTTCCATACCTTCAAATTCACCTTGTTTTATCACTTCTATTTTGTCAAATTTTACTAATTGATACTTATATTTTTTAACTGCATCTTCTAATTTTTTTTGTAAATCCTCATTTTTTATATCTTCTTTTGTAAGTATATCTTCATTTTTTGGTTCTATTATTATCATTTTTTGACCTGTTGCATTATGTTCTGCAACTATCATTCTATTTTTTAAAATTTTTAAATTCTTATCAATGCTATACTCATCATCAATTTGAGATAAATCAATAACATCCTTGGTTTTATCAACCATTTGTTCTTGTGATACAGTTGTTCTTTGTTCCATCTTTTCTCTTATATAATCAATAACGCCTAAATGAACTAAACCAAAAAAGACTAAAACTGCAATTATTGTTTTAATAATTAAACTTAAACAACCTTTCATTAAAACTCCTTTATATATATGTTTTTTTAATTGAAATATAGCAAAATTTATATTACATTAAGTATAGCTATGATAAATGAAGAAATCAAGAACGCAAATAGTTGTGATGTAGATATAGAACTTGCTACTCCTATGTTCAAGCAATTTCTTGAAATAAAAAAACAATATCAGGAGATTGTACTTTTATATAGAATGGGAGATTTTTATGAGGGTTTCTTTGAAGATGCAATTTTATTCTCAAAAGAACTAGGGCTAACTCTAACACATAAAGACGGAGGAAAACTTGGCAGAGTGCCTATGGCTGGCATCCCTGTTAAATCACTTCATACATACATTCCTAAACTTATTGAAAAAAACTTTAAAATAGCTGTTTGTGAACAATTAGAAGACCCTAAAGATGCTAAGGGATTAGTTAAAAGAGATATTGTTAAAACAATTACAGCAGGCACTATTACCGAACTTAATCTGCTTGAACCTACAGGCAACAATTATCTTGCTGCTATTATTAATGTTAATAACATTTTTGGTTTAGCGTATTCTGATATTTCTACAGGAGAATTCAAAGTTACAAAAGGCTCTTTAGAAGATATTTTATCTGAACTTGCAAGAATTAAACCTGCTGAAATACTTGGACCTGTTAAAAAACAAAAATTATTGCCATTTCAAATAGTTCCTGATGAAAAAATTGACCTGCCCGATGAAATAACTTCACTATATCCTTGCACAAAAGTATCATCATCTTCTTTTGATGAAGAACAAACTATATCTAATTTAAAAACTGTATTTAATGTCGTTTCTCTTGAAGCATTCGGCTTTAGTGAATATAAACCTGCATTTCTTGCGGCAGGGGCTATTATTAGTTATCTTATTGAAACTCAAAAAGGAGTTCTTCCTAAATTTGATATAATTTCGCCTTATTCTTTAACTGAATTTGTTTCTATTGATGCTAATACAAGAAGAAACTTGGAATTAATTCAAACCTCAAGAGACAAACAAAAATATGGCAGCTTATATTGGGCTGTAGATAAAGTTAAAACTCCTATGGGTTCAAGGCTTTTAAAAAATTGGATTACTCAGCCGGTTAAAAACATTAATGAGATTAAAAAAAGACAAACTTCTGTTGAAGAATTAATCAATAACCCTTCGGCCAGAGTAAATCTTGTTAATCTTTTATCAAAAATTTGTGATGTTGAACGTCTTGCGGTTAAAATAAGCAACGGCGGCATTAATCCAAGAGATTTCATTGCACTTAAAGAGTCTCTTTCTTTAATTCCGAATTTTAAAAGTATTTTTAGTAATTTTTCAAGTGATTATTTGAAAAATTTTACGGATAAAACTGATGAATTAACTGAATTTGCTTCAATAATTAACAGAACAATAACTGATGATCCTCCTGTTATTGTTAAAGATGGCGGTGTTATAAGAGAAAATGTTAATTCTGATTTAGATTATTTCAAAAATCTTATTTCAGGCGGACAAGAATGGCTTAAAAATTTCGAAGAACAGGAAAAACAAAAAACAGGAATTAAAAATTTAAGAGTAACTTTTAATAAAAATTTCGGTTTCTTTATTGAAGTTACTAAGTCAAATCTTTCTCAGGTGCCAATGCATTATATCAGAAAACAAACTCTTACTAATGTTGAAAGATATATGACTGAAGAATTAAAAAAACATGAAAGTGATGTTTTTTCTGCTCAATTCAAATCTATTGAACTTGAACAAAAAATATTTAATGATTTAGTTGAATATTCAAAAAATTATGTTGATTTATTAAAAGAAACAGCTCATTTCCTTGCAAAAACAGATGTTCTTTTATCATTTGCGAATGTTGCTATAGAATCTAATTATATTAAACCTGAAATTGATGATTCTAATGAAATTTATATTAAAGACGGAAGACATCCTGTAGTTGAAAAGATTCTGCCTATGGGTGAATATGTTCCTAATGATTTAAAACTTATTGCAGATATCCATAATTATGAAGATACCCAATTTATGATATTAACAGGTCCAAATATGGCCGGTAAATCAACTTATATGAGACAAAATGCCCTAATTGTTCTTCTTGCTCAAATCGGTTCTTTCGTTCCTGCAAGTTACGCAAGAATTGGTGTTGTAGATAAAATATTTACAAGAGTAGGCGCAGTTGATGATTTATCATTGGGACAATCTACCTTTATGGTTGAAATGAATGAAACTGCTTATATTCTTAATAGTGCAACCGAGAAAAGTTTAATTCTGCTTGATGAAATAGGCAGAGGCACATCTACTTATGACGGTGTTGCTATTGCTTGGTCTGTTGCTGAATATATTGCCACTAAAATTAAAGCCAGAACCATTTTTGCAACTCATTATCATGAATTAAATGTTATGCCTAAATCTATTGAACAAATTAAAAATTACAGAATAACATTAGCTGAAGAAAATGGTGAAATAAGATTTTTAAGAAAAGTCGTTGAAGGCTCTGCCAGCAAAAGCTACGGTATTCAAGTCGCTAAAATGGCAGGTTTGCCTGATTGCGTTATTTCTAAAGCTCAAACTCTTATGAATAAACTTCAAAAAGATTTTTCTAAAGATTTATCTTCAAAGAAAAGCAAAAATAATAACTCTGATATTCCTCAATTAACTCTTACTTTTGATTAGAAAGTTTATTATGCAAAAAATTTTTAAAAATGATTTATTTATTGTATTTATAATATTTATTATTTTTGCAGTTTGTCTGCCATTTTTCTTTTTACATCAAGGACTTTTAGCTGTTGATACGGGAAGAGAATTTTATTTATCACAACAAGTTGCAAATGGGGCTGTTCTTTATCAAAATATTTTTAATATATATGGTCCTTTTGCTTATCAGCTTAACGCGCTTTTATTTAACATATTTGGAGAAAAAATACATACTCTATACTGGATGGGAATTATTAATTCCTTCGTTATTGTTGTTTCTTTATATTTTATTGCGAGAGAATTCCTTAAAAAAAGTTTCTCTTTTCTAATCAGTATTTTCACCGTTTTTTCACTTGTTTATACAACTTTTTTATACAATTCAAATATTACCTATTCTTACGGATTAATTTATGCTCTATCTTCTTTCTTATTATCTTTACTGTTTTTCATAAAATATTTAAAAAACGATTCTTATCAATATATTTATTTATCTTGCTTTTTTGCAGGCTTAAGTATAATAAATAAATATGAATTTATACTTTATCCATTTTTATTAATATACGTTCTATTTTTCTTAAAACCAATTGATTTAAAAACAAAAATAAAATCAATTATATGCTTTTTTATTATGCCGTTTTTGTCTTTTGGAATTCTTTTTTTTCAAGGTCTGACAATAGAAAAGTTAAAAGAAGCTTTTGAATTAATGACAATTATGGCAAAATCTGATAATATGAGGCTTTTTTATTCTAATTTCGGAAACTTTTTTGAACCTTATAAATATATACTTTTAATTCTAAGAAACCCATTTTCTGCCATTTTTGGTTTTCTTCCAATAATAAATATTATTCTATTTCTGGTATTTTTAAAAAAAATCAAAAATAATACTGCTCTTATTATATTTTGTATTGCATCTATTCTTGCAAGTATCAAATTTATATTATTCTTAAATATCGAACATATGGGAGCATTTTTATTCCCTTTATGTCTTTTAACTTCATTAATATTATGTGAAAATTTTGATAATATAACAAACTTAAAATATATTTTCCTCAGTGCATTAATATTATTTTACGCTTACAACGATTTTGATTCTCTTCAATATAAAAATTACTTACTGGAAACCCCAAAAGGTAATATTTATACATTCAGAAAAGACGGAGAACCTATAAAAACCGTTTCTGATTACATTATTCAAAATTCTAATGAAGATGATAAAGTTGTAATTCTCCCTGAAGGAGCATTTATAAATTTTATTACAGATAGGAAATCTGATAATATTCTCCATAATTTAGTACCTTTATATTACACCGATACCTTTGGTGAAAATAAAGTATTAAATCATTATGAAAAATATCCTGCCGATTATTTTGTTATTATGCCATTAACTACAATTGAATACGGAAGTAATTTTTTCTGCGACTATGCTAAGAATTTTTGTGAGATGATTAATAATAATTATTCTTTAGAACAAGAAATAAATAATATAAAAATATATAAAAGAAAGTAGAATATGCGTCAAATTGCCTTAATAAATCATGGATGTGCAAAAAATCTTGTTGACTCTGAACTAATGCTTGGTAAGCTTATTGCAAACGGTTTTAAAATTACTCTTGATGAAACTAAAGCAGATATTGTTATTATAAATACTTGTTCTTTTATTAATGATGCCGAAAAAGAATCTGTTGCTTCTATTTTTGATATGATTAACAGCGGTAAAAAAATTATTATTACAGGATGTTTACCTCAAAAATATAAACAAGAACTTCAAGAACTTATTCCGGAAGCATTCGCCTTTTTAGGTACAAGTGATATTGATAAAATCGCTGATGTTGCAAAAAAAATTATTAAGGATAAAAAGAAAATATATGCAGTTAATGAAACTCCAAAATATATTTATCCTGAAAATGTTAAAAGACAACAAATAACAATGGGGGCAAGTTCTTATGTTAAAATAGCCGAAGGCTGCAACTTTGAATGCGGATACTGTATTATTCCAAAACTCAGAGGACCTTATATCTCAAGAAAAATTGAAAATATTGTTGAAGAAGTTAAAGAACTTGCAAATAAAGGTGTTAGTGAAATCTGTTTAATTGCACAAGATACTACTAGTTATGGTAAAGATTTATATGGTAAACCATCTTTAAAAGAGCTTCTAATTGAACTTAATAAAATCGAAAACTTAAATTGGATTAGAATTCTTTATACGTATCCTTCTCTTCTTACGGATGATTTACTCTCAACAATCAATAAACTTGATAAAGTTGTAAAGTATATTGATATTCCGCTGCAACATGTAAGTAAAAAAATTCTTGAAAGTATGAATAGACCTGTTATGGATTATAAAAAGCTTATAAAAAAAATTCGCAAACTTATTCCTGCTGCAGCAATCAGATCGACTTTTATTGTAGGTTACCCAACTGAAACACAAGAAGATTTTGATAAATTATATAATTTTCTTAAAGAAATGAAACTTGATAGAGTTGGTATTTTTGAATTTTCAAGAGAAAAAAATACAAAAGCTTATTCACTAAAACCTCAAATTAACTCAAAAACAAAAAAAGAACGAAAAAAAATATTAATGAAACTCCAGCAAAAAATATCAAGTGAATTAAATAAAAACATGATAAATAAAAATATTGACTGTATTATTGAATCAATAGATGAAAACGGATTAATAACAGCAAGAACATATAAAGATGCGCCTGAAGTTGATGGAATTATATATTTAGAAACAAAAACTCCTGTTGTTCCCGGTGATATTATCACCGCTAAAATAACAGGAGCTTATGAGTATGATTTAACTGGTATTATCTAAAGACTTAATATTTGTCTAAAAAAATATACATACTCTTTCAACTTCTCGTGACATTTTTCTCGAACATTTATTTTTTCTTTAGTTTTCTACTTCATAAGATATCTATTATATTTTTGTACTTGTCTATCTCGATTTGCTGAAGAATTTGTTTTAATAAGAGTATTTATTATTTCTTTTGCTTTAGACTTTTCTCTATCAAAATAATAAATTTGAGCAAGTTTTAAAGCAATTTGAATATGATCAGGATGTTTTTTATTTAAAAGTATTAATTTTTCTTTACCCATATCTTTTCTGTTTAATTTTAAATCAATAAAAGCTTCTAAAATTTGAGTGTCTATATCTTCATCATAAATCTTAGCCATTTTCAATATTTTTTCCGCAGAACTATAATCCTTCATTTTATAGAAGTTTGCAGCCATATTATATAAAATAACATATCGGAATTGTGAATTGTTTTTACTCAAAGGTAAAATACCTTTTAAAATGGTATTAGACCTTTTATATTGTTTTTTAATACCATAATTTATAGCTAAATCTACCCAAGCAGGGATATTTCTTATATCATTTTTTAAAGAATGTATTACCCTTTGCATTTCAAGTTCAAAATTTTCACCTGGAAAAGTTGTAATTATATAATGATAAAATAAATTATCATATTCTTTTTCACTAATAGGTTTATTAATTACATCAGGAACCATTTTATATAATAAATTTAATGTATTAATATCTCTTTTAGAAAAACTTCTATTAGGATTAACAGCATTAATATAATCACCAGAATAATACATTATATCATTCGGATTAGAACTATGACCCCATAACCCCAAAGCATGTCCTATTTCATGTTGAGATACAATTTTAAAACTACCTAAATCATATTTTTTTCCATCCGGATAATTTGTTTTTAATTCTATTTCGACTTTTTGTAAAACATCATCTTTTATTATAGGTTTAACACTGCCACTTTGATTTATATTATCATTATTTTTCATATTAGAATTATTTAATAAATTGATAACTATATCAGCATTAGATGAACTCATAGATTCTCTAAAAGAAATTTCTCCATTACTTGCTGTTGACCACATAGAAAAAGCACTTCTTAAAGTATCCACATATTCTTTTGATGCATTACTATTATTAAATATAAAATAGTTTATAGGTTCACTTGTATTCCATCTAAATAAAATATCATCATATAAAACATTATCAATATAATTCGAACCTATTTTTTTATCTATTTGTTTTCTAATATTTGTTAAAATATCATCCGCATAATTACTTGCTTTATCAAAATCCTCAAGTTGTGATATGTCATATAAAGCTTTTTGATTTTCATATGTTAATGGCATTTTTGAAAGCGCTAAAACTTGGTAATAAACAGGAATATCATCATATGGCTTCATATTTCCTGCCATTCTAAATAAATTTATAGCTTTTTTATATTCTTTAATTGCAATATATTTTTTCCCTTGATTTACTAAATACTCAGGCATTATATCCGTAACAGAATAATAGACAAGCCAAATAATAAAAAGCAAACTTCCAAAGACTATCAATGTAATCTTCATATTTCTTCTTTTTTGTTCTTGCTCTTTCTGCTTATGTATTTTTTCTTCTTTTATTCTTGCTCTTATTGCTGATATTCTTTCTTTTTCTTTTTTATCAATATGTATTTTGGAAACTTCTTCTTGTTGATTATCTTCTTTTTTTTCATTAACCTTATCTTCAGATATTTCTTCATTTTGGTTAATAGAAGAAATAGGAATATATTTATATGAAGGTTCTTCTCCTTCAGGATATTTTTCAAACTCCTCATATTCTTCATCATTTGATTTGTCTTGAGAATTATTATCATTCAAATATATATCTTCATCATCAGGATATTTTTCAAATTCAAAATCATCTTGATTATTAATTTGATTTTCATCTTTATCTTCCATATATATTCTCCTTAAATTATTTATTTAATTCCAATAATTCTGATAATTTTTTTGTTTCCATTTTAGATAAAATTTCTGAATTTCCTTTTATTTTAAAATATTCGGCAAACTTTTCCGTTGTCTTTAGATTATATGATCTTCCGTTTTTATCTTTTTTCCTGCTTACTAACCCTTTATCAACAAGCTCTTGTACATGTTCATAAGCGGTTGACCCTCGTAACTCTTTTAATTCCGATTGTCTTATAGGTTCTTTTAAAGCAATAATTGTTAAAGTCTTTAATACAGCATTTGATATATCAACAGGACATAATTTTTCAACTATATCCATATATTCATCTTTTACTTGGATAATATATCCATTTTCATCATCTATTTCAAGAGCACCATCACGAGAAGAATAATCAACAATTAATGCTAACATTGCATCTTCAACTTCTTGCTCATCAGTCTCTAATATTTTAGCAATCTCTTTTAAATCAACAGCTCTTCCGGTTACAAATAATACAGCTTCAATTCTTGATTTTAAATCCATATTATACCTCTATGCCGTTTGCTCTTCTTGTGCTTTTAAAGGAACCTTACCTTTTACTACATATAAATCTGAATAAAATTCTTCTTGCTCTAAATCAAATTCACTCTCTGCCGATAAAAATAATAATGCTATATATGCAGATATTTTATCAAGTCCTAATAAAGTCAATGTATTTAATTCAATCTTTTCTTCTTTCTCAAAAATTTTAATTAAGTTTTCATGAAGAATTTTTACACTGCTTTCAATATATTCTTCATGAGCAAGATTTATAATATCATCAGCAGACATATTAGCATAGTTGCGAACTCTTCTTTTAGCTCTTTCTAAAGAATTCTTTATAGCCTGCTTTTTATCTAACTGCTCATAAAATTCTAATTGTCTTATTAAATCTTTTAAAGTTACAATCCTGTTTCTATTTAATTTTACACTTGTTCTTCTCTGTATAATATCTTCTATAGGTATAACATTGTCAGGGTAATCCTGATAATATAAATCATCTGAAAATCTTGAATCATTATCATCATCATACTCAGGATTAAATTCTTCTTGAACATCAAATTGAGAAGAATCCATTCCAACTAATATATTAGATTTTAACTTTAACAAAACAGCAAGAAAAAATAATGCCCTTCCTGTAACTCTTAAATTATTAGATTTACTTTCGGCAATATGAAGCATATATTTGTCTGCAATATCAGCTATATCAATATTCCAAGGATCAATTTTACCTTGCTTTGCCATTTGAACTAAAACTTCTATTCCGTCAAGTTCATCTGATGGAGTATCTAAAATTGAATCAGGATTAAATCCCAAATCTTTTTCATAAGATTTAGTTGAACTTTGTATATAAAAATTATTGGCTTCCTTTGGATTTAACATTCACTTAGTCCCTAAATTTTACACCGGTAACACGGGTTTTCCCATGTTCTTTTTGAGTTACACCTATTGTCCTATTAGCTGATTCTATCATAGGTTTTCTGTGACTAACTACTATAAATTGCGTATTTTTTGCTTGTTGTTGAATAATATCCGCCAAACGTTCGACATTAATCCCATCTAAATTAGCATCAACTTCATCCAATGCATAAAAAGGTGCCGGTAAATATTTTTGTATTGCAAACACTAATGCAAGTGCAGTCAATGATTTTTCACCACCTGACATTGCTCCTAGTTTTTGTTTTTTCTTATCTCTTGGTTGTGCCTCAATTGTTAGACCACCTTCAAAAGGATTCTCGGGGTTCTCCAACATAAGAGTTCCTTCTCCTTCTGATAATTTTGCAAATATATCTTTGAAATTTTCATTTATATTATTATATGTTTTCATAAATGTTTCTTTTTTTATTTGCTCATAACCATTCATTTTTTCAAGAATTTGTTTTCTTTCGTTTGTTAATGTTGCAATTTGTTCTTTTTTCTCTTCCTGTCTTTGTTTTACATTATCATATGCTTCAATTGCCAACATATTAACAGGTTCCATTTCTTCCATTCTTTTTTGAAGTCTTTGGATTTTTCCTGTTATTTCTTCAGTTGAAATTTCTGTTGGTACAAGCATATTAATATCTACTTGATTTTCTTTTAATTCATTTATTATTTCTTCTAATTGTGGCTCTAATTCCCTTCTTCTTGATTTAAATGCCTCAACTTGTTCTGATATTTTTTCTATTTCATTTGTTATTTTATTTTTCTGAGTTTCTGTATTAAGAAGTTCTTCTTGAATTAAATCACGCTGTTTTTGTAATTGAATTAATTTTTCTCCTAAAGCTCTTATTTTTTCTTCAAGTTCTACTGACTTAAGCTCAATTTCTTTTATCTCTTCATTGTATTTAATTTTATCCTGCTCACCGATTTCATTATCTTTTACTAATCGTTGAATTTGTTCTTCTTTAGCCCTTATTAATTCATTATTGAAATCAATATCTCTATTTGATTCATTTATTTCTGTATTACATTTTAAAATTTTATTTTGATATTCTTTTATCTGATTTTCAATAGCAGAAGTCATCTCTTTTAATTTTTTCAACTCACCTTCTGACATTTTGCTTTCTATTTCAGTAATTTTATCTTGAAGAACAAGCATTTTTTCATTCAAAGTAACTAATTTTTCTTCATATTTTTCAAGTTTCTTTTCAATATTTTCTACTTTTGGTGTATTTTCTTTAATAATTTTATTACATTCTTCAATTTTCCGTTCATTATTCTTAGAGTTATTAATTAAGTTATTTAATTCAATTTTAGCTCCATTAAGCGCTGTCATTGTATTGGAATAATTTTGTCTGATTTTATCTTGTTTTACTTCAAGTTCTTTTCTTGCACTTTCAAGAGAGGAATATTGTTTTTGAAGTTCACTTAAACGAGATTTATATTTATTTAATTCATCATCTTGATTCTGACTAAATTTCAGACCTAAATCTCTTCTATCACCGCCTGTTATAGCACCTGATTTTTCAAATAAACTGCCATCAAGAGTAACAAGTCTATATTTACCTATTAATCTTTTTGCACAATCATAATCTTCCACAATTAAAGTATCACCTAAAGCATAGTAAAATGCATCCAAATATTTATCATCAAAATTAATAAGATTAATAGCAAAATCAATAACACCTTTTTCTTTTGGAAGCTTTAAACTTGAAGGTGTTTTCTTCATCCTGGTTAAAGGTAAAAACGTAGCAACACCGGCTCTTGCTGTTTTTAAATATTCAACACAAACACGGGCAACATCTTCATCATCAACAACAATATTCTTCATTCTGGCGCCCATTGCAACTTCAAGTGCTGTTGAGTATTCTTTATCTACACTTCCTAATTGTAACAGGGGAGCATGTACTCCTCTTATTTTCGCTCTTATTATAGAATCTATAGCCCTGCCAAGATTATTCTCATCATAAGCACTTTTTTGAGCTTCTATAGTATAAACTTTTCTTTGAACAATCTGCATATCATGCATTAAATCTGATATTTCATTTTTATTTTTATCAAGATTATAAATTACATTTTCTTGAGCAAGCTTATAATCTGCAAGTTCTTTTGTTAATTCTTCAATCTGGACTTGAAGCTTATCCTGATTATCTTCAAAATTACTTTTAAATAAATCTAATTCTCTAAGAGTCTTTTTTGCATTTTCTACATCTTTTTTTGAAGTAGCAAGTTCTGTTTCTAATGGAATAGTTTCTGATTTAATATTCCATTCCTCTTCTTTTAATTTTTCTAATTCTTTTTTTAAATTATTTCTTTCTTCTATTTGCTTATCTGCATTTTGATTTAAACCTGAAACTTCTTCAAGAATTTTTTTAAGTTCTTCTTCTTGAATTTTTATGTTTTCTTCAATTTGTAAAATTTCAGCTTTTTTATCTTCTATTTTTAAATTAATTTTCTCGATTTTTTCTTTATGATTTTCAATACCATTTTTTGAATTTTCAATAGTTTTTAAATTATCATGAATCATCTTTTCAACAGAACTTATAGCAAGATTTTTACGCGAAATTTGACCTTTTAACTCTTCTAATTGTTTTTTTGTCTCTATTTGTTCTGCTTCACCATTATTCTTTACTAACTCCGAAATATCATTATACTTTTTCTTTATTTCAATCAACTCTTCTTCTAATTTTTTAAGGTTATTTTCTTCTTCTTTTTTCTTTTTATTAAAATCAAGAATATTTTGATGAGCAAGTTCTAAATTTCTTTTTATATCAAAATATTTAACCGTAGTAATTTGACTTTCTAATTGAAATTTTTCTGTTTTTAATTTTTGGTATTTTAATGCTGTTTCTTTTTCTTGAGCTAAACGTTCAATATGAGACTCAATTTCAGTTAAAATTAAATTGGCATTTTCAACTCTCTCTTCAACAGTAAGAAGTTCTTCTTGAGCTTTTTCTATTCTTCTATTGAAATCAGCAATACCTGCTATTTCGTCTATAATTTTTCTTCTTTCAACACTGGAACAATTGGTAATGCTCATAACATCACCTTGCATCATAACATTATAACTATTAGGAGTTATCCTATATTTTTCAAGCCGTGTATGAATATCAGTTAATGTTGATACCTGATCATTTAGATAATAAACACTATTAAATCCTTGAGAAGATTTTCTTATTTTTCTTGCAACAGTTATAGCTTCTTCATCTTTATTTTCAGGTTCAAAAACAACTTTAACATAAGCCTCATTTTTTTTGGTATGGGTAGATATAAAATCAGATAACTGCTCTGTGCGCAAATTTCTTGCACTCGTTAAACCCAGTGCAAACAATATACTATCAATAATATTACTCTTCCCTGATCCGTTCGGCCCTGATATTGTTGTAAATCCTTTTAAAAAAGGGATTGTAATATCACTGGCAAAAGATTTAAAGTTATCAACTTCAAGTTCTTTTATATACATTAATTTTAATGATACCTTTGTCTAGACATATTTTATTACACAACAAATACACGTAATAGTCAAAAACATTACATTATATTAAATTTATTTTAATAACTAAAAAAAAGTAATATAATATTTATAATACAATGTTTTTGGAGTAATTAAATGAGTGAATATACAATAGATTCGTTATTAAAAAAATCAGTAGAACTTGGTGCATCAGACCTTCACTTTATAGTAGGTGAAGTTCCATCATTTAGGATAGACGGTAAAATAATAAAATCAAAACTGTCTCCGGTAACAGAAGAAGATATGATGCAAGCAATTGATACAATGGCACCAATATCAATGCGAGATAAAATATTTAAATCTTACGATTCGGATTTCCCCTATGAAATTGAAGGTCTTGCACGTTTCAGAGTAAATTTAGCTATGTCATTCGGATATCATTCAATGACAATACGTTTAGTATCTTTTAATATACCTTCTTTTGAAGAACTAAATTTACCGGAAGCAATAGAAAAATTTTCACAATTTGAAAATGGTATTGTACTTGTAACAGGAGTAGCAGGTAGCGGAAAATCAACTACTATTGCTTCAATACTGGAACATATTAATAATAATTACAGGAAACATATTGTTACGATTGAAGATCCTATTGAATATGTATATAAAAGCAAAAAATCTATATTCACTCAAAGACAAATAGGTATAGATACAGCAAATTATATAGACGGATTAAAATATGCACTAAGACAAGATCCAAATGTTATTTTGATTGGTGAAATAAGAGATATGGAAACAGTTCAAAGTGCACTTCACGCAGCAGAAACAGGACATCTTGTTTTTGCTACACTTCACACTTTTAATGCAATCCAAACAATTAACAGAATATTGAGTTTCTTTAATCCTACAGAAAGAGAAGTTATAAGGAGCCAGTTTGCAGAAGTATTTAGAGGTACAATTTCACAAAAGCTTTTACCCAAAGCTAACGGAAAAGGAAGAATTCCTGCTGTTGAAATATTATTTTCTACTCCAACTATTAAAGACTTTATTTTAAAGGATGAACTTGAAGAGATATATAAGCTTGTTCAAAAAGGCGGATATAATGATATGCTTACTTTCAATCAATGCTTATTTGACTTAATAAAAAAAGAATTTATAACAAAAGAAGTTGCACTAAATCATTCTGATAATTCTAATGAGCTTCTACATTATATTAGAGGCGTATATTCAGGCAGTGAGGCTTCAGGCTAAATGAAAGAACAATTCACTACAAATGTTATAAATTTAAAATCATACAGTATTAGTGAAGCTGATAAAATCATTGTTATGTATTCAAAGGAAAAAGGCATAATTAAAGGTATTGCAAAAGGCATAAAAAAACCTTCAAATAAACTTGGCGGAAGAATGGATATGCTTGTTGCAAATAAATTAATGCTTAATAAAGGAAGAAATCTTGATACTATTTGTCAAGCTGAAGCCTTAAATACCTTCTTTAATTTAAGAAGAGATATGAATAAATTATTTTATGCAATGTATTGCAGTGAAATAGTTGCAAATTTCGGAATTGAAAATGATCCGAACAGCGAAGAAATTTATAATCTTTTTTATACTTTTTTAGAGAAAATAGCAGAGGCTAAAACAAAAGAACAAATAATGCTTTGCGTATTAAGATTTCAGCTTAAAATTATGAATATCACAGGATATTCTCTTGAACTGGATAATTGTGTTAAATGTATGAATAATCCTGAAAGTGAAGAAATCTATTTTTCCACTGAACACGGCGGAATTCTTTGTAAATCTTGTGCTTGTGATATTTCCAAAAAAATCAAAATTCCTAATAAAATAAAAGAATTTCTATCAACTTTATTAAAAGAAGATTTTACAAAACATACAAAATATGATGATTTAGCAACGGAAAAAATTTGTGATATTTGTATTAATTTACTAAAAAATTATATAGAATACTATTCACCTAAAAAATTTAAAACAATGCAAGTAATCGAAAATATAAGGTAAATATAATGGAATTAAATAAATATATTGAACATACCCTTTTAAAACAAGATGCAACTAAAACAGAATTAATAAAACTATTTGATGAAGCAAAGAAATATAATTTTAAAGGAGTATGTATTAATCCGCAAAATGTAAAATTAGCTTCAGATTATTTAAAAGATACTGATATAAAAGTTGTTACTGTTGTTGGATTCCCTTTGGGAGCATCATTGCCTGAAACTAAAGCATTTGAAGCAAAAAAAGCGATTGAACAAGGTGCTGATGAAATCGATATGGTATTATCTGTCCAAGCTATTAAAGATAAAGATTATCAATATATTTTAAATGAAATAAAATTAGTAAAACAAACAATAAAAGAACATATTTTAAAGGTAATAATAGAAACCGATTTATTAACACAAGACGAAATAATAAAAGCTTGTGAATTAATAAAAGAAGCAGGCGTTGATTTTGCAAAAACTTCAACCGGATTCGTTAAAAATGGTGTTGGAGCTAAAACTGAAGATATAAAATTAATGTATGAAACATTAAAAAACAGTAATGTAAAAATCAAAGCCTCAGGCGGAATAAAAGATAGAGAAAAAGCTATTGCTTTAATAAATGCAGGAGCATCAAGACTTGGAACAAGTTCAGGTGTTAAACTTTTAGAAATTCATCCGCATCCTTAGGATTAAATTTAATAGTTGGCGGTACAAAACTGGCAAGTTCTTTTAATTTTTTTTCTTGATTTTTTATTCTGTTAATTTTAAAATTTCTTTTCATTGCAAAATATAAAATACCAAGACCTACAACAATTGTAGCACATTCAGAAACAGCTTTTTTTGTTTTTGCTATTTTTATTTCTTTATCACTATAATATTCTTTAGTTTTTTGATTTTCAGCCTTTCCTGAAAATCTTACATTATTATAATTATACACAGTATTAAGAGACACGTTCATAAAAACACCTATAAATTTTGTTTTAAAACTTCCAATCCTGATTTTTCAATATCAGGGGTATTTATTTCAAACAAATGAATTCTGCCCGGTCCTAAGTCAACATTAATTTTATCTTCATCTGCCTGTAAAATTGAGTTTTCCCCAGTTGTAGGGAATAAATTATTTAATTTTTGGAAACCACTTAAACCAGGGATTTCAATGGTTCCACCTTGTCTTGCATTAACATCTCTATTTGCTATAACAATTAAAGTTCTACCATTTAAATAACGAGCATATGCTATTATTTGGTCATTTTTATTATTTTTAACAGGTAAAGGAATAAATGAACCTTTTTCAATAATATCTTTATATTCTTCTCTTACATCAAGAGTTGCTTTCATAAAATCGCCAACTTCAGGATGTTTACCAATTAAAGGTCTTGAGAAATTAAAAATATCAGGTCTGCCTCTATGAACAGTACATTCTTCAGAATCTGTATCTGTTTTTTTATCTGTTGTACCTTCAAAATCATATAAATATTCATCACCTGTTTGATATCCGTCAAAATAATAAGGATTTAACATAGGAAGTGTTGCTTGAATACCTGAAACAAGATTTGCATATGTAACACCGCCATGGTTCATAATTGAAATATCATCATGAGTACCGAATGAACCTATTAAAGATTTACCCGGTTCTAATTCTTTAGACATATTAATATTATCTTTGACATAATTAATTAAATCACTTGCTTTATGCCATTCATGGAAAATATGATATTGACCGTAATAACTGTCAAAACCTGCTCTTAAAGAATCTTGAGGTCTATCATAATTCATATTCAACATAGGAGAAGCATCTTCATAAGTATAACTTTCAGCAAGCCAAGCAAATTCAGGATCTCTTTGTCTTGAATATGTTGTTAAAATATCCCAAAATTCTGTTGGTTTTGTTCTGGCAACATCAGCCCTAATACCATCAACACCCAAATCAATGCACATATCAACAAAATCTTTGTGCATTTGAAGTAAATCCGGATTTAATTCTCTTTTTGATTCATCTTTCCAAGGATTAAACATTCTAATATCATTCCATCCCTGGGGTGTCTTAGGTGTGCCATCTTTTTCAAAAGCCATTAATTCAGGTCTTGCCAAAAATAAATCATAAGAAGCACAACTTGGAAGATCAAGCATTACACTAATACCGCGTTTATGACACTCATTTATAAAATTCCTAAACTCTTCTTTAACATCTTTTGGATCATTAGGATCATCTAATGCAGGGTCAATTTTTAAGAAATCAGCAGGTGCATATACAGAGCCTGCAGTTCCCATTGCATTTTGCTTTCCGGGAGGATTTACCGGTAATACATGTAATGTATTTATACCGAGTTTTTTCATCTCATCCAGCCTATTAACTGCATTATTAAAATTACCTCGGATGTCACCTTCTCTTAAAAGTTCATTACCTGTTTTATCTTCAGCCCCAAAATTTCTTATAATAATACCCATTATTTTAGCATCATTATTTTTAAATTTTGTTCTTAAATTATTTTTATAAACATCATTTTGAATATTATTATCTATAGGTTTAACTTGACTCATTGCTGTTAAACCTTGATTTTGCAAGTATCTTTCAAGAACATTTGTTCCGACTGGTTGAATTTGTTTTTGTTGAATAGAAGTAGAATTAATAACAGCAGTCGGCTCCGGAGTTTTTTGTACCGGTGTTGATGGAGCTATTTTTAAATATTTATCTATATAATTTGCCATTATTTTGCTTTTCTTTCTTCTTCTAGTTGTTTTTCCATTTTACTTTTTCGACCAAAAGTAAGACCAATTGCCAATGTTATTACAGTTAAAGCTGCAAATGTTGTACCAAATATCTTGAGCCATTTTTGTGAATTATAAGTTTGCTTTGCAACATCTTGGATTAAATTCTTTATTGGTTTACCTACAATATTATTTCTTTCAACAGCATTTGCACTGTTAGTTATACCTGTTACAGTACGTCTTGATAAATCTTGAGTCATTCCATTTTGCCAGTTTGCAATTTTATTCATAAATTCATCTTTGTAATTTCTGAAACCTTGTAGAATTTCTTGAGCTCTTTCTATTCCCATTGATTTAGATAAACTCTGTTCTAATGTATTAGAAACATCTGTTGAATTGTCAAATAAAGCTTTCATTACTGTTTTATATTCAATTTCTGACAATTGAAATCCTGAACTTTTTAATTTTTCAACATAATCAGTAGTTGTTGCTGTTAATATAACTTTATTACAAACTTTTATAAGTTTATCTAAAGTTGCTCTGTCAACCTTCTGTCCTTGTTCATTTAAAATTTTTGAAATTTGCTGTTCTAATATTCCATCTTTTGATTTCTTAATTAAGTCTATTGATTGTAATAAACGATAGAAAGAAGATTGAGCTCCGGAGATCCTTTCAACAGTACTTGTATTGATAATATTTTCTATTGTACTTTTTTGTGAAGAAGAAGCAATTTTATCAGATATAACTGTAAATCCTTTCGATTGTAAATCTCCACTTGCTCTATTGCATATATCTTGAGCTTTTTGCTTTATTCTTGATACCACTGTAGAATTTGTTTTTGATTCATAATCTCCTATCAATCTCATTAAATCATTCACAACTTTATCATATTCCAAATCATTTGCAGCTAATTGAGATAATTTATCTGTTAAAATATCAATATTACCTTGCGATAATGCTTTTAATTCAGATGTACTTAATTTTAATGATTTGATAAGTTTATCACCAACTCTGCCCCATTGATTTGCAATATATGTTCCTGATTTATCACCAACCCTTGCAGTAATAAATTTATCTAATATTGATTTTTCCGAAGCAAAAGCAGATAAAGATGAATAAATAGATTGTATTTTATCAGATATAAATGAAAGTTTCGGAAGTTCCTTCGTTCTTTTTGCATTTTCTATTAAATTAGCAATTGTTTTTCTTAATTGCATTTGTTCATGTTTTGTTCCGGGAACTGCACTTGCAAGAACATCGGAAATACCTTTAACAGAACCTGATTCTATTGCTTTTTCTAATATGGTTTTTTGTTTATCTGTTAATGTTTCAAATATATTTTGAGGGAGTTTATTTCCTACAGCTTCTCTTATAAAACTTTCATCTAATTTTATACTTGATCCTAATCTCCTTAGTTCTTCTTTTATAACGTCTTGAAGTGTTGCAGAATTTGCACCTTTTCCTAATTTATCTGCAAGTTCTGATATCAATTTATCATCCATAACTCTATCAGCATTATGTTGTAAGAATTTATTTAAAGCTCTTTGATTAAAATATTGTTTTAATTTTGCAATAGGGCCATTTGTAGCACCTTTTTCCATACCAATAGAAGAAGAAATTAAATCATATGTTTCAATTACCTTTGCTATTGGCTTTTCAAGTCTGTTACATATTAATGCACTCATAACCGGTGTTGCAACACCTGCTGTTGCCATCCAAAGTGTATTACCTTGAATTGCTGTTTTCTTTGCTCTTTGTTTTATAAAATCATCTCTGTCCGGAAGTGATTCACTAACATTTAATTTCTTACCCATTTTATCAAGATCTTCTCTCGAATATAAATCTGTTAAATCATATTGAGGATCTTGATGAAGCATCTTCTTACGACCTTGAGAATCAATATATTTTTGATGGATATCAACACCTGTTCTTGCTCTTAATGGAGCTTGTATAGCTAATTTAGGCCATAAAGCCATTGATGCAAAGAAAGAACCAAATCCGACAAATTCCATTGCCTTACTTAACTTTAAAGGATTCTTTATGAACAAATATGTCGCTAAACATAATGATCCAAATTTCATTGCAAGGTCATTTATCCTGCCTAGTTCATGGTCATTTGCTTTTCCTTTTGCAGCTTTACCAATGTTTAAAATATCTTGTTTTAAATCTTTTGCATACTCAACAGGAGAACCAAAGATTTTTGAAGGTAATAATCTACCTTTATCTTTAAGAGGTTTTATTTTTCCTTCACTGTCAAAAGTAAAGGAAGGTGATTTATCTTGCACTACTTGTCTTATTGGTTTATTCGCAATTATTGCATTTAATACATTAGTCATACTAACAAATTACCTTTTCTTTACTATCATCAATTAAAGATGTTGCTGCTTGTTTTTTAGACCCCTTATCTTTATTAAAGTCATGAAGAGCAAAAATATTGCCTAATATAGTCATGCCAACTGCTGCTCCTAATAATGCTCGACCTGCATATTTAGTAGCTTTATGGTCATTATTTATGAATTGTTTACAACTTTCAACAAATTTAGTTCCAAAATCTTTATAAAAATAATTATATTTAGCTATATTGCGTCCTTGTTCTTTGGCAATTTTTGCTTTTTGTAAATAATCCTTTAAATTAGATAATCTGGTCTTCGGATTGATTATAAGAGATTCCCATGGCTTTTGCATTGCTATACCAACACCTGTTGCAGCCCATAAATATGATGATAATGTTGTAAATAATCTGGTTTTTACTACAGTTTCTCTTATTTTTGGTTTTACTTTTTGATCTGAATGTTCTATATCTTCTTCATTAAATCCAAATTTCTTTGCTGTCTTTCTATAATAAGCATCTCTTTCTTCACCAAAATATTTATTATTATAAAACATATCAAATCTTGGAAAATCTACACTCTCAAATACTTTATGATATTCATGTGACACTAAATTATCTTTGTTATCTTTATCAGGAAGTTCATATACAACTTTATCATATGGCAAATTTACATCTACATTTCTTGCTAATTTAACAGGAATTTCTATTAACTTCTTTGAAAGCGTTTTCAAAACACCATATGCTAAAACGCCTAACCCCATTTTTTTACCTATTTTTGAGGAATTTACAGCAGCAGGCGTATCAAAAAATTTAGAAGCAATATTAAATACTCCTATTAACATTCCGCTTCCTATTAAATAAGGAACCATTCCCATTGTTAAATATTCATAAAAATTAGCATTCTTGCTTCCTTTAAATCCTTTTTCCGGATATTTCGTAAATGCATTTACTAATTTATTCATTTGAATCTTTATCGCAGTTGAAACAGGATGTTTCGTTTTTTCTTCTATTAATAAAACATCGTGATTTTCACATTTACTTCTTTTCTCTTCCTCTTTTTTTCCAAAAGAAGCATGCTTATAAACTTGCTTATTATACTGATTTTGAACCCCTACTGAATAGACCATTGATTCCTCACAGATGTATACCTGTAATCATAAATATCCTAAATAAATATTATTGCTAAATGATAGTTTTTAAAAATATATTTTTTACATATCTTAATATTATCTCTTCATCAGTTTTTATAATTATCTTGCTAAATTAATCATAAGATTATACAATATTTTTTGTAGATAACTATTTAGTAATTAAACATTTAATTCCTATCGCAAATTATTTACAGCAATTACCCAAACTAAGGAGAAACCAAAATGTACGAAGATGAAAAGCTTATTTGCGAAGATTGTGGAAGTGAGTTTGTGTTTACTGCAGGTGAACAAGAATTCTATGCAACAAGAGGCCTTGTCAATAAACCAAAACGCTGCCCTGAATGTAGAAAAAACAGAAGACAAAAAAACAGAAGAAAATTATATGAAGTAACTTGTTCTAAGTGCGGTTGCCAAACAAAAGTTCCTTTTAAACCTATTGAAGGAAAAGAAGTGTATTGTAAAGATTGTTTCAATGCAATGAAAGAATCGGCTGAATAAATAAAATTATTAGAATAAAAAAGATGCACAATTGTGCATCTTTTTTATTACTTATTTTCTAATTCTTTATCAATATTTACTCATTAAGCTATAGCAGAAAATGAACCTCCGGAAGAACATGAAGATGAAGAACCGCCAGAACATGCCACTGAACCTGCTGTTTCACCTCCCATATATGCAATATTTCCTGCAATACCGGAAACTGAACGTGCTACTGAACCTGCTGTTTCACCACCGCCCTTATTTGTTGATAACAATGAAACATAATTTCCATTACCTTGTGTTGATAATAATGAAACATATTTATTAGCCATTGTTATTTCTCCTAATATCTCTTGTCTTACATATATATAAAAACATTTAAAAATACTCAAATTCAACACTTTTTCATTTTGTAACAATTCTTTATATATTACTTTAGAATACTGATTTCTTTCGTGTTTTTTACTCATTCTTGTGGTTTAATTGTTCTATCAATAAACTACCGGAGAAACATTATGAAAAAGTTAAAAGTCGGAATCATTGGTTTTGGTACAGTTGGAACTGGTGTTTTCAAAGTATTACAAAATTACAAAGAAATTACTGTTAAAAAAATTGCAGTTAAAAATTTAAATAAAAAACGTAATATTGAAAATTTTGATGAAAAATTACTAACAAATAATGCTTTTGAAATAGCAAATGATCCTGAAATCGATGTTATTATTGAAGTGGCAGGTGGTGTAAATCCTACTTTTGATATTTTAAAAACAGCCATAAATAATGGGAAACATATTGTTACAGCAAATAAGGAACTGCTTGCAAAAAAAGGAAGCGAATTATTCCAGATAGCTAAAGAAAAAAATGTTGTTATTTTATATGAAGCTGCTGTTGCAGGCGGTATTCCCATTATCATGCCTGTAAAAACAATTTTATGTGCAAATAAAATATCTAAAATTGCGGCAATTTTAAACGGAACAACAAATTACATATTAACAAAAATGCATGAACAAAATCTTTCTTATGAAACAGCACTTAAACAAGCTCAAGAACTTGGCTATGCAGAAACAGATCCAACCGGTGATGTTGAAGGATTTGATGCCGCTTATAAAATTTCTATTTTATCTACTATTTCTTTCAACAAAAAAGTTTCTATTGATAAAATTTATAGAGAAGGTATAACAAAAATTACAGCTCAAGATATAAAATCTGCTGCTGAATTAGGATACAGAATTAAACTTATTGCAATGGGGCAGGTTCTTGAAAACGGAAAAATAGATGTCAGAGTTCATCCAATGCTTGTTGCGAAAAAACATTTGCTTGCAAAAGTTAATAATGCAACAAATTCTATTATGCTCACAGGATACCCTGTTGGAGATTTAATATTAACAGGTCCAGGAGCCGGTAGTGAACCAACTGCAAGTTCTGTTGTAGGTGATTTATTAGTTTTAGCTTCAGAACTTGAATATTCAAATGCGCCTTTGCCTCAATCGATATGTCATCATGATGAAATTGCAGATCAAATAGAAATTGGCGAAACATTTAATGAATATTATATTTCTATTAATGCAAGCAATAATCCTGGAGCTATTGGTATTATAGGTACTATTTGCGGTAAAAATAATATCAATATTTCAACTATCATGCAAAAAGGTGTAAAAGATGATAATACTGCTGAAATTGTTGTTATCACTGAAAAAAGTAAAGAATCAGATGTTCAAAACGCTTTAAAAGAATTATTACAATCAGATAGTATAAAAAATATAGATAACTTATTAAGAGTTATGAATTAGGAGGCTTTTATGGAAAAGAATCATTATCAAGGTTTAATTAATAAATATAGACAATATCTTCCTGTAACAGATAAAACACCTGTTATAACTTTAAATGAAGGTAACACGCCTTTAATAAAAGCTGATAATCTTGCAAAGAAAATCGGATTAAAAGCAAATGTATATTTAAAATATGAAGGAGCAAATCCTACAGGAAGTTTTAAAGATAGAGGCATGACAATGGCTGTTACCAAAGCTGTTGAAGAAGGTTCTAAAGCTATTATTTGTGCTTCAACGGGGAATACTAGTGCTGCTGCGGCTGCTTATGGTGCTAAAGCCGGTGTTAGAGTTTTTGTTTTAATTCCAGATGGTTACATTGCTCTAGGAAAATTATCTCAAGCTATGATGTACGGTGCTGAAATTATTGCTATTGAAGGCAATTTTGATGAAGCACTTGAAATGGTTATTGAAATATCTAAAAACTCTCCTATTACTCTTGTAAATTCAGTAAACCCATATAGAATAGAAGGTCAAAAGACTGGTGCTTTTGAAATTATTGAAGCATTAGGTGATGCTCCTGACTATCATTTTATTCCTGTAGGTAACGCCGGTAACATTACTGCATACTTTAAAGGTTATGAAGAATTTTTTGCTTTAAAAAAATCTTCTCACTTGCCTAAAATGATGGGCTATGAAGCTGAAGGTGCTGCTGCTATTGTTAAAGGTGAAAGAATATTGCATCCTGAAACAATTGCTACTGCTATAAGAATAGGAAATCCTGCAAGCTGGAAGCAAGCTGAAAGAGCAAGAGATTTATCTAACGGCACTATAGACTGCGTTTCTGACAATGAAATTATTGAAGCTTACAAATTAATGGCTTCAACTGAAGGTATTTTAGCTGAACCAGGGTCTGCTGCTTCTGTTGCAGGTTTAATTAAAGCTCATAAAATGGGGCTTGTTAAAGAAAATTCAACTGCTGTTTGTATTTTAACAGGTAATGGGTTAAAAGACCCTGATAGTGCTATTAAATATTCTCACGCTAATGTTAAAAAGACAAAAACTGATTTAAAACAAATCTTAAATGTGATTAATCTATAATCTATAATCGATAATCAATTATAAAAATAAGCCGGTATATCCGGCTTATTTTTTTGAAACACATGCACTTATTGCTTCCATTAATCTTGAAACTTGAATTATTTGTATTTCATTATAGTCTTGCAATTTTTTACTTTGTTTTGGAATAATAGCTTTTTTAAATCCTAATTTTTGAGCTTCATATATCCTTTTTTCTATATTAGATACATTTCTTATTTCACCTGATAAACCAATTTCACCTATAATTACACAATCATTATCCACAACAACATCTCTAAAGCATGTTGCAATTGCAAGAGCTATACCCAAATCGGCTGCAGGTTCATCTATTTCTATACCGCCGATTACATTAACATATACATCATGTTTTGATAGATTTAATCCGATTCTTTTTTCAAGTACTGCTATAATTTGCAACAATCTGTTAAACTCTATTCCCGTAGCAACTCTTCTTGGCGCAGGATATGATGTTGTCCCGACCAAAGCCTGAACTTCAACTAATAAAGCTCTTGTCCCCTCACTTGTTGCTATTATTACACTTCCGGGTGCTGATATTTCCGTTCTTTCTTTCATAAATAGTTCACTTGGATTTTTAACTTCTTCAAGACCAGAATCCACCATATTAAAAACACCAATCTCATTTGTTGAACCAAATCTATTTTTTATTGAACGCAAAAGTCTTTGTGATTTATATTTATCTCCTTCAAAATATATTACAGTATCAACCATATGTTCTAAAACTTTCGGACCTGCTATATTTCCGTCCTTGGTTACATGCCCGATTACAATGACTGTAATATTTTTATTTTTAGCTATATCCATTAATATATTTGTGCATTCTCTAATTTGAGATACACTGCCTGAAGAACTTGTAATATTTGAAGTATATATTGATTGAATTGAATCTATAACTAAAATTTCAGGTTTAATATTATCAATTTGATTAATAACTGCTTCAATATTTGTTTGTGAGTATACATAAAGATTATCAGAGTTAACATTTAATCTTTGAGCTCTAAGTTTAACTTGAGAGCCTGATTCTTCAGCACAAACATATAAAAGTTTTTTGCCTCTTGTACATATATTACCTGCTGTTTGAAGAATAAGCGTAGATTTACCGATTCCCGGATCTCCTGCAAGTAAAACTAATGACCCTTGAACAAAACCGCCGCCTAAAACCCTGTCTAATTCTTCAAAACCGCTTTGAAGTCTTATACTCTCAGTTACTTCAATTTCATTTATTAAACAAACCCTGCTGTCATCATTTATTATATTTAAACTATTTTGAACAGATTTACTTTCAACTTCTTCAACTAAAGTACCCCAACTTCCGCAATCGGGGCATTTCCCTATATATTTAAGTGTTTCATAACCACAATTCTGGCATACCCATTTTGTTTTAACTTTTGCCATTTTCTATTTTCTCTTTTCTTTTCTCTTTTAAATTTTCTTTATCATCTATTATATGAACATTTTTAATTAAAGCATTAGAGATTAATAATAAAAATGGATTAACCCCAGGGCTTGTATTCATAGAAACTTGAGTTTTTATGTTTTCATTTTTTGACTTATTAAAAATTTCTTTTTTTTCAAGTTGAAAATTAATATTAATACTATATTTTTTACTTTCTTCTTTCATTAAAATAACAAACTCGTTTTGAGGAAAAGTTTCAGATGTAATTAATTCTATTTTTATCCCGTCTTGCTGTGTTTTATATATATTGGCTTGCAAGTTGCCAAAATTTTCTGTAGCAATTAATACTGTAACAAAATCATCACTTATATCATTGTTATCAGAACCTGCACTCATAATTTCCAGTTTAAATGCATTCGGGTCTGTTAAAGGAAGCCAAGGCAGATACATAAGCATTGTTGTTTTAAGACTTTGGACATCTGATGATGCAGATGCTGCTACAAATGAAATCAGTTTAGAAAGCTGTGTAAGCTGTTCATCTTTCAGAGAAACTCCTAATTGATTATATTGTGCAAGCATTTGATATAAGTTTGTCATCGCATCTTTTGAATTATTTTGTAATAATGATGATAATTGAGTTAAATTTAAAGTTGATGCAAGCATTAATAATGCTGTCTGCTGATTTATATTTTGAGAATTTACTGTTAATTGCGATAGAAAAGAATCAAAATTTTTTGAAAAATTTAATAAATCTCTAATCATATTTGTAAGTTGCTGCTGATTTAATGATGAAAGCTGAGATGTTGTCTGCTGCAATTGTTGAATATAATTTGGGAACAAAACATCTAACGGAGTATTTTGCTGCATCTGTGGCATTAGATTATTATTTAATGGTTGATTTTGAGTATTATTTACATTTATACCATTAAAATTATTGTAATTATTTAAAAATTGACCCCAGTTTATATTTGACATATTTATAAAGTATCATATTGTTTAATAAAAATAAATCTATATTTCTTTTATTATTTTTTACTGGAATTTTTATAATAGTCAAAATTTATTTCACTTTTGTAATAATCATCTATTTTCATGATTATAATTTCTACAAAAGTAGTATATAATAATAATAGAGATTATAATAATCTTGGGAAATGTTCACTTTCTTAAGGAAAGGCATAAAAAATGTCATTCGGTATTAATGGTCCTGATAATATTCCTTCCATTCAAAAATCTCACCACACTAATGATGGCGGTGCAGGTAATTTAGGCTATTTCCAAAGAGAAAGAAAAAAGAAAAAGGATGAAGAAAAAGAAGAAAATGATGTTTTTGAATTATCTTCTAATAAAAAAGAAGAAGATCCTTTAATGGAAGATTTAGATTCTATTGGAACTAAGATAAAAAATTTCTGGAAAAGCTTACATGAAAATTTTAACGATAAAGAAGAGAATAATCCCGAAGATAAATAATCTTCGGGATTATATTTTTATTATAACTTTTCATTATTAAATACTAATTCATCGTTTTCAACATCAATAATAACTTTTGAATGAGGTGTTATCTCTTGTTTTAAAATCTTTTTAGACAACGGATTTTCAATAAGTTGTCTTATTGTTCTTTTTAACGGACGAGCACCATATATCGGATTATATCCTTTTTGAGCAAGAAATTCTTTAGCTTCTTCGGTTATATCAACCGTTATATCTTGTTCAGCTAATAATTTATGAAGATGAGCAACTTGTATATCAACAATTTTAGCAAGTTGAACCATTGTTAAGGCTTTAAAGAATACTATTTCATCTATTCTGTTTAAAAACTCAGGTTTAAATCTTTGCTGTAATAATGATAAAACTTCTTCTTTTGTCTGTTCTGCCTGTTTTTCTGACAGCATCGATTCTAAAGTATTTTTTAATATTATTTCACTACCTATATTACTTGTTAAAATTATCAAAGTATTTTTAAAATCAACAGTTCTGCCCTTAGAATCAGTTAATCTACCGTCATCAAAAATTTGAAGCATTATATTAAATACGTCAGGATGTGCTTTTTCTATTTCATCAAAAAGTACAACTGAATATGGTTTTCTTCTTACTTGTTCTGTTAATTGTCCACCTTCATCATAACCGATATATCCCGGAGGTGCACCAATTAATCTTGCAACCGTATGTTTTTCCATATATTCTGACATATCTATTCTTATTAGAGCATCCTCATCATTAAACATAAATTCTGCCAATGCTTTTGCAAGTTCTGTTTTACCTACACCTGTTGGTCCTAAGAACATAAATGTACCAATTGGACGATTCGGGTCTTTTAACCCTGAACGTGCTCTTCTTATAGCATCTGATACTGCTTCTACTGCTTCATCTTGTCCTATTACTCTTTTATGAAGATAATCTTCCATTTTAACAAGTTTTTGCATTTCACTTTCTAACAGTTTATTTACCGCAATACCTGTCCATTTACTTACTATTTCTGCTATATCATCTTCATCTATTTCTTCTTTTAAAAGAGTATTTTTATGTTCTTGAGAATTTTCGCCGACTTCTTTCAGTTGTTTTTCAAGTGCCATTAATTTACCATATTTAAGTTCTGCAGCTTTTTGTAAATCCATATCACGTTCTGCAGCTTCTATTTCTATTTTCACTTTTTCTATTTCTTCTTTTATTGATGCTTCACCTTGAATACTTTTCTTTTCAAGTTCCCATTGTGTTTTTAGCTTTTCTATTTTTTCATTTAAATCTTTCAAAATATTTTCAATATTTTGAATTTTTTCTGCATTTTCAGAGTTTTCTTCTTGTTTTAAAGCTTCTCTTTCTATTTCAAGCTGCATTTTTTGACGAACAAGCATATCAAGTTCTTCAGGCATTGAATCAATTTCAATTCTTAAAGAAGATGCTGCTTCATCAACTAAATCTATTGCTTTATCAGGTAAAAACCTATCTGTAATATATCTGTCTGATAATTTTGCAGCCGCAACTAAAGCAGAATCTTTAATTCTTACACCATGGTGAACTTCATATCTTTGTTTCAATCCTCTTAAAATACTTATAGTATCTTCTACTGAAGGTTCATCTACCATTACAGGCTGGAATCTTCTTTCTAATGCAGGGTCTTTTTCTATATACTTTCTGTATTCATTGATTGTTGTTGCACCTATACATCTTAGAGTACCTCTTGCAAGCATTGGTTTTAACAGGTTACCTGCATCTGTTGAACCTTCTGTTGCACCTGCACCTACTACCGTATGAAGTTCATCTATGAACATTATTATTTCACCGTTTGAATCTTCTACTTCTTTTAATACAGCTTTTAACCTTTCTTCAAATTCACCTCTGAATTTTGCACCTGCTATTAAGGCGCCTAAATCAAGTGATATTAATTTTGATTCTTTTAAGTTTTCAGGTACATCGCCTCTTATTATTCTTTGAGCTAACCCTTCTATTATTGCTGTTTTACCAACTCCGGGTTCCCCTATTAATACAGGGTTATTTTTTGTTTTTCTGTTTAAAACCTGAATAACTCGTCTTATTTCATCATCTCTTCCTATTACAGGGTCTAATTTACCCTTTCGTGCCATTTGAGTTAAATCTGTTGAATATTTCTCTAATGCTTTATATGAATCTTCTGCATTTTTACTGTCCACTTTTTTATTTCCTCTTACTTTTTTCATTGCATTTAATATTGAATTTTTATCTACCTTATTATTATTCAATATTTGTTGTATTTTTGAGCCCGTTAATTCTGTCATTGCCATTAATATATGTTCAATACTTATAAATGAATCTTTTAAGCTGTTTGCTTCTTCTTGCGCTATATCAAACATATTATTTGTCATTTGAGATAAGTATAACTGTTGATTCGGACTTGAACTTTGAATCTGCGGCAAGCTTGATATTTCGTTTACTATTTGATGTATAAAGTTATCATTATTCAATTTCAATTCTTGCATATAATCTTTTGCTATACCTTCTGTATCTTCTGCTATTGCAAGCATTATATGCAACGGCTCCATTTGTGAATTCTTATACCTGTACATTATTTGCTGAGAACTATATATTATCTCTTTTGTATAATCCGTTAATCTGTTAAAATCTATCATCTTTAGAACACCTCTTTCATATAAGCATTTTCTTTTTTATAAGAATTTTTTGCTTATTTCTTATATTTTTAGTTTAATATTATTTTTTCAAAAATCAGAAAAAATTTATTTTTAATTAAGATTTTAATTTGAAATGGATTTTTAGATTAATTAAATAACGGAAGTGAAAATATTATTGCATTCCCTTTATTTTTAACATTCTTCGCTATAATTGAACCATTATGTGCTTCTATTATTTTTCTGCAATTATAAAATTCCAAACCAAAACCTATTTTTCTAAATCTGTTTGAACACATAAAATATTCTTCAAATATATCATTAGGATTACTTATATTTGAAATATTACCTGTATCAATAAAAGATACTTTTACGTTGTTTTTATTTTTTTCTACTTGAATGATTATCTTTGAATTTTCACAGCTTTGCTCTGATGCATTTACAATTAAATTATTTACAACGTTTCCTATTGCACTTACATCCATACTTATATCATTTATTTTTCCACTAACAACAAATTCTATAGTTTGATTTTTTCTGTTTAACATACTGAGTAATGAATTACATTTATCTTTTATTAATTTAATTATTGAATAATTCTGTTTATTTAATTCATACATATTAAATTCATTTTTATATTTTATTAAAAGATTTTCCGCCATATAATTAATAAAACGGCAAGAACCAAGTAATTCATCCAATATTACTTTTAAGTTATTTTCAAGTTCCCCAAATTTATTATTTAAAATTAGTTCCAAAACCTGAATATTTGCTCTTATTGGATTTCTTAAATCATGAGAAATAATATCAATAAATGTTTCTCTCTGTATCCTGTTTCTTATTTCTTCTGTAATATCTTGTATTATTATTACAAATCCTTTTAAAATCTTATCTTTATTTTTTATTTTACAAATGTGAACATCAACAGGAATATTATTAAAATTACCTTCTTCATTAAATATCATTTTTATATATATATGATTTTTTTCAGAAATATTAAAATTTTTGATTATATTTTTAAAATTTTCAGTAATGAAATTTTTATCTAAATTAAGAAAATTGAAATTTTGTTTATTAGTAATATATTTTGTATTTTGAAATAATATATTAAATTTTTCATCTGTAACAATAACCTCACCCGATGAATATTTTGAAACATTTAAGAATGCTTCTTTTATAAATTGTGTTTCTTCATTCGATAAATTCAATAAAGAATTCATATTATACCAATCTAAATCCATTTATAATATTAATTACAATCTAAATTAAAAAATGAGAAATTTTATTCCCCAATTGGATACTTAATTAGCTACTTTCCAATACAAAAATTATCAAAAATATTATTCAAAATATCATCAGTAATAACTTCACCTGATACTTCGCTAATATACATTAGTGCCGATTTTATATCTATAGAAATTAAATCCTGAATTTCTTTATTTTGAGCAGCTATTAAAGAATTAATTAAAGAATTTTTGGTCTGCTCTAAACACTTTTGCTGTCTTTGGTTTGTTATATATTCAACTTCTGTTAAATTCGTACTTATTATTGCATTTTTAATCTGCTCTTTTAAATATTGAAGATTTTCTCCGGTTTTAAGCGAGATACATATTGACTCATTATCTGTATTATTTGTTAAATCTGATTTTGTAGCTATTTTTATATTCAATTTATCTTTAACGGATTCATAAATTTCTTTATCTTCTAAAGTAAAACCTGCACTTAAATCATATAAAAATAAAACAATATCAGCGTCTTGAAGATATTTTTTTGAATAATCAATACCAATTGCTTCTACTTTATTAATATCTTTATCATCTCTTATACCTGCAGTGTCTATTATAGTAGCAGCTATTCCATCTATATCAATTGTCTCTTGAATAATATCACGAGTTGTTCCTGCAATATCAGTTACAATAGCCCTTTCTAAATTTAACAGAGCATTAAATAAAGAAGATTTCCCAACATTTGGTCTTCCCGCTAAAACTATTTTTATTCCTTGTCTGAATATATTTGAACTGCTTGAAAAACTTAAAATATAATTTATTTTGGAAATTATATTTTCTATTGTTTCTATAATATATGAATATTCAGGTTCTGAAACATCTTCAGGAAAATCAACAGCTGCAATAATCCTGGAAAGTAAATCCATTATTTCTTGTCTTATTTTTCCAACTTCTAATGATAATTTCCCAAAAAGATTTTTAGCCGTTTTAACAGCAAATTTTTCTGTTCTGGCATGGATTAAATCCAAAACAGCTTCTGCCTGGGATAAATCCATCTTTCCATTTAAAAAAGCTCTTTTTGTAAATTCTCCTTTTTCAGCATATCTTGCACCGTTTTTTATAACTATATCTAATATTTTTTTAGTTATATAAACTCCGCCATGACACTGAATTTCTATTACATCTTCTCCTGTATAACTTTTAGGAGCTTTAAAAGGAAGAACTATTACATCATCTAAATTCTCAGCATTCTCTTTTATTCTGCCATGATATATTATTCCTGATTGTAAATTTTGATGAGTAAAGATTTTATCAATTATCAAAAAAGCATCAGGACCTGAAATTCTAATAATACTAACTCCGCCATTTCCTATCGGAGTCGCTATTGCTGCTATTGTATCTGTTAAAAATTCATTTCTCATATCTCTTGATTTTATTATACTCCGGACATGATTTTATAAAATATATTTAAAATAGTTCCTATTTTTTTAAAAAAGTTATATTATAAATGTAAGTTAAAGAGGTATAAAATGAGTTCAGAATGTATTTTTTGTAAAATTGCTAATAAAGAAATCCCATCAAATTTAATTTATGAAGATGAGAATGTAGTTGCTTTTAACGATTTAAATCCCCAAGCACCTGTTCATTTTCTTGTAATCCCTAAAAAACATTATGCTTCATTAAATGAAATTGATACAAATGAAACTTTTGCACAAATATTTTCTGCTATACCTAAAATTACAAAGAAACTAAATATAAAAGAATATAGAACTGTTATAAATACAGGTGAAAGTGCAGGTCAAACTGTTTTTCATATTCATGTTCATGTTATGGCAGGCAGAAACTTCACTTGGCCGGCAGGTTAATTTATTATGCAATATAAAAGATGGTATGATAAATATCCGGAACTAAAATCATTATTAACTCTTTTAGAGAATATTGATGATTATAATGTTGAACTTATTGCACAGGATTTTCTGCAAATTATACTTGATAAATATAAAAACGAATTTGATAAAACAATAAAACATATGACAGATAATCCTCCTCCCGGATATAACAGATGGTATGATGAGAATTATAATTTGCATACCTGTATTGAATTTATCAAAACTCTGGATGATAATGAAAAACAAGAAATAATAAATGCTTTTATAATGTCTTTAATGAGTTTCGTAACAAATGTCGATCACAAATAATAAAAATATTCTTATAACAGGTTCTTCTCAAGGTATTGGTCTTTCAATAGCAAAGTGTTTTGCTATAAATCATAATGTTTATATAACAGGCAGATACACAGAAAAACTTGAAAAACTTTGTAATGAAAATAATTTTGCAGGTTTTATCAGTGCTGATTTATCTAAAGAAAATGCAGCTGAAAATTTATTAAATAAACTGGAAAAAAATATTGATGTATTAATTAATAATGCAGGTGAATATATATATTCACCCGTTGAAAAATTAAAACATGAAGAAATTATCAATTCTTTTATGTTAAATTCAATATCACAATTAGAACTGATTAAACAAATTGTACCGTATATGAAAGAACAAAACTGGGGCAGAATTATAAATTTAGGCTCTATTTCAGGAGTTATGGGAGAAGCAAATGCTTCTTTATATTCTATGACGAAAGCCTCCTTAATAGGTATGACAAAAGCTCTTGCTCTTGAACTTGCTCAATATGGAATTACTGTTAATATAATTAATCCGGGCTGGGTTGATACTGAATTAATTAACAATGAAAATTTAGAAAATGATTTCTCTCGTGATGAAATAATTCAAACTATTCCTCAAAGAAGATTTGTAACTCCTTATGAAATAGCTAAAACTTGTGAATTTTTAATATCTGAAAATGCAAAATCTATTACTGGTCAATCTGTAAATATTTGTGCAGGATTATCTTTAGGATTCTAAAATAAAGTTGAACGGAACTCATATAAAATTTCCACGTCAGAAACTTTAAAATTGTCCGAGAAAAAATTTACGATAAGCTTAAAGAGTGTGTGAATTTTTTAGAGTGGCATTTTTAAAAAGTGAGCACTTTTTTAGCGAGGATGACTCGGTAACAAAGTGCGATACTAGATTAAATTAATATGAGGATTTTTTATATGAGTATTCAATATGTTGAAGATTTTGAGCTGGAAAATAACTTTTTATGTTCTGATGAAGATGATAAAGATAATGATGAAATTATTTCATTTAATAATATTGTTTTTAAAGATGACATACTCCAAATGTATTTAAAAGATATAGGGAAAACAAAATTATTAAAACGAAATGAAGAACAACAACTTGGTAAAGATATAATATATGGCAATAAACAAGAAGCAATTAAAGCAAAGAAAAAATTAATACAAGCAAATTTAAGACTAGTTGTAAGCATTGCAAAAAAATATGTTGGACAAGGCGTATTATTTATGGACCTGGTTCAAGAAGGTTCTTTAGGTTTAATTAAAGCTGCAAATAGGTTTGACTATTCAAAAGGTTTTAAATTCTCTACCTATGCAACTTGGTGGATTCGTCAAACTATTGTAAGAGCAATAGCGAACAATTCTAAAGTGATAAGAATTCCTGTTCATATGATTGATAAAATAAGACTTGTTAAAAAAGCTATTTTCTCTCTTAATTATGAACTTGGTCGTGAACCAAATATTGAAGAAATTGCAAAAAGAATTAATATGCCTTTAAAACAAATTGATATTGTTCTTAAGACAATAAAACTTGAACCTATTAGTCTTGATACTCCTATTGCAGATAATCTCTCGCTTGAAGATTATATACCTGATGAAAACTATCTTTCACCTGAAAATAAAACAAAAAATATTATGTTAAAATTGCATATTAATAAAATTTTAAAAGATTTAACACCGAAAGAACAAAAGATAATAATTAACCGTTTCGGTATTAACGGAGAAATACCTAAAACCCTGGAACAACTAGGCAAAGAAATGGGATTTTCTAAAGAAAGAATAAGACAAATTGAAAGTATTGCTTTACGAAAACTTAGAACTAAAGAAAATATTAAACATTTAAAAGATTTTTTATCTGATTAAATTGTTGTTTATTTACCCGATGATATGCTAAAATATTCACATTAAAAATAGTTATAATTAACTAAAAGGGATATTAAATGAATTTTTTCAGCTTATTATTGGGAAAACAATATAATGTACTTACATATTTACCGGAAGCCGTTCTTGTAATTGATGAAACAGGTAAAATTAATTATGCAAATAAACAGGCTTTTAAATTGTTTGAAACTAATAAGCTTAGAGGTAAAAATATTAATGATTACTTTATTACTAATTCAGATAACATAATAAGAAATAAAGATGAAGAAATTAAACAAATTTTAAAAATTGTATCAGAAGAACAAAATACAAAAATTACAGATGTAAAAATTACCGATGTATCTTCTAAGAAAAAGAAAAGATATATTTTGACTATTATTGATAATACTCAAGATCATTCTCTTTTAGATCAATTAATAACAGAAAGACAAGAACAAAAAATTCTTAATCATACAAAAAATGTTCTGCTTTCCAAAATGTCTAATTATTTAAAATCACCGCTTCATTCTGTTGTAGGATTTTCTCAAGCTATGCTTGAAGGGTTAAGCGGTGAAATAAACGATAAACAGCAAAAATACTTACAAATAATGAACAGTAATTCATCTGAATTACTTATTTTACTTGAAAAACTTATTGAATTATCACAAGTTGAATCTGATATTATTAAAATGGATTTAAAGAACTTTGATATTATTCAATTACTAACAATTATAATAAATGAAGTTTCAGTAAAAATTCAAAACAAAGATATTAAAATAACAACAAATACAGCCGATTTAATAAAACAAAATTGTTTTTCAGATAAAAATATTATAAAAATGATTATTGCCAATTTAATTGAAAATGCAATAAGTTCAATAGAAACAGGAGCTATTAATATAAATATTTCAAATCCAATTCCTGAGTTTCTTTTATCTAAAGGTATTGAAATAAGTAATAATGTTAACGAAAAATCATATCTTATGGTTGAAATTACTGCAAAAGGAATAGATTCTACTCAATATAATGACTCTGATATATTTGACCCATATATTCAAGTAGAAAAAAACTCTAAAAAGTTTTTACTTCAAAGTCTACTGCTTGGAAGCTCAAAAAAATATATTAATAAACTAAAAGGTGAAATTTGGATAAATAACCAGTATGCAAATCAGGTTTCATTTGTATTTGTAATTCCCATTGAAAAAGCAATACTAGAAAATAAATCGGCACAATAAAATGGCAGAAGTTGAATTAAAAAATGTAGTTAAAATATACGATAAAAAGAAAATAATAGATAATGTCAGTTTAACTATTAAAGATAAAGAATTTCTTGTGCTTGTAGGCTCATCCGGCTGCGGAAAATCTACCATTCTAAGAATGATTGCAGGATTAGAAGATATTACTGAAGGTGAAATTTATATAGACGGAAAATGTGTTAATAATATTCATCCAAAAGAAAGAGATATAGCTTTTGTATTCCAAAATTATGCACTATACCCGCACATGAGTGTATATGAGAATATGGCATTCCCTCTAAAGATGAAAGGAATGAAAAAAGAAGACATTGATAAAAAAGTAAAAGAAACAGCAGAATCTCTTAATTTAACAGAATTGCTTCAAAGAAAGCCAAAACAGCTTTCTGGCGGGCAAAGACAAAGAGTTGCTTTAGGTAGAGCAATAGTGCGAAATCCTAAAGTTTTTCTGATGGATGAACCTTTATCTAATCTGGATGCTAAATTAAGAGTCCAAATGAGGGCTGAAATTAAAAAATTGCATGAAAAACTTAAGACAACTTTTATTTATGTAACTCATGATCAGACAGAAGCTTTAACTATGGGTGATAGAATTGCCGTTATTGATAAAGGTATAATTCAACAAATAGATACTCCGCAAAATATATATAATAATCCTATTAATAAATTTGTGGGAGGATTTATGGGCTCTCCTGCTATGAACTTTATAAAAGCAGATATTATTAATGAGAGTATTTCTATTAATAATTCTTTATTTAAATTAAATTCTCAACAATCTGAAAGATTATCAGATAAAAAATCTGTGTTAATAGGAATTAGAGCAGAAAACCTGGATGAATTAAATAATAATTTTGAATTCAAAGCCGATATAGAAATAAAAGAAATGCTCGGCAATGAACAAATATTATACTTCAGTGCAAATTCTTGCAGCTGCGCAGCTACAATTTCACCTTCTTTAAAGGTTGAAAAAGAATTTTTATTCAAAATTAATACAAATAATATTTTATTCTTTGACATTGAAACAGGACAAAGAATTTAGTTATTCTTTAATAATAATTAAATTATTTGCTATCTTCATCTTACAAGTGGGAAGAACAACATCTTGAAGACCATTAGCAATACTAATAACACTTCTCGCTTCAAGAGTTACATCTTCTCCTTTATATGTAAATGTATAATCAGTATCTCTATCAGATCTAATTGTAATTTGACTCATAATTGTCTCCTTAATCTATAATTCTTCTTCCTTCAATTGCTTTTGCAAGTGTTATTTCATCTGCAAATTCCAGGTCAGATCCAATAGGAATTCCAAAAGCAATTCTTGATATTTTAATGTTAAAAGGTTTTAAAAGTTTAGTTAAATACATACTTGTAGCTTCACCTTCAACTGAAGGACTCAGCGCAAGAATTATTTCTTTAACTTCTTCATCTGTAATTCTTGTTAATAATTCTTTTATTCTGATATCTTCAACTCCAATACCATCTAAAGGTGAAAGTGTACCTTGCAAAACATGATATAAACCTTTATACTCTCTTGTTTTTTCAATAGCAATTAAATCCTTTGTTTCTGCTACAACACATATAATAGATTTATCACGATTAGAATCTGAGCATATCTCACAAGGATTTGATGCAGACATATTAAAACAAATATTGCAATAATGAATATTTTCCTTAGCATCAACTAATATTTGAGAAAATCTTTTAACATCAGAAATTGGCATCTTCAATAAATGAAATGCCATTCTCTGAGCAGATTTTGGTCCTATACCAGGAAATTTTTGAAAAAACTCAATTAATTGAGCTAAAGGTTTTGTATACTCCATTAGAATAATCCCGGAATGTTAATTCCAGCAGGAACAATTCCTTTCATTTTATCTTGCATTTTCTTTTGAGCATCACCTGTTGCTTGTTTCATTGCAGAAGTAATTAAATCTTCAAGCATTTCAACAGTTTCATCATCAACAGAGTCAGGATTTTCAGAATTTATAGCTTGTTTTGTTAATTTTATAGATTTAAATTTACCATGCCCGTCACAAACAACACTAACAGCACCATTACCAGCTTGAGCGGTAATTTCTGTATTACTTAATTCAGCTTGAGCATCTTGTAATCTTTTTTGCACCTGCTGAGCTTGTTTCATCATATTTGCTAAATTCATATTAAAACTCCATATCACATAACCTAACGAGTTTTATTATAATTCAACCAATAATATTGTTCAAGCAATTTAATCAGTTATTGTTCTTTTTTAGCTAGTTATTCTCGCAACAAAAATACTCACTTTTTGTAAATATCACTTGAAAAAATTCACAACAAACTAAAAAGATAAGTGAATTTTTTCAAATAAATTATTTATCCATAAGTTCAGATAATCTCATTTCTCTTTTACGTTTAGGCTTAACTCTTTTTGAAGGAGTTTGAGCTACATATTCAAATTGGCATAATCCTATGGGTGTTTTTTCACAATTTCCGCCAAGCATCAATATTTCTTTAACAAAGTTAATTATTTCACTCATTTTTCCACTGCCTCACATTAAAAACACTACATATTATATAACTACTTTATAACTGTTTTAGTTCATTTTTAACCTCCAATTATGCTATATTTATTTTTATGAAGGATTATTCTGAATTATATGAAAATAATATAAAAACACTTGCTCTGGCTATTGATTATTGTGAGCAAGAATATTCTCATGAAGACATAATAAAAGAATTATTATCTGATAATGATATAAAAAAACAACTTTGTATTATTGAATTAAAAAAAATAAATTTTCAAGAAGATGCAAATATTCTTACTCAAAATCTTACAGGTAAATCAGGACCTGTAAGAGAAGCAGCTTCATATAAAATATTAGAAATGATTTCAAATGATTTATACAATAAATTTTTCCAAACAACTGAAATTATTAACATTCTAACAAAAGGAATTACGGATATAAATCCAACTGTATCAAGAAATATTATTGAATCAATTATATACATTAATAATACCGAATATCTTATAAATAACATTATTAATGAAATTAAAATAACATTAAATAATATTGATGATAAAAGTAGAAGTCGTTCTTACAAAAATAACAAAAAAAATTTCAATTTATATTGGAATCTTGAAGCACTAATAAATATTTTTTCAAACCTTGAAGATAAAAATTATACTATCTCCCAAAGTATAATAGAAAATATTATTAAAATAATAGAAATAACATATAAATCTCAAGACTATACAATAAGAGAAAAAACAGCAAAATTAATTTGTACACTAAAACATAATAATTCTTTGGAAAATATAATAATTTCTTTAAAAAATGATAATAATATATATGTAAAAAAACATTTTTTTAATAATTAATAATATCTAATTATGATATAATTGACTTAAATAAGGAGATAAGGATGTTTTTAAGTCAATTTAATAAGTTTTTAAAATATTTTGGTAAAGGATATGAACTAAAACTTTTATATATGCTATTTATGGCTTTTATGACAAGTTTACTTGAATTTTTAAGTATAGTTCTTGTATTTCCATTCATAATGATAATGGTTAATCCAGGAAGAGTTGTTAATAACCCATTTGCAATATATTTTAAAGAACATCTTGGGATACACGGCATAAATAACATGATTTTATTTATTGGTTGTTTAATTGCCGGAATAATTATTACAAAAAATATTTACAGCATTTGTATTTTGTATTGGCAAAATAAAATTATGAGTGAATGGGGACTTGAAATAAAAGAAAAAATGATGAAATTTTTTCTTTATTCTCCATATGAAGCTGATTTAATCAGAGGCAGCTCTAACATTATCAATCAAATTACAACAAATATTGATAATGTTATGCAATATTTTGTATTTAAAGTAATTAATTTTATATCAAATTCTTTAGTAATAATTCTTGTATTTTCAATTTTAATATTCTTATTGCCAACATTTACAATAATTGCTATATTTTTCTTTTCAATTACAGGAACAATACAAAGCGGATTTTTTAGAAACTGGGGACAAAAACTTGCAGATAAAAAATATAAACTTACTAATGGAATTTATAGTTCTGTAATAAATAGTTTAAACTGTATTAAAGATATAAAGATTAATGGCTGCCAAAAATTTTTCTATGATTTTTATAAAAATGTTTCAGAAAAAATAATACCTTATAACGAAAAAATAAATTTAATTCCGATGATTCCACAATTCATTATAGAAATTATCTTTATTTTTACAATGATAATTCTATGTTTAGGTATTCTTAATAAATACGGAGAAGATCCTTCTAATATTTTAATAACATTTGGTGTTGTAGCAATTGCTATATATAGAGTTGTACCTCAAATATACAAAAATCAAATGTATTTAAACTATATTAATATATATTCAAAGAATGTTGATATATTATTTAATTTATATGATTCTTATAACAAATTTGAATATTCTGAAAATCAAGATAGTGAACAAAGGATAACTTTTGAAAAAAATATAAATATAAAAGACTTAAATTATTCATATAATAAAAAAACAGATATATTAAAAAATATAAATCTTCACATTAATAAAGGTGAATTTATTGGAATAATAGGACTATCAGGAGCAGGTAAAACAACATTAGTTGATTGCATTCTTGGATTATTAGATTATAAAGGTGAAATATACGTTGATGATACTCTTTTAACTACTGATAATATAAAAACATTTAGAAATATAATAGGTTATGTACCTCAAAAAATATGTACAATAGAAGGTGATATATACACAAATGTTGCTTGGGGTATAGAAAGAAAAGATATTAACAAAGAAAAAGCAGATGAAGTATTAAAAACGGCACAACTATATGACCAGCTTGTTCAAACTGAAAATGGACTTGATATCGAATTAAAACAAAATGAAACAGGTCTTTCTTTCGGACAAAAACAAAGAATAGGAATAGCAAGAGCTTTATATAGAGACCCTGAAATTATTATCCTTGATGAAGCAACTTCTAATCTTGATGTAAAAATAGAAAATAAATTAACCGAAATACTAAATCAAATAAAAGGAAACAAAACTATTATAGCAATTGCTCATAGATTAAGTACACTAATAAATTGTGACAGAATAGTATATCTTAAAGACGGACAAATTGTAGATGTCGGAACCTTCCATGAATTAAGCCAAAAATATGAGGATTTTGAAGAAATAGTAAAACTGTCTAGAATAAAATTAGATAACAAAGAAGAAGAAATAGAAAAACCAAAAAAAGATGAAATACAAATAGACGAAATTTAATCTAGTATCACACTTTGTTACCATCTCATCCTCGCTAACAAAGTACTCACCTTTTGAAAACTCTGCTCACCTTCGTTTCACTACGGATACAAGCTCACTCAAAAACAAAGTTTTTGGTTCGTTTTGTAAAAAAATTCACTCACACTTTCAGCTTATAGTGAATTTTTTCTCGGACAAAATTATTAAAATTAATACCTTTAATTAATGATTTCATATAAACTTGAAGACTCTTGAACAGAAACATTAGTTGAAGGTATTTTTATAATTCTAACTTTTATTTGAGTTTCAGCTTGCACAATAGTAATAATATCACCTTCTTTAAGCTGTTTAGAAGGTTTTGCAATAACATTATTTACATAAACTCTGCCTTGATCAGAAACTTTATTTGCAACAGTTCTTCTTTTTATTAATCTTGATACTTTTAAAAATTTATCTAATCTCATATTAAAATATTACAATAAAATAAAAGAAAAAGAGCTTCAATATGAAGCTCTTTTACAATATAAAACTAATTATTTAACTTTTCTTCCAGTTTCTGAAGTCTTAATTCAAACTCAGCATTTTGAAGTTTTAAATCAGCATTTTCTTTTTCAAGTTCAGTAATACGCTTATCTAAACCTGTTATTTTAGCCGTTAAATCAAGTATTGAAGCATATAATTCTTTTATTGAATTAACCATAGCATAGAAAATTTCTTCAGTTTTAATCATTAAGAAACCTTTTTCGTCAGCAATTACAGAATTAGGGAATACTTTTTGCAATTGCTGAGCAATAACACCTACATGCGGAGTTTTCATTTTATCATCTTTATATGTATAATTTTTAACTTCTAAAGCGTTAATTTCTTTAAGACCTGCTGTATTATTACCTGAAATATTTTTTAATCTTTCATCGGAATATATAGCATTAAGCCTTGATTCTAACTGACTAATTTTCTGATACACATTAACAAAAGCTTGAACTACATCATCAGTACCGGCAGAAGTAGAGGCTAAATTAGAGATTTTGACATTTTTATTAAAATTAGCATTTTCTGAAGCCTTAAAGGGAACTTTAACTTCTGCTTGGGTATTACTCAAATTAATATTTGTTGAAACCATTTCAATTGATGCATCATCATTTAAACTAAAAGATGCACTAGCGGAATCGTTTTGTAATAATAAATCACCCAAAGAAGAAAAATAAATTTTAGGTGTTTTATTACCATTTTCAATGATAAATTTATTATCAAATAAATAAATACCATCTGCATCAGAATTAACAAGTAAAGAACTACTACCGGTAGAACCACCAGCAGCACTAAAACCTAACTTCAACATGTCATTATTAATATGAATGTTCTTATAATTTGTAGAGGTAGAACTTCCATCATCATTCGTATTGATATAAGCAATATTATTATCACCGGATATAGAAAAGAATGTATCATCACCAGAATTTGATCTAAAAGCTCTTAAAGTTAATATACCGGTATAATTACCACCTAATGAAGCACCATCAGCACCGGCGTAAGAAGTTACTCCGAGCATTGGAAGAGCTCCATTAAAAGTATTAATAGAGAATTGAGAAGTATTAAAAACAATTTTTCTAGTTCTATTATTATTACTATCATGCTGCATTCTACCAAATATTAAAGGAGCAGCCGATATTTTACCTGTTGTATCAGAAACTTCAGGATTATTTCCAATATATAATATGTTATCAGAATCTTCACTAAGTCCTTCGTTTGTAACAAATTCAGCTTCTAAAGGATATGAACCGCCATAAAGATTACCTGCATTTATACCAATACATATATTATTACTACCAGTAGTAATCTGACTACAAGAATTAGAACCAAAGGCAGTATTGCCAACTCCTTCAGTAAGAGCAGCTAAAGTATTAAAACCAAAAGCAGAATTAGCTTGTCCTAATGTACTTAATTTCAGAGCTTGAGAACCAACAACAGTATTTCTTGCAGCAGTGTCATCCCCAATAGCAGTAGATTCTCTATCTAAATTTAAACCGGCTTGAAAACCTAATGCTGTATTATGACTTGCATATTTACTGTTTGAAAGAGCATTTTCTCCAACAGCCGTATTATATGAACCACTTTTATTAGCTAATAAAGTATAATGACCCAATGCTGTATTTTTTCCAAAAAATCCAGTATCTGTTTGCGATGTATCATCTAAACTTTGAAGAGCTCCTATACCTAAAGCTATATTATGTCTTTCCATTGCAAGTCTGCCGGAATATACAACATCATTAGTTGTTGCTCCTGTTGTATTTGCTAATGTATAAAATGAAATATGCGAATTCATTAAATGAGAATTTGCATTATCACTTGGTGACTGTTTCAATATAACAAGTTTATCACCTGAATTTGTATATCTTAAACTAGTTATATCAATACTATCAAGTCCTTCAATATCTGAAAAAGTATTAGTAATATTAACATCAGGAACACTATCACTTCCTAATATAGCACTCTGAAGAGAACCTAATCCAAAAAAAGCACTATTATTTGCATTAGCCCATCTCCAAATTTGCTCAGATCCTGCCGATCTTTTTGTTAAAGTTGGTATTGCTGCAGATAATACAATACTAATTACCAATAAAGAAATTAATAATTCTGCAAGAGAAAAACCCTTCATTTTTTTACTCATAAGTTATGCTCTTTCCACTTTCTATAATCAAATCTAATATCTTTTAATTTAATGCCCAATTTTTCTGCTTTTTTATTTATTAATGAAAATATTTTTTCTTTTTCATAATATAATTCATTCGCAATAAATGAATCTCTACATATTACTGTAAGAACATTATCGGCAGAAATTTCAAAAAGTTTAGAAAATTTTGAAATTTTACTGCCAATTATTTCTTCCCAACTTTTAAATAACTCTTCTTTTGCTTGCTGTTGAGTTGTTTCATAATTAAAATCAATATTTTCAATTATATTTTGAATTAATTCAAAATCAGAATTATTTAACTTTTTCATACTTTTATTATAAAGCTATTTTAAATTTTCACAAAAAACTTAATCTTTTTCTACATCAAGAATAGTTTTTACATTATTAACAATCCTTTTATGGATTTCTTTTTCACTTAAAGTACCATCTATTGAAATAAAACCATATTCTTTAATCATTTTTTGATACTCATCTAAACATTTACCCTGATATATTTGAAAACTTTTATAAAAATCACTGCTTAAACCTATATCTCTGCCTGATTCCCAGTAATCAAGTCCTGTAGTACCAATAATTCTTTTCAAAAGAATTTCAACAGGAACATCAAGATAAAAAACCATATCAGGCTCAGGAGCATATTCATATAAATTTTTTAACCAGTTAATATCATGACCTCTAACTACATCACGTGCGTATGCTGTATAAACATAACGGTCAAGAATAACAACAAATCCTGCTTTTAAAGCCGGTAATATAATATTTTCAAATCTATCAGCAAAATCAGCCGCATATAATAAACTAAATGTTGTAGCATTTAAAAGATTTCTTTCTTTTGCATCATTAATAGCATCCGCAATAAATTTAGAAGTTTTCCATTCACTAACCATAACTCCATAAGACTGATCTTCAATCCAACGTTTCAGACGCTCGATTTGAGTAGATTTACCTGAACCATCTGTTCCTTCTATTACTATTAATAAGCCATCATAGCCGCTTTTTGATTTATATTCACCCATTTATAAAGTAATTCCTTTTTGAGCCAATACTTTCTTTACTTCTTCTCTAAAGAATAATTGTTTTTTATGAATACTGTCATTTGCATCAATTTCAACTAAACCATATTCTTTAATCATTTCTTGATATTCATCATTAACACGCTTTTGAAAAATCCTATAACTTTCATAAGGATCATTACTAATTTTTAAATCCATACCTGCTTCATAAAATTTAGGTGAACGATTAGAACATATCCTTTCAAGTGAAACATCTTCAGATACTCTAAAATATAAAGTTAAATCAGGTCTAACTGCAAAACCGTATACTTTTCTGACCCAATTTCTATCAACACCTCTTGCTACATCTCGAGCAAAAGCTGTATATACATATCTATCTGCTAAAACTATAAAACCTGCTTTTAATGCCGGTATAATTACTTGTTCTAATCTATCTGCAAAATCTACAGCATGTAATAGTGAAAATGTCCTGGGGCTTAAAAGATTTTTCTTTTTAGCTAATTTTGTTGTCTGCGAAATTAAATCAGAGGAATTCCACTCAGTAAAAATAACATCCTGCTTAAGGGATTTCAGCCAATCCCTTAATATTACAAGTTGTGTAGATTTACCTGATCCATCTATACCTTCAACACAAATTAGTGTCCCCGGAAGATTATGCGGTTGATTTAATCTTGATTTATTTCTCATTTGTACCCTAAAATATTACCATTTAGATAATAACACAAAGTAAAAAAGAAAACCTATAGAAAAATAACTCTATTCTTATATTTAATTTATTATTTTATAGTATATGCTAATAAAAATATTATTAAATTTTATTAACAAATTTTCTAAAAAAATATTCTTTTTGTAACAAAATGTTAAAAGTGTAAAAAGTACACGATTAATTATTTAAATAAAGTGGAACTAATAAAATAGAAATAAACGAGATAAATAAGTGTTCTCTTTCTCTATTCCTCTCTCTGATATATAATGAACTTAACCGATATAAGTCGGTTTTTTTATTTAAAAATATTTTTACCGTCTTCTGAATACATATCTGAACGTTTTTTCTTTATATTGATGATTTTTTCATAATATTCAGAATTTTTAAGTGAATTTATTGAAGATTTTAATAAGTCGAGAGCATTATCGATATTTTTAGCATTGTAGTTAAGCATATCCTTTGCCATAACAGGATTAGACATTGCTAATCGTGTCATATCTCTAAACCCGCTTGAAGCAAGCTTCATAGCCAAATTATCATTCATAGTTGCAGAAAATAAAGCTTGAGAAATAAACATAGGCATATGACTTATTAATGCAACAGCCATATCATGCTCTTTTGCTGTTGCAATTATTGTTTCAGCTCCTGTTAAGTTAATAATTTTTTTTACTATATCAATATCTTCTTTTAAAATATCATCTTGCGGAATTAAAACCCATTTTGCACCATTAAAAAGTTCTTTAAATGAATTTTCAAATCCACTAAATTCAGTTCCTGCCATAGGATGTGAACCTATAAATTTATATGGTCTTTTCTTTTGCATAATAAATTCTTTTACACTTGCACAATCAAGTACTATTGTTTTATCTGAAACAATTTCTTCTAATTTATCAAGTATTTCAAGGGTATTATTAATAGGCGAAGCAACAAATATAATATTACAGTTTTTTAAACTGTTTAAATCATCACTTACAAAAGCAGAATATTTTTTTGCTTCTTCAATTGTTTCTTTATTTCTTGTAACTGCATAAACTGTATTATCTGTTTCAACTAAACATTTAAATAAAGAACCGCCTATTAAACCTAAAGAAATTATACCTATTTTCATTCTTACCTCTTTTTTAGATTACCATTTTAAATTAAATGTTAAAAACTATTAACAAATATTCATATATTTGCGTACTAATCAAATATATGTAATAATACAAATAAATTAATAGTCTAACCATTCCTTTCTTGACTTATGCGGCTTAACGTCGCATTTTATTTTTGAGAAGATACGAAAAGACCGCTATAATAGCGGTCTTATATATTATATGAAGTTAAATTATTTATGCAGCAAATGGGTTTGTAGCATCAAGATTTTCTAATGTTTTCAGGGCTATTTGAGAATCTTCTGATAATTGCCCATTATTTATTACTGCTTCTTCTTGTATTTTAGTTATAGTTTCATTTTTTAATTCTTGCATTTTTTCATCGTTATTAGTAATTTCATTAGCTATCTGATTTGTTTGGTTTTCTTTAGCTATCTCTCTTTCAGATTTACCTACAATAGCTTTAGTAACTTTACCCATAACCCAAGAACCTAATAAACCGCCAATAAAACCAACACCGGCACCTATTGCACTACCAATTCCGGGACATATTGCAGTTCCTATTGCAGTACCTATTGCAACACCAGCTTGTTGACCTGCTATAAATCCTACTGTATCACCTGCAACTTTAACAGCAGACTTACCTATTTGCTTCATTCCTTTTTCTTTACCCAATTCTTTAAATGTTGGAATAACTTCTGTAACACCTTCAATAATGCCACTAAAAACAAGCATAAATCCGGCACCTGATGACTTCATAAACTTAGTAAATTTGCTTAATTTTCCAGCTGACTTAGCAGCTGTTTTTGCTGCTTCTTTTGCTGTTGTTTCTGCTGCTTCTTTTGCAGCTGTTTCTGCTGCTTTCTTTGCAGTCGTTTCTACTGTTTCTTTTGCAGCTGTTTCTGCTCCTTTTTTAGCAAGTTTTGCTGCTGCTTTTTCTGCTTTGAATTGCGCTTTAACTGCAGATTTAATTTCTGAATATGTTTTATTTGACTCATTTGCCGTTTTTATAAAATCTTTTATTCTTGTTGTAAGTTTTCCTTCACCTTTCAATAAATTTTCTAATGCTTTTTTATTTACTTGAGCAAGTTCTTTCATTGAATCATTGATGAATACTCCTTGAAGTTTTTTATTTCTTTTTAAAAGAAAAGCAAAAGGTAAACCTTCAAATAATAAAGCACTTGAAGCACCACTCTTTGTATTGCTTACAAAAGTATCAGGAACTTCTTTTATTGCTTCACCACTTGTATACTTTAATAATTTCTTTACTTGTTCTGAATTTGTTGAAGCATCTGCAGCCACTTGTTGAGTATTTATTAAATTATTCGTATTAATTCCACTTACCATATAATAGTCCTTAAACCTTTTCTACACATGTATATAAAAGATTTTTTTATATAGAAATTTACTAATTTTATAACTTTTGTAAATTTTTTTTAATTAATACAATTTGTCCGAGAAAAATTCACGATAAACTGAAAGTGTGAGTGAATTTTTTCTACAAAACGAACCAAAAACTTTGTTTTTGAGTGAGCTTGTATCCGTAGTGAAACGAAGGTGAGTGGCGTTTTTAAAAGGTAAGTACTTTGTTAGCGAGGATGACTCGGTAACAAAGTGCGATACTAGATTAAATATCAAAATTATAAAATTAAATTTTTGTTGACTGATAGTAAATCTCAGATTATAAAATAAATAAATAAATAATAAAAATGAGAATTAAATGTCATTAGGCATAACTGAAATTACATTAATATTAGTTGTTATATTACTTTTATTCGGAGGAAAAAGAATTCCTGAACTTGCCAGAGCACTCGGAAAAGCTTCTTATGAATATAAAAAAGCAAAAGAACTTATTAAAAAAGAAGCAAATGAAATTAAAGATGCTATTGAAGATGCTCAAGGAAAACCCGAAGAATATAAACCTAATGATGTATAAATAAAATGAGTAATGAAGATAATAATGAAAGTTTTATTTCACATTTAGAAGCTTTAAGAAATACTATTTTAAAGTGTTTATATTCTGTTGCAATTGTTTTGCCTTTTACATTTTTTATATCGCCAAAAGCTTTAAATTGGCTTTTAGATATTATTTTGAGAGATAATAAAGTTACTTTAAACTATTTTTCACCTGTTGAAGTTTTTTTAATCCAAATAAAAATAGCTGTTTTAATAGATTTAATAATATGTTTTCCATATATTGCAAAACAAATCTGGAATTTTATTCTTCCTGCACTATATGAACATGAAAAAAAATTTATAAAATCTATTGTATTATTTTCAAGTTTATTATTCATAAGCGGAGTATTATTTTGTATATTTTTTATTCTTCCTTTAATAATAAATTTTGGACTTAGTTTTACAACAGAAAATATTCAAGCAGTATTAAATATATCAAATATTGTAATGTTTTCTCTATGGTTAAGTATTGCATTCGGTATAATGTTTCAGGTACCTATAATAACAATGGCATTAATAAAATCAGACTTTATTTCCTATGAGACAATTGCAAGGAAAAGACCTTACATTATTGTTGTATTGCTTATTATTTCCGGTATTTTAACTCCTCCTGATGTTATTAGCCAATTAATGCTTGCTATTCCAACTTATTTATTATTTGAAGCAGGACTTTTATTCTCAAAAACAGGTAAAAAACAATTAATTTCATCTGAAGAAAATGAAAATACTAATATTTCTATTGACTGACAGCTACTCTTAAAAGGTAAATTTTAAAAATGAAAGATAAAAATAAATATATTGATATTGATTTTGCAAAACTGGATATCGATAGAGAAAAAAGACGGGGATATAATGAAGCTATATTTTGTGAATGTAAAACAAATGAGCAGTTAATTAAAATTTTTTCAGAATTAAAAAAAAGAAATAAAAATATTATAGGAACAAGAGCAAGTTTTGAACAATATCAAGCATTAAAAAATAAATTTGACAATATAAATTATCATAAAGAAGGAAGAATATTAACTCTTATTCAAAATGAAATTAAAAAAATAGGAGAAATTGCAGTCTGCACCGGAGGCATCGGTGATATCCCTATTGCAGAAGAAGCTGCTATTACTGCAGAATTTTTTGGAAGTAATGTGAAAAGATATTATGATATAGGCATTTCTGCAATGCATAGACTGCTTGATAAAATTGATGAAATTAAAAAAGCAAATGTAATTATTGCAGTAGCAGGCATGGAAGGTGCTTTAGGTTCTATTATAACAGGATTAGTAGATATACCTGTTATTGCCGTTCCGACTTCAGTAGGTTACGGATCTTCATTTAACGGCTTAAGTGCCCTTCTTACTATGCTTAATTCCTGTGCAGAAGGTATGACTGTTGTTAATATTGATAACGGTTTTAATGCAGGATACAGCGCAAATCAAATAAACAGAAAAATATCAGGAGCTAAATAATGGACTTATATTTTGAATGCAAATCAGGAATATCAGGAGATATGTCAGTTGCAGCACTATTAGATTTAGGTGCTGATAAAGAATTACTTAAAAAAACTCTTAATTCAATGATGTTAAATGATGAATTCAGTTATGAAATTTCAAAAGTAAAAATAAATTCTATTGAATCAACTGATTTCAATGTAATTTTAAAAAAAGATTTGCATCATCACCACACTGAAAATCATCATGAACACAGAAATTTAGATGATGTATATAAAATAATTGATAGAACAGATATTAGTGAAAATGCTAAAAATCTATCAAAAAAAATATTTAAAATAGTAGCTCAAGCTGAAGCAAAAGTTCATGGAAAAAATATATCGGAAGTTCATTTCCACGAAGTAGGAGCAATTGATTCTATAGTTGATATAATAAGTTTTTCTGTTTTATATGATAGTTTAAATGTCAAAAAAGTATATTTTTCAACACTAAGTGAAGGAGAAGGTTTTGTTGAATGTGCACACGGCATACTTCCCGTTCCTGTTCCTGCCGTTTGTGAAATAGTTAAAGAATATAATCTCCCTATAAAAATAACAGATAATAATGGAGAAATGATAACACCAACAGGTGCTGCTATTGCTGCTGCATTATTTACAAAAGAAAAGTTACCTGATTCTTTTACAATTGAAAAAATAGGTTATGGTGCAGGAAAAAGAAAATATAAAAATCCAATTTTAAGAATAATGTCAATTTATAAAAAAGATGAAAAATAAATTTGAAGAACTTAAAAAATATTTATTAAATATAGAAAAGCAAGGTATTTGTCTTGCTTTTTCAGGCGGTATTGACTCCGGTTTACTTCTTTATTTATGCAAAGATTTTAATGTTCATGCAATCACTTTTAAATCAATTTTTCAAACTGAAGAAGAAATACAAACAACAATAGATTTCTGCAAAAAATATAATATTAAACAAAAAATAATAGAATTTTTTCCATTAAATAATCCTTTAATAAAAAGAAATCCAATTGACAGATGCTATTTTTGTAAAAAATATTTTTTTATAGAATTAATTAAATATTCAAAAGAAAATAATTTAAACTATATAATAGATGGTACAAATTTTGATGATACAAAAACATATCGCCCTGGAATTAAAGCACTTAAAGAATTAGGAATTATTTCTCCTTTTGCAGATTTTAAAATAAAAAAAGATGAAATTAAAAATTATATAAAAGAATTAAATATTGATATTTATAATAAAGTATCAACCCCTTGTATTGCTACAATATTTGAATATAATAAAGAACTTTTAGAAAAAAATATTGAAATGGTAAAAAAAGGAGAAAAAATACTAAAACAATACGGATTTATAAATAATAGATTAAGATTGCATAATAACATTGCAAGAATAGAAATAGATAAAAATGAATTTAATAATTTTATAAATCATAGTGAAAAACTAACAGAAGAATTAAAAAATATTGGTTTTAAATATGTTACACTTGATGTTGAAGGCATAAGAAGCGGAAGTATGGATATAGATATAAATGGATATTGAGAATTTTGAAAAATTTTTAAATAGTGTTAATGAAGATTTAGATAAAATTTTTGAATATCAAAAAGAATATATTTTATGCAAAAAAGGCTGTTCTTATTGCTGCAAGCAAGGTGATTTTCCAATGTCTGAAATTGAATATAAATATTTAATGTTAGGCTTTGATAAGCTTGATGAAGCAACAAAAAAAGAAATAAATAAAAATATAAAGAAAATAAAAGAACAGCAAAATAAAGACTCATATATTTGTCCATTTTTAATAAATGATGTTTGTTCTATATATGAATATAGGCCTTTTGTATGCAGAACATTTGGAGTACTTACAGAAGATGCAAAAGGTAATCCAACATTCCCTTTTTGTGCTTCTTTAAATTTAAATTATTCACAAATTTATGATAAAGAAAAAAAACACTTATCTATGGATTTAGTTGAAAAAAATAACTTTAAAATATACCCTAAAATTTTTAGATTAAATAATAAAGTAATAATGAATTTACCACTTGCTAAACAATTAAATATAAATTTTGGTGAAGCAAAAAAAATGATAGATTTTTTATAAAAAATATTGATTAATAACAATTCAAAGAATTAAAATTATCAAATAAGGGAATATTATGAGAAAGTATTTTTTATTAATTTTAATAATAACTATTATAACAATCGGATTTTTATACGTAAAAGATAATACAGAAAATAAAAAAGGAGCTATCATGCCGGAAAGAAAAGTACTTATAGCATACTATTCATATTCAGGTAATACAAAATATATTGCTGAAAAAATTCAAAAGATGACACGCGGTGATTTATTTGAAATAAAAACAGTAAAAACATATCCTAAAAATTATAATGAAGTTGTAGAAGAAGCTAAAAAAGAAAAAAACAGCGATTATAGACCGGAACTTCAATCAAAAATAGAAAATATAAATGAATATAATATAGTATTTATAGGAACACCTGTATGGTGGTACACAATGACACCTGCAGTTAAATCATTTATAACGGAAACCGATTTAAAAGGAAAAACAATTATTCCATTCTGCACACACGGCGGGGGTGGTGCTTCTTCTACATTTATTGATATGGCTAAATTATTACCTGATTCTAAAGTATTAAAAGGTATTGAAATTTATGAAAGAGGCAATGCTTCAACAGATAAAGATATTAATATTTGGATTGATAATTTAGATATTTAATTTATTTTTTATAATCATACCATTTTTCAAATGTGGAAAAGAAAATTACAGCATAATTTTTCTTTCCGTATTCTATTCTAAAAATTTTATCGAAAAAGAAAAATACAGGATAATAAACAAAAAATGGCATTTTAGTAAATCTATCTATTAAAAATAATGTACGATTTCTAACAAATTCTTTATCTTCTTCGTTCATGCCAAGATTTTTAAAATCATATTTCATCCTGTTAAAAAATTCTCTTTTATAAGGTAATTTAACTTTCATAAACCACCAATAAAGAGTTATAACCTTATAATCCCAATAGTAATATTTCATTTCATCAAATAAATTTATTTTCTTTAAATTATCACCAATTAAATTAAATATATTAAAATAATCAAAGAAAATACGATTTCTTGAACTTGTAACAGCATTTTTTCTGTTAATACGATAATATACAAGATCTTCTCTTAACACAGACATTTTTTCAGCTTTAAATAATGCATCATATACAAAAACATTATCTTCAAAATAAGTACCGCCGGGAAATTTAACATTCTTTTTAATAAGAAAATCACGTTTATATATTTTGTCCCAAGGCACACTTGTTTGCCAAAAAACACTGTATTTTATATCACGCCAGTTAAATGTTTTATTATCAAATTCCGTTGGAATTTGTTTTAATTTAGCATATACATGGTTTTTATCTATTTTACCTGTAGTATCATCAAATTGATTCCAAGTACATAAAGTTAAATCAGCACCAGATTCGGTTATTTTATTATACATTTTCTCTATACAGGTTAAATCCATATAATCATCACCATCAATAAAGAAAATGTATTCACCGCGTGCCATTTGAACGCCAAAATTTCTTGCAATACCTTGTTTTAAATTTTCACTATTTTTATATATTACAAAACGGCTATCATTTTTTGCATATTCATTAACTATATCAAGAGTTTTATCTGTTGATTTATTATCTACAACTATTATTTCAATATCTTTAAAAGTTTGATTAACAACACTATCTAATGTTTGTTTAATATACTTTTCTACATTGTAAACAGCTAAAATAACACTAACTTTGACAGACATATTTCACCTTCTATTTATAAAATTATTATAATATGCCTTTTTATAATTTAATAGATTTTTAATATAAAATAGAAAATAAATTATTAGCAAAATTTTTCCAAGTTAAGATTTTTAAAGTATTTTAAACTTTAAATTATTAATATATGAGATAATAAAATAATGAAAGAAAATAAAAGAAAACTACTAAAAATAACAGGTAATATAATAAAAAAATATAGAGGAATTAAATCTATATCATTACTATCTAATGAAATAGAATTGAGTAAGTCTATATGGAGCGAAGTTGAAAAAGGAAACAAAGATATTCAACTAACAACATTGTGGAGAATAGCTGAAGGATTAAATATAAAACCATCAGAATTATTAAAAGAAATAGAAAATACTTTAGATAATAATTTTTCATTTATTGAAAATTCTGATATAAATTATAAATAATAGACAATAGAAAAATGATATTAAAAGAATTTTCAAAATACCTGCAAGAAAATAAAAATAAGAATTCTGTTAATCTTTTAAATGAATGGATTATAGAAAGGTTAGAACGTCCATCTTTAGATAAAGTTGATAATGTCTTAAAAACAGAACTTTATCTTGCTAAAAATAATAACGGAAAAACCTTAGTTATAGCAAAAAGTGAAACAGGAAGAACATTAATTAATGCATTATATAATTTTGCATTAAGCTTTGAGCAATATAAACTTGCAAAGTTTTTGCACGATAAAAAATCTAATGATTTTAATAATAAATAAAAATATAAGTTTTGAACAGTTTAAAAATATAAACATATTATTGACAAAATAATTTTAAATTTATTAGCATGCTTAAATTTAATAAAATAGCATGTTTACATGACATTTTTGTATTAAAAATTTACAACTTTAAAATTTATTAATATGTATAAAACCTGTAGAAAACTTTTTATTAAATTGTTTATAATTTTAATTAATATTTTAAAAATAATTTTAATTTGAAAAAAATATTACTTATTAAACATTTAATAAACAAATTTAAATTATATTATACATTTTTTCTACAAGTCAAAAATACAATAAAAATAATATTTTTAGATACTTTTATACAGATTTATTAATTATTTATTATTACTTTTATATTAAATATATATTATAAGTAGTTAATAAAAAATACAGTAACTTTTATTGAAAAAATAAAGGTTTTAAACTTTTTATTTTTCTTATATAATAAAAAGGTAAAAAAGAAATTGAGGATTATTTTATGCTTTTTACAATAGATAAAGATTCATTATTGAATAAATTAAAAATAGTTGAAAAAGTAACAGCACAAAGAGGAAATGTACATCCTGTTTTAGCTAATGTTTTATTTGAAGCAGAAAATAATACGCTTAATTTAAGTGCAACAGATTTAGAAATTTCAATAAAAGCAAAAACAACTGTTGCAGTAAAAAAAGAAGGTAAAATAACACTTCCTGCTAAAAAATTATTGGAAATTGCAGCAAAATTACCTGATAAACCTGTTGAGTTTTCATTAAATGAAGATACAAATGTTGTAAATATTACCTGCGGAAATTCGAAATTTGAAATAATAGGCATATCAGCTCAAGAATTTCCTAATATAGAAGATGAAGTTTCTGATGGTAGTGAAATTGAAATAGAATTAGAACCATTATTAAAATGTATAAAAAATACAGTATATGCTGCTGCTAATTATGAAAATAGAAACGTTATATCTGGCGTTTTATGTTTAATAAAAAATAATTCACTAGAAATGGCAGCAACTGATGGTAATAGATTAACAAGAATTATAGAGTCTATTAAAAATAAAGATGATAAATATGCTAAAATAGTTATCCCATCTAAAACTTTAAATGAATTTGTAAGAATATGTTCTTTTATAGTTGAAGATAAGGTTATATTAATTGTTAATAAATCAAAATTAACATTAAAAACAATGAGTTTTTCAATAAATTCAAGATTAATAGAAGGTGAATATCCTCCTTATGAACAATTAATACCAAAAACTACAGCAAATAATTCAATTATATCAAGAGATGATTTAATAATGGCATTAGATAGAGTTTCTACTATGGTTAATGATAGAACCAGTATAGTTAAGTTTATATTTGCCGGAAATAAACTTACTTTAAAAGCAGAAACTCCAAATTCAGGAACATCAGAAGATGTAATTGATTGTGAATATAATGGTGAAGATTTAACAATAGCATTTAATTATAAATATGTATTGGATTCAATAAAAACAATGGATGCTAAAAATGTTAAAGTAGGATTAAACGGAAGTCTTTCAGCTACATTATTTAAACCGGACAGCGAAGAAGATTATATATGTTTAATAATGCCTATACAGATAAGATAAAAGGTTAGAAATGAAAGTCAGTGTAAAAGTTCCGGCTACAACAGCAAATTTAGGACCGGGTTTTGATTGTTTAGGATTAGCACTTCCTTTGTATAATGAAATTACTGTTGAAGAACAAGTTATGCCGGGAAGCGGTATAGAAATTAATATTATAGATGACAATGAAACTTTTGATACTTTATCAATACCAAAAGATGAAAATAATATAGTTTATAAAGCAATAGAACTTTTATATAATTTTGTAGGTCAAAGTGTAAGTGATATAAAAATAACAATAAAAACAAATATACCAGTAACAAGGGGTTTAGGAAGCAGTGCTTCAGTAATAGTAGGTGGATTAGTTGCAGCAAATGAACTTTTAGGTAAACCTGCAGATAAAGCTGTAATATTATCAATAGCATCAGAAGTTGAAGGTCATCCTGATAATGTTGCTCCTGCTATATTTGGAGGTTTTTGTATTTCTTCTATGGAAAATGATGGAAGTGTTTCTTATTCTAAAATACCTTGGCCTTCTGATTGGAAATTAAATGTTATAATTCCTGATTATGAATTAGATACAAAAATAGCACGTTCAGTTTTACCGGTTAATATTAGTATTAAAGATGCTGCTTTTAACATTAGAAAATGTGCTATGCTTGTTGATGCTGTTTATAGACAAGATTCCGAATCTATGAAAAAATGTTTAAAAGATAAATTACATCAGCCATATAGAGAACAATTAATAAAAGGTTTTAAAGAATTAAATGAATTTTTAGAAAATAAAGATGATATTTTAGGATGTGTTATATCAGGTGCAGGTCCTACTATATTAATTATCTCAAAAGACGATGGTTTTGAGAAGGTTCAAAATGATGTTAAAACAATATTATCTGATTTAAATGTTAATTGTGATATAAGAACATTTAACATAGAAAATGAAGGTACAAAAGTTATATAAATTATTTGAAAGGAGAGAAAAGATGAAAAAATCAATTAAAGATTTAGTTGATATTAAAGGAAAAAAAGCTTTAGTAAGAGTTGATATAAATGTTCCTTTAGATGCAGATAAAAATGTAACTGATGATACAAGAATTCAAGCAATAATGCCTACATTAAAATATTTAAAAGATAAAGGTGCAAAAATAATATTAATGGCACATTTAGGCAGACCAAAGGGTGAAAAAAATCCTGAATTTACATTAGCACCTGTTGCTAAATATTTATCAAAAGTATTAGGCGAAGAAGTAATGTTTATACCGGATGTGGCTGATGCAGAAAAAATGGTTGCCGATTTAAAAGACGGACAAGTTGCATTACTTGAAAATATTAGATATTACAAAGCAGAAGAAGCAAAAGATGATGATATGACTTTTGCAAATGAATTAGCAAAACTTGGTGATTTTTATGTAAATGATGCATTTGGTGCAGCACATAGAAATCATACTTCAACTGCTAAATTAGCAAAAGTTTTAAAACCTGCTGTTTCTGGTTTATTAATGGAAAAAGAATTAAGATGCTTATCTCAAGCATTAGATAATCCTACAAGACCATTTACAGCTGTAGTAGGCGGTGCTAAAGTTTCTTCTAAAATTGGTGTTTTAGAAAACTTAATTGATAAAGTTGATAATTTAATTATCGGTGGTGGTATGGCTTATACATTTGTAAAAGCTAACGGTGGAAAAATTGGTAATTCTATTTGTGAAGATGATCAATTGGAAGTTGCAAAAGCAATTGAAGCAAAAGCTGCTGCAAAAGGTGTTAAATTAGTAATGGCTACTGATGTTTTAGTTACAGATGATTTTTCAGGTAATGGAACAAATAAATTTGTAAAAATTAATGAAATTCCGGATGGATTTGAAGGTGTTGATGCTGGTCCTGATTCAAGAAAAACATTTGCAGATGTTTTAAAATCATCAAAAACTATT
>CALURV010000014.1 GCA_944323285.1 Candidatus Gastranaerophilales bacterium | reverse complement strand
TTCACGATAAGCTGAAAGTGTGAGTGAATTTTTTTTACAAAACGAACCAAAAACTTTGTTTTTGAGTGAGCTTGTATCCGTAGTGAAACGAAGGTGAGCAGAGTTTTCAAAAGGTGAGTACTTTGTTAGCGAGGATGAGAAGGTAACAAAGTGCGATACTACATTAAATCTGTTTTATATTATTTCAAGGCTGTATATTTCACCTATCATATACAAACTTCCTGATATAACTTTTAAAGTATCTTGTTCTAATATCTTATTTATATCTTTTAATTCTATTTTTCTTATATTTAATTTTTCTTGAATTTCTTTTTTATAGTCATTATATGAAAGTGCATTTTTATTATTAAATTCATAGTAGAATATTTCATCTTTTTCTCTAAAAAGTTCTTTTGCAATTGTTTTATAATCTTTTGTTTTTAATGTTGAATAAATAAATATTCTTTTTTCATTTCCGAAATAATAATCAAGACTTTTTCTTAATTCTTTTGCAGCGTCAGGGTTATGAGCTCCGTCTATAATTATATTTTTATCTTTTATATATTCTAATCTTGCTCTCCATTTTGCTGTTTTAAAACCTTCTTCAATTGCTTTTTCACTTATTAATATATTCTCTTCTTTTAATTTTTCTATTGCTTTTATTACTAAAGCCATGTTTTTATTTTGATAACTGCCGAAAAGTGAAAATTCATACTCTTTATTATTGTATAAAATATAGTTTTGATTGTTTTTATATATTGTTTTGATTTTATTATCAGTACATATTATTTCTGTATTTTTCTTATTGGCAATCTCTTCTATTGTTTTAAATCCTTTATTTTCTTTTGAGATAATAACTTTTGAATTATTATTTATTATTCCGGCTTTTTCAAAGGCTATTTCTTTAATTGCAGAACCCAATCTGTCTGTATGGTCTAATGATATTGATGTAATTATTGAAAAAAGTTTATTATCTGAAGTATTCGTTGCATCAAATCTTCCGCCTAAACCTGTTTCTATTACTGCTATATCAACTTTATTATCGTAAAAATATTTATATGCACAAATTGTTAAAATTTCAAATTCTGTTAATTCTACATTATTTTTATCGGCAAGTGAACATATTTCACTTATATATTCAGCAAAAATATCTTCTTGAATATCTTTATTATTAATTTTTATTCTTTCTGTATATTTTATTAAATGAGGACTTGTATATAATCCTGTTTTATACCCAGCAATGGTAAGGATATTTGCTAATACGCTTGAAACAGAGCCTTTACCGTTAGTGCCTGCAATGTGGATTATTTTTATTTTATTTTGCGGATTATCTAATAATGAAAGTATTATTTTAATTCTTTCTAATCCTAATTTAATATAAAATTTTCCCTGCGATTGAAGCAGTTCTTCTGTTTGTTTATATGTTAAATTCATTTTATTATGCTTTTTAATTGTTTTACTATTTCTTCTGTAGGATTTGATTTTATTAGATTTTTAGTGTTTTCCTGCATTAATTTTAATTTATTTTCATCATTAAGAATGGAATTTATAATTTCTAAAAGTTTTATATTTTTGCAATCTGAATCTTCAAGATAAATAGAAGCACCTTTTTCGCACATTTCTTTTGCATTTTTTCTTTGATGATCTTGAGCTGCATAAGGATATGGCACTAATATTGATGCGGCTTGACATTCTATTATCTCGCTTAAACTTACAGAACCTGCTCTTGCTATTACAATATCACAAGATTTTAAAGGATATACCATCTCATCAAAGTATGGACGAATTAATATATTATTTTTTTCTTTATATTCAGGATATTTTTGTTCTAACTCTGTTATTAAATCTTCATAATTTTTTTTGCCTGTTTGAAGAATAATATAATTATTTTCATCAGATGAAAGGTCTTTTAATATTGCACTCATTGCATTATTTATTGTTTTTGCGCCCTGAGAACCTCCCATTGCAAATATTACTTTACTATTTTCATTAATATTTAATTTTTTTCTTGCTTCTTTTTTACTGATGGTGAAAAAAGCATCTCTTACAGGATTTCCGTTATATATAATATTTTGTGATTTTAAAATTTTTTTAGAATTCTCAAATGCAACAGAAACAACTTCTGCAAAAGGAGCAGCTATTTTTGACACTAACCCGGGAACTGAATCACAATCGTGTATCATATATGGTTTTTTAAGTGTTATTGCAGCAAGTACAATTGGAGCTGAAACGTATCCGCCTGTTGTAAAAATAGCATCAGGGTTATAGTTTTTTATATACTTAATTGCTTTTAGATATGCAAAGAATAATTGGAATAACCATTTAATAAGTGTAATGTTTATTTTTCTTGGCATTCCTGATACATTGACAGGTAGGAAAATAACATTATTATATTTTTGAGCTATTTCATATTCAAGATTTTTTGGATTACCTATAAAAAATACTTTTTCAGTTTCAGTATCATTTAACAATTTTTCAACAACAGTAAAAGCAGGATAAATATGCCCGCCTGTTCCTCCGCCTGAAATAAAGTATATTTTTTTATTGTTCATCAAATTGCATAATCCTTCTTATTCTTTTTTTAGATATATTTAGTAAAATTCCAACCATACACATAGTAATAAATAAAGATGTACCGCCGTAACTTATAAATGGAAGAGGAACACCTGTTGCAGGAAGCATTGAACTTGCAACCGATATATTAATAAATGCCTGAATACATATTGAAACGGTTATACCTGCCGCCAAAAGTTTTCCAAAAACATCTTCACATTTTGCAGATATTAAAAGTCCTCTTTGCAGGAATGCTAAAAATAAACCTATTATAATTATGCAACCTAAAAATCCAAATTCTTCACCTAATACTGCATATATAAAATCAGTATGACCTTCAGGCAGCCAACCTAATTTTTGTCTTGAATTTCCGTATCCTTCTCCAAAAAATCCCCCTGCTACAAATGCCAACATTGATTGTATTATGTTATATCCGCCTCCATATGGGTCTGCATCCGGATTTAACCATATCATTATCCTTTGTTTCTGGAATGATCTTATCATTGTGCTTACACCTAATACACCAAGACATATCATACTTACTATAAGTTTTATGCTTCCGCCTGCTGCAAAGTACATAAACATTGATGATAAACCTAATATTATTACCATACTTAAATTTGGTTGTTTAAATATTAAACCTACCATTATTATTATCGGTATAAAATATTTTAATTGTCTTGAATCAAAAACATTTATGTTTCTTGAAAAACAGCTTGATAAAAGCATTATTACGGCTAACTTAGATGCTTCTGACGGTTGAAATTGTATTGGGCCTATTGATAACCATCTTGTTGCTCCGTTTACTGTTGTTCCCAAAAAATGTACACCTATTAATAAAACTATTATTCCCCACGCAAATGGAATGGCAATTTTATCATAAAGTTTATAGTTTATTTTGCTTAAAGAAAACATTGCAAAAAGTCCTAATATAAACCAAATGAATTGCCTTGCTACAAAGAATGTTGATGGGGCTCCTTGTATTATACATTTTGGTGCTCCTGCTGAAAATATTGCAAGTAAACCTATAATTATTAAAAAGATAACTATAAATGTTAATGTACCGTCATAAGGCGATAATATTACAGAGCTTTGAGTATTTCTTCTGTCTTTATAGTTTGGATTTGACATAATCTTTAAATACTTCTCCTCTGTGTTCGTAACTGTTAAACATATCATAACTTGCACAAGCAGGTGATAATAATACTATTTCAGTATCAAGTGTCATTGATATATCAATAGCTTCTTGCATTGTGTTTGCTAATATTATATTTGTGAAACCGTTCTTTTCCATATTTTCTTTAAATCTTTGAGTGGCTTCACCTATTAAAATAACTGTAGATACATATTTATTTATATAGTCTTGGCAAAATTCTGTTAAATCGGTATTTTTATCTCTTCCGCCTGCTATTAGTGTTAAATTTTTTCCTTCAAATGATTTTATTGCAACAAATGATGCTTCTGGATTTGTTGCTTTTGAATCATTATAAAAAGATTTCCCGTTTATATTTGCAACATATTCAATTCTGTGTTCTACAGCTTTGAAAGACATTATTCTTTCTCTTATGTGTTCATTTGAAATTCCTGTTAATTTCGCTACAATAATTGCGCACATTGCATTTTGATAATTGTGTTCTCCGACCAGAGATATTTCTTTTAATTTGATTATTTCTTCTTCTTTATCTTTTTTAAAGTATATTGCATCATTTTTTATATAGCAGCAATTTTTCTCCAATTCTTTTGCATAAATGAATTTTTCTCCGCTGTATGTTTTTGAAAATTCATAAATTTTTTCATCAGCACCGCTAAATACCGCATATAATGGTTCTTTTTCCTTTTTAAACAAACTTATTTTTGCTTCAAAATATTTATCTAATCCTCCGTGCCAGTCAATATGGTCAGGAGTAAATGTCAGAAAACAAGCTATTTGAGGTCTGAATGTCGGGGATGTTGCCAATTGAAAAGAGCTTACTTCGCATACAAAATAATCTACTTTTTCTTCCAATAAAGAAGTCGGAGGAACTCCTATATTTCCGCATACAGGTGCATTATACTCACTATTTAATATATGAGAAGTTAACATTGTTGTTGTTGTTTTTCCGTTTGTTCCTGTTATTGCTATAAATGGTGCATTTGCCTCTAAATATGCAAGTTCAACTTCTCCTATAATTTCTATATTTTTTTCTTTTAATTTTTGAAATATTTCACTTTTAGGCGGTATTCCGGGGCTTGTTATTGCTATATATGAACCATCTATAAATTCATCCGAATGCTTTCCTGTTTCAACTTTTATATCTTCTTTTTCAAGTTCTTTTATTAGTTCTTCATCTTTTTCCTGCATTGGTTTTGATTCTGTTATATAACAATCGGCACCTTTCTTTGAAAGATATCTTGCTGCTGAAACTCCGCTTTTTGACAGTCCTAAAATTAATACTTTTTTATCTATCCATTTTCTTTTCATAAAATACCTACCATAATAAATTAAATAAAATTACTGCAATTGTACAAAATATTAAACTTATTAGCGAGAATACTATTACAATTTTATTTTCTTTCCAGCCTGAAAGTTCAAAATGATGATGAATCGGACTCATTTTGAATACACGTTTACCTGTTAACTTAAAGCTTGTAACTTGTATAATTACTGACATTGTTTCTAAGAAGAAGATTATTCCTATAAATAATATCCATAATTCAAATTTCCCCATAACAGCTATTGTTGCTAAAAGTCCGCCTAGGGCTAATGAACCGGTATCGCCCATAAATACTTTTGCAGGATTATGATTGAAATATAAAAATCCTATTAAACTGCCCATTGTTGCTGCTGATATTATTGCTAAATCAATATGACCTGAAATTATACAAATTATTGTACAAGCAAGCATCGCTACTGCTGCATTTGATGCTGCTAATCCGTCGAGTCCGTCTGTTAAGTTGACGGCATTTGATACTCCTGTCATAAAAAATATTACAAAAAACGGATATAAATAATGTAAATCTATACTGTATTCTCCGATATTTAAATATGTTTGTCCTGCTATTGTCATATATACAGCAGGTAAAAGGGCTATTGCAATTTGGAAAAACAGTTTGTTTCTTGGAGTTAATCCGCCTTTATTTTCTTTATGACTTATTTTTCCTATATCATCTTTTAAACCTGCAAGCATGAAAAATAAGAATGTCATTAATGTTATTATTGCAGGTGTTGTAAGACTTTGATTCATTGTTAATCCTGCAAGTGATGCAAGTATTATTGAAACTACTATAAATACTCCCCCTGTTGTTGGAGTCCCTGCCTTCTTTGCGTGATTTTCAGGTGCGTCTTCTAATATATATTGTGTCATCATCCTTTTTTTTAGAAAATCTATATATACAACACCAAAAAGTAATGTTAGAACAAATGATACAAGCAACGATACTACTACCAGAATATTAAATTCCATTGTTATTTATTTAACTCCTCAATAATTTCTTCAAATTTCATAAACCTTGATGCTTTTAGAAGTATATTTGTACCTTCTTTTAAATGTGCTTTTATATAATTAACTAAATCTTCTTTTGTCTCAAAATGTTTAGTTTGCAAATTCTTAGGTTCTATATATTTTGCAAATTCTCCAAGAGTGAGGATATAATCACATTCAAAATCATCAAGAAATTCACCTATTTCTTTATGATATTTTTCACTGTCAGAACCAAGTTCTCCCATATCTCCAAGTACAACAGCTTTGGGTTCTCTTGTAAATGTAAGAAATGTTTTTATTGCTGCTTTTACGGAGTCAGGATTTGAATTATAACTGTCATTTATTATTTTATATCCTTTTATTTCTTTTATATCCCATCTTTTTTCTATTGGTATAAATTCTTCCAGTCCTTTTGCTATTATTGAATTATCAATTCCTGCATATATTCCTGCTTCTATTACTGCAAGTGAATTTTCTATATTATGTTCGCCTGAAACATTTAATTTGTATTCATAACCTTTATATTTGAATTTGCTCGATGCTTCATTCATTTCAATAATTTCTAAATCTTTATCTGTAATGCAGAAATAAATTGTTTTATGTTTGTTATCATTTATTTGTTTTATGAGTTCATTATTATGAGAAATCAAAATTCCGTTTGGATTTAGATATTTAGTAATTTCAAATTTTGCTTTTGCTATATTTAATAAAGAACCTAATCTTCCGATGTGAGCACTGCCTGCGTTTACAATAACGGCAATATCAGGCTGGGCATATTTAGATAAAAATTCAATTTCACCTTGTGCTCTCATTCCCATTTCAACTATTAAATATTTAGTGTTTTCTTTGAGTGCAGATAATGTTTGGCATAACCCTATTTCATTATTATGATTTAACTCTGATTTTACAGTAGAACCTGCATTTTTAAATACACTGTACATCATTTCTTTAACGGTTGTTTTCCCGCTGCTGCCTGTGATTGCTATTGTTATTGGTTTTATTTTATTTTTATAATAATTTGCAAGTTTTAAATATGCTTCTTTCGTATCTTCTACATAAAAGATATATTCAGCTTTATTAAAAATTTTATTTTTATCTGATGTAAAATATCCCAATGCTTTATTTTCTAATGCTTTTTCTATAAAATTAGCACCGTCAAAATTTTCTCCTTTTAATGGAATATAAATATCTGAATTTTTTATTGTTCTTGTATCGGTTGAAAATTCAAATATTATCCCCTTATCATACCCTTTTATTAATTCAGCATTTGTTGATTTTAATATTTCACTTAAATTAAGCTTCATAATATCCCCAGTCTGTTTAATTTTAACATAAAAACCTTTATTAAAATCAATTATAATAATTTATATTACGTTATCTGAAATAATTTGGGGAACTTGTCTATCAAGCGCATCTGGCAAGATATAATCTGTATTTAATTCATTATCTTTTATCATTGACGCTAAGGCAAATGCACAATTTAATTTAATTTCATTGGTTATTTTTTTTATATTATGTTTTAAAACCCCGTTAAATAATCCCGGAAAAACAAGAGAATTATTTATTTGATTTGCAAAATCACTTCTGCCGGAGGCTGTTATAAAAGCTCCATATTCTTTTGCTTTATCAGGTAATATTTCAGGTGTCGGATTTGCAAGTGCAAAAACTATTGATTTTTTATTCATAGATTTAATCATTGCTTCATCAAGTAAATTAGGAGCAGATAAACCTATGAATACATCAGCACCTTTAATTCCTTCTTTAAGTGAACCTTTAAACATATTTATGTTTGTATATTTTGCTATTTTTTCATGAGCAAAATTATTTTGTTCTCTGCCTTTATAAATAGCTCCGTCAATATCAAACATAATTATATTTTTAGCACCTACTGCAAGTATTAATTTACATACTGCAATTGCAGCAGCTCCTGCACCTGAAAATACTATTTTTACTTCATCAACTTTTTTCTCTGCCAGATGAAGAGCATTTAAAAGTGCTGCTAAAACTACTATTGCTGTTCCGTGCTGGTCATCATGAAAAATTGGTATTGTTGATTTTTTTATTAGCTCTTCTTCTACCTCAAAACATCTTGGAGCTTTTATATCTTCTAAATTTATTCCTGAAAATGAATTTTGAAGTAATAATACTATCTCAATAATTTCTTCTGTTTTTTGAGTTTTAAGGCATAAAGGCATAGCACTTACATTCCCTAATTCTTGAAATAAAACAGCTTTTCCCTCCATAACAGGAAGCCCCGCTAAACCTCCAATATCTCCTAAACCCAAAACAGCGCTTCCGTCTGATATTATACCTATAGGTTTTATATGTTCTTCTTCTGTTAATTGAGTTTCAACAACCCCGCCTGCCATTTTTCTTAATTGCAAAGATTTCTCATTGTTATCTCCGCTTAATTTATCATAACTGAACATAAATAAGTTTTTGGAAACACACAAGAAAAATTTTTTTAAATCTTCAACTTTTCCTTTTAATACAGGTACTGAAACATTGAATTCTATATTTTTTACGTTATCTTCTATTAAGCTTAAATCAACAGCACCAAAAGACGGTTCAATATTTTCAACCACAAGTTTTATTCTATCCTGATTTTCTGATGAAATTTCTAAAGGATATGCATCAATACCGAGAGTACTTTTTAGAAAAATACAACGCTCTAAAGATTTTTCATAATTAAAAGATACTACGGCAACTGAATTTTCTCTATTTGTATAATCATAAGATGCTTCACTGTTTTCTTTTATTTTTAAACAAGAAGCAGCAACACCTGGCGTATATATAATTGCAAGTGATGCTTTATCTTCCACTACTACTTTTGAAATTATTTTAATGCCATTAAATTTATTCATTATTTTCTGACTTTATTTTCTGTTCCGTTTAATAGTCTTTTAATGTTATCTTTATGTAATATTATAACGTAAATAGCTCCTACAGCTGCAAAACAAATATAATATACATTTTGATCAAATGCATTCATTAACAATGGAGCAATAGCAACTGCTATAACAGAACCCAATGAAACATATTTAGACAAATATGTAATTATACTCCATACAATAGCGACTATTAAACCAACAGGCCAGCATAAAGCAAAAATTGTTCCAACTCCTGTTGCAACTGATTTTCCACCTTTAAATCCTAAAAATATTGATTTACTGTGTCCTATTATTGCTGCTGTTGCTGCAATTACAGGTGCAAGTCCTTTAAAATGCCATAAATTAAACCAACGTAGTGCTATTAATACTGGTATTACGCCTTTTAATGCATCTAAAAACATTACAATAAAAAACCATTTTGTTCCAAGTATTCGTTTTACATTTGTAGCTCCCGTTGAACCGGAACCTGTCTGTCTTATATCTATTCCTTTTAATTTCTTTACTATCAAATATCCTGTTGGTATGGAACCTATTAAATATGCAATTAGTGCAACAACTAATAATTTAAAAATAACTACTATCATTATTTCTTTTCTCCTTTTTCTCTGGCAGAAATCCTAATTGGAGTTCCTTTAAATCCAAATGCTTCTCTTAATTTATTTTCTAAGTATTTTGTATAATTATCTTTTAATAAATCCTCATTATTTATAAATAATATAAATGTCGGCGGATTTGTTTTTACCTGTGTTGTATAAAATAATTTTAAACGTTTTCCTCTTATACTTGATGGCGGGTTCATTGATATAGCATCCATTATTACTTTATTTAAAATACTTGTTGATACTCTTTTTGATGATTCTGAATATACTTCTTTTGAAAGCTTATATAAATTAACTAATCTTTGCTTTGTTTTTGCACTTATAAATACCTTTGGCACATAGCTTAAAAATGGCATTTCTTTTTCTATTTCTTTTTCAAATTTATTTATTGTAGAAGATTGTTTATCTTCAATTAAGTCCCATTTATTAATTGCTAATACCATAGCTTTTCCTGCATCAATAATAGTACCTGCTATTTTTTTATCTTGGTCGGTAATACCTTCTTTTGCATCTACTACTAAGATTGCAACATCGCAATTTCTTATTGCTCTTATTGACCTATCAACTGCAAATTTTTCTATACCCCAATCAACTTTAGATTTTTTCCTTATTCCTGCAGTATCAACAAGAATGAATTCTTCTCCTTCGTATTTTACTTTTGAGTCAATTGCATCTCTTGTTGTTCCTGAAACATCTGACACTATTACTCTTTGCTTATTTAAAAGAGCATTTACTATTGAAGATTTACCTACATTTGGTTTGCCTACTATTGCAATACGAATATTTTCTGAGGGTGTTTCTTCTTCAAGGTATTCAAAATCTTTTGTTACTGCTTCAAGTAAATCTCCTATTCCGCCTGAACCGTGTAATGCTGATACCGCAAATGGTTCACCTATTGCCAGTGCATAAAAGTCGGTTGTATTTATAAATTTATTTGGTTCATCCAGTTTATTTACTGCAAGAAATACTTCTTTTCCGCTTTTTCTTAAAACATTTGCTATGTCATAATCAATAGGATTTATTCCTTCTTTACCGTCAACCAAAAATATTATTTTATCAGCTTCTTCACAGGCAACTTTTGCTTGGGTGAAGATATTTACCATTATTTCATCTTCATCTCCTGGGATAATTCCTCCTGTATCTATAACAGTAAATTCTTTATTCATCCATTCAACATCAAAGTATATTCTGTCACGCGTTACTCCTGCTTGATCATCCACTATTGAATGTCTTGCGCCTAATAATCTGTTTACAAATGTAGATTTTCCTACATTTGGTCTTCCTACTATTGCTACTATGGGTCTATTTGCCACTATTATTTTATTCCTGTTATATTTACAGGTTATATTTTATTACAAATATCTCTTCAATACCAGTTTTATTTTGTTTCTATTGAGTTTTATAATAATCGTTTAAATATTCTTTTATATTAATATTTAATTTCTTTATTCTTTCAATCATGTCTTTTTGTAAATTAATTTTAGAATATTTATCTGATGAAATTATTATTACATTTGTTATATCTATAACTCTTTCATCTATATCAAAGAAACATTTATAGTATATTTTATCTGAATGATTTCCTTTAAAAATTAGATTATTTCTGAAAAATTTTTGATAAATAGGAAAGAAATCTTTAAAAAATTTATTTTTCTTATTCTCAAAATCAGGACTTGCACACATATTTGATATAAAAATGCCGTCTCTTTTTAATGACTTTTTTATGGCATTGAAATAATCTTCACTTAAAAATCTTAAATCTATTCCGTCATTATTAGCTACATCAACTATAATTAAATCATATTTCTTTTTATTATTTCTTAAATATGTTATTCCGTCTTGAAGAATAAAATTAAATTTATCTGATTCTTTAAAATTAAAAAACTTTTTAGCAATATCTGCAATATTTTCTTCTAAGTCAACAACATCAATGAATTTTAAATCTTCAAATAAATATTCAAAATCATTAATTATTTTACCTGACCCCATTCCTATTAAAAGAATATTTTTTATCTTTGGATTCATTAAATATGAAATTAAAAAATAATTTATATATGGCAAATTTCCGTTATAAAATTTTGTATTAATAAAGCCTGCTTGATAGGTATTTTTATAGTGAAGAAATCTTCCGATTTCATTTTCTATAACTTTTATATTATGAAAATCAGATTGAATTTTAAAAAGAATTTTGTCATTAAATTTTTTATTATTAATGATTTTTAAAAGTTCTTTTTTAGGTTTTTTTATTGCGAGTTCTTCAGGTATTAATATAAATTCTTCATTATTCATATTGTAATTATCACACAAATTATATGTTGATGATAAAATTTAACTATATAAAATAAATCGGAGGCAATATGCAAGATAATATTACAAAAGAATCCACTTCTTCTATTGATGTTATAAGACAAGGAAGAATTGATAAGGCAAATACATTAAGAGAACAAGGAATTAATCCGTATCCTTATAAATTCAATAAAACAGCATCAGCAAAAGAACTACAGGAAAAATATAAAAATCTTGCAGACGGTGAAGAAACTCAAGACAGATACAGTGTTGCAGGCCGTGTTATGGCTATTAGAAACTCAGGCATGTTTATTGATTTAATGGATGATACAGGTAAAATTCAAATATTTTCTCATAAACAAAATATAGATCCTGAAAAAATAAAGTTACTAAAATTAGTTGATATTGGAGATATTGTTGGTTTTACCGGTGATATAAGAAGAACACCGAGGGGTGAGTTAAGTATAAAAGTTATTGATTTTGAAATTCTAACAAAATCACTTAAACCTCTTCCTGAAAAATTTCATGGATTAACTGATGTCGAAACTAAATACAGACAAAGATATATTGATTTAATTATTAACGAAGAAACAAGAGAAACATTTAGAAAAAGAAGTTTAATAATACAAAAAATAAGAGAATTCTTAGCAGCAAGAGGATATTTGGAAGTTGATACTCCAATATTGCAAACAGTTGCATCCGGCGCTAATGCAAGACCATTTACAACTCATCATAATGCTTTAGATATGGATATGACAATGAGAATTGCTCTTGAATTATATCTAAAACGGTTAATTGTTGGCGGAGTTTCTGAAAGAGTTTATGAAATTGGTAAGTGTTTTAGAAATGAAGGTATAGATACTCGTCATAATCCTGAATTTACTATGATAGAACTATATCAAGCTTATGCAGATTATAATGATATGATGGAATTAACCGAAAATATGGTTGCCTATGTTGCTAAAGAAGTTTTAGGTACAACGAAAATTCAATATGGAGAGCATGAAATCGACTTGACTCCGCCTTGGGACAGAAAAACTATGATTGGTGCTATTCAGGAATATACAGGTGCTGATTTCTTAGCATGCTCTAATTTAGATGAAGCTGTTAAATTGGCAAACAGTATTAATGTTGATGCTTCAGAATGTGATTCTTGGGGTAAAGTTATTGATTTGGTATTTGAAGAAAAAGTAGAACCAAGTTTAATTCAACCTGTTCATATTATAGATTATCCGCTTGAAATTTCACCGTTAGCTAAGGTTCATAGAAATAATCCTCGTTTAACAGAACGTTTTGAAACAAGGGTTAACGGTTGGGAAATTGCTAATGCATTTTCAGAATTAACAGATCCTGTTGATCAAAGAAGTCGGTTTGAAAATCAAGCTTTAGCAAAAGCTAATGGTGATGAAGAAGCTATGGAAATTGATGAAGACTTTATTGAAGCACTTGAATATGGAATGCCTCCAACCGGCGGTATGGGTATGGGTATTGACAGGCTTGTTATGCTATTAACAAATTCTTCTACAATTCGTGATGTAATTGCCTTTCCAACGATGAAAAATAAATAGATACGTCTATAATTTATTACTGTAGTGAAAAATTACTATTGACTACTTCTGAAAAATAGATATAATAAGAATGTTATATT
>CALURV010000013.1 GCA_944323285.1 Candidatus Gastranaerophilales bacterium | reverse complement strand
GCCCGAGAATGTTCTCATCTTAATTTATTAGGGCGGGGTTTTCAAACCGAGAAAATCTCAGAATGGGAAAATTTGTTTCCTCGACCAAGAAAACTCATCAAGCAATGAGAGGGGCTGTATGGGGTGGTTATTTTAGCAAATTTTTCTGTTTGGAATTTTTAAATTATCAGAGAAAAAAATTACTTCTTTTCCAGAACGATTTTTTCCTGCAGAATATGAAATATCAAATACTCGTTTTTTTATATTTTTATACAATGCGACTATTGGCTTGACGTTATCATAAGAAACGACCCAATAACAATTTAGTTCTTTGACTAGTGTTGCTATTTTTTCGTGGTCACTAGGTTTATAATGATTTTTATATAATTGATAACCTTTCTCATAATATGGTGGGTCAAGGTATAATATACAATTTTTGAAAACTTCTTTATTATTCTCTAATAGTTCTGCAGTATCTTCATTGTATAACTCTATTTTATCTCTATACAATGCAATTTTTTCAATTCTTTTAATCAAATCTAGTTTATTAAAACGCGCGTCTATTTTCCAATTGCCCTTTTGCTCATATCCACCAATAAGCCCACCTTTTAACACGCCTGAACGATTACATCTGTTTAAATAAAAGGCAGAAAATCCAACTTCTAATGTGCTGTATTTTTCTATATTATTATATATATTTTTTTGGTTTTTCCATTCATCTACTGTTACAGGCGTGTTATTTATTTTTGATATAAATTCATCGGTGTAATTTAAAATTGAAGACCAAAATGCGTGTATTGCTTTATCAGAATCATTTATATGAATTTTTCTTACTATATTATTTAAAAGCAGACCCAAAGCAACCGCAGCCCCACCCGCATACGGCTCGACATATTCTATATTTTCTAATTTATTTAATTTTACTAGGTCAACCATGAAAGAAAGGATTTTTCCCTTGCCTCCTGGATAACGGAGTGGAGAATAGAACATGAAAGCTCCTACTTGATTTTATTTTAACACAAGTTTACTCAAACATAAACGGTCTGCAATATTATTGTACGCATTAACAAAATCTTTTTCAAACTGGTCAGCTAAACTTTTATTGTCTTTTAACCATAAATCATATAAACCTGAATCTTCAAAAGCAGATAAATGTTGATTGAACCATTCTTTTTGCTTATCTCTTTTTGCGCCCTTTTTATATATTGTTTTGTTATCAGGTCCTTTTTCTTTGAAATAAGTATATGTTAAGCCTCTTTCAGCATTTTCTCTATTCCAATAAGGACTGTCGTCATTGAGATTAATTAAATAATCATAAAAGACGGATTCAGGGTTATTTTTAAAATTGGGTAATTTGAGATAATTACCTTTATACTTGGCTTTAATCTTATTTAATTGCGACTCTTTTACATCTCCATCAAAGACAATTATGCAATTACCAAAATACGTTTGGTCGCAGTTAAACAAGCGAATTAAATCTTCGCAACCTAAATGACTATCTAAAAAATCAAGCTGTTTATCATATTTATTTAATAATTTTTTAGCAAACCAACGAGCTTCATTGTCTTCTGTGTACACTTTTACTTTTGGCGGTTTAATTGAGGTTTTTATTAATAAGTCATTTTCGATGCATAAGTATGTTGGGTTTTTAAAACAAGTTAATTTTTTGTTTGCATTAGTAAAATAACAAACTTCTATGTTGTTATTTGTGTTTGCAGTATTACCACTTGTTTTTGCGCATAAATGTTCTAATAAACTAAGGCTATGGGTTGTAAATACAATTTGAATACCAAGAGACTTTGCTTCTTTGATGAATATATCTATCAATTTGATTTGAGCAGAGGCATGTAAGGAAGCATCAATTTCGTCTATAAGTAATAAACCACCATTCCATAACTCTTTTTGTTCTTCTTTTAATTTTCTAAATGATAATAATGCTAACAATATTTGCCCTATATTATCTTGTCCTGCGGAGTTTGATAAAAAGTCATATTTATTAGTATTAATACCTATACAAGTTTTTTTGTTTGTTTCATCGATTGGGCAGCTTGATATACCAACAATTTCATCATGTAAAGATAAAATCTCTGTGTATTTTTCTATATACCATTTTTGGTGCTCTTCATTTATAAATTTAATATTTTGGGGTTTCGATTTAGTAATAGTCGCTTCACCTATTGGATATAATCTTGATAAACCTAAATAGATTACGGGAAGTTTGAATTTATCATATAGAGTTTTACCAAGTTCTTTGTTTTTATGATATGGTACTAATCTAAAACGTTCCCCGCCTTTTGGATTATCCTCAGATTGCCATGTTACGCGGAATTTCCTATAATCGATATCATTTAAGTTTTTGTCACACATTATTATTTCATATTTATCAGAACCGCTAGGGTCATATTGTTTGTTGGCTTTGAATAACTCGCTAAATTCTGAACGAAATTGTTTGCTTAAATATCTTTCGCCTTCGTCTTTTTTTAATTCACAACAATTACCTAGCATGCCTAAAATTGTTGACTTGCCAGTTGCATTACCGCCGGCAATAACCGTCAAATATTTGCCCAACAATAAATTTTGATCTTTGAAGATACGAAAATCATTAAGTTTAATCTCTTTTAACATACAATACCCATGCTTTGCCCCAGTTCATTGTAGCATGAACATGAAATTTTGCAGTCGTTGGTAGCTCGTCGGCTCATAAGAGTCTTTTAAAATTAGTTTCCTTGCTTGATATAATAAGTGTTATTGGTATTTATATGTTTTTATTTTGTACTAAAATAATAGTATGTATAATGAAGTTATTTTTAATGAATTAAAAGAAATATATTTGCAGGTATTTAAACAAAGGAAATATGACATAGGTTTATGTAAAGATGATGCGCTTGTTTATGTACAA
>CALURV010000012.1 GCA_944323285.1 Candidatus Gastranaerophilales bacterium | reverse complement strand
CAAAGCGCGAGGGGTATCAATAGTAAGGGAATATTTGTATTATTACAGGGTAAATAGAGAAGGGTCTATAGTACAACGAGGCGGGAAACAATTTTTAGACATAATAGATATTGTAGAATTAATGTTTGATAAAGTTAAACAGTTAGATGATGCTAAAGATATACAGGAAATATTTTGCAGAAAAAAAGTAGAAGATTTTATATTTCGATTTGAAAACTTAGAACCAAAATACCAAAGAGCATTTGCTAAAAAGTTAAAAAGAAAAAGTTCTTTAGTTAATGAAAAATATTATACTCCTAATATTTTAAAAGGTGGTTTTTTATATAATTATTATTTATTTCAGGGATTAAAAACAGGAAGTATTTATAAATATTGGCAGAGAAAGTATTCTATGAAATTAAGATATAAAATAATGGAAATTTTATATCAGGAAGAAAATGCTTATTGTTTAAAATGTAAGAATAAAAAAATAAAAATAAAAAAGAATCCTAATATTTTAGATATATATTATTGTAATGATAAAATCTATGTAGTAATTTTAAAGAAAATAAAATTTAATATAAATTTTAATTTTTCTGAATTGGAGAAGTTTAATAATAATGACTAAGATATCAATAATAGTTCCTTTTTATAATGTAGAAGGATACATTGAGAAATGTATAGAGTCATTAATATCTCAAACTTTAGAAGATATAGAAATTATATGTATAGATGATGAATCAACAGATAATTCAAAAGATATAGTTTTAAAATATGCAAAAGAAGATAAAAGGATAAAATTAATAAACACAAAAAAGCATTCGGGTCAATCTTGTGCAAGAAATATAGGATTAGAAATTGCGCAAGGTGAATATATAGGTTTTGTTGATTCAGATGACTGGGTTGAACTTAATATGTTTGAGAAACTCTATAATAGAGCAAAAATAGACGATACAGATATTACGATGTGTCAGTCATATTTATATGATGATAAAACCCAACAAAGTTATACAAATGATTATTACGATTTAAAAGAGCTTGAAAAATTCGGAGAAAATGTATTTTCTCCTAAAGATACAAAAAACGAGATATTAAAAATAAATATAGTTTTATGGAATAAAATATATAAAAAAGATTTTTTAAAAAGAATAAATGTAAGATTTACAGATGGATATATCTATGAAGATTTGCCTTTCTTTTTTGAAACTTATTTAAAGGCCAACAAAGTAAATATTTTATGGGAGAGTTTATATTATTATCGTGAAAATAGAAGATATTCCACAATGCAGAATTGTAATAAAAAAGTATATGACAGAATTCCTATGGTTGAGAAAACCTATGAAATATTAAAACAAGCTGAATTTTTTGAAGAAAAAAAGATAGATATAATAAGCTGGATAATAGATGATATTTTTCATAGGTATACTTTATTGGATAATATATATTATGAAGAGTATTATAATAGGATGCAAGCATTATATAAGAAAATAAGTTTGACAGAAGAAGATAAAGAAAAACTGAAAACAAGTTATTGTTATGAAGAGTTTTGTGCAATTTTAAAAAGTTCATATTATGAATTTTGGACATTTTTAATAGAAAAATATAAAAGTACAAATAAACGGATAAAAGCAGCAGAGCATAAATGTAATTTAGATATAATAGCAATAAAAGATTATCTTGAGCAATATAAGAAGGAGGCAAAAGAGGAAAAAGAGAGAATTGAGACCTGGTGGCAAAATCATTGTGAAGAAGAAAAAAATAAAGTAATAGAAATAGAACGGGAAAATTTTAGTAAAGAAAAAGTGCAAGTAGAAACCTGGTGGCAAAATCATTGTGAAGAAGAAAAAAATAAAGTAATAGAAATAGAACGGGAAAATTTTAGCAAAGAAAAAGCGCAAGTAGAGACTTGGTGGCAAAATCATAGTGAGGAAGAGAAGAATAAAGCGATAGAGATAGAGAGAGAATTTTTTAAAAAAAAGCAAGAGGAAATTGAATTTTGGTGGCAAAAACATTGTCAGGAAATACAAAATGATTATAAAAAACAATTAGAAGAACAGAAAGAGTATTATGAAAAGAAATTTTTATTAGTTAGGATTACTTTAAAAATATGTAGATTAATTGAAAAAGCAAAAAATAAAATTAAGAAAATATGGATATTTTAGATTTTAGAATTGGAAAAATTATATAAAAACAATTAAAATAAGTTTATTAAGTGAAAAAAGAGAAAACTAGGGTATATAATGGCAGAAAAAGAATATAATTATATAGAATTGGAAAAACAATATCAAGAATCTCTTGAAATGCAAAAAAGATATTATGAGAGTGAAATAGAATTATTAAAATCAAAATATAAGTATGAAATAGAAAAAGTTAAAATTGAGTGTGAAAATAAAAGTTATGAAGAGAAAAAAGTACTTGAACAAAATTTTGATGTAAAAAATACACAGGATTTAGAAAAGATAAAACAATATTATATTTCAGAATTTGAATCACAAAGAAATTGGTATGAAAAAGAAATAAAAAGACGCTGTAAAGAAGTTGAAGACTGGCATATAAATAATTTAAAAAACCAAATGGATAACCTAAAAAAAGATTATGAAGAAGAACTTCAAGCAAAAGATGACAGATATAAAAATTTAGAAGAAACATTAAGTAATCACATAATAGAACAGAGAGAGTATTTTGAGAAAGAAATAAAACCATTTAAAAAATTAATCAAACTAAAAAAGAAAATAGTAAACAAATTAAAAAATAAAGAAAAAGAAAAAGAAAATATTATATTAAGCGAAGTAAGGCAACAAAAAGAGAAAGAAAGTATAAATCAGAATCCAAAAGTTTCTGTAATATTACCTGTATATAATGTTGGAAAGTATTTAAGACAATCATTAGACAGTTTGATAAATCAAACTTTAAAAGAAATAGAGATAATATGTGTAAATGACGGATCAACAGATGATAGTTATGACATTTTAGAAGAATATAAATCAAAAGATTCAAGAATAAAAGTAATTCATAAAGAAAATAAAGGGACAGGTGCTGCAAGAAATGACGGATTAAGAATAGCTTCAGGAGAATGTATTGGTTTTGTTGATCCCGATGATTGGGTAAAACCAAATATGTTTGAAAGATTATATAATTTAATAAAAGAAAAAGATTTAGATATAGCAATGTGTATGCCGGATGGTTTTGATGAAAAAAATCAGATAAGTACACCGTTTCCCTATTTTGTTGATGCAAATTTTGAAAATATTCCTGATGATAAGATATTTAATTGGAGAGATTTATCTCCATTTAGTTATCCTATGTGTGTTTGGAATAAACTATATACAAAAGAATTATTTGATAAGAATAATATAGATTTTGCTGAAGGACTTGATTTTGAAGATCACAAAGTTATTTTTGGAACACTATTAACAGCAGAAAAAATATTTTTTATAAGAGAAAAATTATATGTATACAGATTCAATAGAGAAGGTTCTGTATTAACTGATAATAACAGGAGATTAATTGATCATATAGAGATTTTTAATATTGTTGAGAATTTAATGAGAGAAACAAATACTTATAATATTCTGAGAAAAGATTTTATTACATATAAAATTCATAATCTTCTATATTATTACAGCATGATAAAGGATGAATTTAAGGAAGAGTATTATCAAAATATGATTCAATCAATAAAGGAAACAAATTTGTCAGAAGAAGAAATAAAGAATCTTAATGAAAAATACCCTCAATTGAAAGAGCTTGAAATAAGATAATTTTTAAACATTAATCTTATTATTTAATGAAAAAAGGGAAAATCACAAGTATGAAATATTTATTAGATAAATATTATAAGAAGACAAAAGGACAATATCCTTTTTTTAAATATTGTCCTGAAAAATATAAAGATTATTATATAAATAAATATTCAAGTGATATATTAGGATATGACTATAATTATCTTAATCCGAAAACTTTTAATGAAAAGATAAGGTGGTTAATATATAATGAAAAATTGTCTTTAAAAAGTATTCTTACAGATAAAATAAAAGTAAAAGCATATATAACAGAGAATATTGGGATGGGGCATATTGCTCAGATATATGGAATTTGGAATAATTTTAAAGAAATAGATTTTTCATATTTACCTAAAAAATTTGTAATTAAAATAAATGATTCTTGGGAAAAGAACATTTTTATTTATAATAAAGAAAAAATTAAAGAGAAGATAAAAGACTTGGAAAAAATTGTTACATATTTAGTTAGGAATAATTATTTGCAATTTGCATTAGAACCTCAATATAAAAATATAGATAGTAAGATATTTATTGAACAAATGATTAGAAACATAAAATTTAGTATAGATATACAAATACACTGTTTTAATGAAGCCCCCCAAATGATAGAAGTATTAAAAGCAGATAAATCGTCGGAATTTTATGATACTGATTGGAAAATTTTACCTTATACATATAAAGGTGCTGAGTTGAAAAGTGAAATTAAAAAACCATTATTTTTAGAAGAAATGCTGGAGTATGCAAAAATTCTTTCAAAGGGATTTAGTTATGTAAGAATTGATTTTGCATGTACAGATGAAAGAGTTATAATTTGGGAAATGACATTTACTCCATTTGCAGGATTAATTCCTTTTAGCAACAAAAAATTTGATGTGGAATTAGGAAATTTATTAAAAATTTAAGATTTACAGAATTTAAAAAAAATATTAGTTATAATTAAAAAATAAATTATTTATAAAGAGATTATGTTAAATATATTATGTTAAATATATTATTTCTGTTTAAAAATGATTAAAAAATATATTATTGGGAAAATATATAAATACATTGCTTTATTATAATTCTAAAAAATCTAAGCATTAAATACTAATATATTTTATTAAATCTATAATATAAAAAGGGTGATTCTACAAAAAATAATAAAAACATTTATAATAGAAAATATAATATATTAAAAATTTATTATATGTGATATAATATAAAATAATAAAAAGAATAGGAAATATATGAAAAATTTTTTTGAATCTTTTAAAAATATGTTTAATTCAAAGTTATCAGGTAATGATAGTCAAGAACAAATGTTAAATATAGATGATGGAAATAATGTAGACTTTCCTGATGATATGATTATTGATCCTGAAGATTCTGTAGTTGTTGGGAAACAATGGAGTGCGCTCATTAGATAATAGAAATAAACAGAATTAAACTATAGATAGTATTAGAGAATTAGTATAGTATAAATTAATTTGTTTTTATAATTTGTTTATACTTTATTTTTGTATTAACTGAAAAAATAATAGAGGTAACTGAGTTATATAAAAACAAATCAGAGATTCAATAGATTGAGTAAATATTATGCCGAATTTATTATTAAATATATTGTCAAAGTATAGAAAGTAATAAAATGAAAAATATAAATATATTATTATTATGCGAAGATTTACTTTGGATTTCTTTAGTAAGAAAGTTTAGCAGTTCAATATATCTAAATAAAGTATATATACGAAGAAGTTATAAAAGTATTTATGAGAAAGCTGATAATATAGAATATGTTAATCTTGATAATATAAAAGATTGTTATGAGTTTGTAAAAAAAAATAATATTAATTTTGTAGTAGTAACAGGATTATATGTAAATAGGGGGTTGGTTAATTATTTTAAATATAATCTGGGGATTCCGACATTTGGAATAACTAAAAGTTGGTTAGAACTTGAATGTTCAAAATGTTTGGGAAAAGAATTTATGGCAAAACATAATATTCCAACAAGTGAATATATGATAGTAAAAAATAAAAAAGAGTTGGATGAAGCAATAGAAGAATATGGTTATCCAATAATAATAAAAGATAATAAGCAACAAGCTGGATTTGGTACATATATATGTAGAACAAAAAAAGAATGTTTAAGAAAAGCAAAGAAAATATTAAAAGAAGATACTTTTTTTATAGCAGAAAGATATATAGAGGGAGAAGAAGTAACGCTTCATACATTATGGGATGGAAAAATATTAATACCATTGGAACCAGTTAGAGATTATAAACGGTTAAAGAATAATAATGAAGGAATAAATACAGGTTCAATGGGTAGTTATGTACCGGTAAAATTAACTGACGGAAAAAAAGCATTAATTAATAAATATGTAAAGAAGTTAGAGGAGGTATTTCAAGAAGTAAAACCTAATTTCACAGGAGTTTTTGCATCAGATTTGATATTTACAGAAGAAAATATATATAATTTAGAATTTAACATGCGACCTTGTACTCCAGAGTTTGAGGTGCTAATTGAGCATATAGATAGTGATTTACTTGAAATAATGTATAAAACAGCTGTTTCAGAATTGGAAGGTGTAGAAATTAATTATAAACCAGGAATAACAGGAGCAGTAAATGTAGTACATAAAGATTACAAATATTTCCCCAATATTGTAGAAACAAGAAAGATTAAAATACCCAAAAACTTTCTAAAAGGAAGTAAAGATATTGTGATTAATTTTAATATTAAAGATATTGATGAAAAAGGTAATGCTAAAATATATACAAATATAAATATATTTGTAATAATGAAAAATGACTCTAAGAATCCATTTCCAGACTTATATGAATATATAAGCAGAATAAAAGATAAAAATATTTATTACAGGACAGATATAGGTGAAAATTAGGTGAAATATATTTTTGTAGTTCCTATAATGAGATATTATTTTATACCGATTCCAGGAATTTCATCATTAATAAGTATACTAGAGAGAGAAGGTGTAGAATGTGAATATTTAAATTTAGATGCAGAGTATTTTGAATATTTAGATTCTGAAAAAGTTTTATTATATAATAATAGGTTAAAAATTTTTTATAAAAATAAAGAATATTTGAAATATCCTAAAATATATCAAAAAATTTTATATAGCAGTAGTAAGGAAATTATAAAATATTTATTTTGGATAAGAAAAAATATTAACAACTTTGATAGATACAAAACATTTTTGAAGAATGACAAATTAATAAACAATTATGTATATTTTTATTATTATACAACCCTAGCATTGATAATAAAAAAAGAAAATATAATAAATTTATGTTCAAAAGTTTACGAAGAAGAGGAAAAAATTTTTTCAATAAATGTAGAAGATATATTATTTTTATTTAATAGTAAAATAAACAATTTTAAAGATTTTTATGAAGAAAAAGTTAAAGAAATAATAGATAAGAACCCAAATGTTGTAGGGATACAAATTCTAAAATATTCAGAATTAATATCTGGTTTAATGTTTGCCTATATGATAAAACAAAAAGACAAAAATATACATGTAAATATAGGCGGAAGTTATTTTAGTGATAGGTATGTCAAAATAAACAATTTAAAGGAATTATTTGGAGTTTTTTTTGATTCAATAAGTATTGGAGATAGCACAAAAACGGTAAAAGATATAGTAAGATATAAAAAAGGAGAAATTCCAATAAGTGATATTTGTAATTTATTGTATGTAGAAAATAATAAGTTACGATTTAAACAAGAAAAAGAAAAAGAAAATATAAATTTATTGCCGTATCAAAACTTTGTTAATTGCAGAAAAGAAGATTATCTGATACCCGAGTTAATACTTCCCGTAAGAGCTTCAATGACAAATTCCTGTTATTGGGGGAAGTGTATTTATTGTAATTGTTCTGGTGGGGAAAGACGCTATAGTTTAATGAGTGTAGAGCGGTTTACAAATGAGATTGAATATTTATCGAAAAAATATAATACAAAGTATTTTGCTTTTTGGGATAATTCTATTCATCCAAATTATATAAGTAGAGTTGCAGATATATTGATAAAAAAGAAACTTAATATAAAATATAATTTTTATGCAAGATTAGAAAAAGAATTTAGTTTAGAGTTGTTAAAGAAGATAAAAAAATCAGGCTGTATAGCAATACATTGGGGTTTAGATTCTTGTTCACAAAAGCTTCTTGATTATATAAATAAAGGAATCAATATAGAAACAGCAAAAAGAGTTTTAAAAGATTCAAATAAAGCAGGAATTTTAAATAATATATATTTAATGTTTGGACTTCCATCAGAAACAATAGAGGATATGTATGAGAATTTAAAATTTATACAAGAAAATTGTAAAAATATAGATAATGTTATTAATATAGGTAGAGTTGAGTTTCCCAATAGTTCAATTATGGGAGAAAAATATGAATATTATAAAAGTCAGATAAATTATAGCAGTGAATATGTTGAAAAAAGAAAAGAAATAGCGAAAGAGATTGACAAAATAATGAAGACAATATCATTTATATTTTTACATCCGCAATGGGAATATTTGTATGTTGCAAAACATGGAAAGATAAAATTTAATATTATAAGAAGTATAATATATTATTATTTAAATACAAAAAATAATATATTAAAGAGAGTAATTGATAAATATTTTGAATATGTAATTACAAAAACAGCAATGTAAATAGAATGTTCGAGAAAAGATTTACGATAAGATAAAACAGAGAGTATATTTTACTTATAAATCATATATATAAATGTTAAAAAAAAATCCATACATAGTATAATTTAAAATAAGGGAAAATGTATGGAAATATCAAGCAATAATATAAATCAACCGGTATCTTTCTATACAAAGAATACTGGTAACACAATAAACATGGCAATAGATAATGAAAATTATCTATATCAAAGTAATGTTTTTTCAGCGGAAATAAACGAACAAATAATAAACAAAAAGACATCCAAAACGATAAAAAGAAAGAGAAGAAGTAAACGGTTAAATACAATAGATACAGATTATCTTCCGGATGAAGTTATAGAAGATAATGATGTGAAAAAAGAAGATACAAATAATTTTTTCATAGATACTCCGAGTAATAAAATAAGAAAAAATATAAAAAAAACAATTGCTTTTTTTATAGAAAATACTCCATTGATAAATTATTTTTTCTTAAAACAAAAAAAAGAAAAAATACAGAAAGCAGTTGAAACATTAAGTGATATAAGCCAAAATGTAGATGAACTAATGAATACATCAATACCATATGGTGAAGAAAAAAAATTATACAGTGATATAGCAAAAAATCTTACTGCGGCTGCGAATATTATAGGAGAAGCCCAAAAAAAGTACAAATAAGTAAAAAAATAATAAAAAATAAAAAACATAAACATATATTAAATTTTTGAGGTTTTTTTCTTTACTATTTAAATAATTTACAATACTATGTAAATAGTGAAATTCTCTATACTCTCATGATATGGAGTAATCAGAGAAGAAAAATACAAGTAATAGAAAAAAAAGAGGGCTAATAAGTGGAAAATTTTGTTCCGGACATATTTGGGAAAAAAGAAAATTCTAACAATACAACATCAATGCAAACAGGTGGAACACCTGCAGATATAAAGGTAATAGGAGTAGGCGGCGGTGGTGGAAATGCCGTTAATAGAATGATAAAAGCCGGACTCGGCGGTGTAGAATTCTGGGCAATGAATACAGATGTACAAGTATTGGAAATGTCATTGGCAGAAAATAAAATAAGAATTGGAAGTAAATTAACAAATGGACTTGGTGCCGGCGGAAATCCTGAAAAAGGTGAAAAATCAGCAGAAGAAACAAGAGATGAAATAGTAAATGCAATAGGAAAAGCCGACATGGTATTTGTAACGGCTGGCATGGGCGGCGGTACAGGTACTGGAGCTGCTCCTGTTGTTGCAAGAATAGCAAAAGAACTTGGTGCTTTAACTATTGGGGTTGTAACAAAACCATTTAGTTTTGAAGGTAAAAAGAGAATGAATCAAGCAATTCAAGGCTTGGAAAAATTAAAAGAAACAGTTGATGCATTAATTGTAATTCCAAATGATAAATTATTAGAAGTTGTTGACAGAAGAACAACAATGAGGGAAGCCTTCCAAGTAGTAGATGAAGTTCTTTTAAGAGGTGTTCAAGGTATATCAGATATCATTACAGTACCTGGCATGATAAATGTAGACTTTGCAGATGTAAGAAGTGTAATGGAATCATCTGGTTCTGCATTAATGGGTATAGGTAGAGGCACCGGTGAAGGAAGAGCATTAGAAGCAGCAAAATCAGCTATAAATTCACCATTACTTGAAACATCAATAAATGGAGCCTCTGGTATAATAATGAATGTAACAGGCGGACCTGATATGACATTATATGAAGTAACAGATGCGGCTCAAGTAATTCATGATGCGGTATCAGAAGATGCAACTGTTCATTTTGGTGCTGTTATAGATGACAGAATTCAGGGAGAAATTCAAATTACTGTTATTGCAACGGGTTTTGAATTAAAGAAAAATGAAGTAGATAAATTTGCTCAAGAGCAAGATGAAAAAACATTAGGAGCTATGGATTTATTTGGTAGTTCAAACTTTAATAATCCATCATCAAAGGTTTCTAAATCAGCAAGTGAATTTGCAAATAATATTTTAGATATTCCTGAATTTTTAAAAAAATAAGCAGAAAGATTAAAAATAAAAGAAGGAAATATTTATAAATATTTCCTTCTTTTATTTTTGAATATTATAAATTTAAAGCATCAAAAGTTTTTTTGCTGGCAACAATAGATGTAATCGGTGGATTAGCAAAGACATAATTTGCCGCAGCTTTTATATCCTCAATGCTAACTCTATCAATTGCATCCAGTAATGCTTCATAGTGATTAGTATCATAAGGTGAATATTTAAAAGTAGAGAAAGCTCCATTTTTGCCTGTATTTGTTTCAAAATAATTTAGAATTTGAGTTTTATATTTAATCTTTGCATTATCAAGTTCCTTTTGAGAAACAGGTTCAGTTCTAAGTTTGTCTACATTTCTTTTAAATCCGGCAAGAGCTTTTGTAACATTTTCCGGAGAACCTTCCATTGGATTTGGGCTATCAGAGGTTGTCCCAATAGCAAGAATCATTGCTTCAGTATCTTTTTCGATTGATATTTCAGACCCAACAGAGTAAGCAAGTTTTTCATTTTCACGTAAATCTGTAAATAAACGTGAAGACATACCTTGTCCCAGAATAATATTTAATAGCTCTATCTTTGCAATATCATCAACATTTTTAGATTTTTTGTATTTATATGCCTGATAAATTTCTGCTTGAGATTTTTCTTCTATTGTTTTTAAAACTTTTGATTCAGTGTTTGGTGAATATATATTATAAGATGGGCTATTTTCTTTTGAAAATGGTTTAAAAACAGGGAAACCTATTGAAAGTTCATTATGAAAAATATTTTGCAAATAAGGTTTTGTTTCTATAGGTGCTGTTAATGTTGCATTAACTTGTGAAGTTGCAAAAATAGTAGAATATAAATTTTGGATATCTTGAATTGTTAAAGCATCAAGTTGTTTTAGTCTTTCTTCTTTAGAATCATATTTTTTTAAGCCGGGAAATAGTTCTGGTGATAGTTTATCCATAGGCGATGTATATTCAGAAAGGATTGAGTCTTTAACAATTTGTTTTGCTCTTTCAAATTCTGATTGGGAAAAATTAGGATAAGTTAAAACTTCTTTTATTAATTGCATTATGTCATTCATATTTTCATCTTCAAAGACAGAAGATACAGAAAGTCCATCAACTCCTACGGAGAAAGATAGTCCTATATTTTGTGAGTTTAATAATTTATTATAAGTATCGTTATCTTTAAAACAACTGCCTCTGTTTAATAGTTCATTTATTACCATGAAAGCTGGAGAGGTAATATTATTTAATTCATTAGTATCAAAGTAGATACTAAGAGTTGAAGAAATTCCAGGGTTAGACGGAATTATCATTGTTTCAATATTATTTGGTAATTTGTACATTTTAACTTTAGATTTTTCTTCGGCTATTGTTTCTTTGGGATTACCTGCAGAACCAAAAGAAACAATTCTATTGTTATTAGCTGAAGAATAATTATTATTTACAGAATCAATTGTTGCAGTTTTTTCATGAGAAACGCATAATGAGACTTTGGATAAATCTAAAAATTTTCTTGCTGTTTCAGATATATCAATTGGAGTCATATTTTGTAAATTTCTTATTTTATCATTAAAATAATTATAATCATTTTCCATTGCCATAGTAGTTAATGTATAATTAATAGCTTCTGATTCTTCAGATAAATTATTTATTCCAATAATAGATTTCCGTTTATATATTTCTAAATCTTCATTAGATGGTGGATTGTTAGCAATATCATTAATAGCTGAATATATTATTCTTAAAACATCTTCAATTTGAGCTTCAGTAGGAGATGCATAAATAATTATAGCTTTAGCACCATCAGGTTTATTTTGCATTGATTCTATATAAAAATCAATGTTTAATCCATATTTATCAAGAGCTTTAGATAGTTTAGAATCAGAAGAAGTTAATAAAGACATTAATGCAATTATTTTGTCTTGTTCTTCTTTTGTTGCACCGTCAGGTATCGCAAAACCCATTATTATAGAAGCTGAAGAAGCGTTCTGTTGAATAATATCTGTTCTTATAGGTTTATCATTATATTTTATTGGTTCATAATGACGTTGACTTACTTTAGATAAATCAGGTTGTTTATTATAATATTTAGAAACCAAATTAATTGTTTCATCAACATTGACATCGCCTGTAATAACAGTAACAGCATTATCAGGAGTATACCAAGTATTAAAATAATCTAAAACTTTTTCCCTTGTAAAGGAGTTTATATTATCTTTAGTTCCTAAAATAAAGTTAGAGGAATTAGTATCTATATTGAATAAATTTTTTAGCATTATACCAGTTGCAACATCAGTTGGTTCATCTTTATATAAATCGATTTCAGATTTAACAGGTTCCTTTTCTTTTTCTAATTGTGCAACAGGAAAAGTAGGAAATTGGGTTTGCATTGCGTTAAGCTGAATTGCTTTTTCAAGAGAGTCTTCGTTTAGTAGTTGTAAAGAAAGGTAATAATCTGTTTTAGAAAAACTCGTTGAAGCATTTGTACTGCCGCCTAAATCTGCAACCTTTTTGTCATATTCTTTGGGGTCTAATCCCTTACTTCCATTGAACAAATTATGTTCAATATAGTGGCTAATGCCCCTAATATCTTCAGTTTCATTTAAAGCCCCGACATTATAAGTTGTTTTAATATAAGTAGGGCCTTTCTTAGGAAGAATTATAATTTTTTGTCCATTTGCAAGTTTGAATATACTTGCTTTGTCTTTTAACCCTGGTATTGAAATTTCACCTATTTTTGAATAAGCAATAGGCAGATTTGAATTAACAAGAGATTTACCTAAAGCATAGCTACTTGGCATTTGAGAATCTTTGTTAGTATCTTCATTTTGCTGTACTTTAGCGTTATTTTTTGTTGTTAGAACGGGTTGTTTTGTTATTTGTTGTATTAAATTTGTTGAGATATTCATGTTTGTAGTTTTAAGTTGTAATATTACATAAATATAAAAATGCTTAAATAAAAAAATATTGATATAATAAAAAAGTATTTTTATAAATTTTTACAAAAAATAAAATAAATAATAGCAAAAAATATAATGTTTAACATTATAATTAATGAAAGAAGAAAATAATGCATAGAATAACAAGTTTATATCCTCAATATCAAAGAAGTCAGGATAGAAGACAACAAAATATCCCTGTAGCAATAGATAGAAGATCAGGCTTAGATAGAAGAAGTCCTGATAGAGTTGCTTTAGATAGACAATTAACAAAAGATATATATGATGTAAAAAGTAAAGTAGCAAAGTTAGAAGAATTAGCTCCCAAGTTATTTGAAACAAATATAACAAAACAAGCTCCGACTTTTGGAGCTATGAATAATATGAACCAAGATCAATTGGTAAAAGCAGTAAAACCTGATATGGCAGAAATTGCAAGGCAAGAAGCAAAACTTCAAGATAAAGCATCTACATCTTTTCAAGTGGGAGTTATAGCTGCAGCATTGGCTGGTGCTATTGCCGTATCATTTATGGGCAGCGCTGGAGCTGTAATCGCTATCGGCACTACTTTGTATATTGGCGGTAGAATTATTAAAACACTTATTGCAAGAGAAATAAAAGAAAACGAAAAAAAATAATATTTAAAAATTTGAAAAATAATAAAAAATACCCGGCTTTCAAATTAAAAGTCGGGTAAAAATTATTGAATATAATTTATTAATGTTTTCTATATCCGCATTTAGGACAAACATCCTCATTATTTAAAGCAATTCCGCATAATGGACAGCGTTCCATAGTTTTATTTACTTTATAATCTTCTGTTGCAGCATTAACTCCGCTTGTAAAAGTAATCTTAGAAATATTTAATTTGTCTTTTAATAAATCATAAACAATTTTTATCATGCCTTCTGTTGTCATTGTTTCTTTTGTAACAACAATTCGGCAGTCAGGGTATGCAGTAGCTAATTCTGTCCTAAATGCTTCACCTTTCATTGTATTTTGTGGTGCACCATTTCTTATACCTTGCTTTTCATAAACTTCTAATATGGCTGGCAATAATGGGTCATCTTCTCTTAAAATTGTTGCATGGTCAAAGTTCTTTAATACATCCCACGCTGTTTTTTGTATTTCATTACAGGGAAATACCATATTTACACCCATATTTACAGAATCTTCTACTTCAATTGTTAATGTTCCTGTGTGGCCGTGTAAATATTGTGCTTCTCCTTTAAAATTGTAAAATCTGTGTGCATACTGTAAATCAAATGTTGTTACTGATTTCATAATTTTCTCCTTTTTTATTTTAGTATGTTGTAATGAGGTTAAATATAAATTAACATTGTTTTTCTGAAAAAAATGAAAGAAATTTAATATATTCGAATATTAGAATATTTATATTAACAAAATTATTAATGATAGTCAAGACTAAAAGTAAAGTTTGACAATATTCGAATATTGGAATATTTTAATAGTATGATTAATGATGATAATATTGATATAGAAGAATATACATTAATTTTTAAAGCATTGGCACACCCGACAAGACTTACAATAGCCTATAATTTGATGTTTAAATCAGAATGTAATGTAAATAGAATGAGTGAGTGTTTAGGGATATCGCAGCCTACAGTATCTCAGCATTTATTGATTTTAAAAAATGCAAAAGTTTTAACAAGCCACCGTAATGGGAATCAGATATGTTATAAAGTTGAAAATCCAAAGGTAATAAAAATTTTAAAACAACTTTCAGAATAAATATTGTTTATTTTGAAGAGTTAATTTTAGTTTGTTGAGATTTATCAATTTTATCTGACAGATATGTAGATATTACAGGCATAATTCCATAATATAAAGCTGCCAAAATTATAGTTGGTCTTAAAATATTTATACCTTCTATATATTTGTTGAGTTTAGGGTTGTCTTTATTTATTTTAATAAATTTATCAATAAATTTTTGAGTATTGTTTTTTATTGCAGAGTCTATAAAATATCCGCCTGTTAATGTAATTCCTGTAGAAATAAGATTATTATAAATAAGAGGTTTCTTTTTATCAGGGTCGATTTTTTTACTTTTATTTGTTTGATGAATAAAAGAAGCAGTTAATAATAAATCTGTAGCAATTGAAATATTTTTAGTAATATCAGAATCCCATCTGCTAAATTTTTTTGCAATATTTTGAATTTGATTTTTATTAAGCAAACTGCCAATTCCTCTTGCAATTGTATCAGACAAACCACCTTTAAAAGAAGGAGAGAATGCTTTGTTTTTGTTAAAAGGATTAGTATCTGAACTTTTATTTAGATTTTCAGTAAAGGTTTCTTTATAAATATAGGAAGTCATGTAATTATTTTTACTTGAGTTGTATTTTGAAAAAGATGTATGTTGGGAAGAAGAAAATGTTGCAGATTTTTGTTTTTTTGTGTTTTTTTTATTTTTATTGAAAAGGAAATTCATTATAACAGGAATTAATGCAACGGTTAACATAGCTTTTGGTAAAGCACTAATTAAACCTGAACATTGTTTTAATACTTGTGTTATAAATTTATAATCTTTTGATTGAGTTAGATTTTTTGCACTGCCTTTTAAGGTTTCGATTGTTTTTGGTGTTAAATACTTGTCAGGAGTTTTATCAATTTTCTTTACAGCATTTTCTATAGGAATAGCTATTGCTTCAACAAGGGCAAATTTAATTAATCCTGATGCTATAGCATTTGTGGTTGCATATTGTTTTGTTTTCTTATCTGTATTAGGAGTTAACGCTATTGCAACAGGTCTTACACCTGCTGACATTGCCAAAGTTGTAGCTGCAATAAAACTTGTAGAGTGTTCCGAAATTGTTTCTAACCCTTTTAGAACAGCTTTGTTATTCCATAATCCTTTATAGGTTTGTTTATTTAAATTAGGGTTATTGCTTATTTTCATAATAACAGCAGACAACAAACACAAGAGAATTTAAATAATTTATTAAATTTTATTTTATTTTATAATTTTTTCTATGAAACTAATTGAGTTGATAAAAGAAGAATTTAAAAATTTTGAGAAGTATGAACGCTTTTTATTTCCGTTGATAATTTTAGTAATAATTATTACTTCAATAATTATTAAAGATAATAAAATAGCTCTGGTTTCTGCTGTTTGTGGAGTTAGCTATACTATTCTTGCAGGAAAAGGAAGGGTTTCTTGTTATTTTATAGGTATGATAGGAACTTTTTGCTATTCATATTTAGCCTTTATAAACGAATTTTACGGCAATCTTGTATTATATATGCTTTATTATCTTCCTATGGAGATAATAGGAATTTTTAAATGGAAAAAACATTTAAAAAAAGATGTAAGAGAAATTATAAAAACGAAACTTAATAATAAGGAAAGATTTATATATTTTACATTAATGATATTAATATCTGTTATTGTTTCATTCGTTTTAAGATTAATGGGAGATTTTAATCCATATTTAGATGCTATGGCTACAATATTCTCAATTTTTGGTCAAATTCTAACAGTAAAAAGATGTATTGAACAATGGTATATATGGTTTTTTGTTAATCTTATATCTTTAATAATGTGGATTTTTGCATATATTAATGGTTCTAATTGTTTTGCAACTATTATTATGTGGCTTGTATATTTAATTCTATCTATATATTTTTTACAAGCTTGGAAGAAAGATATGAAAAAAACATTATATAATTAATTTATGTCCATATATTCAAACAAATTTTTTAAAAATCCTATAGAAATCATAGAAGCTAAAGATGAAGAAATAAAGTTCGCCTTTGACAAAACAGAAGAACTTAAAAAACAATATTATCTATTAGGTTATATAAACTATGATTTCAACGAATTATATTTTGAAGTTTATCAAGATTTTGAAAAATTTATTCCTCAAAAAATCACGAAACCATTTGGTACTATAATAACTCCCTTAATAAACAAAGAAAATTATTTTGAAGCAATAAAGAAAATAAAAGAATATATCGCTCAAGGTATAACTTATGAAGTAAACTATACCTACCCAAACAAAATAGAAACAAATCTAAATGAATTTGAACTATATCAAAAATTATTGGAGAGACAAACAACTCCATATAATGTATTTATTCAAAATAAAAAGCATACATTATTATCATTTTCTCCTGAGCTGTTTTTTAGACTTAAAGACAATAAAATTCTGACAAAACCAATGAAAGGTACAATTGAAAGGGGAAAGACAAAAGAAGAAGATGATAAAAATAAGGATTTTCTATATTATGACATTAAAAATCGTGCTGAAAATATTATGATTGTTGATTTACTTAGAAATGATTTAGGCAGAATTTCAAAACCGGGAAGTGTAAAAGTTGATAAGTTATTTGAAATAGAAGAACACAGAACACTATTTCAGATGACTTCAGAAATTTCGTCTGAATTGTGTGAAGGAATAAATTTATATGATATATTCAAAGCTATTTTCCCTTTTGGTTCAATTACGGGTGCACCTAAAATCTCAACAATGAAAATAATAAAAGAACTTGAACCTTTTAACAGAAACATTTATTGTGGTGCCATAGGTTTTTTATCACCCAATATTACAGAATTTAGTGTTCCCATTAGAATTATACAAAAAGTCAAAAATAAATATATTTATAATTCGGGTGGGGTAATCCTTCTAACTCGGGTGTAACAATGAAAATTATAGATTTCTATAAGGATTTATGTCCGATTCTTGGTGTTTGTCTTGGTATGCAATGTATTGCTGAATATTATAAAGCAAAGATTATAAAACTGGAAGAACCTTGTCATGGGAAAAACTCCAAGATATATTTTGAGGAAAAATTTGAGCTTTTCAATGGATTATCTCAAGGTTTTGAAGCAACAAGATATCATTCACTTATGGTTTCAGATATTAAAGAACCTATAGAGCTTAAGGCAAAAACAGTTGATAATATACCTATGGCAATAAAAGTAAGAAATAAAAAAATATATGGAGTTCAATTTCATCCTGAAGCTATATTAACAGAAAATGGTATAAAAATTTTTGAGAATTTTATTAAAATATAACATTTTTAAAATTAATTGAGTTGTTTAATAAAAAAGACTCCAAAAGGAGTCTTAAATATTTGCCTTGGGCCGGACCATCTTGCTCGTTCGCGATAAACGGCATTGCATGTCGAAGGCTCAACGCCTCCGCCATTTCAGCCTCTGCTCACTCGCGCTGAACCGGTTACAAAACTTCGTTTTGTGGGTTCTGCGTCCGGATAATAAAAAAGACTCCGAAAGGAGTCTTAAAAATTTGCCTTGGGCCGGACTTGAACCGGCACTGGGTTTGACCCCAATTGGATTTTAAGTCCAACGCGTCTACCACTTCCGCCACCAAGGCTTGTTCAAAATGTAATATAATATAAAAAAAAAATTATGTAAAGAAAAAAAAATAAATTTTTTAAAATAAAATTCATAAAAAATAAAAAAGTTGTTAAAATGCTTTAAATTATGATATTATTACTACTATAAGTAATAGTAAAAATTTATAATTAAAATGAGCAAATAATAAACTATTTTAGTATATATAAATAAGTAAAAGTACATTATTATTTAGTAGTGTACATAGGAAGAACGAGGTATAGGAAAATTAATATTGATTTTAATACTTTAATTATACTTTTTGCAGTTCTACTTTTAGCATGCTGGTTATTATGGAGAGATTCTAAAAAAGAGCAAAAAGAAAAATCAGAGTTATTACAAAATATGGAAGAAAAGAGCAGCTTATATAAAAAAGAAGCTTTAATTGCTGCCAAAGAAGCTGTTCAAAAAGACATTGAAAAATTTCAGGAAGAAACAAAAGAAAGAAGACAAGAACTATCAAGACTCGAGACCAAACTTTCTAAGCGTGAAGAAATTCTTGAAGATAAGGAAATTCAAATTTCAAATAAAGAAGCTGAACTTCAGAAAAAAATGGATGAAGTATTAGATAAAGAAGATTGTCTTGCAGAATTAGTTCAAAAGCAAATACAAGAATTAGAAAGAATTTCAGGTCTTTCATCTGAAGAAGCAAAAAACTTGTTACTAGAACAATTAAAAATAGATTTACAGCAGGAAGCTAATAATCTTATAAGAGAAAATGAAAATCATATTAGAGAAGTTTCAGAAGAAAAAGCAAGAGAGATACTTACAACAGTTATGCAAAGATGTGTTATAGATCAAGTTGTAGAATCTACTGTTGCTTCTGTAAGTCTGCCGTCTGATGAAATGAAAGGAAGAATAATAGGACGTGAAGGAAGAAACATAAGAACATTGGAAACTCTTACAGGTGTTGATTTAATTATAGATGATACACCTGAAGCAGTTGTTTTATCTTGTTTTGACCCTGTTAGAAGAGAAATAGCAAAACTTGCATTAGAAAAGTTAGTTGCAGACGGTAGAATACACCCTGTTCGAATAGAAGAAATGGTTGAAAAAGCCAGAGTTGAAATTGAACAAAAAATTAAAAAAGAAGGTGAAAATGCTGCAATGGAAATGGGCATAATGAACCTTAATAAAGAGTTAATAAAGACTTTAGGAAGATTATATTATAGAACAAGTTATGGACAAAATGTATTGCAGCATTCATTAGAAGTTGGGCATATTGCAGGCATGATTGCTGCAGAAATAGGTGCTAATGTTAAGATAGCAAAAAGGGCAGGTTTATTGCATGATATAGGTAAAGCAGTTGACCAGACTCAAGAAGGTACTCATATTGAACTTGGTGTTGAACTTGCAAGAAAATATGGAGAGAAAGAAGAAGTTATTCATGCAATAGAAGCACATCATGATGATGTAACTGCAAATACGATTGAAGCGGTATTGGTGAAATTAGCTGATGCTGTTTCTGCTGGAAGACCCGGTTCAAGAAGGGATACTCTTGAAATCTATATTAAGAGATTGCAAAAACTTGAAGAAATAGCTTTAAGTTATGAAGGTATAAAGCAATCTTTTGCTGTTCAAGCAGGTAGGGAGATAAGAGTTATTGTTCAACCTGAAAAGTTTGATGATGTTACTACGGCTAGATTAGCAAGAGATATTGCAAGACGAATAGAAGAAGAATTAGATTATCCCGGACAAATAAGGGTTACTGTTGTTAGAGAAATCAGAACTACTGAAATCGCAAAGTAATCAATTATGAAAAATAAAATAGATATAATGTTCTTAGGCGATATAGTCGGAAAACCAGGTAGAGAGGCTGTTAGAAGATATATTGCTTCAATAAACTCTAATAGACCTGATTTTATAATTGCGAATGTTGAAAATGCTTCGCATGGTTTTGGTTTAACCCAAAAAAATTATAATGAATTATTATCTTATGGTATCGATTGTTTTACTTCAGGAAATCATATATGGGATAAAAGAGAAATATTTCAATATATAAAAGAGGCAGACAGATTAATAAGACCAATTAATTATCCAAAAGGGACTCTTGGGGTTGGCTATAGAATAATAGAAAAAGATGATGTAAAAATAGGGGTAATAAATGTACTTGGAAGGACATTTATGGGACTAGTGGAATCCCCTTGGAATGTGCTAGAAGAGGCTATAAAGGAAATAAAAAAAGAAACGCCTATAGTAGTAATAGATATACATGCTGAGGCCAGTGCTGAAAAAATTTGTATTGGGAAATATTTTGCACAATATGGAGTTACAGCTGTTTTAGGAACGCATACACATGTACAAACTGCAGATGAGAAAATTTATGAAGATTGTTGTGCTTATATAACTGATGTAGGCTTTTGCGGTGATAAAAATGGTGTCATTGGAATGGATTATGAAATATCCGTTAAAAGATTAATAAGTGCAATGCCTGACAGATTAGATGTCGCAGCTTCCGGAGAATCGCAAATTAATGGAGTTATTATCTCTGTTGATACTATTAGCGGAAAAGCAGGAGCAATAAAAAGAATTAATGAAGAAATAATAATTAAAGAGGAAAATAGTATTATGAAAGGATGAGGAAGTGAAAGTCGATTTACATATCCACACATCATATTCGGATGGCGTTTTTTCACCCGAAAAAATTGTTGATACCGCAATAGATGCAGGGCTTGGTGCGATAGCTATTACTGATCATGATAATGTGTTATCTTACGATTTAGCTCAAGAATATGCAAAAGATAAGTCTATTGAAATTATACCCGGTGTTGAAATTAATACAATATATAAAGGATATGAAGTACACATTCTTGGGTATTTTATGGACTTAAAAAATAATGATTTTCATAAGTTAATAAAATTTCAACAACAAGCACGTGTAAAACAAACAAAGGAAATAATAACGTTATTATCCAAAAAAGCAGGAATAAAAATAACTTATGAAAGTATAATAAAACAAGTTGCACAAGGCGGAAGTATAGGAAGACCTCATATTGCTAAAGCAATAACAAATGCAGGCGGTACGGCAAGTGTTATAGAAGCTTATAATAAATATATAAATGATTCATCAAATGTTTATGTACAAAGAAAAACAGTAACTCCATTTGATGCTGTAGAAGTTATTTATGATGCCGGCGGAATTCCTGTTTTCGCACATCCCTTTGACGTTGATATAGCTGATCAGCTTACAAAAGAGATGATGAATTTTGGATTAAGAGGTATTGAAGCATATCACAGAAAACATTCGCCTGCCATAATTGAATATTTTTCAACTTTGGCTGAAAAATATGGTTTGATTATTACTGGCGGATCTGATTTTCATGCCCCAAATCCAATGAATGGAAATATAATTCTAGGTAAAAATTTTGTACCTGAATGGATTTACGATGAACTTATAAAAGAAAAAAGAAGAATGGAACTTGCAAAGTGAAGAAATTTTCATTCAGTATATTTAATATAGGTTCAATAATATTGATTACGATAATAATTTTATTGATATTATTTCCTTTTAATTTAATAAATATGGAGCAAGCTCAAAGAATTGCTAAATGGAAATCTACATATGAAAAATTAAAATATTCTTTTGAACTTGTAAAGTTGCATGAAGGTTGCCTTATTCCTACAGAAAAAGAAGTTGGTAAAATAATTACGGAAGAGTATATTTTACAGAGGTTTGCTCCATATTTTAATGTAAAGTCTAATAATATTATTCTTAATCCATATAAATTTGGCTATAGAAAAATGAATGGCAGTCCTGTAATAAAATCTTCCCAATATTATTTTGATAAATTTATAGAACAAAAAGATTCTGTTTTAATAGGTATAAAACAAAATTCCGTAAAGAAAATAAATAAAAATCAACCTTTATATTATATGTTTGTTGATATAAATGGAATAAAAAAGCCAAATAGAATTGGACAAGATATATTTATTATAAGTATATTTAGAGATAATATAAAAGCTTTAGGAGAGGATAGAATACATAGTATATTAAAAACTAATTGTTCTCCTATTGGAAATGGGTTATATTGCAGCGAATATTATCTTTTAGGAGGACGTTTTTAATTTGAGAAAAAGAAATGTTTATGATAGTTTAATATAACAATAAAAAATAAATTATTAGTTAAGGAGAGAAGAATGACAGAAAAACGAGTATGGTTATTCAAAGAGGGTAACGCTTCAATGAGAAATCTATTAGGCGGAAAAGGTGCCAATTTGGCAGAAATGACAAATTTAGGGCTTCCTGTTCCTCCTGGTTTAACAATTACTACTGAAACTTGTATGGATTATATAAATAACGGAAATAAAATGCCGGAAGGTTTAATGGATGAAGTAAAAGCGAAATTAAAAGAAGTTGAAGTTCAAGCAGGAAAAAAATTTGGCGATAAAACTAATCCATTATTAGTTTCTGTTCGCTCTGGCGCAAGAGTTTCTATGCCAGGTATGATGGAAACCATTTTAAACTTAGGGTTAAATGACGAAACAGTCGAAGCTATGGTTAAATTAACAAATAATCCGAGATTTTGTTATGACAGCTATCGCCGTTTCTTAACAATGTTTGGTTCTGTTGCTTGGGAAATGGACAGACAAAAATATTTTGAATCTGAAGTTGAAAAAGTAAAAGAAAAAGAAGGAGTTAAATCTGATACTGAAGTATCTGCAGATGGATGGAAGTCATTAATTCCAATATACAAAAAAGTAATAAAAGAAGTAACAGGAAAAGAATTCCCTCAAGATCCTTTTGTACAATTACAAGAAGCGGTGGAAGCAGTATTTAGATCTTGGAATATTCCGCGTGCTGTAGCATATAGAAATATGAATAAAATTGACCATAATTTTGGTACTGCTGTAAATGTTCAAACAATGGTATTTGGTAACATGGGAGATGATTGTGCAACTGGAGTTTCGTTTACCCGCAATCCTGCAACAGGTGAAAATAAATTTTACGGTGAATATTTAACAAATGCACAAGGTGAAGATGTTGTTGCCGGTATAAGAACTCCAAAACCAATTGCAATGTTAGAAACAGAAATGCCTGATTTATATAAACAATATGTTGATATTGCTAAAAAATTAGAGCTTGGTTATAAAGATGTTCAAGACATGGAATTTACTATAGAAAAAGGTAAATTATATATTCTTCAAACAAGAAACGGTAAAAGAACTGCTGCAGCTGCTGTTAAGATAGCCGTTGATATGTGTGAAGAAGGTATAATAACAAAAGAAAGAGCTATCCAGCTTGTAGATCCTTATACTGTAAATCAAATATTATTACCTTGTTTTGATACAAAAGCAATGGAAGAAGCACATAAAATAGCTCATGGTGTAAATGCATCACCCGGTGCTGCTGTCGGAAAAATTGTATTTGATACTGAAGAAGCAGCAAAAAGAGGTGAGGCCGGTGAAAAAGTTATACTTGTAAGAGTTGAAACATGTCCTGATGATATTCATGGTATGGCAGTATCTCAAGGTGTTTTAACACTTCGTGGCGGAGCTACATCACATGCTGCTGTTGTTGCTAAAGGCATGGGTAAACCTTGCGTTTCAGGTTGTGAGGATATGAAAATAGACCTTGCTAATGAAACTTTAACAGGGGCTGACGGAACAGTTTACCATAAAGACGATATTATTTCACTTGACGGTGGAAAAGGTATTGTTATGGAAGGCAGTGTTAAACTTGTTGAAGCTAGAATTGATGAAAACTGGAATAAATTCTTTAGCTGGGTAAATGAAATTAAAAAATTGCATGTAGAAGCAAATGCTGATACTCCAAAAGACATTGAAAATGCACTTAAATTTGGGGCTGAAGGTGTTGGTCTATGTAGAACCGAACATATGTTTATGGATCCCGATAGACTTCCCTGGGTTCAAAAAATGATTATAGCCGGAACTCCAGAAGCAAGAAAAGAAGCTTTAGATAAACTTCTTCCAATGCAATATGATGATTTTTATGCAATGTTTAAAGCATTAGGTGATAAACCTTTAACAGTACGTCTTTTAGATCCGCCATTACATGAATTCTTACCTTCTAAAGAAGATTTAATTGCAGAAGTAGCTACATTAAAAGCACAAGGCAAAGATTCAAAAGAAAAAGAAGAACTGCTTCATGTTGTAGAAAGTTTATCAGAAGCAAATCCTATGATGGGGTTAAGAGGTTGCCGTTTGGGTTTAACATATCCTGAAATAAATGAAATGCAAGTAAGAGCTATTTTCGAAGCTTGCTGTGATTTGAAAAAAGAAGGTCATGCAGTTCAACCTTGGGTTATGATTCCTTTAATTGGGCACGTTAACGAACTTAAAGTTGCTAAAGAAATATTAATTCGCGTAGCAAAAGATGTTATGGCTGAAAAAGGAGTTGAAGTTGACTATAAGTTTGGTACTATGATTGAAATTCCTCGTGCTGCTTTAACTGCTGATGAAATTGCAGAATATGCTGAATTTTTCTCTTTTGGTACAAATGACTTAACACAAATGACATTTGGTTTTTCAAGAGATGATGCTGAAGGTAAGTTTTTAAACAAATATGTAGAACAAAAAATACTTCCTTCTAATCCTTTTGCTACATTAGATACCAAAGGTGTAGGGCAGTTAATAGAAATGTCTATGGAAAAAGGTAAGAAAGTTAATCCGAAACTAGTTGGCGGAGTTTGCGGCGAACACGGAGGTGATCCTGATAGTGTTAAATTCTGTCATAAAATAGGATTAGACTATGTTTCTTGTTCTCCATTTAGAATTCCACAAGCAAGATTAGCTGCAGCTCAAGCTGTTGTTGAAAATGCTTAATATATTAATTTGTCCGAGAAAAAATTCACGATAAGCAGAAATTGTGAGTGAATTTTTTCGAGGGACATTTTTAAAAGGTGAGTACTTTGTTAGCGAGGATGAGAAGGTAACAAAGTGCGATACTAGATTAAATAAACATGTAAAAAGGAGTGATTTTAATCACTCCTTTTTTAGTCAATATTTATATATAATCTTTCATCATTTATTATTTTTTCAATATTTAAAATACTATAGAGTTTATTATCTTCCATAAATTCTGCATAAATGTATTTAGAATTATCATCAGTAAATACTGAAGGTTGAATGTTTTTTAAATTTTTTATATATTTAATATCATCAACTAATAAAGCAAGGTTATAATTTTTACCTTCAATTATAATAATTTTATTACTTGTTATATTTGAATTATTAGTACTGTTTAAGAATAATTTTAAATCAATAACGACTAAAAACTCACCCCTTAAATTAATAATTCCTTTTATATATTTTTTAGTATAGGGAAGTTTTGTAATATTTAATCTTTTAATGGATGTAAATTCTTTAATATATTTTAAATCAAGGTAGTAGTTGTGATTTTCAAGAGTAAACAATACATATTGGTTTGTTGTATTTAGTTCAAAAGAAAAAACTTCTTGTTTTTGTATATTTTGTATGCTTCTTAATTCTAAAATTTGTTTTGATTTTTCATCTTGAGGAAACAATTCTAAATAATTAATTTTACTTTCATTTGCATTAACATTTGATACTATTTTATCCAATGCTTTAGTATTTATAATGCTTATAGATGTATTATTAATTTTATAGACATCTTTTAGAATAGAGTTTTTAGAAGCAAAAGGAATTGGCTGCAATTCAGATTTATTAATATGAATAATATTTGAAATATTTTCTGTGTGTACAGCAAAACAATTTCCTTCAATACATACAATAATTAGCTGATTGTTTATTGTAAATTCAGAAGTTTTAAATCCTAATACAGGGCAAATATCAACAACTTTAATCATTAGTCCTTTATAATTGAAGATACCTATAATTCCTTCTGGTGCAATTTGAGGTATATCGATAACAGGTATATTTATAATTTCAATTACATCTTTTATATTTATGGCATATTGTTTTTCTTTTAAGAAAAACACAATATAATATTCAGATGCTTCTTTTGTATTTACAGTAGTTAGTGAATAGTTATTGTTCATTTTTAGTTAAACCTTTATAATAAGTATACTATAAATTAATGATTATAAAATCCAAGAAATAGACTATAATTAACATATTAAGAGGAGTATAAAATGGCAGGAAGAGATATAAGTTTAATAAACAGATTAGCAAAGAAAAATATAAAAGATACAGTAATATTAGGATTAGTAACCATTTTAATTGTTGCAATTATTCTGTTTGTTGAAAACAAAACAATAATGGTTTGTTCAACAGTTGCAACACTTTTATTTTATTTTATACAGTATCAATTATCAAGAAATGAATTGATAAAATCAATTGATAAGTTGATAGACAACGAATTAAAAGAATTTCAAAAAATATCTGTAAAAGTATTACAATTAAGTGAAAAACAGCGTCAATTAACTCATAAATATACAGAGATGTTAAATAATGTAGTTCAAACAACAAAATTATTTAAAAGTAGTGCTTTAAAAACAAAAGAAAGAACACAAGGTCTTTCTGGAAAAGTTCAAGAAACTTATGATACTTCAGGAAGGGAATCTAAATCTTTGGAAGAAAATATATCAACGATGCAGAATTTGAAACATAAAGTTCAAGTAATTGCAGAGTTGATTATAGAATTAACAGATTATATTAAACAGATTGGTTCAACAGTAAATATAGTAGAAAATATATCGGAACAAACAAATATGCTTGCGCTAAATGCAGCAGTAGAAGCTGCTAGAGCAGGTGAATACGGTAAAGGTTTTGCTGTTGTTGCAGGTGAAATTAGAAAACTTGCTGATGAATCTAAACAGGCAACTAACAAAATTACAACTCTTGTTTCTGAAATAGAGCAAACAACTTCATCTACAATTATGGCAACAGAAGATGGGGCTAAAGAAATTGAAAATGGAGTAAGAAATGCTACTAATATCAGTGCTAATATATCTAATCTTGTAAATAGCATAAAAGAATTAAGTATGAATATAAATGATATTTTAACATCTTCTGTAGAACAGCAATCAATAACTAATGATGTATTAGAAGCTGTTGAAAATATGCAAAAAGGTATTTCTGAATCAATAAATACTTTGGAAGAAAATATTGAAAATATAAGAGCATTTTCAGAAATTTCAACAAACATTAAAGATAATATTGCTAATTAATAGGTTTTTATATGCAATACAATCCCGAAGAATTAGATGAAATATTAAATATATACAAGGCAGAGAGTGAAGAAATAATTCAAGAATTGAATGACGGATTTCTTGAATTTGAAAAAAATCCTAAAGATAAAACACCTTTAAAAAAATTGTTTCAATTAGTTCATTCTTTAAAAGGTGCATCTAGAATGCTTGGGTTTAACAGTATTCAAGATCTTTCTCATAAATTAGAAGATATTCTATCTTATTGGAAAAATGATGAAATAATAGTTGATAAAAATTCTTTTCAGATAATTTATGAAGTTTGTGACTTGCTTAATGAACTTATTATAAAATCTGTTCAGATGAAATCAAATTATTATGATAAAAATGTAACTGTTCTTGTTAATAAACTTGATAATTATATTTTAAAGGATAATCTAATCGACAAATCAGAAAAAGCGGATAGAAAAGAAGATTATTTAATTGAAAAAAGTAAAGATATTGATGCAATTATATTGGAGTTAATCTTTGTTCTTAGTAAAGAAGAGTATTTAGAAGATATTGATGAAATATTGTTAGTTGCTAGTGATAATATAAATTTATTATATGACATATTTAAAGAAACAAAGTTTGAGAATATTAAAAATCATATAAAACAAATATTAGATAAATTAACAAATGATGACGATAAAAGTAATTCTTTATTAATATTAAGAGAAGAAATAAAATCGTTAAAAAATGAGATATATATTATTTTTAAGGATTTAAATATAAATGTTTCATATATAAGGACAAAAAATAAAGAACAAAGTAATGAAAAAAACCAAGAACAAGAACAGCCTAAAATAAAAGCAAATATTGAAGAAAAATTTGATTTATTATTAAAAAACCTACCTAAAATAAAATATGAAAAGAATTATATAAATGAAATTAATGAAGAACTTAAGTCATTGATTATTTTATCAAATAATAAGCAAACTGAATTAATAATATCTAAAACATTAAATATATTAAATTTATTTCAAAATCAAGACATTTTAATAGATAACGAATGTTATATGGTAATTTTGCAAAGTATATATTTAGCAAAAAGGATGTCTTTAAATGAAAAAGAAGAAAATTTAAATAATTTGAATTTTTTAATTCAAAGATTAAACGTAGTAGAAGACATGTTCAAAGTAACAAGTTTAAAAGAAAAGAAATCGTCGACTAATGAAATAAAAAAACAATCACAAAATATAACTTCTGTAATAGATGTAGAAGCAATCAAAAATAATATGAATTCTTTTGAACTTCAAGAAATAAAAACATTGAGAGTAGATACAACTAAGTTAGATAATTTAATATCCCAAACAGGGGAGTTATTAGTAAATGGTATAAAAACAAGAGAACATCTTTTTGAATTATCAAATATAAACTTAAAGTTAATACAATGGAATAGTGTAAGTAAGAAGATAATAAATTATCTAAAATATTTAGAGAAAAAGGGAATTTTTAATGATGGAACAGATGATTCCGCATATATATTTTATAAGAAGGCACAAAATTTCTTTTGGAATAATGCTGATATGATAACGGATATTCAAAAAGATTTTGGGAAATTATACAATATTATATCTGAAGATGATAATAAATTGCATCAAACGGCCATGGAAATAGAGTCAATAGCAAAAGGTATAAGAGTACTTCCATTGGCTACAATATTTCATTCATTTCCTAGAATGATAAGAGATATTGCAATAGAAAATAAAAAGAAGGTAGATTTTATTGTATCAGGAAGTGATACAACAGTTGATAAAAAATTGATAGAAGAAATTAAAATGCCATTAATTCATATTTTAAGGAATGCTGTTTCTCATGGTATAGAAGTTCCGGAAGAAAGAATTAAAAATGGTAAAAAAGAAATAGGAATTGTAAAATTAAGTGCAAAACAGGCTGAAAATAATGTAATAATAACAATAGAAGATGACGGATATGGAATTAATCTTGAAAAAGTTAAGAAAAGTGCAATAAGAAAAGGAATCCTTACAGAAGAAGAAATAGAAAATATTACTAATGATCAATTAATGAAGTTATTGTTTTTGCCGGGATTTTCAACTGAAGAATCAGTAACAGAAATATCAGGAAGAGGTATTGGTCTTGATATAGTTAAGACAAAAATAAATAATTTAAATGGTGATATTTATATTGATTCTGTATTGAATGAAGGTTGCCAAGTTACTATTAAGCTGCCAGTATCAATGTCAACGATAAAGACATTTATAATAATGGTAAATGAACAAAAGTATGCAATACCTGTTAATGCAATAAAATTTGTAAAAAGAATAAAAAAAGATGAAATTTTTGATAAAAATGGAAAGAATTATATTATATACGATGAACATTCTATTCCAATATATTCATTATCGGAAGTATTAGGTGAAAAATCAGAAGCTTTATTAACTGAAAAACAATTGACAGTAATAATAATAGAAAATCAGGAAAGACAAGCTGCTTTTATTATAGATAAGTTATTAGGTGATCAAGAGGTTTTTCATAAGAAATTGGAGTCACCAATAATAAAAATAAAAAATATTAGTGGATTTACAACTCTTTCCACAGGAGAGGTATGTCTTATAATAAATCCTTATGAATTAATAAGAAATACTATATTAACAAATTATTTACCTTCTTTCGATATAAAACAAATTAGTAATAAAGATGAAGAAATTTCCACTGAAAAAAGATTTGTAATATATGGAGATAACAATTTTGAATATATAAAGAAAGATATTGAAGAAGAATATAAAAATATTATTTTTTTCAATAATATTTATTCAGTTTATGATTATATTCAAAAAAATGAAACAGATATTTTTATATGTAAATTTAATAATGAGGAAACCGATAAAGAATTAATAAAGCTTATAAAATATATAAAGAATGATGAAAATGTAAGTAAGATACAAATAGTAATATTTTCTGATTTAACAATAATAGAAGTATTAAATATATTAGAGGATATAAAACCTGATTTATATATAAAAATAAATGATTATAATAAAAAAACCTTCTTAGAAAAAATAAAAGACAAATTATAGTTTATTTTTCAAAAGTTGAGAGTTTTCTTTTTCTTCAACATCAGAATCATTTTTAATATATGAATAATCAATAAGTTGAGAAATTTGTTGTCCCCATTGATCAATAATTTTATCAATATCTTGGTTATAAGAAATGGGTCTACCAATAGCTATTTTTAATTTACCTTTAAAAGGAATCCAATTATATTGTTCGCAGCCCGTTATGCCAATTGGAAGGATATCAGTTTTCATTTGATTAGCAATAACAGCAAAGCCTTTGTTAATTTTTTCAATTCTTTTATTTCTTCTTATCCCGCCTTGAGGAAAAATACCGAGCATCCATTTTTGAGTTTTAAAAACATTTATAGCTGTTTTAATTGTAGAAACTTCAAGTTTTTCTCTATTTACAGCAAAGCAAGCTAAATTATCAAGCAGAAAAGCAAGAACTTTATTTGTGAATAATTCTTTTTTACCCATAAAAGCAATGGGTTTTTTAACTGCTTCACCTGCAATAAATGGGTCAAAATAAGAAATATGATTTGGAGCAACAATAAAATTTCTATCGGTAGGAATATTTTCTGTACCAATAAGTTCAACTTTATAGAAAAAAGGAATTATTGTTCTTGCAACAAGCCATCTTCCAAATAGTTGAAAATGAAATTTTCCTTCAGTAAAATCAGATACATCTCTTTTTGTATAGTTTGATTTCTTTTTGTCCATTAAAATAATCTTTCTGTCTGTTAGTTATGAATATATTTTAAGCCTGATAAACTACTAATAGCTTCAGCCCAATTTTTAACCATCTCATCAACATTATTATCATAAGAAATAGACTTTCCAATTTTAATAATAAAATCTTGTTTTTTTGAGTTTGGATTATCTTTAACTATAATTGCAACAGGTAAAACTTCTGCTTTAATTTTTTTAGAAATAGAAGCAAACCCTTTTGTAATATTTTCTATTTTCCCATTATTACACCTTGTTCCTTGTGGGAAAAGACCTAGATGCCAATTTGTATTTTGAATAGATAAAGCAGTTTTAATAGTGGAAACATCAACTTTATCTCTATCTACAGCAAAAGCTCCACACCAATCCATTAAGACCATTGACCAAAATGTTTCAAAAAGTTGTTTTTTTGCCATATATGAAATGGTTAAATTTAATTGAGCTGCAACGATAAAAGGATCATAACCTGTAACATGGTTGCTTGCTACAATATATTTCTTTTTTTTGTCAATGTTTTCTTTTCCTTCTACTTTTAGGTTGTATTTCAATCTAAGTACGTTTTTAATAACGACATTGCAAGTAATATATTGGAAAATTTTTCTCCATATATTAAAACTTTTAGATGTTTTTGTTGAAAATTTAGTTGTCATAAATGCCTTCTAATACTTTGATATATAAATTATTATAACAAAAAGAAAAAATATTATAATTAAGCATGTCCGAGAAAAAATTCACAATAAGATGAAAGTGTGAGTAAATTTTTTGGTATGGCGTTTTCAAAAGGTAAGTAATTTGTTAGCAAGGATGACTCGCTAACAAAGTGCGATACCAGATTAATTTTTTACTTGATTAAACTTTATGTTTAATTTATAACTAACACATAGACAGTAAATCATGGTAGGTAAAAAAAGGAGTTCAAAAACTATGGTAAATGTTGCAATTAACGGATTCGGAAGAATCGGCAGAAACACTTTAAGAGCAGCAATCAGAGAAGGAATCTTTGATAAAATAAATTATGTTGCTATAAATGACCCGGGTTTAACACCTGCAAATGCTGCACACGTATTTAAATATGACTCAGTAATGGGTAAATTTGACGGTACTGTTGAAGTTGCTGATGATGGTTTAGTAATCAACGGTAAAAAAATTAAATTTTATGCTGAAAAAGACCCGGCAAATCTTCCTTGGAAGGAATTAAATGTAGATGTAGTAGTTGAATCAACAGGATTTTATACAGATGCAACAAAAGCACATGCTCATATAGATGCCGGTGCTAAGAAAGTTATTATTTCTGCTCCTGCAAAAAATGAAGATATAACAATAGTTTTAGGTGTTAATGATAAAGAATATGATTCATCAAAACATCATGTAATTTCAATGGCATCTTGTACAACAAACTGCTTAGCTCCTGTAGCTAAAGTTTTAGATGAAGAATTTGGTATTGTTAAAGGTTTAATGACAACAGTTCATTCATATACAGGCGACCAAAGAATCTTAGATGCAGGTCATAAAGATCCGCGTCGTGCAAGAGCAGGTGCTTTAAATATTGTTCCTACAACAACAGGTGCTGCAAAAGCTGTTGCTTTAGTATTACCTCAATTGAAAGGTAAATTAAATGGTTTCGCTATGAGAGTTCCTACTCCAGATGTTTCAGTTGTTGACGTTGTTGTTGAAACTCAAAAACCAGTAACAGTAGAAGCTGTTAATGCTGCATTAAAGAAAGCTGCTGATGGTCATGTATTATGCTACAGTGAAGAACCACTTGTATCTTCTGACTTTATTGGTACTTCTCAATCTTCAACAGTTGATGCTGCTTTAACAATGACTATGGGTGATAATATGGTTAAAGTTGTTTCTTGGTATGATAATGAAATGGGTTATTCTACAAGATTAGCTGAAACAACTTTAATGGTTGCTTCTAAACTATAATTTAAATTAGTTTAATATAAAAAGACTGCCTATTAGGCAGTCTTTTTATATTGTAGAAAAATTTTAAATATGAAAATAAGTTAAAACTTAACAGTACTTAACAAAAGAAGAAAAAATTTTTTTAGATAAAAATTAAAAAAAATAAAATAAAAAATTTAATTTTATAGTTTTTTATTTATTTATTTGGAATTTTTTAAAAATATTTTTGACAAAATAAAAAAAATAAACAAAAAAATACAAAAAAGGCAAAACAAGAAGTGTACAAAATACAACAATTTTCTTTAAATTTTTTTTTGCTTGGTATACAATATTAAAGCTAATATAAAGAGGACTATTAATCGTGGGTTTAACATTTCAGGAATTAATTTTAAATTTATCAAAATTTTGGTCAGATTATGGTTGTATAATACAACAGCCATATGATATAGAAAAAGGTGCAAGTACAATGAATCCGGCAACATTTTTGCGTTCATTGGGTCCTGAGCCTTGGAATACAGCAATGGTAGAGCCTTGTAGAAGACCGACAGATGCAAGATATGGAGAGAATCCAAATAGGTTGGGACATTATTTCCAATATCAAGTAATTTTAAAACCGTCTCCTGAAGATTCACAAGAGTTATATTTGAAGAGTTTAGAGGCAATGGGAATTGATTTATCTAAGCATGATGTAAGATTTGTTGAAGATAATTGGGAATCGCCAACATTAGGGGCGGCAGGAGTTGGCTGGGAAGTATGGCTTGATGGTATGGAAATTACCCAATTTACTTATTTTCAACAGGTGGGCGGTCTTGAAATAAGACCCGTTGCTCTTGAGATAACCTATGGGCTTGAAAGAATTGCGATGTACCTTCAAAATGTTGATTCTGTATTTGATGTAATGTGGAATAAAGAATTAAAATATGGAGAAATATATCTGCAAAATGAAATAGAACAATCTAAATATAATTTTGAATATTCAAATGCAGAAAGATTATTTAAGATGTTTGATTTATTTCAAGCTGAAGTTGAATCTTGTATAGAAGCAAAAATTGTATTACCTGCTTATGATTATGTACTTAAGTGTTCACATACATTTAATTTACTTGATGCAAGGGGTGTAATAAGCAGAGATGAGAGAATTAATTATATAAATAGAGTAAGAAGAATAGCTGCTATGGTTGCAGAGTTATATGTTGAACAACGTAGGGAACTTGGTTTTCCATTATTAAAAAAACAGACTTGTAAGTTATAGAAAAGGAATAAAAGAATGTCGACTCCAGAAGAACAAAGAATGGGTAAATTTATATCAAGTTTATTAAGGAAGAAAAATCCTGATGAATTTTTGGAGCAATCTAAAAAAGGCGGATTAAAAAAGACATTAAATGCTTTTGATTTAATAATATTAGGAATAAGTGCAATTATTGGTGCTGGAATATTTGTAATGATAGGTTCTGCGGTAATAGGCACAACAGAAAGGGTTGGAGCAGGTCCTGCATTAGTAATTTCAATATTTTTAGTTGCTTTAGCTTGTATATTTCCTGCATTATGTTATGCTGAATTTGCATCAATGATACCGGTATCAGGAAGTGCATATATATATACATATGCAACAATGGGAGAATTTGCAGCTTGGATGATGGGCTGGGTTTTGATGTTAGAGTATGCAATAGGAACTATTGCTGTTGCATCAAGCTGGTCAGGTTATCTTGTTAAATTTTTGGAGGGATTTCCTTTTCTTCCAGATATTATGAGAAATCCTCCCGTTTGGCTTGTAAATGATTATCAAACAGCAATGAATAGTGGTGAAAGTATCCCTCATATTTTAGGTATACCTATTTGTATGAATTTACCTTCAATGATAATAATTACAATAATTGCTTTAGTATTATTAAAGGGAATAAAAGAATCTGCAAATTTTGCAAAAATAATGGTTTTGGTAAAAATACTTGTAATAGGGCTTTTTATTTGTGTAGGTGCTTTTTATATAAAACCAGAAAATTGGACACCGTTTTGTCCAATGGGAATAAAAGGTATTTTAATGGGTGCATTTGCAATGTTTTATGCATATATAGGCTTTGATGCAATATCAACAGCGGCAGAAGAAACTAAAAATCCTCAGAAGAATTTACCTATTGGTTTAATCGGTTCTTTGATTGTTTGTTCTTTAATATATTGTTTTGTTACGGTCGTTTTAACAGGTATGCTTCCAATGAGTCAAATAGATTTAAAAGCTCCGATAGCCCATGCGATGAGTTTTGTCGGACAAGATTGGTTCGCTGGTGCTATTGCGATAGGAGCTTTGGCTGGATTAACTTCAGTATTATTAGTTCTTCAATTTGGAACAACAAGAATATTGTTAGCTATGGCTCGTGATGGACTATTACCTTCAGTGATGAAAGAAATACATCCTAAGTTTAAGACACCTTGGGTTATAACAATTTTATCTACAATTTTAATGTTGATTGGTTCTTTATTTATAAATATGCAAGTTGCTGCTGAATTAGCTATTTTTGGTACTTTTACTTCTTTTGTAATAGTATGTATTGGCATATTAATTTTGAGAAAAACAGAACCTGATAGACAAAGACCTTTTAAAGTTCCTTGTTGTCCTTGGTTTCCAATATTTGGTATTATATTTTGTTCAGGACTTATGTTTGTAGCATTAAGAGAAGTTAAGACTTCTGCTATGTTATTTCCTTTGTGGGTTGTAATTGGTATTGTTATATATTTCTTATATGGTTATCAAAATAATAATAAATATGAAAGTTTAAGTATTACGCGTTTAAATGAGGAAACTAGTAAAGAAAAAATTCATGATAAACTGAAAAAATGAGTGAATTTTCTTACAAAACGAACTAAAAACATTGTTTTTGATAGAGTTTGTATAATTATTGAAACAAAGATAAGCAGATGTTTTCATAAGTTGGGTACTTTGTTAATGAGTATAAATCGTTAACAAAGTATGATACTGGAATTGATTATATTATATTTTATTAAATTTTGTAAAAAAATTTTTTGTAAACTTTAGTATATTGCTTTTTATGCCGAATATAAAAGTATTAAAAATGAAGAAAGGAAATGATATGTGTGCTGATAGTGTAAATTTCGGTGACTATCTTTTAAGAAATGAAAAATGGCTTACTGAAGAAGGAGTAACGCCTGGAACAAATAGTGAAGATGGAGTATTGTCAGATCAAGAAATATCCATATTTTTCTCTAATTCTCATATTAATACTACTGCTGATGGAGAAATTACAGCATCTGAATTTGATAATTGGTATTCGGCTAATAAAAGTGCTATAAGTGCATATTTAAATGAAATTGGTGCTAGTTATGTTGATATGGAAGTAAAACAAGCTATGCTTGAATCTATGACTGAAATTGTTCATAATTCTGAATTCTCAAGTGTAAAACTAAATAATTTAGATGTTGATGATGATATTACTGTTTCTGATTTAAAAATGCCAACAGCTTCTGAAATAAAAGCTCCTACAGCTAATGTTGGAGCAGCTGGAAAATTGGGGGGAGAATTAATGACAGATATAAACGGGAATCCAATTGGTTATAGATACTATTCACCAAAAGGTTATGTTATGAGAGAAGTTAGGTATTATGATCCTTCTTTGAAAAAAATTGAAACCATAATTGAATATGACAAAGATGGAAATGTAATATCAGCTAAACATTTTGATAAAGAAACAGGTGCGGAAGATACATTTAAAACAAGTATACCATTGATAAAATAATCAAAGAAATTAAAAAGTAAAAAATAAAACAGAATATTTTTTAATATTCTGTTTTATTTTAGTTGAACAAAGATGTCCGAGAAAAAATTCACGATAAGCTGAAAAAATGAGTGAATTTTTTTGAGTGCCGTTTTTAAAAGATGAGTACTTTGTTAGCGAGGATGACTCGGTAACAAAGTGTGATACTAGATTAAATATTTGAAATAATCGGCTGTCTATATTCAACAGAATTAATAGAGTGTATATCTACAACAACCGAAGGCGGAATTATATGCCATTTGAACACAGCACAATGCTGTTTCCAGAAAAACTTTTTAATCCATTCTTCTTTTTGTTCTTGTGAAATAGAATTATTCTTTTCATAGAAGAATTTGTGATTAATCAAATTATTATAGCCAAAACCAAAGTTTTCTACATACCAAATAATTTCATCTAAAAAAGTATATGGCATATTGTCTTCTTCAGCACAAACTGTTTTTCCGGTTTTAGGGTTAATTTTTAACTCTGCTCCCGGTGGTTTTTCTAATATAGCTTGCGGGATTGCATATTTTTGTTCTCTATTTTTATTCAAGAAATCACCCAATGCAAATAGTTTCGTTTTGGTTACATCTGCGATAGGTGCAAAACCGCCTGACATATCTCCATTTACTGTAGCATAGCCTATATACGCTTCTGATTTATCGCTGGTTGCAATAGGAAGCATATTTTTATGTTCATTTGCGATGCTCCATAACAGAGTTGCCCTTGTTCTAGCTTGAAGATTTTCTATGGTAGTAGATTTTTCATATTTTTCTGTATTTATATTATCAAAAGCATAATTGAGCATACTTTTTGTAGCATCGATACTTTCTGCTAAAGGAATTTCAATAAAGTTAATACCAAGATTTTTAGCAAGAATTTTAGCATCATTTTTGCTTGCTTTTGAAGTAATTCTGCTTGGCATGGAAACGCCAAATACATTTTCTTTTCCTAAAGCATCGACAAGAAGCACGCAGCTGATAGTTGAATCAAGCCCGCCTGATAGACCCAAAACAGCTTTTTTAAAACCATTCTTTTTAAAATATTCTTTTATGCCAAAAACTATACTTTTATATGTTCTGTCTAAATCATATGTATAGTCCAAATCAAACTTGTTTTGTTTAATTTCTTTATCCATACCGATAGGAAGGGTATTAATTGTCCCTGACAAATCGTCAGTTATAATGAAATCTTCTTCAAAAGATTTTGCACGCAGAGTTAACTCACCATTTTTATTATATATTCTTGAAGTTCCGTCAAAACTTAAATTATCGGCATAACCGGCTTTGTTGACGTAAATATAATTTACTTGGTATTTTTTAGCAATTGAAGAGAAAAGAGAATTTTTCATAAATTCTTTTCCTGTTCTTGATGGAGAACATGAACAATTTATCAATGTTGTCGGATGTTTTTTCATAAGTTCAGCAACCGGATCAACATTATAAATACATTCATCTTTAAAGAAAGATTTGTCATTAAAGCTATCTTCACAAATTAAAATTCCGTATTTTTCGCCATTTATTTCAAGTAATTCAGGAACTTCTTTTGATGGTTCGAAGTATCTATAATCATTGAATTCTCCGTAATTAGGGAGTAATCTTTTTCTTACAATATTAATTACCTTCCCGTTTTGAACGACGGCAACAGAATTATAAAAAGGTTTTTTGTCAGCGACATTTGTTGGTTCTGCAAATCCAACAAGAGCAGTAATATTTTGTGTGTTAGCTGTAATATTTTCCAGAGCAGATAATTGTTTTTTTATAATAGATTTATGTCTCATAATGATATCACCAAAAGGGTATCCTATAAGAACGAGTTCCGGAAAAATTATCAAGTCAGCATTATTTTCTTTCGCTTTAGTAATACAGTTTATAATCTTTTCCGCATTATATTCAATGTTTCCTGCTATTGTATCTATTTGTGCTAAAACAATTTTATTCATATCTTTATTATCTTATGTCAAAAAAAATAGTCAAAGATTTTAAAAAATAAAAAAATTGCATTTTTTGTAAAAAGTGTTAAGTTAAGCAAAAAAACATTAAAAATAACGCAACTTGCATTAAAAAAATGACATTTTTGTTAATTTTTTTGTGCAATTTTTGCTAAAACGCAATTTTTTACTTGTATTTTTTCCAAGGAGTATTATAATAAGAACATTATAAGTTTTTGAAAAAGAAAGGTAACATTTTATGTCGGAAAGAAAACAGTACACAGCTGAAGAAATTAAGAAAGTAGTAAAAGATAAAAAAGTTGAGTTTATCAAGTTACAATTCTGTGATATTAATGGGCAAGTAAAAAATATGTCATTACCAAGTTCACAGTTGGATAAAATATTAAATAATGAATGTATGCTTGATGGATCATCAATAAAAGGATTTAGAAATATTGAAACATCAGATATGTATTTTTATCCTGATTTATCAACATTTACCCTGCTTCCATTTCGAGAAGATAAAGCCGCAGGAACAAATGTTGCGAGATTAATTTGTGATATTCATAACCCTGATGGTACACCATTTGAAGGCTGCCCTCGTTCAAATTTAAAAAGAGTTATAAAACGAGCAAAAGATATGGGTTATGAAATGAATGTAGGACCGGAAGCCGAGTTTTTCTTATTTAAGAGAGATGAAAATGGTTTTCCTACAACAAATACACATGATAGAGCAAGTTATTATGATACAGCTCCTGATGATATGGGTGAAAATATAAGAAAAGAAATTGTAAGAACAATAACAGCAATGGGTTTTGAAGTTGAAGCAAGTCATCACGAGGTATCAGAAGGTCAGCATGAAATTGACTTTAAATATGAAGATGCACTAACAAGTGCTGATAATATCATTACATTCAGATATGCAGTAAAAGCAGTTGCAAATAAAATGGGCGTACATGCAACTTTTATGCCTAAACCGATATATGGAATAAACGGTTCTGGTATGCACTGCAACTTGTCATTATTTAAGAACGGGAAGAATACTTTTTATGATGCAAAAAGAGCTCATCAGTTATCTGAAACAGCATTGTATGCAATAGGCGGGTTATTAGACCATGTAAAAAGCTTTACAGCAATAACAAATCCGACAGTAAACAGTTATAAGAGAATTGTTCCCGGGTTTGAAGCTCCGGTATATTTAGCATGGTCATTAGCAAACCGTTCTGCTTTAATAAGAGTTCCTGCTAAAAGAGGAAATGCAACAAGAGTTGAGTTAAGGTCGCCAGATCCATCTTGTAATCCATATTTAGCTTTAGCTGTAATATTAGAATCTATTTTAGATGGTGTTGAAAAGAAAACTAAACCGCCATTAGATATTGATAAAAACATATTCAAAATGGATGATAAAGAACGTAAACGTGCAAAAATAGAAACACTTCCAAGCAGTTTATATGAAGCATTATTGTTAATGAAGAAAAGTGCGATTGTAAAATCTGCATTAGGAGAGCATATATTTAAAGAATTTATGCAAGCCAAATTAAAAGAATGGGATGGCTATAGAACAGCGGTTACAAAATACGAGCTTGATATGTATTTGGAAAGATACTAATTCTTCAATAAAAATAAGAAAAGGAGCCATAATTTATGGCTCCTTTCTTTTAATAAATAAAACAGTTGAAAAAAAGGTATGTTTATATTAAAGTTGAATTACAAATGGCGGGCATCGCCAAGTGGTTAAGGCCTCGGATTGTGGTTCCGATATACGTGGGTTCGAATCCCACTGTCCGCCCCATTTTAA
>CALURV010000011.1 GCA_944323285.1 Candidatus Gastranaerophilales bacterium | reverse complement strand
GTACCTGTTGATTTTGATTCTTCAACAGTAATAACACCATCGTGACCAACTTTTTCCATTGCTTCAGCAACAAGTTTACCTATTTCATCATTATTTCCTGCCGAAATAGCAGCTACTTGTGCTAATTTTTCTTGAGAGTCAACAGGTTGTGCCATCTTTTTAATTGTATCTAAAGCCAAGCTAACAGCTTTGTCCATGCCTCTTTTCATACACATTGGATTAGCACCTGCTGTTAAATTTCTAACACCTTCTCTTACAATAGCTTGAGCTAAAACAGATGCTGTTGTTGTACCATCACCTGCAACATCATTTGTCTTAGATGATACTTCTTTTAATAATTGCGCACCTGAGTTTTCTAGTGGATCTTCAAGCTCAATTTCTTTTGCTATTGTTACACCATCATTTACTATTTGAGGTGAACCAAATTTCTTTTCTAAAATAACATTACGACCTTTTGGTCCTAATGTAACTTTTACTGCATCAGCAACTGCATCAATACCTTTTAATAGGCCTTTGCGTGCTTCTTCATCAAATATTATCTTTTTAGCCATTTTACTTTCTCCCTACTGTCTATTATTCAATTACTCCAAGTACTTCTGAAACAGACATGATTTTTAACGTTTCATCAGCAACTTTAACATCATTACCGGCATATTTTGCAAAAAGAACTACTTCACCAACTTTTACATCCATTGGTTCTCTATCACCCTTTTCATTTACTTTACCTTGTCCTACCGCAATTACTTCACCTTTTTGTGATTTTTCTTTTGCGCTATCCGGAATAAATATACCGCCTGATGTTTGTTCAGCATCTTCAATAACTTTAATAACTATTTTGTCGCCTAATGGTCTTATTGACATATTATTTCCTCCTTTACCTCTACCATAATTTTATTTTTATAATTATTTTATACACTTATTTTTTCAATTTCATACAAATATTAATGAAAAATTAATTATTCGACAAATAACCAGTTCATACATATTTTAATAAACTTTTCTTTATCTTGAATAAATAAATCTTCTGCGTGATAACATTTCTCAAAAAGCTCATACTTTTTTATACATTTAGCTTTATCAAATAATGTCTTAGTATGCCAGCTGCATACAATTTGGTCATTTTCTCCAGCAATAAATAAAGTAGGACATTTTACTTTTTCAACTATATCAATTGGTTTTGTTTTTTTTCTGTTTATTATATCAGGTCTAATGGAAAGCCATCTTTTTAATTCACATTTTTGCAAGGTAGGAAGCCAAGCTTCTTTCTTCCACATTTTATTTTCTATTTTTTCAAAAGAAACAGGAGCACTGACTGCAATTACTTTATCAATTCCTTCTAGTTGAGATGCAGCTATTAGTGCAATTGCAGCCCCTAAAGAAAAACCTATTAAATATATTTTTATATATCTTTCTTTTGCAAAATCAATAACTCTTGTTATATCATTAATTTCTTTACTGGAAAAAGTATATAATCCGCTGCTTTTACCATGGCCTCGAAAATCCATTGAAATAATATCTGATTTTTTGATAAATACTTCGCTTATTTGTTTAAAATATTTACTATCTTTTGTCATAAACCATCCGGGCGCAATTATTACAACTCTGTCAAACCCGTTTTCATAATGGTTTAGCGCAATCTTTATATTATCCTTTGTTAATATTTTTATTTCTTTCATTGATTGTTTTCTCTTAAACATTAAATTTTTAACATAAAAATTCCAAAAAAACATTACAAAAATTTAACAAATTAGATTAATAATTAAAGTCATAAAAAAAATTGCCGAATACTAAATTATCAGAAAAATGAGAATTAAAGATGAAAGACAAAATGATTATACCCACCACAAATATATCAGAAGGCGTTGAATTCTTTTTAAGAGGAGCAAAAAAACGTCGTTCAATGGCAATTGCAAGCGTCAGACAAGTAAATACGGATTTAGGAGTTAATCTTAGACTTATTGCGGTCAAATAGATTATTTTGAGAGATTTAAAAACCGTCTTATTGACGGTTTTTTCGTTTTATTTCCCATTTTTTTTATTATTTACATTTACAATCTGATTTTGTTCTTCTTTTGGTTTATTAATTATAATTAATACCTCATCTTCTCCTGCCATTTTTAAATTATTTCTTGCTATAGATTCTAATATCATATCAGAATTAAAATTTTCTATTTCTGATTTTAATTGTTTATTTTTATTTAATTCCTCATCTCTTTTTTGTTCTAGTCCCTTAATTTTAGAAGAGAAATTTATGCTTTTATTAATATTTTGAACAGCACCAAAGATAAGCTCTAATATACAAATTATCAGAACAAAAGTTAACAGCGAAATTTTCATTTTCCCGCTTTTATTATCTATATTTTTTTCCCTTTTTTCATTTTTTACTGACATAATATAAAATTATACTCTATAAAATTAGATATTAATATACAAGAAATAAACTAATTACATTTATTTATAAATCCAACAATTAACAGATGCATTATTAACAATAATGTTATATGGTGCTTCTTTTACACAAATATCAATTTTTTGAGAACACCTTTTTTCAAACGGACAACCTAAAAAATAATCTTTTATAGAGGGCGGTTGCCCTGCTATTGCTTCAAGTTTTGTAGAATTAAAATCAGGAAGTGTTTTCAATAGAGCTTTTGTATAAGGATGTTTGGGATTTTTAAATAATTCAGTTGCTTCTGATTTTTCAACAACATGCCCTGCATACATAACAGCAACACTATCGGCAGCCTCATATACCAACCCAAAATCGTGAGATATAAATATAAAAGAAGTTCTTAACTCTTTTTGAATTTCTTTTAATAAATCCATTATTTGAGCTTGCACTGTAACATCTAAAGCAGTAGTAGGTTCATCTGCAATAATAAGCTGAGATTTACAAGCAATCGCCATTGCTATAATTACTCTTTGTCTCATTCCACCTGAAAACTCATGCGGATATGCTTTTAATCTCTCTTTTGCATTTGGAATTTTAACTTGTTCTAATACTTCAATTGCAACTTTTTTAGCATCATCTCCTTTTAAATTTTGATGAATTTCAATTACTTCAATAAGTTGTGAGCCTATTGTATATAAAGGATTTAACGAAGTCATAGGATCTTGAGGAACAAGTGCTATTGATTTTCCTCTTATTCTTTGCATCTCTTTTTCAGGTAAATTAAGAAGATTTATCCCGTTAAAAATAATTTTTCCTGACATTATTTGAGCATTTTGGGCTAATAATCTTAATATAGACATAGCTGTAATTGTCTTACCGCATCCGGATTCCCCCACCAATGCAAGCATTTTACCTTTTTCTAATGACAAATTTATATTATATAATGCTTGATATGCTATGCCGCCTGATAAAAAAGATAAATTTAAATTTTTTATTTCTAATATATTCATAAAAAAATACTATAAGATATTTTTATTAAATGCAATTGGTAATTTGTATTAAAGTCTATATTTCAATTTCGCCATTAAATGAATAATCAGCTCCACCTGACATAAAAATATCATAATTAGTATCAGCAAAAGAACCTTCCCATTCTATAATCAATTGACCTCCGGGTAAATTTACTTTTACTTCTTTATCACATAAACCATTTAAAATACAAGCTGCAACACTAGCACACGCCCCAGTACCGCAAGCTAATGTTGTTCCGCAGCCTCTTTCCCAAACGTCTAAATTAATTTCATTTCTCGATAATACTTTTATAAACTCTACATTTGTCTTTTCCGGGAATAATTTATGTGTTTCAATTTCACTGCCATATTTCAATGCCAGTGTTTTTGTATCTTCTTCTGTTATAATCACACAATGAGGATTACCCATACTAATGGCATTTGCAATAAATATTCTATCGTTTAGGTTCACTTCAAAATTTAAATTATTTTTAACATTTACAGGAATTTTTTTTGGCTCAAGTATTGGCTTTGACATATTAACCTTTACTCTTCCATCTTCTAATATTTTAGGAATTATAATTCCCGCTTCAGTTTCAACAGAGAATTCTTTCTTATTTATTATACATTTATCATAAACATATTTTGCAAAGCATCTTATTCCATTACCACACATCTGGGCTATTGAACCATCTGAATTATAAAAAATCCAGCCAATATCAGCATCAATTACTTTAGGGTTTATTATTATTAATCCATCAGCACCTATTGAAAAATGTCTGTCACATAGCAATACAGCTAATTCAGCTGGGTTCTTATTTGTTTTTTCATATTCTTCATAATCTAAAATTATAAAATCATTGCCTAGACCTTGCATTTTAGTAAAATTAATCATTGTCATTATTTCTTCTCCAAAATCTTTTCTTTTTCTGAGTCTGCGCAACTTGTCTTGTTTCTTGCGGTATATTTAATTTTACATCTCTTGGTTCATAAGATTTATTAAATACTCTTGTTGTTAACGCATCCACATAATTATCATTTAAATGAGCATAATCAAATAAAATAGAACCTTTTGTATTATATTCTCTCGTTTTATGAATTTGCAAAAGTAAATCATCCATACTTCCGCCCATAAAAGTAACAAAAATTCCAGGATATATATCTGTATTAGGACTTGTATTTTTAACCACATCATTTATTAATAAATCTGCAGTATTTTTATCTCCGGTCAAAATTAAAGGAGTTAATCCATCAACATAATTATTTAAAGACCAATTACGCCAATTTTGCATTTTAGTATCAATACATTTTCTTAAATCAGGAAAAACTACTGCTGTTAAAACTATATTATGTGCTTTTGTTATTTTTCTTACTTCTTTTAAAAATTCCGTTATCTGATTTTGCCTGTATAAAGCCCACTTATTCCAATAGTATGTACCATATTTTATATCAATAGGGTCAATACCGTATAAAGATTTAAATTCTTCTCTGGCATTTTGAGTATACCCCCAATTCATAGAAGCATAATTAGAATATGTTGGTTCTACTGTTTGTGGATAACGAATATAGTCTAAATTAATACCATCTGGATTATATTTAGCAACAATTTCGTTTAAAATTCCAAGCAGGTATGTTTGGACTTGTATATTTGAAGGATCTAAAAAATAACCGTTATGTTCAGATAAAGATGGAACGGGTTTTTCTGAATCGTAGTTATATAATCTTTTATTAGCCCAATTTGGATATATACTTAAGACATGTTTTGGATTCATTTCCGGTTTATCATTTCCAACATAAAATGTTTCAAACCAAATATGCACTTTTATATTTTTCTTATGTGCTTCTTTTATCCATACTTCTAAAGGATCAAACCCAACAAATTCTTCTCTTTGATTTATAACTCCGCATTCTTTTAAATATTCACTTGGATATATTGTTTTACCGTGGAAATAAGTTTCAAGAAAAATATCTGTAATTCCTGCTTTTGCCAATCTATCAATTGTTTTGGATATTTCTGACTCATTCTTTTCTACAGGTCTAATCCAAATACCTTTTAATTCTTTATCTATATAAGGAATTGCATTTTTTATGGCAGAATCAAGAACATCCATAGCATCATTAATATAATTCTGGGTTTTTTCAGGTTTAATTTCTGCCTTCCTTAGATATTCCTTAGACATATTTAAGAATTCATTTGCTTTTTTATCATTATATAAAATATCTAACTGCCTATAATACTCTATCAATCCATTTACTTCTTTTATTTTTTCTTTAGCAGCATACAATAAACTTTCAGGAGTTAAAAATACCTTTAAAGTATTATTTGAATAATCAATATAAACTTTTGATCCAACCTGAATATTTTGAATTATCCACTTTTTAGCAGTTCCGTGACCTGAAATAACAAAACCATTTTTAGGAATTATAGAATCAGCACCATTAAGTCTGACTACCATATTCTTTTCAACAATAGCTTCCGTTCCAAATTCATTTGTTCCGGTTCTGAGTCCAAAAGAAGGCGTATATACTACTAATTGATTAGGACCTCTTAATCCGGGATAATTTGAATTTATACTACCATCTTTTTGAGGATCCATTACATCTATATTTCTTTGTGTTTCTTGATATATTATTCCTTCAGGTCTTATTTGAACCTGCGGCAATAAAATAACATTTAAAGAATTATCTTTAGAGTATTTTTCTTCATTGCTAACCTGTATTGTTTTTTGTTGTAATTCTTTTTTTACACTTATCTTATTAGTTAATGAATTTTTATTTATTTCAAATTGATTATTTATTTCCTGCTTTTTTACATTTTGAGCTGAAATACTATCTTTTTGTAATGACTTTACTTCATCAATTTTTAAATTTAGATTATCTTTTAATTGAACAGATGATTCTTCTGCATTTGCTGAAAATGTACTAATAAAAAATAATAAAAACAATATCCCAAAAATTTTTTTCATAGCATATATCATAGTTTAAAACTAGTATTTTGTTAATAAGTAACATATAAATAATTTATAAAAAAACATAATTAAAAAAAAATTAATTATTTAAAGACAGTTAATTTTTTATATTATCATTTAAATAAGGAGATTTAAAAATAATGGAATATAAAGATTATTATAAAATATTAGGTGTAGATAGAGAAGCAACAGAAGCAAAAATAAAGTCCGCATATAGAAAATTAGCAAGACAATATCATCCTGATGTAAATAAATCACCAGATGCAGTTAATAAATTTAAAGATATAAATGAAGCATACGAAGTATTGTCTGATAAAGAAAAGAAAAGCAGATATGACAGTTTAGGAGCGAACTGGCAGCAAGGTGCAAATTTCACTCCCCCACCAGGTTTTGAAGGTTTTAGTTTTAATCAAGGCGGATTTAACCAAGGATTTGCAGGAAGTGCTGATTTTTCTGACTTCTTTAGTTCAATTTTTGGTGATTTAATGGGAGGTGCATCTCAAAGAACTCAACGTTCATCAAGAAGATCTTCTTCTCAAGGTTTTTCATATGATGATATCTTAAATAATTATACCAGAGGTACAACACAGTCACAAAGAAGCACACAAAGAGAATCTCAAGAAAATCTTGATATAACTCAAGATTTAAATATCACTGCAAAAGATTTAATGAGTGATAAACCAATAAGTGTAAAAATGAATACTGTTGAAAAATGTATGAAATGTTCAGGCGTCGGTTCTTCTTGTGTTGAATGCGGCGGAACAGGTATTGTAAGCAAAACAAGAAATCTTACAGTAAAAATTCCAAAAGGTGTAAAAGAAGGACAAAAAATAAGATTAAAAGGAGAAGGTAAAGTCGATGCCTACGGAAGAAAAGGTGATTTGTACTTTATTATAAAATTAAAAGATTCTGAATATTCTATTGATGGTGAAAATCTTTCTAAAACTATAGAAATAACACCTGCGGAAGCTGTTCTAGGCTGCAAAAAAGATATTTCAACCTTACATGGTATTATTGCAATAAAGATACCGCCAGAGACAAGAAGCGGTAAAACTTTAAGACTTAAAGATTTAGGTCTTCCTAAAAAAACAGGAGGTTACGGTAATTTAAACGTTAAAATTATGATTAATATACCTACTGTAATTACAGATAAACAAAAAGAATTATACAAGCAGCTGCTTAATATAGAATAATAGCTAATCTTATAGTTCATTAACTGTCTTAAAGTGCATTTTCGCTATTTCATGTAATCTTTCAAAAGAATACTTATTAACAAAAGTTTTTGCTTCTTCAACCACTTTAGAAGAAGCACCTTTTGAAAAAGTTATTTTATATTTTTCTTGCATTTCATCAATACGTTTAACAAATTCTGCTCTGGCCAGTATTGAAGCAGCAGCTACTGCAATATCAGCTTCCGCTCTTACAATCTGATTTAAAATAATATTCTTGCCTTTTGTCATTAGTGCATTTTTTATTAAACTTTCATCTCCAAACTTATCAGCTAATGCATAATTACAAGGTGACTTATCAAGTATATTTTCGATTACTCTAGCGTGTCCCCAGGCTAATAGCTTATTTAAATTTTTGAATTTTAAATATAGTTCATTATATTTTTGCGGATTAATTACAACTACTGAATGCATTGCATTATTTTTTATTTGAATAGCTAATTGCTTTATTTTTTTATCCTCTAATTTTTTGCTGTCTTTTATTCCAAGGTCTACAAATAATTTTTTATTATTTTCATTAACTTGAACACCCGCAATAACCAGAGGGCCAAAAAAATCACCCTTTCCAGATTCATCTGTTCCAATATATTTTTCACCTAATTGAATATTATTTTCATGTACTGTTGTACTTTCACTTATATCCTTTTTCAAAATTATTGAATCTATTTCATTAGAAACTGCAGAAACATCTTTACCTTGAATCAACAACTTTCCGCTTGTATAATATATTGCTTGAAAACTTAAATTTTTAGCACGCCAAAAAGAATATTGCACGACATCAAAAACACAATTATATTTTGATTTCAAAATATTTTCTATTATTTCTGCCTGATTAGGTAATATTTTTATTGAATATGTATTCATAACATTAAAATATCATAATATGTAATTTTTATGAATATGATATACTAAATATGTCACACAGAAAGTGAGTATTTCGTTAGCAATAATAACTTGGTTACAAAGTAAAATACTAGATTAGTTAAAATGAGGTATAAATGGAATTAAAAATTTTTCACACAGGGCCATTAGAAGTTAACACTTATTTATTAATGGATAATGAATCCAAAGAGTGCATTTTAATAGATGTTGGAGGTTCTTTTGATTCAATAAAAAAATTTATAGATGATAATGGATATAATTTGAAATACATATTAAATACACATGGGCATTTTGACCACATATTAGGTGAAGTGGAAATTCAAGATAAATATCCTGAAATACCAATATATATGAACAAAGAAGACACCCCTCATTTTTCGAGATTAGAAGATGAATTAAAAAGATGGGGGCTTAACTATAAAACAAAACCATTAAAACCTACTGAATATATAGATGAAAATAGCAATATATATATAGGCAAGAATAAAATTAATATACTTTACACACCAGGTCATTCTAAAGGTAGTCTAAGCTATTATATTGACGGAAAATTATTTTCCGGTGATGTATTATTCCAACGTTCTATAGGAAGAACTGACTTCATTGACGGAGACTATGATACTCTTATTCACTCAATAAAAACAAAATACTTCCCATTATCAGAAGATACGATAGTATACTCTGGACATGGACCATCTACAACAATAAAAGAAGAAAAGAAATATAACACTTATTTACGCTAAAAATTGTAGGATTTAAATTATTCTTCAAGTCTTAAATATTCTTGAAGACCTTTTACCACTTCATCTCTAAATCCTAATAAAAATTTCCCGAGATTTTCCGCAAGATTTTGATTTAATTCGTACATACTATTCCTTTTTATTCATCCGATAATATATTTAACGGCATATATTTTGTATATCTTTAATCTTAAATTTAAGTTTATGATAATTCGTAACAAAAATTTATAAAATAACTCCTTTAAATGGAGTATTTAATTTGTATATATTTTCAAAGATTAATTATTATTTACATCAAAAGAACGATATTTAAAAAAATGAAATATGGTAACCTAGATGTACAAAGAAAATGGAAGAAAAAAGAAAGGGTTATTATGCAAATAGGAAAAATAAGCTTACATACAACAAAAGCTGCTCAACAAAATGCAGAAAAAACAACAACTAGTAATAATAAATTAAGTACAAATCCTTTTGGAGTTAGTTTCAAAGGAAACGTAATACAAGCAGATGTTTTTGAAAGTGCAAAAAAGAATTTAAGCGGAAGCAATATTGCTGAAAAAAGCAAACTATTTGCAAGTGCGGTTGTAAGTGGTATTAATAGCTTTAATGAAGCATTCAAATCAAGAATGAACTCTGTTGTATCTTTTGGTAAAAAAATTACAACTAATGTATTTGATACAATAGAAAGAATCGGTAATACTGAAATTACATTTGATATGAATGGGATAAAAAACCGTCTTTTCCCTGATAGACAATATAGTGTAAAAAACTTAAGTAATAAATCCGTAGATGAATTAAAATCTCTGTGGGAGAATTTAGCACAAACAGCTGCAGTATAAGAGAATAAGGGGAGATAAGAAATGGAAAATAACAAAAAAATTAAAAATATAATTCAAGCATTAGGGGAACATAAAGACAGTGAAGCTGCTATTAATTTGTTAACAGAACTTGGCACAAATTCTCCTGATGATGAAATAAGAGAACTAACAGCACAAACATTAATAAGAAAAAATACTCATGAAGCTTTGAGAGTAGTTCTTATCTCTAAAGGTAAAGGTATAAATGACTTAAGTGCAAGAGTTGCAATGGCATCAATAAATGAATTGTTATCATTAAAAGATAAATCTGAAGCAATTAAAATTTTAGATGACACAATAAAAATGCACTCTGAAGAAGATGTTAGAAATACTGCTCGCTCAGTCAGAGCTTTAATGACATTTTCATCATAATAAGAGAAGGGAATTTTATATAAAAAAAGCTTCTATTAATATAGAAGCTTTTTTATTTATTAAAATGATAATTTTTTAAAGAGATTAAAGAAAATAATAGAAACAAATAATAAGAATACACCAAATACAATAAAAGTATTTGATATACCAATGTGTTGTGCAACAGTTCCTGCAAATAAATTACTTATAGAAGTAGTTCCCAAAAAACAAATTGAATGAATACTCATTACTCTGCCTCTTTTATCATCGTCTATAATCATCTGTAGCAAAGTATTATCACACGTTATACAAGAAGTCATACCCATTCCAAGAATAAACATGGCAAAAACAGAAAAGTATAAAGAATTTGAAAAACCAAGAATTAGTAAACTAATACTAAATACAAAAGCACCAGAACATAATATATACTTTAATCCGCTAGTTGTTGTTTTAGATGCAATTAATAAAGAGCCGATTAAAGCTCCAACACCTGCCATCGCCATTAATAATCCCAATACATCAGCATTAGCGTGGAAGACTTCTTTTGTATATATTGGCATTAACATTGGATACGTTAATCCAATAAAACTAAATATAGCAAGAAAAATTAATAATAAGATTATTTTTTTATTATGTTTAATATAAGAAAAACCTTCTTTTAAACTTTCAAATATAGTTTCATTTTGAACAATTAGATTATTTTTTACTATAATATTCATTCTTGAAACTAATATAATTGCAGGAATGAAACATATAAAATTAATGAAGAAACAAACACCAACACCGACAGAAGCAACAAGTATACCTGCTATTGCAGGACCTACTAACCTTGCAAGATTAAAGCAAGTTGAATTTAAAGATATTGCATTTCCTAAATCCTTCTTATCATCAACTAAATGTACAAATATAGATTGTCGAAGAGGTAAATCAATTGCAGCTATAACATTTAAGAACAACCCAAGAATTATAATATTCCATATTCTTAAAAGTCCGCAAAATGTAAGAACAGAAATTATTAACGCTTGCGATGCAAATAGTATTTGAATTGACATTAAAAGTTTATGTTTATTTAATTTATCAATAAAGACACCGACAAATGGAGTTAATAAAAACAACGGAATTGCATTACAAAACATTATAAAACCCATCGTAAAAGCAGATCTTGTCATATCATAAACAAGCCAGCCTATTGCAATATTCTGTATCCAAATACCAATTTGAGAAACTATTAACCCTGGGAAAAATAATCTAAAGTTTCTATATTTTAATGATTTAAATGTTGATAATAATCTGTTCACAAAATTTCCCTATATAAACTTTATCTATATAAAAATTCTTAATCAATTTTAAATTAACTTAAATAAAAAGAAAACTCTTATTTATGTTAAGATAAAATTAACAACGGAGGGCAACACAAATGACAACGTACAATATAGCATTATTAGCAGGGGATGGGACAGGAAAAGAAGTTACAGATGAAGCTGTAAAAATATTAAAAGCAATCGGTGAAAAATATTCAATTGATTTTAACTTTGAACCTGCACTAATAGGCGGTTGTGCTTATGATGAGTTTAAAACACCGCTCCCTGATATAACATTAGATATTGCGAAAAAGTCTGATGCTGTATTATTAGGTGCCGTTGGTGATTGGAAATATGATAAACTTCCTCCTGAAGTAAGACCCGAAAGAGCATTATTAGGTATAAGGAAAGAATTAAATTTATTTGCCAATTTAAGACCTGCTATTGTATATCCGGAGTTAACTTCACTTTCTCCATTAAAATCTAACATTGTATCCGGCACAAATATAATGATTATTAGAGAATTAACAGGCGACGTATATTTTGGTACTCCTAAAGGCATTGAAATAAAAAATAATGAAAAATTCGGTTTTAATAATATGTGTTATTTTGAAAGTGAGATTAAAAGAATAGCACATACTGCCTTTAAAGTAGCAATGCAAAGAAATAAAAAATTATGTTCTGTTGATAAAGCAAATGTACTTGATGTTTCAAGACTTTGGCGAGAAACAGTTACACTAGTTTCTAAAGAATATCCGCAAGTAGAATTATCTCATATGTATGTAGATAATGCAGCTATGCAAATAATAAGAAATCCTAAACAATTTGATGTAATCTTAACAGGTAACATTTTCGGAGATATATTATCAGATGAAGCATCAATGCTCTCAGGTTCATTAGGTCTACTGCCAAGTGCTTCTTTATCAGACAAAAAACTTGCAATGTATGAACCTATTCATGGAAGTGCACCTGATTTAAAAGGATTAGATATAGTTAATCCTATAGCAACAATTTTATCTGCTGCTATGATGTTAAAATATTCATTCTCCTTGGATAAACAATATGAAACAATTGTTCATGCCGTAAGAAAAACTTTAAAAGACGGTTATAGAACACAAGATATTAAACAAGACGGTATGCAAATAATCGGCTGCAAAAAAATGGGCGATATTATAAAAGATAATATTTTAAAAGACTAATACTTCTATAGTGCTAATATAAAAGAATTATATTATTTTATATAAACTATTCTATAGTAGAGTGAAATAAAGTAAAAAATCAGTTATATTAAAAAAGTAGATTGAAACAAACGAACACTTTCTTTCGGGGTTGCGAAAAAGTATTATTAATTAGTTCGGTAAATCTGTTTCAATCTACACTTTTTTATAGACTTAGCTTAATGAGTATATTAATTTTTTGATAAACTATGATAAAATGTTATAAAATAGAATATAACATTTTATATCGAGGTTTATATGAAAAAATTTATTAATAGGAAAAAGGGAATACTATGTATTATCCTAATGGCTTTATGCATAAGTTTTACAGGAGTTCAATATACAAATAATAATGCAATAGCAGCTCCGGCAAAAACAACAAACTCGGCAGCGGTTGCATCCATAAATGTTTTACCAACAGATGTTGTAAATAACCCTTCTAAATACTTAAATAAAAATATTACATTTAATGCAGATTTTATATCATATTCATCGTTAGGTCTTGATTATAAACCGGCATTAAAAGAAAGCGAAAAATACATAGGAATATTAATTCAACGCAATGATGTAATTGATCACGTTATACCGCTGTCAGAGATGAAAATATTCATTACAAGAGAAGAAGCTGAAAAACATTTAGATTTAGAACAAGGTGATAAAATTAAAATAACAGGGAAAGTATTTTCAACAGCACTTGGAGATCCTTGGGTTGATGTAAAAACCTTTACAGTTCTTTCTCAAAAAAATAAAAAAAATAATAAATAGAACATTCGGAGATAAGTGTGAAGAAGAATAAAAAAGCATATTTAACAATACATGGGCACTTTTATCAACCGCCAAGAGAAAATCCTTGGCTTGAAACTATTGAAATACAAGACAGTGCAAATCCATATCATGACTGGAATGAAAGAGTAACTGCAGAATGTTATACTCCAAATTCTGTATCTAAAATAGTTACACACGATAATAAAATTCTTGATATTGTAAATAATTATTCATATATCAGCTTTAACTTTGGACCTACACTTTTATCCTGGATGGAACAACACAGCCCATACACATACGAGAGAATAATAAAAGCTGATGTACAAAGTGCATCAAAAAATAACGGTCATGGCAATGCAATAGCTCAAGTATACAATCATATAATAATGCCGCTTGCAAACAGAAATGATAAATATACCCAAATAATATGGGGTATAAAAGATTTTCAATACAGATTTGGTAGAAAACCTGAAGGAATGTGGTTAGCTGAAACAGCTTGTGATGATGCAACACTCGAAGCACTTATCGATTGCGGTATTAAATTTACTATATTATCACCGCATCAAGCAAAATCAGTAAGAAAATTAAATACCGAAAAATGGGATGATGTAAGCTGGGGCAATATTGACCCGGCCAGAGCCTATAGATACTTTGTGAAATCTGATAAAACAAAATATATTGATTTATTTTTCTATGATGGTTCTATATCAAAATCAGTTGCTTTTGACGAACTATTAACAGACGGAAATAAATTTGTATCAAGACTAAAAGATGGTATTTCTTCTCAAAGAAATTACAATCAGCTGGTTCATATTGCAACAGATGGAGAAAGTTACGGTCATCATACAAAATTTGGAGATATGGCATTAGCATATGTTCTTAAAATAAGAGCCGAAGATGAAGGTTTTGAAATAACAAATTATGCTAATTTCCTAGAACAAGAAGGTGTACAATATGAAGTTGATATAAAAGATGTATCATCTTGGAGCTGTGCTCATGGTGTCGGAAGATGGATGGATGACTGCGGCTGTTCAACCGGCGGAGGTTACGGCTGGAACCAAAAATGGAGAAAACCGCTAAGAGAAGCTTTAGATTACTTAAGAGATGAATTAATCAAAGTTTTTGAAGAAAATGCCTCTAAATATTATACAGATATTTGGAAAGCTAGAAATGATTATATAGAAGTAATTTTAGACAGATGTAAAACAACAATATCTAAATTTATAGAATCACACCAAAAATACAAACTTGAGAAACCTGACATTATCAAAGCATTAAAATTAATGGAAATGCAACGTCAAGCAATGCTTATGTATACAAGCTGCGGTTGGTTTTTCTCTGAAATTTCAGGTATAGAAACCACTCAAATTATGAAATATGCAGCAAGAGCAATGCAAATAGCAAAATCTTTTACATCAAAAGACTTTGAAACAAATTTCCTTCAAATTCTATCAAGAGCTCAAAGTAATATACACGGATTTGGCAGCGGTAAAGATGTTTATGAAAAATTTGTAAAACCATCTGTTGTTTCTATAAAACAAATTGCAGCACTTTGGGCAATATCTTCTATGCATACCAACTTTGATGAAAGTTCTTTTGTATATTGCTATAATATCAAAAAACACTATTATAAGTATATTTCAAAAGGAGCTACTGCCTTTTCTACCGGCAGAATTGAAATAGAATCAAAAATTACCCTTGAAAAATTCGACTTTTTCTTTGCTGCTCTTCAATTCCCCGAAGGTGATTTCCACTGTGCTATAAAAAGATATGATGAAGCAGAAAATATGTCTGATGTAATTAAAAATCTTATAGCTACATACGCAAAAGAACCAATTACTGAAACAATTAGAGCCCTAGACAACATTTTTGGAAATGAATACTATACACTAAAAGATATTCTTATAGAAGATAGAAGCAAAATTCTTTTGACTTCACTAAAAGATAAGTTAAGTAAGTTCTCAAATAATTATAGAGATGTATATAATGAAGGAAAGAACTTTATTTTACAGCTTATTTCATTAGGTATAAATGTTCCTGTAGAGTATAAACTTGCAGCACAATATACTCTCTCAAACGATTTTAATGATTTATTTAAAGATTGTTTAAATATTATTGATGATGATATTATTCAAAAAGCCTCTGAAATAAATGAAGAAGCAAATGCTTTTAAAATTGATATTGATAAATCTCCAACTAGTGAGATTTTCTCTAAACAAATTCAAAAATCTGTTTATAATTTCGTTAAAAACTTTGAAATACATAGACTTGATAAAATTCTTAAACTATTTGAATGTATTAATAAACTTGGGCTTAAAGTTGATATTGCAGAAGCTCAGAATATGTATTTTAATAAGATTTATATGAAATTCACAAATCTTCTAGATAACGTTCTCCAATCTAATGATAATATTGAAGAAGTAAGAGATTTCTTATTCTCGCTTCTTGTTCTTGGAGAGTTTTTAAATATAAATACTGAATTTTATAAATCTTCAATATTAAAACTGACATCAAAACAAATAAAGATAGATTAATTTAATTTAGTTAATATATCTTTTGTTTGTTCTTCCAAAGTTTTTAAATCAGATTTGTTATAAATAACAAAATCTGATTTTTTTATTTTATCTTCTTCTCTTGCTTGTGATTGAATTCTCTTTTTAGCATATTCTATTGAATACTTATTTCTATTTATCAACCTGGAAAGTCTAATATCTTCCGGGGCCGAAATAAATATTATTTTATCAAAGAATTTATCAAAATTAGCTTCAAAAAGAAGCGGAACTGAAACAAAAACAAATTTTTCTTCTTTATTTAATTCAAAAAAATTATCAATTTTCTCTTTTACTATAATATGAATAATTTTTTCTAACGCTTTCTTTTTTTCAATATTAGAAAAAACAACTTTCCCTAACTTATCTCTGGAAATATTTCCTTTTACATTCAATATATCATCAGTAGAAAATAATTCTTTTATTTTTTTTATTGCCTTATTATCATTCTCTAATATATTATGCACAATTTTATCAGAATCAATAACTTTATATCCTAACTTTATTAAAAAGTCTTCAACTAAAGACTTCCCGCTTGCTATATTACCTGTAATCGCAATTTTTAACATTATTTTCTCCAAAGTAATTATAACATCTATTTAAATAAATAAATAATTTAATTTGTTAGGCAAGCTTGACAAATTGTAAGGCATGCCTTACAATAACAAAAAAGGAGAATTATGAAAGACTTAAGTGCAAGTTTAGAAGATTATTTAGAAATTATATGTAACTTACTTGAAGGCAGTAATAGTGTAAAAGCTGTAGAAATTGCAAAAAAGTTAAATATATCAAGAGCATCTGTATCTGAGGCATTATCAAAACTGGTAGAAAAAGATTTAATAAATTATGAAGGACATAAAGGTATTACTATCACAGAAAAAGGTTTAAAACAGGCAAAAAGAGTAATACAAAAGCACAATACCTTAACAAACTTTTTTGAAAATACATTAGGTATAGATAAAGAAACAGCCGAAATAAATGCTTGTAAAATAGAACACGTAATATCAGAAGATGTATTTGACAGAATAAAAGAATTTCAAGCATTTTGCGAAAATAATAAGAAATTTATAAACAATTTTAAGAAAGGATATAAATTAAAAACCGAAAATGAATAACATAAAAGTTTTGGGGAAATTTTTAGATCAGCCTATATTAGTATCAAAATTTCAGAAAACAGTACCAATAATATTAGCTTCAGGGGCTTTAGGTTATAGCCTATATGATGCAAGTAAAGCAAAAGAAGGAAAAAATAAAAAACAACTGTTAAAAACCGGTATAACAATGGGAGTAACGGTTGCCTCAGCACTTGCAGCACCACATATTGCTTCAAAAATAACAAAAAGAGCACTGCCGGAAACACTTGATATTATAAAGAAAAATAATATACAACTTATTGATGAATTTAAAAAAAACACAATAGTAGATGAAACAACAAATAGAATACTTGAAAAAGGGAAGGAAAAAATATTAAATTTAAAAGAAGTTAAAACACTATATGAAAAATTAAAAAATACAAATGCCGGAAAAAGCTTTTTAGAGAAATTAATACCTTCACCGGAGAATATAAATGCAAAAGATATATTTTCAGAAATAGGATATTTATCTATATATGGAGCAGTACCTGTTGTGGGAGGAATTATTGGCGGCAGCCTTGCAGACAGAGTCACAGAAAAAAATGGTTGGAAAGAAAAGATTCCGAATAAAATAAAAGAAGGTTCTTATCAATATCTGGCAAATATTTTTATGTGTAATGTAGGTGCAGGTTGTGCTTTAGGCATAATGGAAAAACTAGGTATCAAATCAAAAAAAGCAAGAGCAATAGGAATGACTTTAGGCATAATTATTACAGGCATTATTGGCGGCAGTAAAATTGCAAATTTAATTGGGAAAAATGTAATTGACCCAATATGTACAAAAGAAAAAAGTAAAAAAGAAAAAATAAATAGCTATGACATTTTAGATATAAATTTTTCAGAAAGAAAAATACATGAATATTTACATAATCAAACCATAGGATGCGGCGAAGGGAACACGAAAAAATCAGAGAAAGAAAGAACTCCTGAAATTTTAGATATAGGACTCCATACAGATGATATAGCAACTGTATCACTTTTATCAGGATTAAAATGGATAGAACCGGCACTTCCTATAATGTATACATTATCAGGTTACAGAGCCGGTATCGGTTATCGAAATTAAATTATATATTAATTTCCTTTTTGTTTAACTATCCAAATTTAACAAAATTTGGATTTTTTTTATTGCAAATATCCTAATAGGGTATTTAATAAATCATATTTAGACTGATACCCAACAAAATTTCCTATTACATTTCCATTTTTGAATAAAATAAATGCAGGAAAAGCACTGATATTATACCTTTGAACTAAGTTTGGATTATTATCAGAATTAACCTCTCCAATCCAAATATTATTATCGGCAATTTCTTTTAAAATTGGTTTTTGCTTTTGGCAATATCCGCACCAAGGTGCAGTAAAAGCTACAAATTTTATACCGTCTTTTATATTTTCATCAAAATTTTTTTCATCTAACTCTTGAATCATTACTTTCTCCTTTTGATTAATAATAGCTTATTAATATATTTTTTTTATCCCCAAATAAATATACTAATAAGCTATAGAAATCTATAATAAAAAAAATAAATTATTTTCTAATGCAAAGTCTTTCAAGTTTTCTAACGAGTCTTGTTTGAATATTTTCAGAATCTTTTGTAATGGAATCAACAAGAATTGTTTTTGAGCCGAGTAATTTACCTGCAAGAATATCAGTAAGCGGTCTATCTCCAATAACAATCGTTTCTTCAGGCAAAATATTTACAGACTTCAAAAACTCTTTCATTATTTTAGGAGATGGTTTATTGGCATTACCTATTACACTAAAGTTAGATATTGATTGTACTTTTGAAATATACTCTTTCTTTTTATTATTACTAATAATAGCAATTACAAAATTTTGTTTTAGCTCTTGAAGTAAATCATAAACCTTAGGCGGATATTCACCTGATTTAGATGGCATAACAGTACTATCTAAATCAAATAATAAAGCATTTATACCTAAAGATTTTATTTTTTTAAAATCTATATCAAATAAAGAATCAACATTATAATCCGGTTTTAAAATCATCTTAAATTCTTAACTCCAATAGTTCTAGCCAGTGCATATTCATAATTTTGAGGTTCTTGTGAAAGTTCAAGCCAAGAAATATCATTTGTATTTGAAAGCTCCTTTTTTTCACAAGATTTATCATCCACTATATTATTTACTTTTGTTTTAAAACACTCAGATGGTGTTATTATTTCTATTTCATCATTTAACAAAAACTTATTTTTTGTGAGAATTTTATATTTATTATCTTTCTTTTCTAAGAAAACACATAAACAATCAGCACCGGCAAGCCCTTTTGAAATATCATAACTATAGCCTTCACTATCTGGTTTATGAAAATAGAATCCTGTAGTATAACCACGATTACCTATTTTTATAATTTCATTATAATTAGCTTCTTCATCAATTTTACCTAAATTTAAGTAGTCATCTATTGCTTTTCTATAGGCTTTTGCAACAGCAGAAACATAATATAAACTCTTTGTTCTGCCTTCAATCTTAAAAGAATCAATACCAATATCAATTAACTGCGGCAAATAATTAATTAAAGCTAAATCTTTAGGACTTAAAATATGAGTACCTTGCCCATTTTCTTCTATATCAAAATATTCACCTTGTCTTGTCTCTTCAACAAGCTTATAACTCCAGCGGCAAGATTGTGAACAATTTCCATGGTTAGCCTTTCTTTCACCCTTCGTCATATAATCACTGATTAAACAACGTCCTGAAAAAGAAACGCACTGAGCTCCATGTACAAATACTTCTAATTCCATATCAGGAACATTTTTCTTTATTTCTTTTATTTGTTCTAAAGATAAATCTCTTGATAAAACAACTCTTTCAGCTCCTAAATCTTGCCAGAATTTAACAGCCTCTGAATTTAAAATATTTGTTTGTGTGCTGACATGCAATGCTATTTTAGGCATATATTTTCTTATTAAATTATATACACCAAAATCAGAAAATAATATCGCATCAGGCGCAGCATCATTTATTTTTTCAGCCTGCTCTATCATTTTTTTTAAATCATTATCATAAGCAAATATATTTAATGTTAAATATACTTTTTTATTCATAGAATGAGCTAAATTAATGCATTCTTTTAAATTATCAATTGTAATTAGTTCACCCTTGCGCATTGCTCTAAGGCTGAAATCAACCATTCCTAAATAAACAGCATCAGCTCCATAGTGAATAGCATAATCTAACTTTTCTTTACTTCCTGCCGGCAATAACAACTCCGGTCTTTTTACATTCATTGTCATAATATAATTTTACTACAAAGTTATTTATATTTTGACTATTTTTTGACCATTTTATTTATTATTACCATTATATTTCACACTTGTTTTAAATGGTTCTAATAAATCATATATTACGGATTCATCCATATTCTTATTAATTTTATATTTTAAATTAGATTTTATATACAAAAAATTATCATTATCTGAATATAATATTTTATAATCTTTTCTTTTTTCTAAATAATCATTCAATAATGCATCCTTAGGCACAATAATATAATCGTGCTTATATTCTTTATTTAATATTTCATCCCAATTATTTTGAAGATTATAAAAATTATCTAATAACTCTTTTGTTTCATTATAATAAACTTCTTCATATCGGCCGTCCATATATATTAAATTATCTGGATACAATTTATACGCAATATAACTTCCCATATCAAAAGGTGCAAGAATATTACCTTTTAAATTATTCACTTTAATAAACCTTACTACTGATACGGGTTGAAGAGATAAATCCGGATATACTACATAAAAAATATTTTTCCAAATATTATACCCAGAAAAACATATGACAAAAAAACATAATAATATATATATATATTTATAATTTAAATTAATTCTTAGTTTTTTGACTATTAAAACAATTAAGGCAGATAACTCTTTATATAAAAATATGACAGAAACTATTATAAAAAACGGTGTATTTTTAACATATCTGAAAGATAAATATGCACATATAATAAGTAAAATATATTTTGTATAATCTTTTTTGAAATTTTTTAAAGAAAATAATAATATAGCAAGATTTATTAAATACAATAGTTTAAATTCAATTAAAAACATCTTATCAGGATGCATAAAAGGACTAATCCACTCTGTAACAAAAGGTCTGGTCATTGTTGAGGCCATAAAAATAAATTTAACATAATCAATTCCATACGGATTTATAAACATTACTAAAAAAGAAACCAGCAATGTAAATAAATAACACTTATATTCTTTTTTATTTAGTGCTTCACCAATTGAATATATAAAAAGTAACCCTAAAAGAGAAACACAGCCACCATGTATATTTACCCAAAACAACATTAAAACAGGCAATAAACACAATAGTTTATACTTTTGAGTTAATCTGACTTTTTCTAAAATAAAAAGAGAAATTACAAAGAATAAAAAAGTAAATATATGACATCTTAGCCAAGAATGAGTAATTGTTGGTATAGAAAAAACAATAATAATGAAATAAATAAAATCGAATAATTTATTATTATTTTCTATTGAAAGTTTTATTGTTTTATATATAAAAAAGAAAATTAAAAATACAATTATTGACTTAAAAAATAAAATACAGCTATATCCAAAATTATTTTGAATAAAAGAAAATATAATACTAGAACCCCACTCATGGTCTAACCAATTATGCGTTGGAGTATAAGAAAAAATATCTGCTTTTAATATATGTCCAAGTTCAAAAAAAGCATTTCCCTGCAACAGTCTTGCCCAATAATCCATATCAATAGCAGAATATAAAACTGAATTCATAAAAATAAATACAAATGCAGAAACGGTTAACAATATATTTAAGAAAAAATCATTTAATATTAGTTTTTTCATAAAAATATTTTAACTATAAGAGAAATTAAAGTCCTATTATTAAGTTATATGAAGTCATTTTAGCTTGTAAAATCAATATTTTTTACTTTTTAGAAAAAATAATTAAAAAAATAATTAAAGTAATAAAGAAAAATGACGAAGATATAAATGTCAAAGGGCAAAAGCCCCATAAAACCTCCCTCCCCAAAGTCTAGTAGCCGCCTTAGTTGGACGGCTTTTTTTTATGGATTTATTAAAGAAAAAGAATATAAAAATACAAAAATTATTAACTTTTGTAAAGATAGAATATATACTGGTTTAAGCCAATACTACATTGATTTATCAGCGTTTTTTATTTTATTTGTATATTCTTTGTATATACTCTTTATGGCAATTATGCATATGTTTTTGTTTTTATTTATATACAAGATACGAAAATGAGGATTTAATCTATGGGTTATGCACTATTCGCTCAAAGAAAGGTTCAATTGACAGGGCACCTTAATTCTGTCAGTTTACAACAAACTCAACGTTCTAACGAACAATACACTTTAGCCACCAATACTTTAAGCCTTCAACAACAAATGTCTTCTATTCAGGCTGCTCAATCTCTTGAATTAGCTGACCTATATGAACAATTAGCCAGTACTGACAACTCTACTGCAAGAGAAAGAATTAATGCTCAAATTAGACAAAAGCAAGAAGAGTTTAATGCTGAATTAGATGATATTAACAGAGAAATTTACATGGTTAGCGTTAAAGAAAATGCTATTGAAATGGAAGTTAAAAGACTTGATACTCAAATCACTTCTATTCAAAAACAACTTGAAGCTGTTGAAGACGCTGAAAGCTCTGCTATTGATAGAGCTACTCCTAAATTCAAAGGCGTTGGCTAAT
>CALURV010000010.1 GCA_944323285.1 Candidatus Gastranaerophilales bacterium | reverse complement strand
ATAAAAGACTTTTGGCGGCTTTAAATTTTGAAGTTGAATATATTTATATTCTTAATGATTGGTTTAAAAAGCCTGAATATAAGGATGTTTTAGCATATATCCATAGCGTTGGTTGTGATTATTACTTTAACTATATTCCATTAAAACGGTTAGGATTACCCGTAGAGAATTAAAGGATTTAAATATAATAAATACAAAATGAGAGCATATTTATATAAAGTTTTAAAAATTGTGCAAATGGCTTCTGGTGCTTTTTCTGCAACACTTGCATCTAAATTTGAAAAAGAACGGAATATAATACCTTTTAGCTTATAATAAATAGCACGCTCTCATAAATTTAATCAATATTGTCCTAAACAGGATAGGATTTTTGTCATTTTTTAAATATTAGCACAACTGGACATTACCAAAATAATCATTTTATCCGTACACTTCAAAATCGGTGCGTAACTCAGCTATATTAAGAAAATCTCAATCTATCCGTACAGTCCGAAAAAAGTCCAGTTCCGCAGTTTGATTTTTTTGGTAAACTTAATTTTCCGACCTGAAAACGCCCTCACAGAGCGACCTAAGCCAAAATAATCAAAATATCCGTACAAATCAAACCGGTCGTTAAATTACACTCACTCGCGCTCGAACCTAAAACAAAACTTCGTTTTGTAGGGTTCTCATCCCAACAAAAAAAGAGCTCTTTCAAGCTCTCAAAATTAGGAGGAGGTGGGATTCGAACCCACGGTACGCTCGCACGTACGACGGTTTTCAAGACCGCTCCAATCAACCGCTCTGGCACTCCTCCAAAACGTAGTATTATCTTAATAAAAAAATACTTAGTTGTAAAGTACTTATTTATTTTTTCATCTAAAATATTGAATTGAATACTTTTTCAATTTCTTTATATGTTCTTTCTAAACTTCTTGTATTTAATTTAAATGATTTTATTTCAATCTGAGGTGCAAACTTTTTTAACTGAGCTTTAAACCAATTATCTTGTGCCTTTCTTCCTTTATCTAAATGAAGCTTACAATCAAATTCATCACAAACACTTCTTAGTTCCGGATGCTGACTTAATATATTTTCTTGACACTGATTAATTATACTAAGATATGCACATAAATATATTGCATCCTTGGGTAAAGTGTCTGAAAATTCCCTTGAATAAAGATCTATATCAGTTAAAGATTTTACAAGTGCAACTTCGTTTGATCTATTTTTATATGGATAACCTGTAATAAGACTAAGAACATCTTCGGTCTTATAACTCGCAGAAAAATTCACAAACTTATTATTAATTGGTAAAATTTTCATTTTCATACTCCAATAATAAAAAATTCGTGAATTTATTTTTTGCTGATTATTATTAAATTGTCCGAGAAAAAATTCACGATAAGCTGAAAGTGTGAGTGAATTTTTTTTACGGAACGAACCAAAAACTTTGTTTTTGAGTAAGCTTGTATCTATAGTGAAACGGAGGTGAGTGGCGTTTTTAAAAGGTAAGTTCTTTGTTACCGAGTTATCCTCCCTAACAAAGTGCGATACTAGATTAAATAATATTTTCTTTTATTGCCTTAACAGCGGCTTGTACTCTATCATCTACACACAACTTTTGTAAAATGCTGCATACATGTGCCTTTGCAGTATGAACACTTACTATCAACTCTTTTGCTATTTCTGTATTACTTTTGCCTTTTACTAAATGTTTAAGAACTTCTAATTCTCGTTCTGTTAATTGAGCTCTTGCATCTTGAACTTCTGTAGACTGTAATAAAGTAACATTTTCAGGTTTGGGAAAGAAATTTAATGCAACTGATGATACAGCAGGATCAACCCAACAAGCACCTTCCGCTACATTTTTAATTACTTCTGACAATGTTTCAGGTGTAATATCTTTTAAACAATATGCATTAGCTCCAGAACCTAAAGCAGCAATGACTTCTTCGCCCCTTTCATGCGAAGTTAAAATTATAACTTTTATATTTGGCTGCATTTCTTTTAATTTTATTGTTGCTTCTAATCCATTCATACCGGGAAGACCCAAATCCATTAAAACTACATCAGGTTTAAGGTTATTAATCATCTTTATACCTTGATCAGCATCTTCTGCTTCTCCTACAACATTAATATGCTCATACTCGTTTAACGCAGATTTTAAGCCAACTCTTGTTAACTTATAATCTTCAACTATTACAACACTAATTACTTCTTTCTTGTGCATGATTTGTGTCATGATTCGGCCGTCCTCTCTAATTTGCCAATTTCTTTATTACAAAATAACGTTATAATATTAGACCAAGAAAGATAATAAGGTAATTAACCTACTGTCTAGTTTATCACTAGCCAATCTAACTATTAATAAAAGCAATATTTTAACCTTGTATTTTTTTTAGCAGTTTTTTCTTAACTCTAAATTTAGCATGTTCAACAGCATCATACTCATTGAAGAACACATTATGTTCTCCTATTTGAGAGGGGATTTTCACATCATTTAATTGTTTTAAAACATCTTCATTTTTTATTACTAATAATATTTTTATATTTTGTGATTGAAGTCTAATAATAATGTCTTCTAATGCAAAAATTGCAGATATATCCAATAACGAGCTTGATTCATAATTTAAAATCAAATATTTTGTTCCTAATAATTCATCAAACTGTGAAACAATTTGTGTAGCACTACCAAAGAAAAATTGTCCATCAATATGAAAAACTCGAATTGTATATTTATATTCCTCAGCTAATTCTTTTTCATAAGCATCAATTTCATCATCTATAATAGTTTTTATTCCAACTGATGTAGAATCAGCAACTCTTTTTGCATATAGAAGTGCAGCCAATGTTATTCCGGCACCTACAGCAAAAATTAAATTATAAAATACTGTTAAGAAAAATACTAAAAGTAGAACATATAAATCATCTTTAGGTGCGTGTTTTATTACTTTTAAAATTTTTACATCTATTATGTCATAACCTATTTTTATAAGAATACCTGCAAGAACGCATAAAGGCACCTGCTCAACAAATTTTGTACAACTTGTAATTACAATAATAAGAAAAAACGAATTTATAACCGCTGCAACTTTTGTTGTAGCACCAGCTCTTATTGCAGCAACCGTTCGCATTGTTGCAGCAGAACCAGGCATTGAACCTGTTAAAGAACATAAAACATTTCCTATCCCTTGAGATAAAAGTAATTTCTTTGGCTGAGTTTTTTCTCTTGTTAAAGAATCTGCAACTAAACCCGTTAACATACTTTCAGATGAGCATATTACTGCAATTGCAGCCGCATAAGGTATTGCTTTAATTATACTTTCTAAATCCGTATTTGGAAATATTATTGAAGGTATATTTATACTTATTTGAGATATTCTTTCTACTGGCATTGAATATTTTATTGATATATATGTACATACAAACAAAGCTATAATTTGTGATGGAAATATTCTATTAACTTTCTTTGGAATACAAAATACTATTAATAAAGTTAAAATACCTAAAATTAATGAACTTATATCAAAATTCATAAAGTTTATTATAAGTTTTTCTAAACTGCTTAAAGGTGATGCACTACCCTCAATGCCAATAAGTATATTTAACTGCATTATTATCAAAATAGAACCAACTCCATTCATAAAACCTGATATAACCGGATATGGAACATATTTAACTATATTTGGCAGCTGTGTATAAGAAATTATTATTTGAAAGATTGAAGCCAATAAAAATACAACAATAACAGCAGAAAAATCATTATACATTGCAAAAACAGAAGCTGTAACAATAGCAACTGGTCCTGTTGGGCCAGATATCATAGGAAGTTTAGAACCAAATATCCCTGCAAAAAAACATAAAATAATACAACCCCATATACCCGCACTTGCACCTATACCTGTTGCAACACCAAATGCTAATGCTTGTGGAAATGCTACTATTGCAGATACAATTCCGCCTAAAATATCTCCTTTTAAAATTAAAAGTAAGTTTTTATGCTTAACTTTATCAAACATAAACACATGTTATCACAAATATTTAATCTAGTATCGCACTTTGTTAGCGAGGATCACTCGGTAACAAAGTACTCACTTTTTAAAAACGCCACTCAAAAAAATTCACTCGCGCTTTCAGCTTATCGTGAATTTTTCCTCGGACAATATAAGCTATTAATAACGTCTTTCTGGTTTTTTAAAGTCAATACCCATTACATCACATAATAAAGCCTGAATGGCATTAATTCCAAGTAATATACCTGCAACTTTACCTGCTTTTTTAAATTTAAGTGCTACTGCTGATAAGCCTATTAATGGTAAACTTTTTAATAGTGTATTTCCTGCACCGGCTAAATACCCTTTTGTTTTAGAAGTAATATGATAAAATGGGAAATCTTGCTGCAAGTTATACCAAATCTTTTTTAGCTTACAAATTGTAGCGCTTTCTCTATCACTAGTCATAAATTGCTTAAATTGGTTATAAAATCTATCACCGGATTCTACTTCATCTAATGAATATGCTCTTTCTCTTCCATTTATGTGTGTATCATAAAGAACTGAAGCACAAGTTGCAACAGCAATTGCTTTAGACATAACTCCTAAAGGCTTACCTGAAAATTTCTTTGCTGCTGTTGTTATTTTAGGTATTACACTACTTACTACTGACATTTTCTTTTACCTTCACTTAATTTTCATTTTTTTTATCTTTTTTCTCCGGCGAATTATCCGGTATTTCTATTTTTGTTTGTACTGCATTTAACAATGAATCATTTGCCATTTTCGCTTCTTGTCCATACATTTTATCTGAAGTTTGTAATTGCTGTAACAATTTTATAGTATTATCGTCACCATGAGCACTGCCTGAAGCTATTGGACTCATTGCAAAGACACGATTATTAACATCAGAATCTTGAAGAGCAATGTTTAATAATGCTGTTAATGCAGGATCATCATATCTTGAACTATCTTCTTCATATCTTTTAATTAGTTCTTTTATTCCTATTTTTCTAATACTAGCATCTTTACTTCTTAAATAATTTTCTAACGTTTTTATATAATTATCGGTTAGCTCTACAACTTTTTTTGTTTTTTGTTTCTCTTCTGTTTTGTTATGATTATCGTCTGATATTGGCGTATTTGCTACTACTGTATTTCCTTGTGGCACATTATTATTTACATTTGTTTGTAAACTTGGAATAGGATATCCATAACTTGCATTTGCAGTTGAATTAGAACTTGGTCCTCCTATTCCTGAAGGATTATATATGTATATGTTTACACCAGATGCCGCCTGTTTATTAGCATCTGTATTAGTATTAGGATTATATAATGAAGTTGTAGGATATTGGTATATTTGAGAATTCCCATTATTAGAACTTACGCTTACGCCTTGCCCTTGCGGAGTTACCAATGTCTTTGATGTCGGATATTGGTAATTATATAAAGGAGTTCCGTTAGAAACACTATATGTATTATTTGTTGGAATTTGAGACATTTTTATCCTACCTTCATTTATATAAACACTTAAATATGAGAAAACATGCTATGTCTACTTTATTTCTTTAATTTTTGTAACAATTACATTTAACATTATATTAATGGTACAATTTACTTATGGAGTTTAATATGAATAATAAAATTATTATAGGCTGTGATCACGCTGGGTTTCTTTTAAAAAACAAATTAATTGAATATCTTAAAGAAAAAAACTATATAATTAATGATATAGGATGTTACAATACTGACTCAATTGACTATCCTATAATCGCAAAACAATTATGCAAAAAAATCATTTCTAACGAATATGAAAAGGGAATTCTTATATGTGGCACAGGGATTGGAATGAGTATTGCTGCAAATAAAATAAAAAATATAAGAGCTGTTGTTTGTTCCGATACAACTTCAGCAAAATTTTCCAGACAACATAATAATACAAACGTTTTATGCTTAGGTCAAAGAATTATTGGAGAATATCTCGCAAAAGACATTTGTGATATTTGGCTAAATACTGAATTTCAAAAAGATAGACATTTAAGAAGAGTCTTAATGTTAGAAAATTCTACTGTGAACTAGAAGGTTCAAGCATTATAGACACTGCTTCTTCTACGGAACTAGCATAAGGAATAATATCTTCTAAATATGCAAAAGCTAATGCTTCTTTAATTTTAGAAGATGGATTTACTAATATAAACTTTCCACCATTATCAGCGCATATTTTATATATATCAGCAAATATATATGCATTCTCCATATCAAAATCTATAATTTCTTTTAAATCAAACAGTATATTTTTTATACCTGTGTACATTGAAGAATTAATATTTTTTATTATTATATCAAAAACCTTTGGATCATTAAATTTTTTAATAATATAAGAAACAATATTATTATTTATTATGTATCTTGTAAATGCAATATTTTTATCTGATTGGAATGTTGTGCTTAAATACTTTAGTAATTTTGAATGCCAATTTTTATCCTTTTGAATATAAAAATCAACACCTAATTCATAACAATGATCAACTAACAAAGTATCATCTGTACCGGAGATAACAACTATTTTAGAACTTGATCCTGTCTCCGACCTTCTTTTTACTGCCATTTTTATTAAATCGAAACCGTCAGCACTATCCGGCATAAATAAATCTATAATTACACAGTCAAAATGGACTTTCTGAAGCTCAGATATAGCTTCTTCTTTATGTCTGGCAACGCTTGGAACTATACCGATTTTTTTTAGAACAGTACTTAACTGATATATAGAAAGTTCTAAGTCATCAGCTATTAATATCTTTTTATCTTCCAAAGAATCTATCTTTATTCCTGAAGAAAAAGAATATATTTTTCTTTCTATTGCAATTAATGCTTCTGATATATCAACTGAAGTTATTTCATCTTTTGAAAGTTTAGACTCCATTGATGCTAATTCAAATATTTTACTTACTTGTTCATCCGTTATATTCATACTTTTGCCAATCATTATCTTATAATATCAAATTAAATAACTATATACAAGATTATAAACTTAATCTTATTTTAATCAAGAAATTAAGTTATGTTGCATAAAATATCTACAATTTTATTTGAATAAATGACAAATTATGTATTTTGATGTTTTAATGTTAGTATAATAAATTTATATGAATTAAGAATATAATACCCATTGGAATCTATTATAAATATGAAAAATTTTTCTTTTATAAAATTATTTACATTTACTTTACTTTTTTTATTTACTGCGATTGTAGTACAAGCAAAAGAAGTGACATATAATAATATATCTAGAGTAATTATTGATCCTATAAAAAATAATACTTGTACACTAAATATATATTTTGATAACACTTACAAAAGTAAAGCATTTATTCAAAAGATTTCAGATGATTCATATACTGTTTTCCTTCCTGATACAAGAATAAATAATAAAAAAATAAAAGTTATATATAAAAATAATAGAAATAAAAAAGACATAAAACTCTCCTTTGACCAAAAACCATATTTAAACAAAGGAATGGAATCTAATTATATAATAATGTCTATAAACATGAATAATGGTTACTCTTTAAAGTTATTATCAAAAACATCAAAAGATTACCATTTTATGTATTCTACAAATAATCTTATAAATACATTTTCTCTATTTTTATTAGGTTTAATCATATTAATGTATTTAACTATAAGAAAACTTTCAAAACTCATAAAAGAATCAAAAAGAAATAATAATTATACAATATTTCCTAATAAATTTTCAGTAAGAAAAAAATCTAACACAAAATTTTTGAAACATAATAGAAATATAAAATGTAAGTCAAATACCTTTACTACAAAACCTAATTTTAAGATAGAAATAAAAGCTGCAGACAAAAGTACATTTGCTTGTTTTGATATTCCAAGTATTGTTAAACAAATTAATAATACAAATGCTTATGAATATAAAAGTTCAATAAAGAAAACTTCAACAATTTTAAAAAACAAAAATAATATTAAATCGCTACACTCAAATCCAATAAATTATAATGAATCTGAAGAATTAGATTTACCATCTGTTGATGAACTAAGAAAAGAAGACTTACAAGAAAAAGAAAAAAATGCAGAATTACTTTCAATTCTTAGTATAACTCCAACTAAAGGATTTTATCTGACAACATATGAAAATACAATCGCTTTATTCGGATACATTGGAGAAAGTGTTTTCCTTCTACAAAAATTTTCCGATTTATCACAAATAAACCTACAAGCAAGGTATTATGATAAAAATGGTGATAATGACGTTTATATAGTTAGATTAGATTCTTATAAAGCAATGGTTGAAATTTCTAATGATTCAATGAAAGAATTGGTTGTTTTATAAAAGATGAAAAAAAATATTTTCTTATTAGTTACTTTTTTTATTATTGTATTAATTATATTTTTTTCTTATAAAAACACAAATATTGAAAAAAAGACCATAATTAAATTTTCTTCTTGGGGTTCTCAAAGTGAAACATTAATAATAGAAGATTTAATTAGAAAATATGAAGAAATTCATCCAAATATAAAAATAGAGTTTATACATATACCCCAAAATTACTTTCAAAAATTGCAACTATTGTTTGCTTCTAATTTAGAACCTGATGTAATCTTTATAAATAATCAAAATATAAAAATGTATGTAAAGGCAAACTTGCTGGAAGATATGACAACTATCATAAAAAAAGATGAATATTATGAGGAAGCATTAAATTGTTTTAAAGATAATAATAAAATTTATGCCATACCAAGAGATATTTCAACACTTGTTCTATATTACAATAAGGAAATGCTGAAAGAAGCAGGAATAAACCCAAATAAAGATATAAAAGATATTAATTCTTTAAAAAATTCAGCAATTAAACTAAAAAACAAAAACCATTTTGGAATAAATTTTGAAGAAGAAATGCTATATTGGAGTTATTTTCTTTCATCAAACGGCGGCGGTATATATTCCGATGACATGAAAAAACTTATTATTACTGAAGAAAAAAGCATTGAAGCTTTACAATTATATACAGATTTAATCAACAAATATCACGCTGCCCCTACAAAATCAGAAATAGGCAGTATGACAACAGCACAAATGTTTATCAATAAAAAACTTGCTATGTATTTAAGTGGGAGGTGGATAACTCCAAAATTCAGACAAACCATAACTTTTGATTGGGATATAATTGAATTTCCTGTTTCATATAATAATAAAGTATATATAGATGCTTCCGGCTGGGCTATTTCGAAAAAATCAAAAAATAAAACAGAAGCTATGAAATTTATACAATTCTTATCTAGTGATGAATCTATTGATAAAATGGCTCAAACAGGATTAATAATTCCTGCGAAAATAAAATCAGCAAAAAAATTAATTGAAGAAGATAAGAATAAAAAACCCTATCATTCTTATTTATTTATTGAAATGCTTCCAAAAACAAAACCAACACCAATCAATGAAAATTACAAAATTATTAATGATATAATAAAAGAAACAACTGAACCTCTATTTAATGGTAAAAAAGATATTAAAAATACATTTGATAACAAAACAAAGAAAAAGCTTGAAAGCCTAATATAATGGATATTTTAGAAAAACAATTTAAATTTAAAGAAAATAATACAAATATAAAAACTGAATTTTTTGCAGGCCTCACAACATTCTTTACAATGTCATATTTATTTATACTAAGTCCTAAAATATTAGAGCAAGCAGGACTTAACTTTAATTCCACACTTACTGTTACTTGTTTACTAGTATTTATTGGAAGCATTATGATGGGTCTAATTGCGAATAGACCTTATGCAGTTGCCCCTTTTTTAGGTGAAACTGCTTTTATATCTTATACATTGGTTAACACAATGGGGTTTTCTATTAAAACAGCATTCGCGGCAATTTTTATCAGTGGTTGTTTATTATTATTATTATCTATTTTTAATATAAGAGCTTTTATTGTTAATCAAATTCCGCAAACTATAAAACTGGCATTCTGCTCAGGACTTGGATTATTTTTTATTTTTATTGCAATGAAAGATATTGGAATTGTAAATTTCACACAAAATTCTATTCCTCTAGAAACAGGTAACTTTATTTCTTTAAATGTAATTTTAGGATTATTTTGTTTTATTTCTATCATTTTTCTTGTAAAAAGAAACAACAAAGCAGCAGTATTAATATCAATTTTAACTACAACTTTAATAGGAATACTAATTGGAGATGTACAAATTCCTGATAAAATATTTTCAATACCTGCTAATTTCTCATCTTCAATATTACAAACAGATTTTTCTGGATTATTTGATAAAAATTTTTTACCAATGTTATTTGTAATTTTCATACTCGTAAATATTGATACAGCAGGTGCTATTGTTGGTCTTTCATATAAAGGTAACTTTGTAGATAAACAAGGAAATATTACTAATTTAAAAAAAGTAATGATTGCCGATTCACTTGCTGTTATGCTTGCACCTATTATGGGAACAACAACACCTGGAACTTATTTAGATTCAATGACAGGAATAAGTGCTGGAGGAAGAACAGGATTTACTGCCACTACTGTTGGATTATTATTTCTAATTGGCCTTATTCTTTCACCAATTATATCAATCATCCCGTCGTATGCTTATGCCCCTGCTCTTCTCTATGTTGGTATAATCATGACTTCAGTAATAACAAAAATCGATTTTGAAGATATTTCTGAATTTTCTACTACTGTTTTTATAATTACAGCAATGATTTTTACTTATAATATAGGAACAGGTATAATTTGTGGATTCATTATATATCCAATACTAAAATTATTATGTTCACAAAAAGAAAAAATTAATATTATAACATGGATAATGTTTATAATTTCTGTATTATATTTTTTAGTTTATCCATACTAGATATTAACTAATACAAATACTGTAAAACGAGTTCTTCTATATAATAAATTTAATAAAGCTTGCATATACACCTCAACATCTATATATATAAAGTATATACTTTTTAAATAATTGCTTGTTTTATTTATTATTTTAAGAATTATTAACAAAAGAATAACCAATATTAAAGAAAAAAATTAAAAGTGACGATAAAAATACTGTATATACAATATTACGGTAAGGAGTTTTTAATGACAGAAAAAGGAAAAAGAGAAAAAGTTCTTGAGATAAATAAAAATATAGAAACTAATCTTAATGAAATAACAAATATAGAAAATTATATTTCACAAATTATATCAGACGACAGTTTTGACAAATTAGATAATTTAACAAATCAAAAAAGCAAGAATAGAACTTACTTTAAATATGAAGAGAATTATTACGATTTTATCTCGCTTGACCTTGATTCTTTAGCAGAATACAAAGATACAATAAGTGAAAAGGAATTTTTCAAGATAGTTGAAGCAAATAATAAAAGAATTTTTAAAACATCCGGGAAATATCAACAAAGCTTATATAGTCACTACAAACAAGCAAAAGAAGAAAATGATGAAGGATATATAAGTGATATTTTCAAAAAAGCAATAATTTTAAAAAACAATATGAATAAAGTAAAACAATTACAAAAAAATAAATTTTTTATGAAAGAATGGAGAAAGAATGTAGGTCGAATAAATCCAATAACAGAATTGAAAAAGACCGGTAATATGCGAAAAATAGAAATAATTAAAGAGTTAACAGAAAAAAAAGAAACCATATAAGGTTTCTTTTTTTTCTGTATAATAATGATATAATCTTAATGAAATGGGGAAAAGGAGATATCCATGAAAAAAATAATATTAATGACAATATTAAGTTTATTTTTATTGCCAGTTTTTGCATATGCTGAAATTCTCCCATACAAGTTATATGCAATATCCCATAACACTATTAGTTCAAGTTACTTACAAAAAGAAAATAATGAATTATCTTTTCAATCATTAGATAGATATTTTATATCAGAGCTGGAGTATATTGAGAAAAATGCAATTATAACAGTAAAAATAAAAGAATATATAAAACCTAAAAGAGGGAAAAGAAACGGATATTTAAAAGTACAACTCATACAATATACAATACCTAGCGAAGAAAATAGAATAAAAGAAGTTGAAAATATGGATTTATATGGGACACTAAGGCTTTCAACACCTAAAGACAAAAAAGAAATAGCAAAAAGTGCAGGAATATCAGTAATAGGGCATATTTTAAAAGTTCCAGGATTTTCACAAGCGATTGCTGTATCTAAAGGAATATTAATTCCAAATCCGGATCAAAACAGACTACAATCTGCAGGTACAAATTTGTATCAAAGTACTCCTTTAACATATGCAGAAGTTGGAGAAGCGATGGAAATCGAAGAAGATTCTATTGTTGTAATGAAATTAAAGAATAAAATTGATTTGGATGAATAAATAATGGAAGTAAAAGAAAATACTTTATTAAAAATCATTTTCTTAATTTCAATTGTTATTTTTTGTATAGGGATGACTTGCGTAAAAAATATACCTGATAATGATCTTTGGGCAAGGTTAATAGCTGGTGGGTATATTGTAGAGAATTTAGATATATTAAAATATGATTTTTTATCATATACACCAACACATGCTTGGTATGATCATGAATGGGGTGCAAGCATTTTTTTCTATCTTGCGCTTAAATATTTTGGAGACTCTGGTTTAATTATATTAAAAGGCATATTAACAGCATTAACAATTTTAATATGTTATAAAACAGTAGAATTAAGAAAACCTCAATCTACAGTTCCATATAATATATTATACTTTGCAATTATGTTTTTAGTTGCAAATAAAGCATTAGGTCCAACTATAAGATGCTTACTCTTTACTTGTTTATTTTTTGCCTTGTTTATATATATTTTAGAAAAAGTCAGAATTACCAATAATTATAAATACCTAATATTTTTACCTATTATAATGTTATTTTGGAGCAATATACACGGAGGTTGTATAAGCGGTATTGGACTATTAGCTATATATTGCGTAGGTGAATTTTTAAATAAAAAACCAATTAAAAATTATTTTATAACATTAATTGCTTGTTTATTATCTTTATTCATAAATCCATACGGATTTGAATATGTAAAATTTCTTTTTTATGCAGCAACGATGGACAGAAACTATATTTCAGAATGGACATCGCCTTTTCACTCCAAATATTTATACTCATATATGAGATATAAAATATATTTAATTATAATGCTTTTAACTCAAGTTATATATTTCATTAAAACCAAAATTACATATTCAAAATTAGATAAAACGAAATTTCTAATAATAATAACAATGACATATTTATCAATAATGCATATAAGACACCAATCATTTTTTATTTTTACTGTTGGCACACTTCTTTATGATGAATTTTACACAATCTTCAATGCAATAATGAAATATATAAAAGACAAATTAAAAATAAATGAAGATATAACTAAAAGTATTATTCTTCTGAAAGAAATATGTATATACTTTTTCATAATAATACTTTCATTACCACCGTTATTAAACAAGAATAAACAAATTATTATTACAGATACAAAATATCCACGATTTGCAATTGAATTTATACAAATTAATAATCTGAAAGGTAATTTATTTATTAATTTTGATTGGGGAAGTTATGCAGCTTATAAATTATATCCAAATAATCTTATAGTTATGGATGGACGATATGAAGAAGTTTATGATCCCAAATTATTATTGGAATTAAAAGATTTTCATTTATTAAAAAATGATTGGTACAAGATAATTAGAGATTATAAAACAGATGTATTGCTCATTGAAAAAGAATATCCGGTATTCAATGAATTATTAAAGAAAAAGGAATGGACTCTAATTTTTGAAAATAATTTATCAGGGGTATTTGTTCCAACAAATAAAGTAAAAGAAAAATATTTATTACCAATTCCTTTAGATGAGTATTATAATAAAACAAAATTTAAAACAAATATTAACTTTAAAAAAAATAGAGAGGAAATATAGTTCCTCCCTATTTAAATTATTAATTATCTATACTTGCTATATGCTTCAGTTATCATTCTAATGTATTTATCTTCAGTACTAAAAGAGAAATCCCCTTTAATATCTTTTATTATATCTCTACCTGTATTAACCTCAGAATATCTCTCGTACATTTTTGCTAAAAGTTCTTCACTTGCATTCGCAAATATAGCTTCAATAAATTCATCCGTAGTACCAAACATACCTGCAGTACCGTTATAAAATTCTTTACATAATAAATCTAACGCAGCCTCATCGCCTTGTTCTACAGCTTCTATTAATACTTCAGCCACCTTTGATTCATATTTTTTTTGAGTTTCTCCAGAAAAATCACCATCAATATCTTGAATGAAACTTCCAGGACCTATTTCATTATATTTTGATATAATTAGAACCCAATCAGCAGCTGTTAAATTTTCATCATTCATTATATTAGCCATTTGTTCATCATCAGTACCCAAATCATACATTGCATCATAAAGCTGATTTGCATATAACTCTGCAGCTGTTTCTGAAATAGTAGCTTGCATTTCTTTCTTTAAATTTTCATCTCCACTACTAAGCTTACCAGCTCTTTTAAGCGTATCAATAGCTTCTGCTCTGGTTAGACCAGATGCAATTAATAATTCTATTTGTTCTTCATCTTTAGGTGAAAATTCAATATATGCACTTTTTAATAATTCAGCTTGGTCTTCTGTTATTATTCCTTCATTAAGCAACCAGTTTATAACTTTTTCAGGAGTATTCAATGTATCATCTATAAATTTACTAACATATGATTTTGCAACATTAACATCATTAAAATCTAATACCGGATCAGTATTATCACCGTTTCCAGATGTTCCTTCATCACCTTCATTACCTTCTGTACCTGTTGTACCTTCTGTACCTGTTGTGCCTTCTGTACCTGTTGTACCACCTGTACCTGTTGTACCTTCTGTACCTGTTGTGCCAGTGGTATTGTCACCAGCTTCTGAAGGTTCAGATTGACTACTATATTGCATTATTTCTTCATCATCATAAGCATACAATCTATCCCATATAGTAAATTTTGATATATTATTGTTATTATCTAAAAATAAAGACAATTCAGATTTTGATAAAGTTCCCTTACCTCCTTCTTCACTATCTAAAATGTCAAATAAAATACTAACGTCATCTTCAATTTCTTCAACACTCTTCCCTGTAGCATTGCACATTAATGTAATAAATTCTTCTTCAGACATAGACTCAGTGTCACTATCGAGAGAAAAAATTGAAATATTATAGCTTGAATTATATCCGTCGCCGCCAACTGATTCTCTTAGGGTATTAATTGCGTTTTCTACAGTTTCAATATCTGCTTCACTATTATTTTTCAAATAATTAGAAATTAAAAAATTAATATCCATACTAAACTCCTTTTTTACATATTACCTATATCGGCTGTTTTTCTTTTTTACTTTAGCTTTTCTAATATAGGTAATATATAAATTTTAATAATTTTTAATAATAATATTTAACAGGTGAAATCTTTACCAAATAGATCAAGCATTAAAGGAAGATATTTTACTTCATCAATATCCCACATATCTCTGAAAGATTTAACTACTTCTGATACATCCATTTGTTGTAATAAATATAAAGCGACTTTTTCACTAATATCATTATTTGCAAGAGCTTTTAGTATACTCTTAGTATCCGGGTACTTTTCAGGTAGTTTTTCAATAACAATATCTTCTAAACCTAAGCTAGAACTATCAATTTTAGCTACATTTTCATTATTAAATAACTTTTGCATTAAAGCTTCAAGCTGCTTTGTTTCTGTATTTCCACTTAATAATGATTGTAAAATATTTGGAACATCAATATTATTATTTAATTCTAAAATTTCCTCTTGTGAAGCATTATCGTATAAAGAAATTAATTTTTCTACAATTTTTACTTGTTCATCTGAATTAGTACTTTTATAATTTGCAATAATATAGTCAGAGAATTTTACGTCTGTTCCTTGATATATTTTTTCAAATACATTTGCCAAACAAACAAGTTGGTCTACTGAATTACAATCATTAAAAATGTTCATCGTAGCCGATAATGATTCATATTGATATAATGTTTTATAATAATCTGCTAAGAAAATATTATCGTATTCTGATAAATCATTTAAAATTTTAATTTTATCATCAACAGTAACACTTGAATCATTTAAAGTATTATATAATAATTCTTTTCTATAACTTAAGAGCTCACCATATTCAACAGTCTCAATGCCATTTTCTTTATACCACTCAATTTTTTCAATAGTTTGAGAAAGTTCTGTAGCATATTTTTGAGCAGATGTACCTTGAACATCTGTTATTATAGATGAATTAAAGGTATTTACATCATATTTTTTGCTATAATCATTTGTACACATATCAAAGAATAAATCCAAGTCGTTTTTATCTAGAGAAGCAATATCCGATGAAATAGCACTTAAATCTCCACCATTTAATTGAGTAATGAGATACATGCCTGTACTCTGATCTAATTTACCGTTATTAACAGCCTCTACTATACTTTTAGCACTTGAATATTTAGATGCATAAGCATCAATTTGCCAATCAGCAAGCTCTGTATAATTTTCAGAACTTTCTGGAAGATCTATAATACTTATAAAATTTGAAACAAATTCAGCTTCATGATCACCAATCAATAAATTATATAAAGTATTAGATAAATCAAATGTTTCATTTAATAATTTATAATCTTCGCTTGATTTTGCTTTTTGATATAACGTTGCAAGAGAGTTCATATATGTCAGAGCATCCTCAGTATTTTGTTGAATTAAAGCAATATTAGTCATGTATCCACTCAAGCTTGCATATTCATCATCATATATCGTCTCAAAAGTCTTCGAGAAATAAACAGCTTCTTCAACAGAATTACAATCAGCCATTATATCAAGCATATAATTATAACCTTCATGAGAATATAGTGTTAATGATAAATAATCTGTCATAATTGTACTATCATAATCAGATATTTTTTTCATTATTTCAGCTTTATCACGAACTGATATACTTTCGTCTGATAACAGATTAGGAAGAATTTCTTTTGTAAATTTTTCCTGCTGTTCATAAACAAACTCTGGCATACCAGAATCTTGTAAAGCATCTATGTCAGAAATAAGTTGATCTACTGCAGCTACATATGATAAAGCATTTTCATCAGTAATTTGATATTCACCTTCGCTGATAATATTACCATTTTCATCTACAATATTACCATCTTCATCTATTAAGCGACCCTGATCATCTATTAGGCGGCCTTGTTCATCTATTAGGCGGCCTTGTTCATCTATTAGACGACCTTGCTCATCAATCATATTTCCATTTTCATCTATAGGAGTCCTAATTTCGTTAAAATGTATAGGATCCATTGTAATTTTATATCTACCTGTTACATTATTATTAGCATCTTTTTCTATTAAAACTTTATCAGTTTCTTTACCATTATCAAAAGTTGTATTATATGTAGATGTTGAACCATCATCATTATAATATACTTCATGTCTATATTCTCTATCACCGGTTTCCGGATTATATTGGATAGTTTGCTCCATAGAAATATCTTGAGTTTCACTGTCGTATAAATAGCTGGATTCACCTATTAGTTTATCATTTTCATCATAATAACTTTTACCGGTAATTCTACCATCTTCATCTTCAACAGTTTCCACTCTTGCAGCATTTAAAAGTGCAGCCGTAGGATCATCATCAACACTACCGATTCCACCGCCTTGACCATCGTCATCACCGGGAACATCACCAGTACCATTTATTGGAGTTCTAACTTCTTCTCCAGTATCAGGATCAATACTAATACTATATTCACCAACAATATTATTGTCTTTATCTTTTTCAACTAAGGTTCTAGAAAATTCAATATTATTTTCATATGTAATATTATAAGTCGAAGTAGAACCATCCTCATTATAATTTATTTCTGTTCTAGATAATATATAACCTGTTTGAGGATCATATTGAGTTGTTGTTTCAGAAGAAAGCTCTTGCGTATCACCTCTATATGTATACTCTGTTTCATCTATTTTGGCGCCTATATTGCTATAATGACCAAAAGTTGTAATTCTGCCATTTTCATCTTCTATAGTTTCTGTTCTTTCAATTTCGGCACCATTTTCATCAAATTTAACATCATATACATGCGGGTTTGTTTCTGTAGTATCGGATTCAGAAGAGCCACCCCATTTCTTTAAAATAGCAGTATTATCATCATTATATTCCCAACGATAGTTTACCATAGTAGTACCATCAGAATTATAATATTCACCTTCTTTAACAATTATATTACCATCTTCATCATATTCAGACGTATACTTTGTAACCTCCTGTTGTGCAGAATTGAATCTTGATCCAACAGCAGTTTTATTACCATTTTCATCATAAGTATATTGTATTATTTCAGAGGCACCACTTTCATATTCTATAGTTTCTGATGCTAAGCTACCATCAGGATTATATATTGGAATGCTGGTTCCATTTTCACCATAGACAGAAATAGTATCAATTGGTTCACCTTCTCTCTGTAGTTCTAGAACTAAATATGGATTTGGTAAAACAATTTTTTGCCCCTCTGTCACTGCATTAGGGTCTGAAATATTATTCTCAGAAAGAATAGCTTCTAGTAACTTATCTTTTGCCTCACCGGAAGAAACACCTAAAGCGTCAAAGTCATAAGAATTATCTATTATATTATTTAAACTTGAATTATTTGAAGCATCACCAGTCGAAGGCTCAGTTTCGACATAGAAATTACCATCTTCATCCTGCAGTATTCTACCATCATTAACAAAGCCTGCAGAAGTCTTTGCTTCTTCAGCTTCTTTTTGCTCAGCAATAGTTATAGCCTCATCATAAGCAGACAAATTTTCTTGCAATTGACTTATATCAGCATCTATTGTAGCAATTTGCTCTTGTTCAGTAGTTTCTAAGACTTCTTTTGCCTGATTATAAGCTTCTAATGCATCATTTACAGCTTTAGCAGCAGAATTATCCTGATCTTGAGATAGAATTGTTTGAGTCAATTCTTGAATATCAGAGTCAAGTTGAGTACCTTGTTCTTCTAATGCAGCTAAACCATTTTCAGCCTCAGCTAAATTTTCTTCTAACTGTGCTAGTACCTTTTCTGCCTCCTTAAGACTTTTTTCTAATGCAGCTTTTTTTGCTTCATAATTTGATTTTGCTTCATTATATGCTTCTTTATCAACTACTTCATTTCCTTCTTCATCTGTTGTTTTATAATCATCTTCAGAAGGTGCTGTTAAAGAAGATATCTCAGATTTAATAGAATCAATAATCGTATGCTGTGAGGAAATTGAATCTTTCAAACCATCAATAACACCTTTTTGGTTTGAAATAAGAGTATCATTTTCACTTTTTTCTGTTTTTAAATCATTTAAAGATTTTTCATTTTCATTTTTTATATCATCATTTTCTAAAGCTTTTAATGCTTCATCATATGCTGCTTTTTTAGCTTCAACATCAGCTTTTGCATTATTAACAGCTTCATTATTTTCTTTTTGTGATCTCAAGTCATTAATTTGTTGTAATATAGAGCTTCTTTCAGCTGTCAATTCTGAACTAGACTGTCCGGAAAGACTGTCAGTAGATACAGCTTGAATTGTTGAATTAACTGTATTTTGTTTTTGGGGAGCAGTATAGTTTTCATTATTTACATAATTCTTATCGCTATTTTGCAAAATATTTGCGCTTTGCTCATTCATTTTAGTCAAATCATTATAAGAAAGAGTATCAGAATAACCATCAGAGCCTGAAAATTCATTCCAAGAATCAACAAATTCATTTTCTAAACTAGCTAAATCTATCTCTGTATTATAATATTCAGATATAGCTTCGATAAATTCTGATTTATCAACTTCGCCATTACCATTTGAATCTTCTGTCAAAGAGAATATTGATGCCACATCAGCACTACTAACAGTCTCACTGTTAACGCCTAATTTATCTAAAATAGATTTTATGAAGTTTACACCTGAATTATTGTTTATTCCTTCTGACATACTTTACTCCTAAAGTTATACACAGTTCAATATATCGGCAAATTACTTTAAACATTTAGAAAATATTTAAAATAATTTAATTCATATTAACAATTTTTAACAATTATAAAAAATTATGTTATTTCACACCTATTAGAAGTAATAGTCCAACAATTTTTAGGACAAACTGCTTCACATATTCCACATCCAATACATTTTCTGGAATCAGAACAATATTCTTTATTTATTTCTTCAATTGCATTTTGTGGACAATTATTTAAACATATTTTACAATCAATACAGTTTTCTTTATTCCATTTTGGGATATGTACTCTTCCATCTGCAGTTGCTGGCATTGAATAAACAATAAAGTCATCATGAACAAAATCTCCAAAAATGCCGCCTTCTATCCAATTATTCTTTCTAAATTCAGCAACAGAAATTTTCTTTTCTTTTATATCAGGAGAAAGTGACACAATCTTTCTCCAATGAGAAAATATCGTTAATTTTTCAAATAATTCAATTTTATTTATTTTTGATAAAAAGATGTTAAGACCTTCTTTTAAAAATTTTATGTCTGAATCATCAAGATTAATAATCTGTACACTGCCAGAGATATCATCAATCGGACCTCGAACATATATTGTACCGCCAACCATACCAACACAAGAACGGCTGCCAAGAACCGATTTTAAATTATCACAATCATAACCGCAAACAACAGCAATTCCTCCACCCATAAATTCAAAAGCAAAAGAACCTGTATTTTTTAAAACCCAAAATTCAGGATTCTCAAATTTTGGATCATGCTTCATCAACGCCCCGCTTCTTGCTCCAACACGACCATCTACATATATTTTACCACCAGCAGCACAATGTGCTGCAGTATCACCGCAATCACCTTTTACTATTATTTCAGCTCCAGAATTCAACCAACCCACATCTGCAGGAGCAGAACCATCAACAACAATTTTTGTTCCACTAAGAGCCATTGCTCCAACTCGTTGTCCTGGATTTTTTATTTTAAAATTCAAATTTTCATTTCTATTTTTAGCCCACACTGAGCCACCTATATTATGCTGACCACAAGCATCTATTTCAAAATCAGTATAACCATCTGCAATTTTAGAAGTTATTAACTGTAATAATTCTTGCGTAGACATTCTATTGTTATTAATTAATGTTTTTATAATCACTTTATCATTTTTCATATAATCTATCCATTTTAACAGGCATATTGAATATCCAATCTATCTGAAATATTTTTATCTACAGTAATTAAAGCATCAGAACGACCAATAGGAAGTGTCGAGTTTCCAATTGGTCCCATTAACTTCTTAAGTTCTATATGTGTTGCAATGAAATAATTAACAATATTTTGAGCAACAAGATCTATATCAAGCCTTTTTGTCAAACACAAATCCTGAGTAGCAATTCCTGCAGGACAAAGCCCTGTATTACAAGCATTACACTTTCCAACATCATTGCCAACACATCCGGCAATTTCAAGCAACAACCTGCCTGTAAAAACACCATTTGCACCTAAACAAATTAACTTAAAAGCATCAGCAGCAAAACTACCGGTTTGACCAAGCCCACCACCTGCAAACAAAGGAATTTCACCTTGCCGTCCTTGATGAACAGCTGCCAAATAACAATCACGAAGTTTTGATGTGATTGGATGTCCAGTGTGATCTAAAGATATTTCATGAGCAGCACCAGTTCCACCTGCTAAACCATCTAAGAAAAAACCGCCAACTATATTGTATGGATCTCTTAAAAGATTATTATATACAGCTACACTTGTAACAGAAGCAGCAACTTTTATTGCAACAGGTACTCTAAAATTAAAAGCTGCATTCATGGATAAAAACATTTTCTGAACACTTTCTTCTATAGAATATAATCCTTGATGAGTAGGCGGACTTAATAAATCAGCTCTTGGAACTCCTCTAATTTCTTGAACATAACGAGCTACTTTACTTGCCATCAATAAGCCGCCATCACCCGGTTTAGCCCCTTGACCTATTTTTATTAAAATTCCGGCAGGATCTTCTGTCATATCCGGCATAGATTGAATTATTCTATTCCACCCAAAATGCCCAGAGGCAATTTGTAAAATCATATATTTCAAATAACGTGATTTTAATAATCTTACAGGAATTCCTCCTTCACCAGTGCACATTCTGACAGGCAAGCCCATAACTTCATTAAGATACGCTGTAGCAATAGCCATCGCTTCCCACATTCTCCAAGATATAGCACCTATTGACATATCCCCCATTATAATAGGATATATCCACCTATTTGGAGGTAATTGTTTTGATAATTCTATATTATCATTATTTAATTCAAATCCTAGTTTATCAGCAGATAAAATTCTTCCAAAAGGAGTACGCAACTCAAACTCATGACGTGCTGCATCTAAAGAAGGGTCTGTCATTTGAGAAATTCTACCAATTTTTATCTTATCTAAAGTTCTACCTTCTGTATTCAAATTAGACCTGCCACCTTTTTTTAGCGAATCTGCCTTAGCTGCTCTATATCTAACAGAATATCTGTCATTAACATTTCTAACTGCCTTTATTGCACCATTAGGGCATACTCTTGAGCACATTCCACAACCTCTGCAATGATGCTGAAACGATATTTGTTGTTTTATAACTAATACTTTTGAATATGACGGTTTTGCCAAATTACTTGACGGATTTTTTCTTCTCTCAATTTTAGGTTTAATAGAACCAAATGAACATACAGCAGTACATTTACCGCATTGAATACACTTAGACTCATCATATTCAATAATCCAAGGTAAATCATCCATATGTAATTGATTAATGTTTACTGTTTCCATCTTTCCACCGATAAATCATTTCCTACAACAACTGTTTCATGTTCATTTGGATATATATCAAGAGACACATCTCTATTAGATAAGACATCATTAATACCAGTAACTTCAGATGTCATTATTACAGTATCTTCAGTTCTTCCAACGACAACAGGTCGCAACTTTTTAGCATCACAAACACACATTAACTCGCCAGTTGGAAGAACTGATAAAATTGTATTTGGTCCGTTTATTTCCAAATGAGAAAGTGACGCTTTTATTCTTAATAAAATCTCTTTATCCGGTCTTTTCTCTATTTCTTCATATGAAAGTGGAGTTATAGTATGTTTATAATATTTCAAGGGCCATTTTAAAATTTTATTAATATAATGAAGTGTATATAAAAAGCATTGAGAATCTGATTCAAAACCAATATACCCCTTATACAAAGATTGTTGATAATCTCTATTCTTTTCAAAGAATGTATTTTCTCCATTTGCAAGAACAGTATAACCATCCAAGAAGAAAGGATGTGCTGCATATCTAACAATGTCATAATTTGTATTTTGTCGGCATTGTGCTGTAATAATTTTTGCACATAAATCTTCATTTTCTCCCCATAACCCAAAATATGTTCCAATATCCTTAGGACTTCCTATTTCTTTTAATGTTAACACATCAGGCCAAAAAGAATACATATATCCTAAATTATTTTTTTCTAACTCTTTTCTTAATAATAAAGCCGTATCAACAAGAAGTTCTTCTTTTTCTTCTTTTGTAGCATACTTATGACTTTTGGGATATTGAAAAGTCTCAAAAATATAATTTGGCATTGGTTCTATTTTTAGACCTATTTGATTGTTTATATCAGGAGCCCACTGAAGTACACGAGTAAATCCCAAATCGTGCAATATATCTTCAGCTTTTCTTGTACCTTCTACTGTTGCTGCCATTGATAAAATAGGCAAATCTTTATATGCACTCCATATACCGCCCAAATCCTGCATTACAAATGCAAATCCTGAATTATCATGTCCTTTTTGCTGTGAACGCATTAATTTTAAGGCTATAGACGGGTGTAAATATTTCTTTGATTTAATTGCGCCTATTCTACACATACCAATATTATTGTATTAACACGGATTTAATAATGTCAAGATTTTTTTTATATTAAATTATTAAGTTTTATTAAAATACAAGAAATAAATAAAGCAATTTTCAATAATTAAAAAACTTTATATAAGAGTAGACGCTAGGATAAACGGAAGGAGAATAAAAAAAGTTCAAAAAAACACAAAGAGGCAATGTTAAGGAGAACAAAAATACAAATAATCATCCATTTTAGGAAAAATGATTACAAAACAATTTTTTTTACTCTCTCTCTTAATATCCTCGTGTTTATTTGATGTTTGCAAGGTTTGCAAACATTTTTTTTGTCTAAAATTAAACGAGCAAAATATTAAATGTTTGTTTTTAATAAGAGTATGAGAGTAATACCAATAAATTACATACAATTGAATAAAAAAACGAACAACAGAAAAAAAGAAGTCAATTATATCAGCTTGGGCTTCAAAGGAAAGAGAAAACTTCCTGACGATTATGAAAGAAGAATAAATTTTCTAAAAGAAAATGATATAGACGAATTTTATGCTCATTCTATAGCCAGTTTACCAACAATACAATATAAAAGAGCTCTTGAGTTAATGGACGAAAACGTCTTCGAACAAAGTATTCCTCATGTAGCACAGCTAAGCGATGAAAAATATTTACAAGCACAAGATCTTATAAAACTTGGAATTATCGATCAAAATCTGTCAGGTCTCGCAAAGAATAATAAAAGAGTTTTTGAAAGAATTAAAGATTTAAGAAAAAAAGGTCTTCACATTGATTATTTAATGCTCTATTGTAAGTTAACAAAAAAGCAATATGAAGAAGCAATAAAACTTATAGAAAAGGGATACCAGCAGGATGTAGCCGCATATTTGGTTCAACTAACTCAAGAACAAAAAGAAATTTTTATTTCACTTATAAACAATAATGTATATGCACCTTTAGCCTTTGAAGTTGCAAAACAAAAACAAGAAACAAGAAATAGAACTATAAAATTTATAGAGAACGGTGTTCAAGCCTATGATGCAATAGAAATTTCAGAATTATCAAAAACTGACAGAAAAAAAGCTGAAAAATTATTAGAAACAAATATTGGCGATTCTAATATCGCAAAATTATCTAAACTAAGAGGAAAAGACAAAAAAAGAGCAAAAGAATTATTTGATTCAGGGGTCTTCCCTGAATATATTTGTGACATAATTCATATAGAAAATGGGAAAATTCAGAATCAAGATTATCAAAGATATTTGGAAAAAGGTTACTCCATTACTATGTCTTATTCTTTATCCCTACTAAGCAAAAATGAAATGGAAATTTTATCATCAATTTTAAAAAAATTCCCCGAAATGGAAGATCTATTTAAAGACAACTATGATATCAATATAATTGAGAATCAAATTACTGAAGAAAATTCTGCCGAAGCTATCTTATCAAAAGAAATGAGAACACCTGAAGGTACTTTAATAACCTTAATAAAAACATTTAGTGCTGATGGCTTAAAGACAGAAAGTAGAATTGAAGAATATAAGGATCACTCAACCAGTTCTTTTGTAAGAAAAGGAAACAGATTAATAAGAATAAACTATAATAAATTTGGTCAAATGGATGAAATTTTACAAATTTTAGAAGATGATATAACGCACAGTGTTGAAGGAGCTGTTTATTCAAAAGCCAGCAAAATTTTGCCAGGAGCTTATGATTCAGTATATTATGATATTTCTGATTTTAGAGAAGACAATTCTTCCGAAGAAAAATCGATGCATTTTGATATGCCAAATATTGTAACAGGAGACGGAATACAAATTTCAAAAACAACAAAAAATCCTGACGGAAGTGTTGTATTTACTGAAAAATTTAATATGAATGATTGTATAAGTGAAAGACAATATGAAGAGAAAAGAGATGACAACGGAAATATAATAAGCTGCAATTATTCTTATAAAATAAGTCTTACAGATGGTTCTGTTTTAATGAATATAAATAGAAGCAGAAATAAAATATCAGAAGATAAATTCTTAGAAATTATAAATGGCATAAAATACATTATTTCTTTTGATAACCAAAACAAAAAAATTTATATTTCAGATGGAAAGAATAATAAAACCCTTGATTTTAGTGAAATACTTCCTTTCTATTCAAAAGAAATAATATGGAATACAATCAAATCACAACCAATTGATACATTATTGACAATAGCAAAAAAAGTAGACAAATGGAGCTATTGTAATAATCAAGACTCACAAATATATAGTCATATTAATGAAATATGTACAGGAGAAGATTTGAGTGTTATTGCGCATGAAACAGGTCATGTAGAACAAAAAATAAAATCTGACTCTTTATACAATGATGACTTTTTAGAAATTTACGATGCTGAAATGACAAACTTTTTAACTAATTTCTCATATAATGAACAAGAATTCATTCAATATTTTTCTCCAAGAGCAGATTTATCAGAAGCAATAGGATATGAAGAATTTATTTCTGAAGCAAATCTCCTACTTACAACCTATGGTTCACCTGTGCCAACATTAACAACCAGATCTCAAATTCTTTCAAGATACTTTCCAAAAAGTATTGCAAAAATTGCTGAAATTTTAGGTAAATCTTCTAAAAAAAGTCTTCTTGAATGACTTGTTTAATTTATAATTTTATATTATGAGAAAATTTATAATTAAAACTTTAGGATGTAAAACAAATCAAGTTGAATCTGCTTTAATAGCAGAAATTCTTATTAATAATAATTTTTTAGAAACAAATAATATAAAAGAAGCAGATTATTATATTATAAACACTTGTTCGGTAACGCACATTGCAGATAAAAAAAATTTAGCTTATATAAAACATGCAAAAAAAGAAAATCCGCAAATTATAGTAGTACTAACTGGATGCATGGCTCAACTTAATAAAGAAGAACTGTTAAAAAATAAAAATATTGATATTATCTTGGGAAATTACGAAAAAAATGATATTGCAAAAATTTTAAATACTAATAAAAAATATAGTGTATCTAATATATTTTCTCATGATGTGTTTCGTTATCAGAAACTATACCACACAAATAGAACAAGAGCTTCTTTAAAAATTCAAGACGGATGTAATAACAGATGCAGCTATTGTACTATTCCATTTGCAAGAGGGAAAAACCGTTCTAACAGTATTGAAAATATTATTGAACAAATAAACTTATTCGCAAGTGAAGGATATTTTGAAACTGTACTTACCGGAATACATATAGGTCAATGGGGAGAAGATTTTACGCCTAAATCAAATCTTAAAAATTTATTAGAAAAAATAGAAGAAACAAACATAAAAAGGTACAGACTTGGTTCTTTAAACCCACAAGAACTTACTAAAGAATTTATTGATTTTTTAGCAGAATCTAAAAAATTCTGTCCTCATTTTCATTTATCATTACAATCTGTTTGTAATAAGACTCTAAAAGAAATGAATAGAAATTATTCTGAAGACGAAATAAAAGAACTCATATTATATATAAATAAAAAATTTAATAATGTATTTATTGGAAGTGATATTATTGTTGGATTTCCAAATGAAACAATTGAAGATTTTAACATAACATATAAAAACCTTAAAAGTCTTGAATTAAGCAAAATACATGTTTTTCCATATTCAAGAAGAAAAGGAACAATAGCAGATAGAATGGATAATCAAATTGATACCAATGAGAAAAAACAAAGAGTTGAGCTTGTTCAAAAAGTTTCAAAAAATAAACTTCAAAATTTTTTATCAAAAAATATAAATACAGAAAATGAAGTTATCATTGAAAAACAAAGAGATAAAAAAACAGGTTTATTAAAAGGAATAACAAAAAATTATATTAATATATTAATTGATGATGAAGATAAATACAAAGATACTATTCAAAAAATACATATAATAGATTTTTATAAAGATAACGAAAAATTAATTGCCAAAATCGTTACATAAAAACATCTTTAATTTACATTGCTTATTTATATGTGATACATTAGTAAAAGAAGTCGAGATAAAAGGGATATTTAAATGCGTTATGTACCATTACATGTACATACAGAATACAGTTTACTTGATGGAGCAATAAGACAAAAAGATCTTATTAATTTTGCAAAAGAAAACAATTTTGAAGCAGTTGCAGTTACAGACCATGGAGTTATGTATGGTGCAATAGAATTATATAGACTTGCAAAAGATGCACAATTCAAAGTTATTTTAGGATGTGAGTTTTATATATACCACGGTGATATAACAAATAAAGACACAAATAATAGAGAATTATACCACTTGGTTTTACTTGCAAAAAACAATACAGGATATAAAAACCTTGTAAAACTTGTCAGTATAGCACATATAGAAGGCTTTTATTATAAACCAAGAATAAATAGAGAGATATTAGAGAAACACTCTGAAGGGTTAATATGCCTAAGTGCCTGTATTCAAGGAGAACTTGTTCAAAATATACTTCACTCAAAAAAAGAAGCTGCAATCGAAACTGCAAAATGGTATAAAAACCTTTTTAAAGACGATTACTATATTGAAATTCAGGACCACGGACTTGATGATCAAAAACGTTCAAATCCTACATTAATAGAAATAGCAAAAGAACTTGATATTCCTCTCGTTATAACAAATGATAGCCATTATTTAAGGAAAAAAGATGCATCTTGGCATGATACCCTTCTTTGTATTCAAACTAATGCTTTAAAAGAAGAAGAAAATAGGTTTAAATTTCCCAATAATGAATTTTATGTAAAAACCCCCGAGAAATTAAGAGAATCATTTAAATGGCTTGATAGTAATACGTTTGAACAAGCAATAGAAAATACTGCAATAATTGCTGATAAATGCCATGTAATAATAGAGATGGGGAAAAGCATTTTACCTTCTTTTCAAGTACCACCAACCCATACAATAGAATCATATTTAAATTTTTTAGTGCGAAAGGGATTAGACGAAAGATATGAGAAGATAACACCTGAAATAGAAGAACGCTGTAAATATGAACTTGAAGTAATAAATAAAATGGGGTTCGATGCATATTTCTTAATTGTTTCTGATTTTATAAACTATGCAAAACATAATGGAGTTCCGGTAGGTCCAGGAAGAGGTTCTGCTGCAGGAAGCTTAGTTGCATACGCCCTTGGAATTACAGACTTAGACCCTATAAAACATCATTTATTTTTTGAAAGATTTCTAAATCCTGAGCGTATAAGCATGCCTGATGTTGATATAGATTTTGGAGACGGTAGAGATAAGGTTATAGACTATGTAACCGAAAAATATGGAAAAGATAAAGTATGCCAAATTATTACATTCGGTACATTATCAGCAAAAGCTGCGATAAAAGCTGTAGCTAGAGTTATGAACCTGCCTTTTGAAATTTCAAATAAAGTAAGCCAATATGTACCGCAAGAAATTGGTATGACTATAGATAAAGCACTTGAAGTTTCACCTGATTTTAAGAAAGTATATGATGAAGATGCATTAATAAGACAAATAATTGACGAAGCAAGAAATATTGAAGGTTTAAAACAGAATACAGGCATGCACGCAGCTGGTGTAATTATTTCACACTATCCATTAGATGAAATAGTACCTGTACAATATGCAAAAGAAGGAAATGTAATAACAGAATATCCAAAGGAAGACTGCGAAAAAGTCGGACTATTAAAAATGGACTTTCTTGGTTTAAAGAACCTTACAATCATATTACAAACACTTGAAATGATAAAAGAAAGACATGGCATAGATATTGATATCAACCATATTCCGCTTGATGATAAAAAAACATATGAAATGTTGTCAAAAGGAGATACTGATGGTGTATTCCAATTAGAATCTGCAGGTATGAAGAAACTGGTAAAGGACTTAAAACCTTCGGTTTTTGAAGACTTAGGTGCACTTGTAGCACTGTTTCGTCCGGGTCCGTTAGGTTCAGGTATGGTTGAAAACTTTGTTGAGAGGAAACACGGTCGACAAAAAATAACATACGCTCATCCTTTGCTTGAAGACATATTAAAAGATACATACGGAACAATGGTATATCAAGAACAAATCATGCAAATATTTCAAGTTCTTGCTGATTATACACTTGGTGGAGCTGATGGAGTACGCCGTATAATGGCAAAAAAACACCCTGAAGATTTGGTAAAATTGGAAGGTCCGTTTATTGAAAAATGCATAAGTAAAGGAATGAAATCAGAAGATGCAAAAGAGTTGTTTGATCAAATAGGAAGTTTTGCTGCATACTGTTTCAATAGAGCTCACAGTGCTTGTTATGCATTTGTCGCCTACCAAACTGCTTATTTAAAAGCTCATTATCCTGTTGAATATATTTGTGCAATGCTAACAAATTCAAAAGATGATTTAGACAAAATCCAACTATACATTACAGAAGCACAAAAAACCGGAATAAAAGTTCTGCCCCCTGATATTAATAAATCCAATGCCGAATTTACGCCTGACGGTAATAATATTAGATTTGGTCTAAACTCAATAAAAGGAATTGGAGAAGCCGTCTTAAGAGAAATTACTGAAGAAAGAAACAAAAATGGAGAATTTAAATCTATTGTTGATTTTACACAAAGAATAAACCCAAAATTCATAAATAGAAAGGCAATGGAAAACTTTATTAAGGCAGGTGCATTTTCCTGCCTAGAACCTTCTAGAAAAAAACTGTTTAATAATATAGATAATATTTTAAATGCCGCAGCAAGAGAAAGTGAAGCCAGAGAATTAGGACAAGTAAGTCTATTTGCTGGGCTTGAAGGAAGCACAGGTGGCAGTAGTTATCAAATGCAATCCTTTGAGCTTTATGGAAGTGATGAAGAATTTTCTGATAAAGAAATACAAGAATTTGAGAAAGAATACTTGGGTTTTTATGTTACATCTCATCCTTTAGAATCAATTAGGGATAAATTACCTTTCTTAACAACACATAATATAAACGACCTTCAAGATTTACAAAATGACACTTTTGTAACAATTTGCGGGCTTTTAAGTTCTGTAAGACAAATTGCAACAAAAAAAGATCCAACTAAATTTCTTAAAACTGGTATTATTGAAGATTTAACCGGTGAAGTTGCTTTTGTTGCTTTTCATAAAACTCTGCAAAATTATAATTCTCTTTTAGAGCCGGAAAAGAAAGTTATTATTTCAGGTAAATATCAAAAAAGAGACGAAAATAATTCACAAATTATTATAGAAAATGTAAAACCCGTAGACAACAGTAATATAGTTACAATTACTTTGAAAAAAGAAATCCCATTTGAAACCCTTATAGCAATCAAAGATTTACTTGCAAATTTTAAAGGAACTGATCCTCTGGTATTTAAAGCAGATAACAATGGACAAACAACAAAAATTCTTGCTTCTTCAAACTTTTGGATTAATACATCTAACGATTTTACACAATCTTTAGAAAAAAACTTTTCTGACTTTGTGAAAATAAGCGTTAACTCACTTTAGCAGATTCTTCAGAACTTATTTTAAAATCAATATTTTTTGCAAGGAAAGAATACTTCTTATAAGCTTCTTCCGGATTTTTTCTGGCATTATCAATAACATCAGATAATGAAATAAATATAGCTGCAAGATTAGGGTCAAATTGAGTTCCTGCACATTTTCTTATTTCCAGCATAGCAACTTCATGAGATAAAGCTGTTCTATATGGTCTTGTAGAAGTCATTGCATCATAAGTATCAGCTAAAGCAATTATTCTACCCGGAAGTGGTATTTGTTCTCCTTTTAATCCATCGGGATAACCTGAGCCATCCCACTTTTCATGATGTGATTTTACCCACTCTGATATCACTTGAAGTTTCTTAATATTTAAAACAATCTTTTCACCCCTAACCGGATGCGATTTCATTACTAAAAATTCTTCATCTGTAAGCTTACCATTTTTACACAATATACTTTTTGGCATTGCTATTTTACCTATATCATGAAGTAATCCTGCAATTTCTATATCTTCCATATATGTTTCATCTAAACCTAACTGTTTAGCTAGAATCATAGAGTATAAAGTTACTCTCAGAGAATGTCCATTTGTATATGAATCTTTTGTATCTAAAGCATTTGATATTGCTCTTATGGTCTTATAAAATAACTCCCTTAACTCTTTATAATATACTTTATTATTACTAGACATCGCAAACTTTGTTATACCACTTTCTACTGCTATTTTTAATTCTTCAGGTTCAAATGGTTTTAAAATGTACTGAAATAAATCACAATCATTTATTGATGAAACAATAATATCCGTGTCTACATGCCCTGTAAGCAATATTTTTATTATTTGAGGTTGTATTTCTCTAACTTTTTTTAAGAAGTCAGTACCTTCCATAACAGGCATCTTTTGATCACTAACAATTAAAGATATTTTATCACCAAATTCTTTAACTAAATCTAAAGCTTCAGCTCCATTATGGGCAGTTAATATATTATATTGCCCTCTTAAAGTTCTTTTTATTAACTGAAGATTATTTTCTTCATCATCAACTATTAAAACTGTATATTTTTCATCTTTATTAAAAAAATTTAAAACTACTTCTAAACTTTCTTTCAACTCACAAGAACTCATTAACCACCACCAATTAACTATCAAATGGACTATCGACTTTGATTTTTTAAAACTTTATGATATTATAACATATTTTTACATTTGTTAACAAAATGAAGAAAACATCATTAATGCATTAAATAACCATTTTTTATTAATTATTATAACTTTTAACGTACATTAATATAAATATGTTTATAATAATAACTATAAAAGATTATAGAAGAGGAAATATGCTAAACGGAAAGAAAATTGTAGTTGTTATGCCTGCATATAATGCAGAAAAAACATTAAAAAAAACATATAATGATATATATCATGAAATAGTAGATGAAATAATATTAACTGATGATAAATCAAGTGATAATACAAAAGATTTAGCATTAGATTTAAATATAACAACAATTGTTCATAAAGAAAATAGAGGTTATGGCGGTAATCAAAAATCATGCTATACAGCAGCATTAAAATCTAATGCAGATATTGTAATAATGCTGCATCCGGATTACCAATATACGCCGAAATTAATACCAGCTATAGCATCAATGCTTGCATTTGAAGAATATGATGCCGTAATAGCATCTAGAATGTTATCAAATGCACTTGAAGGTGGTATGCCACTATATAAATATGTAGCAAATAAATTTTTAACAGCATTTGAAAATTTATTTTTAGGTCAACACCTTTCTGAATATCATACAGGATTTAGGGGATTCAAAAGAAAAGTTTTGGAAAATCTCCCTCTTGAAGATTGTGATGATGATTTTGTATTTGACAATGAAATGCTCGCTTTAGTTAGCTACTATGGATATAAAATTGGAGAAATAAGCTGTCCTACAAAATATTTTCCAGAGGCTTCTTCTATTAATTTCACTCGCTCTTGTAAATACGGCTTAGGAGTATTAAGCGTAAGCATAAAATATTTTCTCGCTTATACAGGCATATATAAATCTAAAATATTTAAAAAATCTGCAAAAAAGCTAGATATCTCAAAAGAATTACCATATTACAGTAAAAACTAAGATAAAGTTATATCTTAGTAGCTAAAGAAGGAGCAATGGCAATAAATTGTCTTACTAATTCTTTATCCCACTGAATACCTGCACCTTCTTCAAGAATTGAACAAGCTTTAGATACACTCATCCCTTTTCTATATGGTCTGTCACTAATTAGTGCATGATATGTATCAGCAATAGCAACAATTCTAGCAGCAAGTGGTATTTCTTCACCTTTTAATTTGCAAGGATACCCTCCACCATTCCACTGTTCATGATGATACTTAACTATTGGTATTAAATCATGCAACAAAGGATTAGGTTCAAGGATTTTTTCAACTCCAATTGTCGGATGCTGCTGTATTATTTTAAACTCTTCTTCTGTTAACTTTGAAGGCTTAGTTAAAACATCTTCAGGTATACCTATTTTCCCTATATCGTGAAGAAGTGCTCCTAGTTTAATGCGTTCGATTTCTTTTTCAGGAAGATTTATTGCTCTTGCTAAAGCTACAGAATATCTTGATACAGAAGATGAATGATCTTTTGTATATTCATCTTTAGCATCTATTGCACTTGCTAAAGAAGTTACAACTTCTATCAAATGATTTTGAGATAATATATTTTCATTCTGAAATTGTTCTACTAATGCTTCTTCAAAATTAATTCCCAATTGAGAATGTCTTTTTGCCATAACTGTAGCAAATGAATTTAATGCTGTATCATCCCAAAAATCATAATCTTGTGTTGAAACAATTGTAGAAATACCATTTTTGTAACCTTTTGTTTTGGATACTAAAACTGCCTGTTCAGCTAATATCAATAATTTTTCTTTATCCATAGAATCATCTGGATATGTAGCAATTCCAACAGAAAGTTTATTTACAGGACCAATATCATCAACCAAACAACAAGAAAGTGAATAAGTAAGATATTCTGCCATATATTTTGCTTCATCGGCATTTACATTCTTTAATATAACCGCAATTTCATCACCGCCATATCTAGCAGCTATATCTTGCTTTTTTATATTTTCATTAATCTTATTAGCAACTATTTTAATTACTTCATCACCTTTAGAATGTCCATAGTCTTTATTAATTTGTCCCATATTATTAATATCAAATATTAATATAGAAACTTTTGTTTTACTTGAATCAGCATATGCTAACTCTTGAGTTAAAAGTTCATGAAATCTTCTGTGGGAATATAAATTAGTCAAACTATCCATATACGAACTTTGTGCAACCTTTTCAAGTAACTTTGAATTTTCAACTATAAGCCCCAAGCTCATTGATGCCATTTGATACATATTTATATGATTATGTATATTATAGTCACTAGCCATGGCTACACATATATTTCTTCCTTTTAATTGAATTGGTATTATTACGGAAGGAATATTTACTAATGATGGAACCTTTAAGAATGAAGAATCATTTAATACAGTTATTTCTCCTGTTTTTATTGCCTTTATAATTTCATTATCATCATCATTCATAAAAACTCTAAAAGAATATACGTTTGAATTTTTATCTAACAATTTTATATTTATAGTTGTTGATTGTTCATTAATAATTCCTAAAGCAGTATAAGCACAATTTAATCTATTAACAAACATATTGTGAAAAGCATTTAAAGTATCTTTTAGAGCTTTATGATTCTTTAAAATTTCATTTGTTTCCTTTATAAAACCAATATAATCTATAGCTCCATAAAATTTATCATTATGATGCGAAGAGTTAATCACATTTGACACTTTACTAGGATTAATCCCGCTACCCAAAACATTAATCTTGGCTATTAACCCGCTTTTATCAATCGGGTTTGATATTATTTGTTTTGTAGGAGAGAGAGAACTAGTTTTATAAGATTCTTTTATTTTATTATTATCTTTTTGCATTATTAGTTCCTGAATACGTTTTATTATAAATCTATAAATTGAGAAAATTGCTTTTTTGTAATAAACTGTAACAAAAATATCTTAACATAAATTATCATTTTTAAAAAGAAAAAATAAAAAATATATCCTTTAGATATCGTTAGATATTATATTTGCAGTTTTTGTTGCAGCATCAGAAATCATTAATTTTTGCTTAACATTTTTCAAAGAACTTAACATATTATTTCTATAATTATTATCAAAAAGAATTTTTGACAAATTATCAGCAATTATTTCAGGTTTGGCTTTTAATTGAATCAGTTCGGGTATAACATCCTTATCCAAAATAATATTCGGCAAAGAAACTCTTTTTATACATCTAACTAACAAATATATAAAATATAAAAACCAAGGACCTCTATAACTAATAATCATTGGTGTTTCATATAAAGCAGCTTCCAATGCAACCGTACCAGAAGCAAGCATTAAAGCATCTGACACAGACAAAAGTTCATAATTTTTATGTTTCAAAATTTTTATATTTAAATCACTATAATTTTCTAAAACAGGAATAATAATAGAATCTTTTATACTTGGAGCTTGGCACAATACAAATTGAATGTCTGGATTTTTATTTTTTAATATTCTAGCAGCATCTAAGAAAATTTTTAAAAGGTTATTTATTTCAAATACTCTAGAGCCTGGAAAAATAGAAACTAATTTTTTATTTTTATCAAAATTATATAAATCAAAAAAATCATTTCTATTTGTTTTTTCAGGAAGCTGCTTTAATAAAGGATGCCCAACAAACTCAACGTCAATTCCTTCTTTTTCGTACATTTCCTTTTCAAAAGGAAATATAGTAAGTACTTTATTTATACACTTTTTTACTGTATTCAATCGCCATTTTCTTGATGCCCAAATTTGAGGCGGTATATAATAATATATTTTAAATCCATATTTAGAAAGTACTTTTGAAAGATTCAAATTAAAACCGCCATAATCCGTTAGTAGAACCATATCAGGCTTATATTCTTCTTTTAGATATTTAGCAATTCTCTTACCTAATGTAATATGATTTAAAATAATTTTCAAATTAAAACCCATTGCAGACATTTTAGAATGGTCACAAAATAATTTTACACCAACATTAGCAAGATTTTCACCGCCAACTGCTTCAATTTGTATATCAGGTCTTATTTTTTTTAGTTCTTTAACAACATCTGAAGCATGTTTATCACCAGAATATTCACCTGTTATTATAAATAATTTTTTCATACAGCCATTACAATAATATTATTTTTATCTGCAAACTCAATTGTTTTTTTATAATCAACTAAAATCGTTTCATTTGCTTCTACTGCAATTAATTTAGCCTTATATTTTTTCATTGTTTTTAATGTATTAAGACCAAATGCCGGTATATCAAACCTTTTATCTTGTTTTGGTTTTGAGACTTTTACAATGATAGAATCTTTTTTTCCTAATTTACAACCCCTTTTAATACATCTATCAGTACCTTCAATTGCCTCTATAGCCATAATCATCCTATCTTTAATGACTACTGATTGACCAATATCAAGTTCACCCATCTCTTTTGCAATTTTATAGCCATACTCAACATCCGAAAGCATTGCTTCTGTTGGTTTAATTTTACCTAATACTCCTCTTGGAACCATTAAATTTTTTATAAAAATTGTTTGATCTAAAACAGTAATACCAATTTTGGCTAATTCTTCAACAAGAAAAAGCATAATTGCATCATCATTTAATCTTGTAGCTTGTTTTAAAAATTCTACCGCTAAAGAATCAAATCTGGGTCTTTTTACAACTAAACTTTTTGATACTTTTCCTATAAAAGTAAGCTGCTTTATTTGCTCATTTAGAAGTGTATTTTTTATTTTTAAAACTTCACCCGGAGCATAATCATATACCTTTGAACAATATTTTTTTAGCTCATTCCTATTATCAGAAGATAAAGAAATAGCAACTACTTCAAATCCGTTTTCTTTTGCATTCTTAGCCAACTGTACAGGTAATTGACCATTTCCTGCAATTAAACCTTGTTTATTCTCTAATTCTATAGACACAACTAATTAATCCTCTTACAACATATTATTATAATAGAAAAAAAGAAAAATTAATATTTTTATTTTGCTATTTGGCTTTGAGTTTGTTTTTTATACTCAACTAAACATTGTGATAGTTGGTCAGGACAACTTGTCGGTTTTGAACCACAAGTTATACCTTTAAACTTTTCAATTACATTATCTATATCCATACCTTTTAAAAGTTCTCTAATTCCTTTTAAATTTCCCGGACATCCTCCGACAAACTCAACATCATATATTTTATCATCATCCAAAACCACGTTCATTAATGCACAACACGTACCTTGGGTTCTATATTGAATAGTTCTTAATGCCATTTTATACTTCTTTCTATTATTAATGAGGAATATGTTTTAATACTGAATATATTATTAAAGCCATTATAATACAACAAGGAATTGTCAATACCCATGCTGTAATAATATTTCCAATAATATTAGTTCTAACAGAAGATCCTTTAATCGCAGTACCAACCCCCATAATAGCTGTAGATACAACATGGGTAGTACTCAGAGGGATACCAAAAATAGAAGCAAGTAAGACAATAAAAGAAGCTGAAAAATCAGCAGCAGCACCTGATATTGGCTTTAATTTTATTATTTTACTCCCCATTGTTTTTATAATTTTCCAACCGCCTGACATTGTTCCTAATGCCATTGTAATTGCACAAGTTACCTTTACATATACTGGTATATAAAAATTACTTGCATCCATTGTTAATACACCACCTGTAACAAGTGCCATTGTAATAACACCCATAGTTTTTTGAGCATCATTTAAACCATGACTTAAAGCCATAAGCCCTGAAGCAAACAGTTGTATCCTTTTAAATCTTATATTTATAATATCAGGCTTCATTTTATAAAATAATCTTAAAAATGAACACATTACTAGAAATCCAACAGTAAAACCAACAACAGGGGATGCAAACATTGGTATTATAACTTTTTCAAAAAGTATAAAGAAATTTATAGGGTCTAATCCGGCATGTATAAATGCAGAACCCAATAATCCACCTATCAGCGCGTGGGAAGAACTTGATGGCAACCCAAACCACCACGTTATTAAGTTCCAAATAACTGCAGTTAATAGAGCACATAATATTACTTGCAAAGTAATTGTATCACTTGCTATAATACCAGCTCCTATTGTTTTTGCAACATTAACGCCTAACAGGGCACCTGTTCCTTCCAATACTGCACCAAATAAAACAGCCTGCCTTGGTGATAGAACTTTTGTTGATACTACAGATGCTATTGAATTTGCACAATCATGAAACCCATTAATATAATCAAATGCTAATGCTACAATTATTACTGATATCAATAAAAATAATGTCATAATAAAACTCCGACTAACTTAATTTTAATACAACACTAACAACCGCATCTGATACACTATAACAAGCATCCAATGCATTTTCTAAATCTTTATGAATATCACGCAATTTAATTACATTTAACGCATCATATTTTCCTGAGAACAAAGCCTCTGTTGCATGATATAATATCTCATCTCCTCTTGTTTCTATTTCCTTCATTTTTAAATTTCTTGATGTCATATCTGATATTGTAGGTTTTTTAAAATTGGCAAAAATTTGTTCTAATTCACCTGTCGCTGCAATTAACGTTTGTGACTGATTTTTTAAATTTTCTGTAAAACTTTCTAATTTATATACTTTTAAGTTCAAACAAGCCTTTGTTATCTTTTTTGTGATTTTATTTAATAATGTTGAGATTGTTTGAATATCTTCTCTATCAATAGGAGTTATAAAAGAAGTATCTAAAACTTCAAGCGTCTTTTTTATTGTTTTATTGCTGGCATGTTTATATTGTCTTGCTCTTGCTATATGTTCTTCTGTTATTCCTTCTTCTATTATTTCATGAAATAATTCTGCTGCTTGCTTACAATATTTTGTACCATCCTCAAATAATGAATAAAAAACATCATTAGAAGGAGGTAATATATAAGACATTATTCCACTCATTAATTTTGACATAATTTTATTTCTCCTTTTGCTTCCTAAAAATAGAACAATGCTATAACATTGTTCTAAACTAAATTTTGTTTAACTAATTCTTTTCTTATTTTATTTAAACCAGATTGAATAATTCTTGAAATTCTTGATGGAGAAAGATTAAATTCTTCAGATATCTCTCTTAACTTCTTATCATTAAAAAATTTACACTCAATAAGTTCTCTCTCTCTCGGTGGTAAATTTTTAATCGCATTTTTAATGCTTTCACTTAATTCGTAAAAAAGAACCTTTTCTTCAGGATTTCTTTTAAAATCTCTTATTTGAGTAGGATTATCTCCTTCTGCCATCTCATCAACTGATAATATAGTTTTATATACAGCTTCTCTAATATTATCCTGATTTTCATCATCAACAACAGTTTCTTTTTGATTTTTTAAAACATACCATTTATAACGACGCCTTACTTCATTTCGTATCGCCCACTTGATAGCAGTTGATAAGTATGACTTATTATATGTATCTGTTGGAACACTTGAACACAAACGATGAACTACTTGTGTACCAATATTAATTAATTCTGAAAAATCTATTAAATGTTTAGAAGATAATTTTTTATACTCAACTTTTGCAAGAGTATCTATCAATTCCTGATAGTCCTTTATGTTAAACCTTTGTGTTGTTTTATTTTCTATACTCATACCCACAAAATAATAAATACTCTACATGTCATATTTTACATTAAATAAAAAAAAATTGTACAACCACGCAAAAAAATTAATAACATATATTAAAACAATGAAAAACATTAACTTTTGTAAACAAGGCAATAATATTAAAATTACTGTTTTTTCAGACATTTTAAAGTTTTTTTTTTAAACATAAAAAAGATTAATAGCAATTTTTTTATTTTAGAAACATTTATCATTGTGTACATTAGCAAAAATGTTAATAAATAAAGTAGTATAATAAGGAGTATAAAATGATACAAGCACCAAACTTACAATACATACCGGGCCAACAACCGATGCAGACAAATTATCCTCAGCATGGTGCAAATAATGCAATACAATACAATCAAACCCCTGGTGTAATATATAATTATCCGGCAACAAGTTGTTATATGCCAACACAAAATCCTTATTGTACAGAAAAATCACAATTTAATGGAGTTAATATTGAAATATTAAATCCTCAAGGACAAGGAATTGTTCCAACAAATGGAGTTCAAATGCCAGCACAGTTCATGCCTGTACAGCAGCCAATTCAAATGCCATATTATCCACAAATGCCGGCATCTCAAGCTATAGTACAAGCTCCTCAAATACCTGCTGCTCAAGTACCTGCACCTAACATAACAACAGATAATAATAATGGTCAAGTAATACCGCAGGTAGCAACTCCGGCAACAACTCCGGCAACAACTCCAGCAACAACTCCAGTTGTTGAACAACCACAAGTTCCGGATGCTTCTCAAACTCCCGAATCATTTGCCGGTAAATTAAAAACAAGTGATTTAGCGGCTCAAAAAGCTGCTATTGAAGAAGTTGCTGATACTGTAAAAAATAATGAAACATTAGGACCGGTTCTTTTAGATACTCAAGTTTTTGATGCTTTAGTTGATATTGTTGATAGAGATACTTCTTCTCTTCAAGGACCTACACCTGAGATAATTGAATTAAGACAAAAACCTCAAGAAGAATTATCTGAAGCTGATAAAGAAAAAGCTAAAAACCCAACCCCTTTAGAAGCTGCCGAAATTAATAAACAATATGCTCTATATACAATATCTTATATGCAAGAACGTTTAAATAATGAATTAGAGAAAAGAAATGGTCAAGCTCTTTCTTTAAAAGACTTACCTTGTATTGAGAAAGTTATTGATACAGCAAAATCAAATCCTAACCCAATGTTAAGAATTGGTGCAATAGCTGCTTTATCACATATTCAAAGACCTGAATATAAAGATGATTTAAACGTAATATTTGAATTAGCTAAATCTGATGAAGATAAAAGAGTTCAAGAAGCTGCTACAAAAGCAATAGAACTTCTATCAAATAATCAAAAATAACTTAAATATTAAACTTTCATAAAAAAGAAGTTGATAATTATCAACTTCTTTTTTATGAAATCTTCTCTATTCCTGATATTCTTGGGTCTAAAATCCTTCTCCCAACATTTTCAAATTCTATCTGACAGAATAATATCTTATTACTATAATTTGCAAATCCTTCAATTACACCCTTTCCATGCTTAGGGTGGTATACTTTATCTCCTATTTTAAAAGGCATATCTTCTATTAATATTGATGAAGAATTGTCTGTTTCATATATAGGCAAATCTACTGATTTTTTTATATTTATATTTTCATTTATTACCGGAGGTTCTTTTTCCTCTTTTTCTTCTTTTTCTTCTTCTTCTAGTTCTATTTTGATTTCTGCTTTATCATCTTCAATATTCTTATTTTTATCTTCTTCATTTAACTTTTCAGTTATTGTTTGTACCACTTCATCAATGGAAGTAATTTCTTCTTCCTTTATTTGATTATCTTCTATATTTAATTCTTTTTCTTCTTGTACCGCCAATTTATTTTCTTCTTCTATTTGCTCAACAGTCGAAGTTTCTTCTTTTGAATCAGTGATAATATCATTTTCAGTGATTATAAGTTTCTTTTCTTCTAATTCTTCATTGTATTCTTGAACTAATTCTTCTTTATTTTCTGTATTTATATCGGAATTTTGATTAATAGAATCAATATTTTGTATTTGATTATCAACAACTATTTGGTCTACAATATCATTTTTTTCTATATTTTCATTTTTTTCTATAACAGGATTAACAATTTCTACAGGTATATCATTTATATTATTAAGATTTTCTTTTGATTCATCAGAATCAATATGCACAGTTATTTCTGTCATTTCTGTATCTTGTTGACTTTCAACTTCAATCGGCTCAAATAAATCATATTTTTCTTGATTATCACTTATAATATTTTTATCATCATTACCGCTTTGTTGATTTAAATCTTCATCTAAAAAGTCCAAATCACTATCTGTTAAATCATCTTCTTCAATTATTTCATAATTTTCTTGCGTATTTTCGTTAGTACTCGAAATTTCATTTGTAATATTTTCAGGCGATATAACACTTTGAGATGAAGATAATAATTTATCTACGTCTTTTTTTATTTCATTATCAACTATTTCATCAGCTGTAGTAGGAGTAAATAATTTTAACTCAACAATCAATGGCAGAAAGAAAGTAGCTTCGCCATATAAAATAATTTCGCTAGTATTTATCCTATTTAAGAACAATGAATAATTTTCATCATCAGTTTGAATTTTTGAAGGTTTGCTCAAAATTTGATTTTTACATATTGATTTTAATATTTGCCTGTATTTATTTTCATAAGAAGTAGAAACTACAGGTATAATTTCTTCTTTATTATAAAGATTAATTATGGATTTTCTATCCAATAAAATGTCATTTAAAGATAATATAAAATAACAAGGAATATTTATTAAATTCAATAATGTTTGAATTATAAATTTATACCATTTTGCATCAATTAAAGATGCATCAATTACAATTGTATTTGCTGTTTCAAATAACTTATTAAAAACTTTAAACTGATTAATATCTTCTGCAAAAATATTATCTTGAGAATATAACCATAATTTATTTCTAAATAACATTAAACCGGACACCGGATTTGATAAAAATTCATCATCAACAACATTTTTAAACCTTGTAAAAGGTATAAATTTTTCAGGGATTGTCTGTAAATATTCTCTTAACTCAAGAACTATACTTTGTATTACAGCTTTATCTTCTATAGGACAATCCGAAATATCATTTTCCAAAATTGTATTAAAGGCGTCAATGTTAAGAGGTAATTTAAAATTTTGTGATATTTTCAAGCATAAAGAATTCTCTATAGAATTATATCTTCCATCAAAATCAAGTAATAAAACTTTTTTATTTTTATTTTGAAGTTCTCTTATAATATTTTGAATAACTATATAAGTTTTATCATCTCTGTCTGATTGAATATATAAATTATCGTTTAAAAAAGATATTGAAGGTTTAACGAAACAGGAAATATTATTTGCAAGATTTCCAAAATATATATTTAAACCATTTCCTTTTATAAGTTCCATAATCTCATCCGGATTAATATAAATAATTTTAGAACTTTTTGCAGGAATATAGCCATTATATAAAGAAAGATTATCTTCTTTATCAATAGAAAGAGATAATCTTAATACAGCGAGGTTATTATTGGACTCATCGGTTGTTTCAATATTTATAATTTGAGAAATTAATTTTTGATTAAAGTCTTCGATAAGTAAAAAATCTGATGGCAAAAGATGATTTTCTGCCGGATTATAAACAATTTTTGCTATATTATTTTTTACTTCTAACAGCTGCATCCACAACCTCTTAAAACAGACAATATATCTCTTTATGATACCCTCTATTATACAACATTTAAATTTATATACAAATCATACACAAGTTGTATGCTAAAACTTCTTTTTTTTATAAGTCTTTAAGATAAAATAAATATATGGAAGACAACTATAATTATACAAAACTTGTTGAATATGTAAGAAATGGACTTGTTGAGCAAGTACATTTCGGCACTATATTTTATATGAACAAAGAAAAAGTTTTGTACAAAACAAATAATAATAATTATAGATTCTATCACCGTTCTTGTATGAAACCCTTGCAAGCATCACCTTTAATAGATTTAGATATCGATAAAAAGTATAGTTTAACATTAGAAGAGATTGGGATATGCTGCGCGTCACATTGCGGCGATATCATTCATCAAAACGCGGTATTATCTGTTTTACATAAAACGGGTTTTAACGAAAATAATTTATTATGCAAACCTATTTTACCACTAAGTAAAGAAGAAAAAGAAAGGTTAATAATAGAAAGAGAGCCAATTCTAAAAATTCATAACAACTGTTCCGGGAAACATGCCATAATGCTTGCCATTTGTAAAGAGTTAGGATATTCAATCAATAATTATAAAGATATAAATCATCCTCTTACAAAATATATAATTAATAAAGTTTGTGAATTATGTGAAATAAATGATGAGGAAATAATAATAAGTAAAGATGGATGTGGTCTTCCTGTAATCGCTACAACACTTGAGGCACTTGGTAAGGGTTTTTTAAACCTCTTTCTTAACAATAAATATAAAAAAATCAAAGAAGCATTCTTAAAATATCCTTATATAATAGGAGGAAAAGAAAGACTTGATTCTGAAATTATTAATGCTTCTAATGGTAATCTAATAGCGAAAGTAGGAGCTTGTGGACTATGTGTTGTCGTAAATTTAAAATCAGAAGAATGTATTGTTATTAAAATTGCAGATTCTAATATGGAAGCAAGAAGTTTTGCAACAATTAATGCACTTATTCAATTAAAATGGCTGGAACCAAATAGAATATATTCCAGCCAAATAAACAAAATATATATAAGTAAGATTATTTCCCAAGATAATGAAGTATTAGGGGATATTATTCCTTGTTTTAATATAGCTTAAGCGAATGTTCCAAAGGAATCTTCAATATTTTTATCAATAACTTGTTTTATAGATTCTAACTCTGTTTGGACGGATTCCTGCTGTGTTTGAACTTGTTCTAATCTTAGTTCTAATAATTTGTCTTGTTTTTGAATTTGAGTCATAGCAGCTTCATATTCAGCCTCAGCTGCTGCATCATCAGACGTATCATAAACTTCAGAAACCGCACTTGAACCTTGCCATACAATATTCTCCCATCCTGTTTCTTCACTTGCTGAAACTTGTTGAAGTAACCACTCACCGGAAGTTAACATTTGTTGTAAATACTCAGGATCTGTGCAATATTCATCATAGCAAAATCTTTCATTTTCATTCTTTAATGATGCATATTGATTTTGTGTATACTGAACACTAATCCCTGTATTTGAATAATTTTTATTATAATAATCAGCAAGATAAGATAATGATTTATTACTTAAGTCAGAAATTGTTTCCGAATCCAAACCAGTCATATATTTTGTTACAAATTCATAAGGAGAAGTAATTGAGAATGTTTCATCTTCTCCTTCTTCATTTTTAGAAGTAACAGATAAAAATTCCGTTTTACCTGGAACAACAACATTTCCATTTACATCAACTATTCTCATACATAAACCTGAAAATGGATCTTGGCTGGTAATTATTTCATAGGTCAATTGTTGTGTTCCACCTTCTGGTGTTGTAGCTTGTAATTTTGTATTATTCATAGCTTCATTATATTTATCAGAGGCTGCTTGTGTTTCTTGTGTTAAAGCAAGACGTTGTTGCGCTATTTGCTGTCCTTCATATATCAAATCACTATTTCTTGCAGTAAGGCATAAGTAGCGACCTTGTGATGCGGCTAGTCCCATAGTTTATACTCCTTTATATATATTTTGTATTAACTATGTCGACTTTTTTTTAAATATTCTTTAGATTAGAGTAAATAAATGTAACATTTATTTACAAAAAATCAACCGATATCCCATCTTCCGCATGTGCCACCCCATCGTGCAATAATCTTATCATTTTTATTTTTTAAATCTGTTGATGTAACTTCACCTTCAACTATAGTAATAACTTCGCAATTATTAGCACAACCGCTGCATTGATTTGTGTATGAATTAAAAGACATTTCCCCAACACTAAAACCTTTAAAGGTTGTCTTTTTATCATTAAATTGATGGTTTTCCATTGCTAATAATGCAGCACCAATTGCACCCATTGTTTGATGATTATCAGGTACTACGACCTTAGTATTTAAAGCTTCTTCAAACGCCTTAACCATGCCTGAATTTGTTGCAACACCACCTTGGAAAGTAACGATTGGAAGCAGTTCTTTACCCAAAGCAAGATTACTTAAATAGTTTCTAACCAAAGCTTGACATAATCCATATAATAAATCTTCAACAGGATAACCTAATTGTTGTTTGTGTATAAGGTCAGATTCAGCAAATACCCCGCACCTTCCTGCAATTCTGGCAGGTGATTTTGATTTAAGCGCTATTTCTCCAAAATTTTGGATTGGAACATTTAATCTTGAAGCTTGTTGATCCAAGAAACTTCCTGTTCCTGCTGCACATACTGTATTCATAGCAAAATCAGTTACTATTCCATCTCTAAGAATAATTATTTTACTATCTTGACCGCCTATTTCAAGAATAGTTTGCACTCCAGGCACATAAGTACTTGCAGCAACAGCATGTGCTGTAATTTCATTTTTTATAACATCTGCGCCTACTAATGCTCCTGCCAAATTTCTGCCAGAACCCGTTGTTCCAACCCCCAATATATTATATTCAGTTTTAGATTGTTTTAATAAATTATTCAAAGATGTTTGTACTGCAACAACAGGTTTACCAGCTGTTCTAGTCATATAACCGTCTATAAATTTGCCATTTTCATCAACAATTGCTGCTTTTGTTGTTACTGAACCTACATCAATTCCCAAATATGAATTTATTGACATTTAATATCCCTCTCTACATAATTATTATCATTTTACTAAAAAAATAATGAAAATTGTAAAATTATATAAATAAATAATAGAAAAAATAACAAATTTAAAGTATCTTTAACTTTATTCAATTGTTAATGGAAGGTTTTGTATGTTTAAATGAACAATATTTTTTCTTATTATACTAAATATAGAAATCATGTTGATGAATATAACCACTGGATAAAAAATAACGAGCATAAAGTATCCAGCAGTAAAAAACCTAGAGAATCTCTTCCTATAAACACTGAAGAATTATTAAAGAAAAAAGCTAAAGCTATCGCAGATCCGATTCTGTTATTTGATAGTTATGTACATGAAAAAGCCGAAGATTCTGAAACTTTCTTTCAAACATTAAACATAGAACTTATGTCTATTACAGGCATTTTAGCTTCTCTACCAATAACAATAACTAAATTAATTCCTGTCTTAAATAAACATGCAAATAATAATAAAATCGCAAAAAATGCAGCTGAATATTTATCAAAATACAAAAATTCAGTAATTAAAATAGCCGGTAAAAAAATAAAAACAACGAAGTTAGCAACCATCATTGCCGGTTTTTGCAGTGCATTATTTTTTGCAAACGGTATTAAAAATTCTATGGCTTCTCAGCTAGGGCTTATAAGAAAATCAGGTTTTGATGCCACTCAAAACATATTAAATGATCCTAAACTTTTTGCTGTTTTAACTCCGGAACAAGAAAAAAAAGTTAATTCAATTGTTAATTATCAACAAAAAAATAAGTCTGTTTTTGTTGATAAATTAAAAGATAAAATTGACATAAATTCATCTTTTCAAGCTGTAGGAGATTACAAAAGAACTTTAAAAAGTTATAAAAAGAAAAAAGATGAATATTTTAATAGTTTAAAAACTAAAAATCAAAATTCAACATCTTCTATATCAGACAAAACTACAGAAGATCAAATTTTATTAACAAATTTGCTCAAAAATGTTGAGCACGAAGTTTTAGAACCTTTAAGAAAAGTTGAAACAATATCTAATATTTCTTATTCGGCCATGTTTACAGGAGGGTTCCTGGAATATTTAATTTCAGATAAACTGGTTGATATTTTAGGAATAAAAAATAAATTTATTAGCATGGGTATTAAAATTGGAGTTCCTCTTTTAACATACCTTGTTTTAAATAAAAATATTTCTGATATAGAAAATAAAGCTATTCTTGCAACTAAATATAAATATCTAAAAAAATTCACACAAAACCCTATGCAAAATTCTAATTTAGAAGAGAATAAAAAAGAAAATTTATTTGAGTTTATAAAAAATATTATAAAAGATATGAAAGATTATGATAAATTTGCTCAAACAGAACTACCCGAATTAAAACAAAAAATGGACGCAAAAAAACAAATTAAATTAAGTGAAGCTCAAATAAATGAAGCAAAAGCTTTACAGAAAAATACAACAATGGCATTAAATATACTAAAAGAAGAAGTTTTTAATCAATCAGTAGGTATAAAATCATTATCAGAAACAATATTAGGACCTATAGATATAGCAGCAACTGCTATAGGCGGAATCATTGGAAACAAACTCGCAAAAAAATGCGGCAATAAAAAAATTGCTGGTTTTCTAACCGGAATAGGAGCTATTATCGCTTTTATTCCTGCCGCTATTATTGAAGCAAAACTTACTAAGCAACAAAAACTTTCAGAGAAAATTGCATCTATGCTTGCCATTAAAAAAATGCAGGATTCAAACCTTTTTGCAAAAAGTTCTACTAATTCTAATTCAAAAATAGAAACTAATATTTCTTCTATTTTTGAAAACTTTATAAAATAAAATTAATTTTTACTATAATGGTATGGATACCAAATTTGTATAAAAGATTTTTTCAACATATTTATCAGGCAAATTATTCCAATACCTAAATATAAATATTCCTTCTTTTTCTAATTCATTCACTAAATAATCTGCTTCTTTTGCACTTCTTGCTATATATGGATATGAAAAAGGCACTTCATCTTCATGCAATTTAATATTACCGTTTAGTCTTTTATTCCAATAATTAAATTTATTTATTCTTGCTTCTTTTTCTTCTTCAATATTAATACTTTCATAAATTTGGATAGATGAATCTGAGATATATTTAATATCTTCTAAATCCAAAATATTCTCATTTTTACACAAATCTTTATAGCTTAAAACTTCTGGTTTATATTTAAAATCATCTTTCATAGGCTTTATGTCTATTTTTCTTTTTGCATATAAAAAAGAACCATTTCTCAATATAGGAAAAAATTTTCTCAAAGAATTAAAAGAAGCTATACCTTTAGGTTTTGAATAAAATGAATGAGCATTATCAATTATTAAATTGTTATATTTTTTACTCAATTCATCAACAATAAACGAACATACTCCAAAATAATCCGGATATAAAATAAAAGCTTCTTCTGGAAATTTATAAATAGGATAAAAATTTTTATCTATATGATAATATTTAACCTTACATCCTTCTTTATATACAGCATTACGAATAGCAGGGCAAATATAATATGGGATATATATTTCCTTTATTTGATAAGCTTTTATAACATATCTTAATGAATTTCTAGCTGTATTTAATTTTATTAACTCATAATCCATAATAAAATTATAAATAATATAAATAAAAAAAGTAGGACTTCTTTGTCCTACCCCATACCTTCTTACTTTACCTATATATATAAAACAAAATTCAGGTAAAAAATTGTCATTTTATTATATTTAATCTAGTATCGCACTTTGTTACCTTCTCATCCTCGCTAACAAAGTACTCACCTTTTAAAAACGCCACTTAATAAAATTCACTCACACTTTCAGCTTATCGTGAATTTTTTCTCGGACAAAATTATGTATTCTCATCTTGTGAAATTAAATATAATTCACAAGGTTGGTTCTTTAATTCTTTCGTATTTACCCATCCGGGTTTGCAATTTAAATATATATTATCAGAAGATATAGAACCTACAAAATCTATATTTTTTTGAACTAATTTATAATTAGAAATAGGAACATACGTATAATTTTTAGAGAAATATATATCCATTTTCTTTCCGTTTGAAAGTTCTTTTGAAAAATTCTCTACATATTCAAACATTTTATCTCTTAATAATTTTAATTCTTCCGGCGTTTTATTCTTTAAAAACGAATTATTTATTTCAATATTTTCAACAATAATAGACGGTTTATTATCAACAATAGCTACAAAAATTCTTGACATTGCAACAATATTTCCATTTTCATCGGTAAGCTCAATTACGTTAAAAGCAGTATTAGCCAGATATATTGGAGTTGCTTTACCATTACCTCCTTCTATTATAGCTGTACAACAAGAAGTTCTGTTTCCCATAAACAAATCTTTTTGCGGATTTCTATCCCATAATTTAAGTCCATAACTTTGTCCATTAAATACTATTGAATCCTCCTCCACAAAATTCAACCAGCTATTATAATTAAGTCCCAATTCTTCAAATTGTGCTTTCGTTTCTGCATTAATTTTTCCAATTGGATTTGAAACATCCTGAATATAACTATTAAAATCATTCAAAATAGCTATTTTGGCAATATCTTGTGCTGTTAAACTAACTAATGCAAAAGGAGAAATTTTAGAAAATTCCTTATAAATATCTTTCTCCTCCATTTCACTGGCACGATTTAGTAAATCTATCAATGCAACTGTTTTTTCTTCAGTAAGACCATTATGTGCAAGCTCTTCAGGGGCAGATAATAATTCCTTAAGCGTTGTTATTGTTGATTCTAATGTTTTTTTATCTTGTAAAGCATCTTTTATAATCATAAAATCTGCACTATTTTGAGTTCTTAATAAAAGAAAAACATATTCATTATCAAAATTCAATTTATCTGTATGTGCTTGCACCTCTTCTTGAGACAAGCCTATTGAATCAATTAATTTATTGAAAAGAGTTTTACGAAATTGAGAAATATTAACAATTCCTGATTTAATAAATTCTTCAATGTAAGCTATATCAATATATCCCAATTGATGATAAAGAATTATTTTTGCCAAATCAATTTTTTCTTTTGAGCTCAATGGTTTACCATCTTCATTGAGACATTTAGTAATTTTTGATACAAGTTCATAATGCTTGTTATCCATCTTATTTAACTGCTCGAGTTGTTCTGAGAAATTTATTGTTCTTTTATCCATAAGCTGATTAAAAGTATCAACATCAAGATATTTAAGTGCTCTAGTTATTTCAACCATATGCGATTTAAAAAACATTAACAACCTAGTTCGATATTCTTGCATCTTTTTTTCTGATAATTTTGGATATTTCCCATTTACTTTTTCAGTATCTTCAATAGGAATCCCGCTTAAATACATATTAGGTCTTTTCATGGCTTGTTTTAAGGGTGATTTAACAAATGCTATTGCACTATTTAAAATATCCTGTAATGAAATGTTCGAATTTATTATATTCGCATATTGATAACCTATATAATTTTCAAAAGAATACAATTCATCAATAAAAGGATACAAATTTGTATTTGTACACATTTTTTTTATAGTTTCATTTAATTTAGTATTTTGAAATTCTTTTATTTTGGTTATTTTTTTGTCATCTGTTGGAGATATATTACAAGATACAATTTTTTCTGCCAATTTTGGCTCATAACCTTTGGCTAAAAGTTCATGTAATCTTTGTAATTTTTTATCATCTGAAACTATCATAAATAAAGAATCAATTTTACATCCCTTTAAAATCATGTCAGATATAAATTCTCGATCCTGTAATGTTTTTTCTATATTTATTTCAGTATAAGAATTCTTCATATAGACACAATATCCTGAAATTTTAACTGCATCTTGAATAGAATGTCCTTTATTAATATATTTTAATAAATTATCAAAATCTTCTTGATTATAAAAATCACAATTTTTTACTATAAAATTAATATCATCCTTGTTTAAACCATTCTTATATAATTTAAGAATATTAGAATTTAAGGTAAAATTATTATATTTTTTTTCATCATTTTTTAAGCTATTAATAGCTTCCATAAATGATTTGTCATCATTAATTGCAAACAGTATTTTTTCAAAAGGAACTCCCCTTTTTAATAATTCAGTTGCTCTATCAAACTGGGCAGAATTTTGGAATTCCAATTGTGATAATATTATTGCATTATTAGATTGACTATATGGAATTCCTCTTTTTACAAATTCATTATAATTTAATAATGCTTTTTCATTTATAAATCCCAAATCAATAAGCTCAACTAAATTTCCTAAATCTTTAATTAAACTTATAAATTCAATCAAAATATCTTTGTCTTTCCCAGTTATCCAATCCTTTCCTCTTTGCATTTGTATTTTTGATAAAGCAATAATTTTATCTTCATTTAATGATTTATATACATTATCAAGAACAATTCCATTTGGAATTTTTTCTAAATCCACTCTCTTTTTAAGATTTAATGCCAAATCAAAAGAAATACCCTTTTTTAGATATTCTTTAATAAATGTACAATCATGGCATTTTCCTTCATACTCTTTTAAAGGTGCAAGAGCCTCATACATAACGCCACTATTCAACAAATCTATTTGTTCCGGAGTTGCAGCAGATAAAAACTGAGATACTTTTTCCTTAGGCACTCCACGTGCAATATATTCAAGCTCTGTTAATACTTCTTCTTCATTAATTCCACCATATAAACCATCCAATGAGTCACAAACACCAGAATCATATAAAGAACAAGCTTTTTCATATACTGCAGGCGATTGCATGCAAAAACTTACAAAATAAAGATTTGCTCCTTTTTTTAACAAATCTAAAGCTTTTGCACTATCTTCTTCTGATAAGTTCATATTTAAAAAAGTTTGTGCGTCACATACATTCTTTAAAACATCTAACAATTCAATAACTCGTTCCTTGTAAGTATCATCCTTCTTTAATAAAGCAAGGTTTAATGAATTATTAAAATCAATACCTCTTTCCATATAAGAAATTGTAGAATCTACAACATTATTATCATATCCTGCTAATCTACAAGCATAATTACAATCCAAACCTTTTTCTTTTATAAGCTCAAAAATTCTATTTCTCTTTTGTTCATCATCATTTGCAAATTGATACGCAAAAATAGCATCAGAAGCAGCAATATTGTATTTTTTTGCTGAAGAAATTGCTTCTATTATTTGTTCATCATTCAAATAAACATCTTTTTCTAAACAATCAATGGGAACTCCTGCTCGTAAAAGTTCTGCTGTATTTTTAATTCCTCTACTACGAGAAGAATTTATCCAAAAATCATAATTATTAAAATCTAGTTTATTTTCTTTTGATGCTTCTATAATCGTATTTATATCATCATCTGTAAATTGATATATAAAATATGCACTAGTTGCAGAATTATTTACAGTATTATCCGAATCGAGTTTGCTTAGTAGTTTTTGATAATCATCATCATTCAAGTTTAAAGCAGCAAGAGCTACATTAGCATCTACCCTTTTTTGAAAAACTGAATTAAATTTTTTAAAAAAATCTTCATTACATAAAATATCTTTTAATCTATATTTATCAATTTTAAAATTTTTATTTTCATTAGAAAAATCAAATTTTGCTTGTTTTAAAAATTCAATTTTTTCTTGAGGCACTTTGTAAAAAGAATATAAGTCTCTGGCAAAATCAAAAGGAATATTAAATTCGGATAATTCAGCAGCTTGTCTTGCATATTCACTTCCCCAAAACGGGTTATAAATAGACTTAATTTGTTCAAGAGTTATACCAGAATCAAGGTATTTTAACATTTTTTTAAATTCATCATCGTCCTGCGATAAAAAGAGTTCAAAATATTTTTCTTCTACATTCTTATCTCTTAATATTTTTATTTTTTCTTCATAAGGTATGGGCTTAGTATAAGCATTATCCAAAGCAATTTTAGCTTTAGCAATACTCTCTATAGCCTTTGACGAACTACCAATAGTAGCATTACCGTTAAATGTAATACTTGTATTTTTAGTTATTTTCTTTTGATTTTCCTTAAATATATTAATATTTGAAGAATTTATTTTATTATGAATTTCCACAAAAACCTTACATTCCGTTAATATTATTAATTAACGTCTTTTTTATAGAATTCTTTAATATTTAAATTTTTTCTTTACAAAAATAAACAATCTACAAAAAATAAGAAGAGAATATTTATATTATTCAATATATAGTTCATCAATATTATGTAAAGTACCACCTAAGGATGTAGGATGAAGGTTTTTAACTTTATTTCTAACTGCAGTTATAGTTAAAGGTGAGTACAAATATATTAAAGGTCTTTGGTCATAAATAATCTGTTGATATTTATCATATATTAATTTCCTTTTATTATAATCAAGTTCTAAAGCACCCTGCTCTATAATTTCATCTAGTTCTTTTTCCCAGGGTAATAGTATATCATTTTTATCTCCTGCAAAACGCATATTAAATAAGTGAAGATGTCCTTTTGAATACCATACATTCTTACCGCTATGAGGTTCTAAAGGGCTACCCGTTAACCCCATTAAAACCATATCCCAATCAGATGTAGACATCATTTTACTTACCAGCGAATTAAATTCAATAGGTTTAAAATTGACTTTTATTCCAAGATTTCGTAAATCTTCTTTAACCATAACGCCGCAGGCTTCTCTTTCTGTTTGTCCAGCATTTGTATATAAGTCAAATTCAACTAAACTTCCTTCTTTATCGTGTAACAATCCATTTTTATCAAAATAGAAACCGGATTTTTTTAATAAAGATTTTGCATATTCTAAATCTTTTTCATGACCGGATGCAAGTTTTTCATTTAAAAATATTGAAGATAATGACTCTGCTGTAAATAACGGTTGAGCTGCACCATTAGCGACATTAGCAACCATTGCATTTCTATCAATAGCATAATCAATAGCTGTTCTAAAATTTAAATCATTAAACCATTTTTGTTTTATAGGATTAACATACGGTTTACCTTCTTTATTTTCTCTTGTATTTAAATTAAATGCCAAAAACATAGTTCCTGTATTTGGACCTAGGTTATAAATTTTAAAATCAGATTTCTTTTCTTTTTCTTTAAATCGAGGTAAATCTTTTCCTCTAACAGAAATTACATCAAGCTCTCCTGATTCAAATTTTAAAAGTTCATTATTTAAGTCACCAACAATTAAAATAACATATTTATCAATATACGGAAGCTTATGATAATTTTCATCAATTGAATAATAATTAGGATTTCTCTTTAAAACAACTCTTTGAGCCGGAACATATTCATCAAGCATAAATGCGCCAGATGAAACAATATCTTTCGGATTAACAGTTGTTCCAAGATAAGAATCAAAAAATCTTTTTCCTTTTTTAACAACAGGAGCAAATACATGTTGAGGTGCTATAGATGTACCAACAAAACGTTGAAAAGGTGCAAATGGTTTTTTTATCTTAAATTCTACAGTATATTTATCTATTTTTCTAACTCTAGGATATTCTCCATCAATTAAAACAGAATCTCTTAAAGAAGTATTTCCATAACCTGCTAATATAATTTCATTCCAAGTAAAAACGACATCATCAGCTGTTATTTCTTCGCCATCTGTCCATTTTACCCCACGTCTTAATTTTATCAGATAAGTTTTTTGATCATCTGATACTTGCATTTCTTTAGCTAAAGCAGGAATTACCTCACCTGTATCAGAGTCCGTTGAGAATAAAGGATCATATAATAAATCACCTATTAAAGAAGAAGTTGCATCTTTTGAAACCCAAGGATTAAAAGTTTTTGGTCCTTCCCCAATTGTTGATGAAACAATCTGACCCCCATATTTTCCAACAGGAGATCGTGACATTTTATAGTCTACTCCGTTGTAAAATAAAGTTTTATATGGTTTATATTCAACTTTTTGTTCATCATTATTGTTAATATATGTATCTTTAGCTGAATTTAATCCATCAGAACCTTTATCAATTCTAAAACAGGATACAAGAATTAAAGATATTATTACCAATAAAAATATTATTCTTTTAATTTTATTCATAATAAAAGATTATCACGACATGGAAAAAATATGAAATTACACAACAGGCTCACCATAAAGACACCAAGTTTGAGCTTTGGTAATTTTAACATATGTAAAATCTCCAATGTTTAGAGAATTATCAACAAAATGAACTATTTTATTGTTATCCGCTCTTGAATTTAATGTTATAACGCCGTTTTTCTCCGTTTTATCTTCTACAAGAACTTTTAAAATTTTTCCTATAAATTTTTCATTAGACCTCAAACAAGCTTGCTTATTTTTTTCATTGAGCCTTTCAAGTCTTTCATATTTAACATCATCAGGCAGAAATTTATCAATCATTTTTCCTGCCTTCGTAAATTCTCTTGGAGAATATGCGGCAGTATTAGAATAATCAAGTTCTAATTCATCAATTGCATCAAGAGTATCTTGAAATTCTTGTTCTGTTTCACCGGGAAAACCTGCAATAAAATCACTGGTTATAGCAACATCTGGAAAACGATTTCTTATTTTAGATACTATTTCATAATACTGTTCTTTTGTATAATGCCTGTTCATTTCCTTTAAAATTCTTGAATTACCTGATTGCATAGGAATATGAAAATATTTACATACTTTTTCACATTCATCTACTGCATTTATTAAATCATCAGTAATATCAGAAGGATATGAAGTAACAAAACGAATTCTAAATTCGCCATCAAGTTTATTTAAATCACGCAAAAGATTTGCAAGAGTAATATTCTTATCATTTAAATCTTTTCCATAGCTGTCAACATTCTGTCCGAGAAGTGTAATTTCTTTAAAGCCCTCGTTTATAATATTTTTTGCTTCTTGAATAATTTCTTCAGGATATCTGCTTCTTTCTCTGCCTCTTGTAAAAGGAACAACGCAATAAGTACAAAAATTATTACAGCCTTCAATGATAGGAATCCAAGCATTTACAGATTTTTTTCTGATAATTTTAAAATCATTTTGATTACAAATAACAGGTTTATTTGTAATAGCACAAACTTTTTCATTATTTTCTATTTTTTTTATTAATTCAGGAAGTTTATATATATTATGAGTACCAAAAATCAAATCTACATATGGCGCTCTTCTTCTTATTTTTTCCTTATCCTGCTGAGCGACACACCCGCATATAGCAATTTTTAAGTTTGGATTTGATTTTTTCCATTTTCCCCAAACACCTAATTTACTATATGCTTTATCCGCAGATAATTGACGAATACTGCACGTGTTTATAATTAATAAATCAGCATCTTTTTCAATATTTGTTTCAACATAACCAAATTCAGAAAGAATTCCTATAATTCTCTCTGTATCTGATTTATTCATCTGGCAACCAAGTGTTTCTATGTATAACTTTTTCATAATGATAATTATACTTGAAACATTTTTAATTGTTCAAAAGCATTTGTCATGCTATACTCAAGAAAAAGGAGAAAATATGACTACATATGTAAAAGCAAGTCATTTACTTGTTAAAACAGAAGAAGAAGCTTTAAAATTGAAACAAGAAATAGATAATGGTAAAAATTTTGCGCAAGCAGCAAAAGAGGTTTCACTCTGCCCATCAGGTCAAAATGGCGGAGATCTCGGTTATTTTACAAGAGGTCAAATGGTAAAAGAATTTGAAGATGCTGCTTTTACTATGGAAGTTGGTGAAGTTTCTAACCCTATAAAAACACAATTTGGTTATCATTTAATATATTTAACAGATAAGAAAGACTAATGGATACAAATTTAATTGAATATTTAAGAGAATTTCTGTCAAAAAATGATTTAGACGGTATTATTATTAATTCAACAAATGAGTTTCTTGTTGAATATAATATACTTGAATTAAATTCTCGTTATTATATTACAGGTTTTACAGGTTCAACAGGAGATGTTTTATTCACAAATGATAAAATATACTTATTTGTAGATACAAGATATCACGAACAAGCGGATAAACAGGTGGATAAACATTATATTGAAGTAGTAAAGATGCCAATGACACAATCTTTTTTAACTGCTTTAACTCAAACCGTACCAAGCTATTTTAAATTAGGATTAATATCAACAAAGGTAACAAAAAATTTTTATGATTGTTTAAACAAAAATCTTACAGCCAAAAATTCAATAATTAAACTTCTAAATACAGACCCTGTAATGGATTTTAAAAAAGATGAAATTAAAAAGATAAACTACAATATTTTTAATGTAGATAAAGAAATTGCCGGTAAAACTCCTGACGAAAAATTCTTGTTAATAAAAGAATATGTTGGAGAAAAATTCAATATATTAGTAACTTCTTTAGAAGATATAGCTTATTTAACTAATAAACGTTCTTATGATTTTGCATATAGTGCAGTATTTCCAGCCAAGGCTATAATCAATGAAAATTCAGCAACAATATATACTGATTGTAAAATCTCAGAGATAGGCGAATATTTTAAAATTGCACCAATAAATGAATTTGAACAAGCTGTTAAATCAATTGAAAGAAGTGAAGTATATATAGATGAGTCACAGCTTTCAATGTTCGACTATAAATTAATCAAAGATAATAACAAAGTACTTCAAAGTCATTTAAAATTATTTAAAACAGTAAAAAGTGAAGAAGAAATAGAACATTTAAAAAAATGCTTTAAAAGAGCTGATAATGCACTAAAAGTAATATATGAGATGATAAATTCTGAGACAATATATACAGAGTATGATTATTATGAAGCATTAGTAAATGCGATAAAAGAAAATGGAGCCAAGTCTTTAAGCTTTAAGCCAATAGTTGCAGCTGGAAGTAATACATCGATAATACATTATTCTATGCCATCAAAGGAAAAAAAAGTAGAAGAAGGAGATTTTCTTTTAGTTGATTATGGCGGATATTATGAAGGCGGACTTGCAACAGATACAACAAGAACATTCATAAAAGGAACCCCGACTTCTGAGCAGAAAGCTGCTTATACAAGTGTTTTAAAAGCATTTCTAAATGCTTATTATACAAAATATGACAAGAAATCTTCATACTTTAATATTGATAAAGTAGCAAGAGATACTATATATAAAACAGCACCTGAAGGTTGTGAATTTTCTCATTCAACAGGTCATGGGGTAGGCATTTCTGTTCATGAAAATCCACCAAGAGTTTCTTCTTCTGATATATCTAAAACAAAGATAATTGAAAACACAGTATTTTCAATAGAACCAGGGTTATATAAAGAAGGCTGGGGCGGCATCAGACTTGAAAATACTGTATATGCAAAAGTTGAAGAAGATAAAATTATTATGAAATCTCTTTGTCATTTTCCTTTTGAAATTAAACTGGTAGATTTATCATTAATGAGCGATTATGAAAAATATTATTATATGAAGTGGCAGGCTAATTCATGCATTCTCTAGATAAGTTATCAAATAACAAAATAAAAGAAATAAAAAAACTGCACCAAAAAAAATATAGAGATGAAAGTAATATTTTTATTGTTGAAGGTATTAAAGCACTTGAAGAATTAATTGTAGCAAATATTGAAATAATAGAAATATTTGCTACAAAAGAAATAAAAAATAAAAAAATATCAAAAGAAATAACACTTATTAGTGAAGACGATATGAAAAAGATATCAACAACTTCATCCGTTTGTGAAATTCTAACAATAGCGAAGAAAAAAGAGACAAAAATTGATGAAATAACTAAAAAAAATAAGTTGATATTATTAGACTCTATTTCAGATCCGGGAAATTTAGGTACAATAATAAGAAGTGCAGCTGCTTTCGATGTTGAAGGTATTATTTTATTTGGAAATTGTGTTGAATTATATTCTCCTAAAGTCATAAGATCTTCTGCAGGAAATTTTTTTAAAGTACCAATAGTGAATATAGAAACAGCTGATGAGTTAAAAAAATATTTTCCTAATCACATTATTATATCAACAGCTCTTTCTAAACAAATTAATATAAGTATAAAAGAAATATCTAAACTTGAAAAAACTATAATTATGTTTGGCTCTGAAGCAAACGGATTATGTGAGGCTCTTATAAATATTGCCGATAAAAATATATTATTAAATATGAAAAAAAATGTTGAATCTCTAAATCTATCTGTTAGTGCTTCCATTATTTTATATGAACTATTTTCTGCATAAAATACATTAACACTTTTTAACAATAAATAAACTAAAAACTAAAGTTTTTAATTATGAATGCCGATATTAAACATGTTAGTTTTTTGGAGAAAATAAATGAATATTGAATTGTTAACAAATAGAGAAAATACTGAGGATTTAAAGAAAATTATAGATAATATAGATAACATAAAATCAAATGTTGATATTTATGAGTTACTTGTTGAAGAACAGGTTTTAGTTGCTTCTGCATAAGTTTTAACTGTAAATTTAAAAATTAAACTTCATTATAAATTAGGGATTAATATTTTTATTTGCTATATATATTTAATCTAGTATCACACTTTGTTTGAGAGCCATTTGGGATAACAAAGTATCTATCTTTTTTAACTCAAATCGAAAAAATTAATATTTATTATCATTAATAATATTAAGAGTGATTGTTTATTTAATTTTAAATATGGGAATAAATAATTTAAGGCAAATAAGTAAATTATTAAAGCATGAGGGTAAGATGAACAGCGAATATGCATTAAAAAATAATACTATTGAAAAATTAAAATATCTTCTTGGTAATTTCAATTCTCTAAGAAGTAATATTGATATATATTCCCAATGTATAAAAAAGAGTTTAAATGAAAATGAAAAACTAATTAAAAATAATTAGTTTTTTATTTAAAACATTTTTTTGCTATATTTGTTTATACAAATAAACAAATAGAAGGCAAAATTATGTTGAAAGAATATTTTTTGGGAATAGTAAATAATTCAATAAAAGATTTAGTAAAGAATAGTGAACTCGGACAAATGAAAGAAGATGATGAAATCTTCTTAAATGTTGAGGTACCAAAAAATCCTGATTTTGGTGATTTTGCAGTAAATGTAGCTTCTCTTGCGAGATATGCAAAACTAGCTCCAAATAAAATTGCTGAATTAATTGCAAACAACATAAATAAAACAGATTTTGAAATTAATACAACCGCCGGTTTTATTAATTTTAAAATAAAACCTTGTTTATTTAATCAAATAATTAGAGAAATAATAGAGAAAAAGACAGAATATGGAAGAAATAATTCTGGCAATGGAGAAAAAGTAATACTTGAATATGTAAGTGCAAACCCAACAGGACCATTTCATATAGGACATGGGAGATGGGCTGCAATGGGAAGCGCACTTGCTAATGTTATGAAATATTCCGGTTATAATGTGTATCAAGAATTTTATATAAATGATGCAGGAAGCCAAATTCAAAAACTTGGCAAATCTTTATATATAAGAATATTAAAAGAATTAAATGTAAATATTGATTTTCCTGAAGATGAAGAAGAAGCGAAAAACTTTTATACCGGAGAATACTTAATCTCGGTAGCAGAAGAATTTGTAAAAGAACAAAAAGAAAAAGCTCAAGAAATAAAAGCAGACTATAAGGGTGAATTTAATAAAGAACATTTAAAATATTTATCTAAATATGCAAGATTAAAGATGCTTGATTCCCAGAAAAAATTACTTGAAAACTTTAACACACATTTTGATAATTATTTTAGTGAATTAACCCTGCACGAAAGCGGAAAAGTTGAAGAATGCATAAAAAAGCTTGATGAGCTTGATGTTTTATATGAAAAAGATGGTGCTTTATGGTTTGCATCATCCAAATTTGGTGATGATCAAGATAGGGTAATAAAAAAATCAGACGGCGCCTATACCTATTTAACAGCTGATATTGCTTATCATTATAATAAGCTTCAAAGAGGTTTTAACAGATTAATAAATATATGGGGTGCAGATCATCACGGTTATATTCCAAGAATGAGAGCCGCTATTGAAGTATTAGGATACAATCCAAATTCATTAGAAGTCTTACTCGGTCAACTTGTAAACCTTGTTATGAACGGAGAACAAGTAAGAATGGGTAAAAGAACAAAAATGATTACCCTTGATGAATTAATAGAAGATGTAGGTATTGATGCAACAAGATATTGGATGATAATGAGAAGCATAGATACAACTCTTGATTTTGATATAGATCTTGCGAAGTCAAAAACAGATGAAAATCCTGTATTTTATGTACAATACGCCCACGCAAGAGCTTGTTCTATATTAAGACACGCAAAAGAATATATTTCTAATAATTCATTAAAAGAAAGAGATTTAGAAGAATTAAAGCCGGAAAATTACAATATTTTATGGAATGTTAATGATTCAAAATCAATAGAAATAACACAAAAACTTCTATTAAAACTTGAAGAATATAAATATATTGTAAAAACAGCAGCCCAAAACAGAACACCTTACCTATTAACAAAGTATTTGCAAGAATTATCAGCTTTATTCCATCAGTTCTATACATTCTCGAAAGTTATTGTTGAAGACATCGATTTAATGTATGCAAGACTTGCAATAGTAAAGGCGGTTACAATAATATTAAAATCAGCAATGAATTTAATATCAGTAAGTGCACCTGAAAGAATGTAAAAAAACGATTACAAGAACAATAAAAAACATACTAAGAAATATATTTGATGTATAATAAATATGTTGTGGATATGCGAAGTAGATTAGCGGAGGAAGTCATTTATGACAGTAAAGGATTGGTTCGAACAACGCAAAGAAATGCAAATAGCAAGAAGAGCCAAAGAAACTCAAATTGATGACAGTATAGGAAAACTATGGGTTAAATGTTATAATTGCAACTCACAATTATTAAAAAAAGAAGTTGAAGAAAATTTAGATGTATGTCCAAAATGTAATTATCATTTTAGAATAAATGCAAGAACACGCATAAATCAATTATTTGATGAAGGTACATTTGAAGAATTATTTGGGAATATAACAACAGCTGACCCTTTGAATTTTGTAGATACGGAACCATATAAAAAGAGAATTACGCAGGCAAAAGCAAAAACAAATATGAATGAAGCTGTTATTTCAGGAGTCGGAAAGATAGATGGTAATGAAGTGGCAGCAGCAGTTATGGATTTTGAATTTATGGGCGGTTCAATGGGAAGTGTTGTAGGAGAAAAAGTAACACTTGCAATGGAAGAAGCACTAAAAAGAAAAATTCCTATGATTGCAGTTACAGCATCAGGCGGAGCCAGAATGCAGGAAAGCATATTAAGTTTAATGCAAATGGCAAAAACAAGCTGCGCTGTTGCAAGATTAAATGAAGCAGGATTATTATACATAACAGTTTTAACAGAGCCTACTTTTGGCGGCGTAACAGCCAGTTTCGCAACATTAGGTGATATTATTATTGCAGAACAAGATGCAAGAATAGGGTTTGCAGGCAGAAGAGTTATAGAACAAACTATAAGACAAAGTCTACCTGCAGATTTTCAGACAGCAAATTATCTTATGAAATATGGTCAAATTGATATGATTTCTTCAAGAGCAGAATTAAAATCCACAATATCTAAATTGATTAATCTTCATAAGAATTAGGAGAAAATATGACTATTTTAGAATTTGAAAAACCATTATATGAAATTCAAGAAAAAATACAAGAATTGAAACAAATAAGCGAGTCATCAGGAATGGATGTAACAGAACAAATAGAAACATTTGAGAAACAGGCAAATGAATATAAAAAAGAACTTTATGCTAATCTAACACCTGCACAAAGACTACAAATAGCAAGACATTCAGACAGACCAACTTTTCTTGATTATGTAAAATTAATGACAACCGATTTTATAGAATTACACGGCGATAGAGAGGGCTGTGATGATAGAGCTATAATTGGCGGTATTGCTAAAATAGATGGTCAAAGTGTAATTATAATTGGGACACAAAAAGGTAAAACAACAAAAGAGAATTTGGTATACAATTTTGGAATGCCTCAGCCTCAAGGATATAGAAAAGCATTAAGACTCTTTTACCACGCAAATAAATTTAACTTACCTATTGTTACATTGATAGATACCCCAGGAGCCTACCCGGGCATGAAGGCAGAAGAAACAGCTCAAGGAACTGCTATTGCAGAAAATTTAAGAGAAATGGCAAAGTTAAATGTTCCAATTATTGCTGTAATAACAGGTGAAGGCTGCAGCGGAGGGGCATTAGGTTTAGCTGTTGCAGATAAAGTATTTATGCTTGAACATTCTTATTATACTGTTATTTCGCCTGAAGGATGCGCTTCTATCTTATGGAGAGATGCTTCAAAAGCTGATGTTGCAGCACAAGCTTTAAAAATTACAAGTGAAGATTTATTAGAACTTGAAATAATTGATGGAATTGTAAAAGAACCTCTAGGCGGCGCTCATTGTGATTATGAAATGATTGGAAATGAACTCAAATCAACAATTTTAAAATCAATTAAAGAATTAAAAAATATCAAACCCGAAAAACTTAAAAATGACAGATATAATAAATTTAGAAGAATGGGTGTATTTTGTCAGTAAAAGATAAAACATATTGGGAACTTTCTGTTGAAATAAATCCTGTTTGTTCTGATATTGTATGTGACATTATTCAATCTGAATTTGATTGTGAAGGAATTATTACAGCTGAAGAAAAATATAAAAATCTGGAACTAATTGAAACAACAGAAAATATTATAAAAGCATATATTATTGCTGATTCTCTTGAAAAAGAAAAAATACAAAACTTTTTTAATCAAAAGAAAAAGGAATTAATAGAAAGAAATGCCTTCAATTGTGATATTGGAAGCTGGAATATCTCAATAAAAAAACAAGAGATTATTGACTGGTCAAAAAAGTGGAAAGAGAATTGGAAACCTACAATTGTATCTGAGAAAATAGTAATTTGCCCTACTTGGGAAAAATATACACCTAAAAATGAAGAAATTATTGTAAATATAGATCCAGGAAATGCTTTTGGTACGGGCACTCATTCAACAACTCAACTCTGTATAAAAGCTTGTGAAAAATATATGAAAAAAGGAGCAACAATTGCAGATGTTGGATGCGGTTCAGGTATTTTAGCTATATGCGCAATGAAGCTTGGTGCAATTAAAGCTGATGCCGTTGACAACGATGAAACCGCTATTGAAACAGCAAAAATAAATGCAGATATAAATAATGAAAATTCTATTAATTTTCAAACAGCAACCTCTGAAATGTTAGAAAATAATAAATACGATTTTGTATTTGCAAATATTCTTCATAATGTGCTTGCGCAAATCATGCCCGATTTAAAGCGAATAATGAAAAATGGTGCAAAAATTGTTTTAAGCGGTATACTTGAAGGAAAAGAAGATGTTGTAATAGAAGCGATAAATGAAAATAAATTAAATATAATAGAAACAATGCACCAAAAAGAATGGATAGCAATAGTTGTTCAAAAGGAGAAATAGATGTCAAAAACAGCAATAATAATACCTGCAAGATATAATTCAAAAAGACTACAAGGCAAACCTCTAATAAAAGTATGCGATAAACCTATTATTCAATGGGTATGGGAAAGAGCTATTCAGGTAAAATCTGCAGATACAGTAATAATAGCTACTGATAATAAAGAAATATTTGAAACAGCAAAAGCCTTTGGCGCAAATGTTGAAATGACTTCAGAAAATCATAAGTGCGGAAGCGACAGAATTGTTGAAGTAGCGCAGAAATATCCTGATTTATCATATATAATTAATCTTCAAGGCGATGAACCTATGATAAGTATTGAATGTATAGAAGAAGTTATAAAACAAATAAAAGAAGATAAAAATGCCGATATTGCAACATTATTATCTCCAATAAAAGAAGATGAAGATTTGGATGATCCTAATATGGTAAAATGCGTTAAAGATATCAACGGCTATGCAATGTATTTTTCACGTTCAAAAATTCCTTATGAAAGAAATTTTAATATAGCAAAATTTTATAAACATATTGGGATATACGCTTATAAAAGAGAATCATTATTTAAGATGACAAAATTTGAGCAGCCGGAAATAGAACAAGCTGAAAGTTTAGAACAATTAAGAGCACTATATAACGGAATGAAAATTAAAACTTCTGTTGTAGAATATAATTCAATAGGAATCGATACTATTGAAGATTTAAATGCATTTAAAAAACTTGTAGAAAATAAATAAGATGAATGAATCAGAAAAAAAAGATATATATGTAATTAATGAGAAAAAGATGTTAATTGTAATAATATTTACTATTTTTGCAATGATTACAGAAATATCTTTTGGTTATTTAACAAAATCGATGTCACTTCTTGCAGAAGGTTATCACATGAGTGTTCATATTATAACTTTAGGACTTACCTATATTGCATATATACTCGCCAGAAAATTTAAAGATTCTGATTTATTTATAAATGGGACACAAAAAATAGGAACGCTAACAGCATATACAAGTTCTTTATTTTTAGGAATAACAGGTTTTGGAATAATGTATGAATCAATAATGAGATTTATACATCCTGAAACAATATTGTTCACAGAAGCGATATATGCTTCAATATTTGCTTTTGTAATAAATTTCATATGCATAATTGTAATGGAAGGAAAGAATAACTTTCATCATCACCATTTTGACTCTAAAACAGATTATAACTATAAAGCAGCATATTACCATATTTTAGCGGATGTATTAATTTCAATCTTGACAATTTTTGCACTTGTTATAGGAAAGTATTTTAACTGCATACATCTAGATGCCATAACAGGAATAATAGGAGCAATTTTAATTTTAAATTGGGCATATAAACTATTAAAACATACAGTAAAAATATTAATAGATATGAAATAATTACATATATTGTTCTTCTTGCAGAGCAACAGCACATATTTGAGTAGATTGAATACAAACTTTTTTAACAGGACCAAGAGTATTTTTTTCAATTAATTTAACAGTTGGTGAATTAAGCTTTAATATTTGAGATAATTCATCGTACAAAGCAAGAGGATTTTCAACATATAAAACTAACGGAGCAGTAGTTCCCTTAAGAAAGACAAGAACAGAAGTCCTTTTTTTTAGCTGATTGCCTTGAGAAAATGGCTGCGGCATATTAATATCTCCTCTACTTAATAATAATATTAATAAAAGTATTCAAAAAGGTCAAATTTAATACATAAGAAATTAATAGAAAGATTCCTAAATATTTAATATTTTTTCTATATTATCCTGTTTTAGTTTAATAATTTTAACCATACGTTTAATAACTTCAGATAAATTAGCAATATCAATATTTTTCATTTGACCTGAATTATCATTAATACCTTCAACTAAAAAATTAACCAAGCTGCCCATTAAAGTAATATCAATACCTAAAGAACGCACTTTATTTTCTAATCTTTCAGAATGATTTATATTATTTCCTTTCATAAACACAACCTCTTTAATAAATTATTTTTCATAATACTAACATATTTTCCCATATTGTACAATTAAAAAAAAATAATTTAAAGATTTGTTTACAAGATATGTATTTTCAAACAATTAAAACGTATTATTAAAATATAAAATGAGGAGAAAATATGATAAAAGTAGGTGTAGTAGGTGCCTTAGGCAAAATGGGCAAAGAAGTTGTTAAAGCAGTTCTGAATGAAAAAGAGTTAGAATTGGTAATGGCTGTTGATATTGTAGGAGAAGGCAGTGATATTGGATTAGCAGCAATTGGAAAATCTTGTAATATTTTAATAGATACAAATATAGAAAAATCAATTGAAACAAAAAAACCGGATGTAATAGTTGATTTTACCCAGCCTAAAGATATATATGAACATGTTAATTTATATATGGAAAAACATGTAAAATCAGTAATAGGAACAACAGGTTTAAAAGAAGAAGAAATAAAGAAATTAGAAGAACTATCAAAAATAAATAATACATCTTGTTTAATAGCTCCAAATTTCTCAACAGGAGCAGTATTATTAATGATGTTTGCAAAACAGGCTTCAAAATACTTTAATAATGCAGAAATAATAGAATTACATCACAATCAAAAGAAAGATGCACCATCAGGTACTGCAATAAAAACAGCCCAACTAATGGCAGAAGAAAATCCAAATTTTACATTAGGGAATTGTAGTGAAACAGAACTAATAGAAGGAGCAAGAGGAGCAAAGTCAGAGGCTAATATACATATTCACTCAGTAAGAATGCCTGGATATATTGCATCACAAGAAGTAATTTTTGGCTCATCCGGTCAACTATTTACAATAAGACATGATACAATGGATCGATCCTGTTATATGGCAGGAGTTATACTTGCAATAAAACATGTTTATAATAACAACGATTTTGTATATGGTTTAGATAATATAATGTAAACTAATAAGATATTTTACCCATAATAACAGGCTCATTTGCCCCTGTACAAGACGGAACATTATTAAATTTCTTATTAAAAGTAAAATATCCCAAATAAGCAAAAGCAACAGCTTCTTTTAGTTTGTTTGGGATATTATAATCTTCATGAGTTTTTATAATAATATCAGGCAGATAAGATTTTAAACAAGAAATTAAAGCTAAATTATACGCTCCGCCCCCGCCTAATATAATTTCATCAATATATCTAATTTTAGGTAAAACAAAATTACTGTATGAATCTGCAATAACTTTTGCAGTTAAATTTGTAATTGTAGCAATAATATCATATTTATCAGAAGGCGCACTTAATAAGATTTTCTCAGCATAATCATTATTAAATAATTCTCTGCCTGTTGTTTTTGGCGGTTTAAGAGAATAATAAGACTCAGCTAATAATTTATTAAGCCATACATTATCAATTCTGCCTTTCAGAGCAATTTCTCCATTCTTATCATAAGGTAAATTAAAGAATTTATTTACACAGTAATCAATTAACATATTTCCCGGGCCGTTATCAAAAGCAAAAATATCACAAGAATCAGAAAGCACAGTAACATTAGAGATTCCGCCAATATTTTGAACAAGCCTGTTTTTATCCGTTCCAAAAATTATTTTGTCTGCAAACGGTACTAAAGGAGCACCTTGCCCATTTGCAGCAATATCTTTTGTTCTAAAATCTCCAACTGTCATAATTCCTGTTCTATGAGAAATAACGGAAATATCGCCTATTTGAAGCGTACTTTTTGTTTTTACATTATCTATTTCTATATCATTAGGAATATGGTAAATAGTTTGTCCGTGAGATGAAATAAAATCAATATCAGTACTATTAATTTTAGACTTTTCTATTAGCAGATTAGCTGTTTTTGCAAATAATTCACCCACGACAAAATTCATAAAACAAACATCTTTAACAGAACCTAAGCCATTTGCAAGCTCAAATAATTTTTTTCTAATATTTACAGGATAATCTAATGAAAAATCATCAATTATTTCAAAAGATAAATCATCAAATATTTTAAGTAAACAAGCATCAATTGAATCAAGAGAAGTACCTGACATCATTGATATAATAGTTTTATAAGTTTTCATACAAGAATTATACGACTTGAATATATATAAGAAAAGAATTTAACAATTCAACATTTAGGTTATTTATTGTATAATTAATAACTGTACAGGGGAGATATATGGCAGCACTATATTCAATTATATTAGCAGGCGGGTCAGGAAAAAGATTATGGCCAATATCAAGAGAAATGTATCCTAAACAATTTTTAAAACTGGATAATGAAAATTCTCTTTTCCAACAAACATTTTTAAGATTAGCTAGTGTTATAGATGATAAAAATATCATTACAACTACAAATATAAAACATGCTTCTATGATAAAAGAGCAATTAAAATTATTACAAGAAAAATTCTGTCGAAAATCAGAATATAGAATGTTAACAGAACCAATATCTAAGAATACAGCACCTTCATTAAGCATAGCAGTAAAATATATTAAAGACATAAAATCTTTTAAAAAAGAATCTCCAATAATTTTGGCAGTTCCTTCTGACCACATTATAAATGATAGAGAATTATTCGCGTCTTTAATAGAAAAAGGAATTTCTCTTGCAGAAGGAGGCTATATAGTAACATTTTCAACAAAAGCAAATGAAATAAATGAAAATTTTGGCTATATAAAAACAAGAAAGAATTCTAAAATATCAGAAATTGAACCAACCGCTTTTAAAGTTTCAAGTTTTGTAGAAAAACCTACGGAAAAGGACTCAAAAGAATTTTCAAAAGGACAATTCTTTGTAAATACAGGAATTTATATGTTTAGTGCTGAAACATTTCTAAATGAACTGGAAAAGAATTCAAAAGAAATATATAAAATAATAAAAGATGAAGTTATAAAAGATTCAATTCCATCAATATCTTTAAACATATATGAGAAAATGCCAGAAATATCAATAGATTATGCCATTATGGAAAAAAGCAAAAAACTTGTTACCATTCCATTTGAGATGGATTGGAAAGATATTGGTTCTTGGGATTGTATATATGAAATAGGTAAAAAAGATGAAAATGGCAACTATATTGAAGGAAATGCTATTGATATAGGCTCAAAAGATTCAATGGTATATTCAACTTCAAAATTAGTTGCAACAATGGATTTAAAAGATACCATAGTAGTAGAAACAGAAGACGCAGTACTAGTTTGCAACAGAAAAAAAATTAACGGTGTAAAAGGTATATACAAAAAGCTTAGCGGTAAAAATTCAACAGCAAAAGAAATACATAAAACAGTATATAGACCTTGGGGATATTATACTGTACTTGAAGAAGGAACAGGATTTTTAACAAAGTGTATTACAGTAAATCCTAATGCAAAATTAAGTATACAAAAACATTTTCATAGAAGTGAGCACTGGATTATATTAGAAGGTGACGCAACTGTAATAAAGGGGGATGAAATTTTAACTCTTGTTTCTGGAGATAGTATTGACATAGATGTAGAAGAAATTCACTCTCTTCAAAATTTAGGAAATGAACAATTAAAAGTTCTTGAAGTACAGCAAGGCGATATACTTGATGAAAACGATATTGAAAGAATACAAGATATATACGGAAGAGCTTAATACAAAATGAAGAAAAAAATAGCAATTTTAGGTTCAACCGGTTCTATAGGGACCCAAGCATTAGAAGTAATAGACAAAATTAACGACGATATTGAAGTTATTGCACTATCAGCCGGAAATAACATAGATTTAATTTCAAAACAAATAGAAAAATATAGTCCTAAAATAGTAAGCGTAAAAACAAAGGAAGATGCTGTAAATTTACAAAAAAAATATCCTTTAATTCAAATATTATATGGAGATGAAGGACTTATTAAAATTGCGGATATAGAAAATATAAATATTATATTGGTTGCAGTATCTGGCAAAATAGGTTTAAAGCCAACAATAAGAGCAATACAAAATAAAAAAGATATAGCTTTAGCAAACAAAGAAACACTAGTTATGGCAGGCGATATTGTAATGAAACTTGCAAAAGAGAATAATGTAAGAATACTACCTGTAGACAGTGAACATTCAGCTATATTTCAATGTATAAATAAAAGGGAAGAAGTAAAACATCTAATAATAACATCATCAGGAGGCCCTTTTAGGAATTCAACAATAGAAGAAATGGAGAATGCAAATCTAGATGACGCACTGGCTCATCCCAGATGGAATATGGGGAAAAAAATCACCGTAGATTCTGCAACATTAATGAACAAAGGGCTTGAAGTAATAGAAGCACATCATTTATTTAATTTTGACTATGATGATATAAAAGTAATAGTACATCCTCAAAGCTATATACATAGTGCTGTTGAATATAAAGACGGAAGTATAATAGCACAAATTGGAAATCCAAGCATGCATATTCCTATTCAATATGCACTAACTTATCCAAAAAGAGTTGAAGGAATTGAAACAGAAAGTTTTGATTTTATAAAAGCAGCTAAATTTGAATTTTATAAACCTGATTTAGAGAAATTTCCATCACTAGCTTTAGCATTTAAAGCAGGTAAACTGGGGGGAACTTATCCGGTATGTATGAATGCAGCAAATGAAGAAGCTGTTTTTGCCTTTCTTGAAAAGAAAATTAAATTTTTAGATATTTATAATATTACAAAACAAGTATTTGATTCATATAATTCTATAGTAAATCCAGCAATTGATGATATTATAGAAGAAGACGAAAAAATTAGAATATTAACAAGAGAAATTATAAATTCTATATAAAAAGAGGTATTATGAAAATATTATTTTTAAATGGACCAAATATAAATTTATTGGGAAGCAGAGAACCTGATAAATACGGAAATAAAACATTAAAAGATATAGAAGAATTTATACAAAAAGAAGCAGAAAAAAATAATATATCTGTTACTTTTTATCAAAGTAATATAGAAGGAGAACTTGTAAACAAAATACAAGAAGCAAAAGGTTTATATGACGGAATAGTAATGAACCCTGCAGCCTATACACATACCAGTGTTGCAATTAGAGATGCTCTATTAGCTGTTGAAATTCCGACTGTTGAGATACATTTATCAAATATTCATAAGAGAGAAGAATTTAGAAAGATTTCTCTAACAGCACCTGCCTGTATCGGGCAGATAACAGGCTTCGGTGAAAATAGTTATAAACTTGGATTAATTGCAATCATTGACTATTTAAAAAAATAATTATTTTAAAATAAGGAAAGATTTGAGTCTTCTTGCTTGATTATCTTTTTCAGAAATAATATGAAGTTCTTGAGAATCAAAAGAAGTAGAGCCGCCGCCATCAAAAGCCATAGACTTTTGCATTCCCCATTTTCTAGTCAAGTCAGCCAATTCTTCTAAAGTCATAGGCGCATCATTTGTAACAATGAATAAATAAACATTATTATCTCTTATTCCAATAGCAGTCCTTGCATACTTGTGTAGAGCAGAAGCAGATTCACTAATAATTTTTCCATCTTTTACAAGAACAAAGAATTCTTCTTCTAACCTAAGTTCAGGGAAAAGCATAGGACCTGCTTGTATTGAGTGTTTTAAAGTGTATCCTTCAGAAATTTTGTCATTATGACAAGCAATATCATATAAAATTTTACCTTTAGAATCTTGTAAAATACGGAATTCACTTCTATTAAAAATTTTATTTAAATATGGTTCAAGAGCCTTATTTTGTGTCAGATTTTCATTTTTTGTAGGATCCAATACAACTTTTGAATCACTAATTAAATAAGAAACTGTTTTCTTATTCTTAGGATCAAAAAAACCCGCATTAACAACAAACCTCGCTTTAGTTTTGCTAAAAACATCAAAATTTGTTTCAAGTTCATCTACATAATAAGGAACAAGTTTTCCCTTAGCTTTTGAAGTTATCACTTCAACTATATAAACTCCATTGGGGTCTTGTACAATACGATATGGACATCTTGATATCTTAGCAGAAGAAATATCACAAGTAAAAAAGAAAAATAATAATAAAACTAAAAATAATTTGAAAAATCTATTCATCATAAATCCTTTGTTTTCTTTAATACACAAATAAGAATAAATGCAGAAACAGGGGCAATCATAGATGTAATCCAAGGAGACAATATAGCTTTTTCGGCCAATAGGTCAAAAAAAGGAATAGTAATATAATAAGAAAATATTACGGCAACTGCAATAAGCATTCCTATAAATTTTTGTTCACGGGGTTGAGAAAAACCAAGTAAACAACCTAAAATTGCAAATAAAATACACATAAAAGAATGTACAAATCTTTGAATATATTTATTTAACATAAATCTATATTCATCGTCCATTCTCTCTTTTTTTAATAGTTTAATATACTCATATATTTGACTATTTGTTAATTCTCTATCTCTATAAACAGAATATTTCATCAATTTATATGCATTTAAAGCACTAATTCCATTTAATACAGATAAGTTCTTAACGGTTTCAATGCTGCTAAAAACACCTTCTTTCGAAATTATATATTTCTTAGCAGAATTTAACTGCCAGTTAGCATTTTTATACTTAACAAAATCAGAAACAAGGATACTGGAAAGCAGGCTGGAACCATCTTTTGCTTCATCATAAAAATTTAAAACAATAACATCTCTAATATTATTATTATCAAAATTAGATATAATCAATATTTTATCCATAGAACCATTTGTATGCTTAACCGGAAAAACAAATTGAGAAGCCCTGTTTTCACCCTTGATTACTTTTAATTTACAGGCAGAAACAGGTAAAAACTTTGAGCCCACAACAAATGTTAAAAACATAGCAAATATACTCAATATTATAACAGAAGCAATTATTCTAAAAAAAGAAATACCGGAACCTCTTAATACAGTAATTTCAAAATCCTTACTTAACTTATCAAAAGTTAAAATAGCACCAAGAAGCATTCCAACCGGTAAAGCAATATTCAAAACCTTAGGAAGTTCATAAACAATAATAGATACTGCTGTTTCAACACTATATTGACCGCTAATTGTTTTTTGAACAGTTTTTAAGAAGATTTCAGGCATTATCCAAACAATCATAAAAATAAATACACAAGCGAAACAAGAAAGAAAAACTTGCATTAAGATATATTTGTCAATAAGTTTAATTTTCATTAAAGTGAAAAATCCTTTCCTAAATAAAATTGTTTCGCAACATTATCATTAGCAATTTCATCTCTGGAACCTTGAATTTTAATTTTACCATCAAAAATAACATAAGCTCTATCAGTAATAGAAAGAGTAGCTTTTGGATTATGATCGGTAATTAGAACACCCAAACCTCGTTTTGAAAGTATTTTGATATTATCTTTAATTTCACCAATTGCAATTGGATCAATACCGGCAAATGGTTCATCAAGAAGAATGAATTCAGGGCTTGCCGCAAGAGCTCTAGCAATTTCAACTCTTCTTCTTTCACCCCCTGATAAAGAAACAGCAGAAGTATCTCTTAATTTTTTTATACTAAATTCTTCCAATAACTCTTCAAGCTTATCCTTTTTTTCTTTAGAACTTAATTTATCATTTAACTCTAAAACTAATTTTATATTATCCTCAACAGATAATTTTCTAAATATAGAAGCTTCTTGAGGTAAGTATCCAATACCATGGCGTGCTCTTAAATTCATTGTCATATTCGTTAAATCAGTGTCATCAATAAAAATTTTACCTGTATTTGGTCTAACTAAACCAACAACCATATAGAAAGTAGTAGTTTTACCGGCACCATTAGGCCCCAATAAACCAACCACCTCACCTTTATTTACTTCTATTGAAATATCATTTACAACAGTTCTGTCATTATAAATTTTTACGAGATTCTCTGCTCTTATCTTCATATTTAAACCTTTATAAAATTTAAGGGTATAATAAAATAATTAATACACTATAATAATTAACTTTAAATAAAAAAACCTCTAATGTCAAAAAAGAGATTAAAATTAACACAAAAAGAATACCCTATTAAATAGGGTATTCTTAATTCAATTTATATTATTAAGCTGTAACTTTTTTTGCTTGACCTTCATTAACAGGTTTCCAGTTAGCAGCCATAATTTTCTTAAAAGATTTAAGAGCGGTGTCCTCAAGCTCACCTAATTCTTCAGCTTTAACAATTAATTCTCTTAAAGGAAGTAAAGCTCTTTGATCACGAAGTACCCCTAAAGCAGCTGCAGCACCGGCCCTAACCAAGTCATTTTCTTTTTCATTTTGCATAACTTCAATTAAAGAAGGAACAGCTTTGGTATCATTTAACTTGCCTAAAGAAGTAACGGCGTAAATACGAACATTAACCCATTCATCTTTTAACATTTTGATAATGTAATCAACAGCTTTAGGATTTCCAATTTCCCCTAATGCTCTTGTAGCATCACATCTAACGTTAACTTTTTCGCTATCCAATGATTCAATTAAAGAATCTGTAGCAACATCGCCAATTTCAATTAAGGCATCAGTAGCAGTAATACAAACTTGAGGATTTTCATCATTTAATGCTTCAACTAGTGGTTCAACAACTTCTCTTCCGCCCAAACGACCTAAAGCACGAGCCGCACGAACACGAACATCAACATTTCGATCTTCACGTAAAGACTCAATAAGAGGAATAGTTGCTGAAACTTCACCAAGTTCTCCTAATGCTCTTGCAGCATATAAACGAACAGAACCATTTCTATCATTTTTTAATACATCAATTAACGGCTCAACAGCACTTGCATCACCCATTTCTCCAAGTACTCTTGCTGCATTATATCTTACTTTTTCTGAATTGCTTGTTCTTAAATCATTTAATAATTCATCAAAAGTTTTCTTTGCTTGTTTTTTTCTAGAGTTCACACTTATTGTCATTCTTCCTCCGACAAAAAATTACTTACTTACCATCACTTATATATAAAAAATTTTAAATAAAAATAATTGTCATTTTAAGGATTTTTTATTTACAATATATTAACATTTTGTTTCCATTTTGGATAAAATGTATTTTTGACACTTTATCGTGCTTGGTTCTAATATAATAACATATTTTTTTGCAGATTTACACATTTTTTTTAAAAATTAAACACTATTTTAATAATTGTTTTTTTATTTATTAGTCTTATATAGATATATTTTGATTTATATTGTAACAAAAATTAACAAAAAATATATATTTTTGTTGTATGCTTATAGTATATTGGGTGAAGTTTTGCATTTTATAAATTATTTTTCAAAAAAATTTTCATATTGGTTTATTGCATTAAGAGCATATTCTCTGCCAATTTCTATAATGGCATGGATTGTTCCTTTTACTTATTCGTTATCAAAAGGAGGCAATTTAAAATATGGATTTATTGCCCTTATTGGAATAATAATTTTGCATTTAGGTTCAAATTTATTTGATGATACTATTGACTATTTAATTGCAAAAGAAAGAATAAAAAAAGGGTTAACAGATTGCTTTAATTTTCAAGAAGGTAAATGTTTTTGTATATTTAAAAACTTATTATCAATAAAAGATTACATAGTAGCTTGTATGGTATTATTTTTATCAGCAGGAATTATAGGTTTATATTTTCTAAATATATACGGATTAAAATTGTTATATATTTTAATTCCAACATTATTATTATGTTTATCTTATCCAATTCTTGGAAGTTTAGGATTAGGAGAGGTAATAATAGCTATTATATTTGCTCCATTACTATACATTGGAACTTATTATGTAATGAGCGCAGACTTTTCTGCAACAATTTTAATATTATCAATTTCTACAGGTTTACTAACAGTAGCTGTATTACATACTCACATGCTATTAGATTATAAAATAGATACAAAAAATAAAAAAATAACACTCTGTAGGATATGCAAGTCGGAAAAAAAGGCATATTATCTACTGTGTGTATTTGTAATCGGAGCATATTTTAATATAATTATATTGTGTAATTTAGGTTATTTAAGCTCGGTTTATTACTTAACATTTTTAAGTTTACCCACAGCATATACATTATTAAATGTCATGAAAATTCACATTAAAAATCATAAAGAAGAAATAAAACCAACTATTTTTATGGGCGACCTTAGAGAATTAAACAAAGCAGAAGAATCTCAAAAAAATTTTTTATTAAAATTTTTAATAGTAAGAAATTTGCTTTCTATTTTTACTATATTATTATGTATATCAATAATATTATCGAGAATTATGAAATAAATGTATATCATAGAAAAAATTATCAAGTTATATTACAAACTTATAAAAAAGGAAGTTTCCCAATTTATAGCGAAAAAAACTGATATTGATGAACTAGAAGATATTATAACCTGCGAACATAATTTTATGCCAATAGACTCAACAGGAGAAATACTTGCATGTTCAAAATGCGGTTATGTTGTAAACAAAGGAAGACTTATAAAAAACAAAAATTTTTTTAAAGACATAAAAAATCAATAAGGACTCCTTTTAAAGAGAACAACATATTTATATTCACCATAATAGAAATTCATAATAATATATTTAACTTCAACAGAAATATCAACAAGCGAGCTTGGCGGAGTTGAACGTCCTGAATCTTTTGCAGTATCATAGAATTTTTTTCTAACGGATTGTGTAAATTTTTGCCATTTTGTTTTTTTTACTTGGGGGGTATTGGCATTATAGAAATTAAGCGGAGTAGCTTCTTTTTTAGCAACTGGTATTATAAACTGAACTTTTCCGTTTTGCTTGAACAAAACGTAATCTTTACCACCAAGAGTTCTAGGGGTTAATAAATAATATCCGGGTTCAATTTTAATATCTTTAAAATACAAATCAGCAGAAGTTCTAAATAAAGGATAAGGCGACCAAGAATATCTAATTGTATCTTCATCTTGATAAGGATCTATATCATTATACAATTTAGATTGAAAAGGTTCAGCAGCATCATATAAAGAATCCCAATTTTCTGCGAATACTGAAAATCCGAAAAATAAGAAAGCAAGCAGTATTAATATTTTCTTCTTCATAATAATTATAATAATACTTTTTTTTCGTTTATCAAGATTGATTGTCTTTATGTTAATATTAAGATGTCCGAGAAAAAATTCACGATAAGCTGAAAGTGTGAGTGAAGTTGTTCGAGTAGCGTTTTTAAAAGGTGAGTTCTTTGTTAGCGAGGATGACTCGGTAACAAAGTGCGATACTAGATTAAATAAAAAGTATTAAGGAGAGAGAATGAAAACAGCAAATCAAGACATAAAACCAATTACAACAAAAATTAATGAGAAAGGCAATATAGAAATAGGCGGATGTGATTTAGTAGAACTTGCCAATGAATATTCCACCCCATTATATGTATTTGACGAAGAAACAATAAGAGCTATTACAAAATCATATAAAGATGCCTTTAAAGCATATCCAAAGATGAAGATGATGTTTGCATCAAAAGCATTTATGACAAAAGCGATATGTAAAATAATGCAGGAAGAGGGTTTTGGTCTTGATTTATGTTCAGGCGGTGAAATATATACAGCAAAATCAGCCGATTTTGACATGAAAAAAACTCTCTTTAATGGCAACAATAAAACTTATGAAGAATTATGTATGGCTTTAGATTATGGAATAGGAACAATATCTGTTGATAATTTCTTTGAACTTGCAATTTTAGATAATATAGCAAAATCACAAAATAAAACAGTAAGAATTCTTTTAAGAATAACTCCCGGCATCGAATGTCATACGCATGAATACATTCAAACAGGGCATTTAGACTCAAAATTCGGATTTGATTTAACACAAGTTGATAATGCAATAGAACTTATAAAAGAAGAATATACTAATTTGCAATTAATTGGATTACATGCACATATAGGCTCACAAATATTTGAGAAAAAAGTATTTTATGATGAAGTTGATGTAATATTCAAAGAAATAAAAAGAATAAAAGATAAACATAATATAACACTATCTGAAATTAACTTAGGTGGCGGACTTGGAATTAAGTATACAGAAAATGATAAACCAATATCAATATATGAGATAGCAGAAACAATTATAGAATCAATTGAAGAACATTCTAAAAAATATAATGTAGAAGAACCATATTTATTTATAGAGCCGGGAAGAAGCATTGTAGGAACAGCAGGTGTAACAATATATACAGCAGGTAGTTCAAAACAAGTGCCAAATGGCAGAAGATATCAAGCAGTAGATGGCGGAATGGCTGATAATGCAAGACCAAGTTTATATCAAGCAAAATATACAGTTGAAGTGGCAAATAAACCTAAAGAAGAAGAAAAAGAAATTGTAACTATTGCCGGCAGATTCTGCGAATCGGGTGATATTTTAGCAAAAGACGTTAATTTACCTATAATTGAAGAAGGTGACATAATATGTTTTTATGATACAGGTGCATACGGATATTCAATGTCCAGCAATTATAACAGAGTATTAAAGCCTGCAGCAGTACTTGTAAATAACGGAAAATCTGATATCATAATAAATAGGCAAACATATGAACAATTATGTGAAAATGATATAATTCCTGAGAGATTGAATTAGGTAGCTGATGCTGGATACAATATTTAATATTTACAGAAATTTTTTTAGCAGCGGTGAGTTGGTAAATAATCCGGCTACTTTTACCTTCAAAGATTTTATTCAAGTATTAGTAATAATATTAATAGTAATATATTTCTATATGCGATTTATAAAAAATACTCAAGCGGAAAAGTTGGTTAGAGGAATATTATTTTTTATAACGATAGCTTGGATATTTAGTGCAGTACTTATCGCATTAGAATTCCAAATATTAGGACAAATAGCTCAATATTTATTAACAGGTATATTGTTATCATTAGTAATAGTTTTTCAACCCGAATTAAGAAAATTATTGGTACATTTGGGGCAAACAAAATTTGTTGCAAAAAATTTCTTTGCATTTAAAAATAACAATAATAAAGAGCAGAAAACAAATGTAATAAAAGAAATAACCGAAGCTGTAAAATATTGCAGCAGAGTTAAAAGAGGAGCTTTAATTGTTATACAAAAGACAGAAGATAAATCTTTATATAATGAAGTCGGAACTACAATAAATGCAGACATATCTGCAGAATTAATTTTAACAATATTTTTCCCAAACACGCCACTGCATGATGGAGCGATGGTAATTCATGATGATAAAATTTTAGCAGCCGGAGTACTTTTACCGCTTACAGAAGATCCCAAATTAAGCTGGAGGTATGGAACAAGACACAGAGCAGCAATAGGGGCCAGTGAGATATCAGATTCAGCTTGTATTGTTGTTTCTGAGGAAACCGGTGATATTTCTATAGCAATCGATGGAATATTAAGAAAATATGATGATATAACGAGATTTAAAGAAGATTTAGAAAAAATAATATCTAATGAAATCTCTGAAAAGATTGATAATGCATTTATGACTAATTTATTGAAGTTAAGAAAGAAATAATAATGAATCCAATAGATAAAATATCTGAAGAAAAAATATTTGCAGTTTTAAGAATACAAGAAGTTGAAAAAACAAAAAATATAATAAAGGCATTAGTCGATGGCGGGATAAATATTATAGAAATAGTTATAGAAAAGCCTGAAACTGTAAAATTATTAGAAGAAATTACAAAAGAAGATAATCGTCCATTAATAATGGCAGGCGGAATTATTACACAAAGGCAAGCACAAATAGCGATTAATTCAGGTGCAGATGTTATTGTATCACCTGTTTTTCAAATGAACTTAGTAAGGTTATGTAAAGGGCAAAAAATTCCTTTAATTATGACAGCAACAACACCAAATGAAGCTTATTCTGCGTGGAAAGCCAGAACTCAATTAATTAAAATTTCTCCTGCCAATCCTATGGGCGGAGCTGAATATATAGAAGATATTTTAAGACCAATGAAATTTATAAATATAATCGCGGCAGGTAATATAAAAATAAATGATATTCCTTGCTACCTAAAAGCGGGTGCAAAAGCTGTCGGAATAGGCAGGGCTTTATATAAAGATGCAGCTTATGAAGAAATAACAAAAAGGGCACTAATAGCTTGTAACAAAGTAAAAGAATGCAATTAAATTTTTAGGGGATATGATGACTGAATTAATTTTTAAGAAGAACGTAGAAAATACAGAAGGCATAAAATTAACTGATGAAAAAATAGATTTTAGTTTTATAAATGAAAAATTTATATCTAAAAATACATCATCAATCATACCCGATATTTCAGAACTTGAAGTAATGAGACATTTTAAAGAGTTGTCTGATAAAAATTTTTGCATAGAAAAAGGTTTTTATCCTTTAGGCTCTTGCACAATGAAATATAATCCTAAAATCAATGAAGTGTTAGCCGCATTAGAAGGATTTACCGATTTACATCCAAAACAAGATGATGAAGATGCTCAAGGTTCATTAAAATTAATGTATAAATTGCAAGAAAGTCTAAAAGTTATTACAGGAATGGATGCAATAACCCTGCAGCCTGCAGCAGGCGCTCATGGCGAATTATGCGGAATGATGATAGTAAAAAAGTACTTTGAAACAATAGGCGAAAACAGGAAAAATGTTATTATTCCAGATTCGGCTCACGGTACAAATCCTGCCAGTGCAGCTATGTGCGGGTTTAATATTGTTGAAATTAAATCTAATGAAAAAGGACTTGTTGATATTGAAGCATTAAAAACAGTATTGGATGAAAATACTGCGGCAATAATGTTAACAAACCCAAATACTTTAGGTCTATTTGAAGAAAATATTCTTGAAATATCGAAATTAGTTCATGAAGCTGGCGGATTGTTGTATTATGACGGAGCAAATATGAATGCCATTATGGGATATACAAATCCCAAACTAATGGGATTTGATATTGTGCATTTGAATTTACACAAAACATTTTCAACTCCGCATGGAGGCGGAGGTCCAGGTGCTGGTCCCGTTGGAGTGGTTGAAAAATTAAAAGACTTCCTGCCTGTTCCTATTATTAAATTTGACGGTAATAAATATTACCGAGAATACAATGTTAAACATTCAATAGGAAAGATGAAAGCATTTTATGGTAATTTTTCTGTTCTTGTTAAAGCCTATGCTTATATTTTATTGACAGGACAAAATTTAAAAGATGTAAGTTCTAATGCTGTTTTAAATGCAAATTATATTATGCATAAATTAAAAGATTATTATCTTCTACCATATAATACAAAGTGCATGCACGAATTTGTATTATCAGGAAATTGGCAAAAAGAAAAAGGTGTAAATACATTAGCAATTGCAAAAAGATTAATGGATTCAAACTTTCATCCTCCAACTATTTATTTTCCTTTAATTGTACATGAAGCTATTATGATTGAACCAACTGAGTCAGAAACAAAACAAAGACTGGATGACTTTATTAATACTATGATACAAATTGCTAATGAAGTTAATACAAATCCTGAAAAAGTTTTAACTCATCCATTAACAACACCAGTTAAAAAGGTTGATGAAACTTTAGCTGCAAGGAACCCTGATTTAGCATATAAAATCCAGAAATAAATTATTGTTAATAACTTGACCCTACTTGAAAAATTCGGTTCAATATTATTATGACAGATAATATTGATGATAAAGTAATTAATTTATTTAAGAAATCTTCAGATATTGAAGATAATAAAGAACAAAGGTTTTTCAAAGGTTTTCAATACGTAAAATTAACAAAAGACGATAATGGAAATTATTTTAAAGAAGACTCATTAAGGGAATATGCGCAAAAGACATACTACATAGTAAGTGTTATGAGGAATAATGGTCTTAGTGCTGCAATATACAAATATAAAGTACCATATAATTCGCTTTTAGATTTTCTCATTTTTTTTAAAAATGATTCAAGCTGTGGTGAAATTATTGATATAGAAAGATACATACCTGAAGATTTAGCGTAAATGAAATATACAATTCCAATTGATACTCAATGCGATTTATATAAAGTTAAAAAACCATATCAATATATAGGCGGCGAATATTTAAGCTATAATAAAAACTTTGATGACGCTGAAGTAAAAATGGTTTTTGCTTTCCCAGATAAATATGAAATAGCTATAAGCAACTTAGGACAAAAAATTCTATATGAAATAGTTAATTCTGATAGTAGATTTATGGCAGATAGAGTATATGCACCTGATTTTGATTACAAAAAAATTCTCGAAGATAAAAATGAAAATTTAAAAGCATTAGAAAGTAAACAAGAAATAAAAAAATTTGATTTAGTAGGTTTTTCGCTTCAATATGAACTTGCATATCCAACTATGCTTGGAATGCTAAAATTATCCGGTATTCCTCTGTTAAGAAAAGACAGAAAAGAAGATATACCTATAATATTTGCAGGAGGTCCTTGCTGTTTTAATCCAAGACCTATTGAAAAATTTATTGATTTATTTCTAATTGGAGATGGAGAGGAATTAATTATTGAATTACTTGAAAAATATCAAGATTTAAAGCAAAAAGGATTTTCAAGAAACAAAATTATTATTGAACTTGCAAAAATAGAAGGAGTGTATTCTCCTGAACTTCAAAATAAAACAAAAAAAAGAATTTATAATTTTAAAGATACAGATAAATTTACAACATTTCCAATTCCTTATTCTTCAAGCATTCACGATAGAACAATAATAGAAATAAGACGTGGATGCGGCAGAATGTGCAGATTCTGCCAAGCAGGGCATGTAAATCTACCTATAAGAGAGAGAAAAGCAGAAAACATAATAAGAAATGTAATAGAATCAATTGAAAAAACCGGTTATGATGAATATTCTCTACTTTCTTTATCTTCTAATGATTATACAAATATAGAAAGTGTTATTGAATATTTATCAAATATAATGAATAAAAAACGAGTTTCTGTTTCCCTTCCAAGTCAAAGAATAGACAAATACAGTCAAAAACTGGCTCAGCTTGTAAAAAGTGTACGTTCTACAACTATTACTTTGGCTCCTGAAGCAGGAAGCCAAAGACTTAGAAATGTTATTAATAAAAACCTTAGTGAAGAACAAATTATTGATACAATTTTAAATTGTTATAAAAATGGCTTTTCTCACGTTAAATTATATTTTATGATTGGACTTCCTACAGAAAAAATTGAAGATATAGAAGAAATGATTGAGTTATTTCGAAAAATAAGATATAAAAGTAAACTTATAAAAAAAGAATTAGAATTAAAAGACGGACTTAATTTAACATGCACTGTATCAATATTTGTACCAAAACCTTTTACCCCTTTTCAGTGGTTTGGTCAAAATTCTTTTGAACAAATAAAAGAAAAAATAAGATTTCTACTAGACGAAATTAAAACTGTAAAAGGAGTAAAAATAAATTATCATAACAGTTTTACCTCCAAGCTTGAATGTGCAATTACAAGAGGAGATGAAAGATATAATGATTTCTTTCTTGAATTAAATAATCAGGGAGTATATCTATCTACTTGGGATGAAAATATTGATAAAGATTTATGGCTAAATACAGCATTAAAATACGGATTAGATATTGATAAAGAAGCCGAAAGAACATATAAAACTGAAGAAATTCTTCCTTGGGATATTATAGATATAGGAATAGATAAAAGCTGGCTGATTGAGCAGTATAATAATGCATTAAATGAAATAAATATAAATCCTTGTGAATTTAACTGTGTAAAGTGTGGCGTTTGTACAAATTTTAAGACTCATAAAGTTATTGATAAACCATTTTCATTAAAAAATGAAATTCAAGAAAAAAATGATGAAAAAAATGGTATAAAACAATCTTATAAATATAGGTTAAGAATAACAAAGAAAAATGAATTAAGATATATTTCTCACTTAGATTGGCAAAATACTATTATAAAAATGCTATATAGATCAGAACTTGACTTATGCTTTTCTCAAGGGTTCAATCCAAGTCCTAAAATATCTCTAGGAATAGCTCTCCCTATATTTGTAGAAGGAGAAAATGAATTTATTGATATTGAAATATACAATAATTTAGAAGAATCAGAATTAACTCAAATATTAAACAATGTATTACCTGAAAATATAAGAATAATAAATACTAAAAAAATAGAAAAAAATACTGAAGCTATTGATATAAAAGCACAATGGGCATTATATTCTTTTACACCAATAAAAGAGGGTATTTTAAAAATTAAAGATTTGTTGTATATTAAAGATGTTATATCTTCAAGTAATGAAATATTTATAGAGAAGATAAATAAAAAAGGTATAAAAAAACTTATAAATATAAAACCGTCAATAAAAATCATAGATGTAAAAGATATGAAGTTATATATGGTTTTAAAAACAGGACAATCAGAAGAAATCCCGTCAGTTAAACCCGACGATATACTTAAAAAGTATGCTTCTAATATAGATTTTAGAATTATAAGACATGAATTATTTGACAAAAATATGAATAAGTTATAAAAGGTTTAGTAAAATTTAGAAAAGGAAAAAATATGTCAAAAGCCATAGTTGTAGCAGAAAGAGATAATATTGCAGCAGTAATAGAAGATGGTAAAATATGTGAATTTTACGTTCATCGAGGAGATATGTTATTAAATGATGTATATTTAGCAACAGTAGATAACATATTACCAAGTATAGATGCTGCATTTGTTAATGTCGGCTATGATAAAATGGGATTTTTACACGCTCATGATGCAATAGGAAAAGGAACTTTAAAAGAGAAATTGCAGCCAAAACAAAAACTTATTGTTCAAGTAGTTAAAGAGCCTGTTGGACATAAAGGACCAAGAGTATCAACTTTAATAAGTTTACCCGGACGTTTTCTGGTATTGATGCCACAAGAAACAGGTATTAATGTTTCAAGAAAGATAGTTTCACAAAAAGAAAGAGCAAGACTAAAATCAATTATAAGTCTTTTGAAACCTGTAGGTATTGGCGTTATAGTAAGAACAGAGGCAGAAGGACAATCTGATGCTGATATTCAAGAAGATTTGGAAATTTTACTTGAAAAATGGAATACTATTATTACTGCAGCAGAAACAAGACCTGCTCCAAGTTTATTATATAGAGATCAAGATTTATTATACAGAGTTATGAGAGAAGCTTGCAGCGAAGATGTGGATGAAATAATATTAGATACTTCTTATGGGGTGCATAGAACACAGCAAATTCTTCAAAACTGGAATATGAATAAAAACATAGCAGTTAATGTATACAAGGGTTCAGAAAATTTACTAACTGCATCAGGTATTGTTAAAGAAATAAAATCAGCTCTTCAAACAAAAGTAAATTTACCAAGCGGAGGATATTTGTTCGTACAGACAACAGAAGCTTTAACTGTTATTGATGTTAATAGTGGTAAATTTGTTAGCTCAAATACACAAGATGAGACAATTGTAAAAACAAATCTGGAAGCCGTTCATGAAATAGCAAGACAATTAAGACTAAGAAATATAGGCGGTATGGTTATTGTAGACTTTATAGATATGAATAACAGGCAAGACAAACTTGCAATAATGGAAGAACTTGAAATTGCACTTGAAAAAGATAAAGCAAAACCGCAAATAGGTCAATTATCTGATTTGGGATTAGTTGAACTTACAAGACACAGACAAGGGCAAAGTTTGTCAGAAATATTTGGGAAAAAATGTCCTCACTGTCAAGGAACCGGTTATATTGCAGATGACTTAACTTTTTCTTCTCCTGTTGTTGAAGGAGAAATTAAAGCAAAAGCGGCAAAACTAAAAATTCCAGTTCAACAAATTAAAAATAAAATACCAAATTATAAACAAAATAAGGTATTTAATAACCCCAATAATAATCCTTTAAATGAAAATAATGAGCAAAATAATACAAATAACTTTAATCAGCCAAAAAAGAATTTTAAATTTAATAATAAACAAAATGAAAATTCAGTTGTAGAACAAAATAACAGCTCTGTTACAAATGACGAAACATTTATTGAAGAGTCTAAAATAAATATTGATAAGCAAAAAACCACACAACAAGATATAAATATAACTGAAAATCAAAATACAAATGATACTGTAAATAAAGATGAGGAAAAACAAACAAAAAAACCAAGGAAATCGCCAAGCAGAAAAAAAATTAATAAAAAAGAAACTTTAAAAGCAGAAAATGCTATAAAAGATGAGTTAAATAAAAAAGAAGATTCTCTTCAACAAGCTGATATAGAAGCAGAAGTAAAGAAAAAAACAGTGAGGAAACCTCGAAAAATAAAAAAACAAACGAATGAAGAAAGCGAACAAAAAATAAATGACTAACATTTATATTTCAAATAACGAAGATTTATTTAATATAGAAATTCCTAATTTTGATAAGGAAATAAAGCAAGAAACTTTATTATCTAGTAATATTCAATCACATATAGATAATAAAGTTTCAAAAGAAAATTTTTTCTCATTTTCTATTATTGTATTCTGTACGCTTCTTGTTATTTTAATATTTGTCTTTTTAAAAAAATTATCATCTGACAATAATGAATACATAAAAAAATCAAAAAATTATAAAGAATTTCAAAATAAAAAAGATAATAATTTAAAAACTCCTAATAATATTACAATTTGCATAAAAGAATTTTTAGAAAGAACAAAATAATTAATTATGACTTATTAAAAATTCAATATAATCTATTATTTTCTGATTATAATAAGAATTATTCTTTGAAAAAGGGAAAACAGGAAGATTTAGTTCTTTCTCAAATACAGAACATACTTCATTTATTTTAGATTTTGATATTTGATCAACTTTTGTTGCAACAATGAAACAATTAAGTTTATTGTGCTTTATCCAATAGTTCATTTGTAAATCATTGTCCTGTATAGGATGCCTAGAGTCTATTAATTGAATTAAACTTATAATTTCTTTCCGATTTGTAAGATATTTTTCTAGATTTTTTTGCCATTGATTTTGTATTTTGCAAGAAACTTTTGCATAACCATATCCTGGCAAATCAGCAAAAATAAAAGAATCATTAATATTAAATAAATTAATTAGCTTTGTTTTCCCCGGAGTATTACTTGTTTTGGCTAGACCATTTATATTTACTATTGAATTAATAAAAGAAGATTTACCTACATTTGATCTGCCAATTAATGCTATTTCAGGCAAACTTAAACATGGACATTCTTTTATAGAAGGAGCACTAATTATGAACTTTGCTTTTGTTATTTTCATCTTTCTGTCGTCTTTTATATATAACACTTGAAAGTAATTTATATACTTTTTGATTATTATAAACAGTTAACTGAATATCTTCATCTAAATTAACATCTATTGGTAATTGTTGAGCAAAAATATTTGTTTCAACGTGCATAATCTTTATTTTTCTTTTATGAATTATACTTATTGGTGAAGACAAAAATATTTCGAATGTTTTTAATATATCCATTCTTATATAATAACAAAATTAAATATTTTTTTGTAGAAATGTCAAATATTGTAAAATAAACTACTTAATTTTTTTAATTTTCTGTATTCTCGCTCTTGCATATTCCGCCTTTTCAGTTTCTTGATATTCATCTACTGCTAATAATTGAAGAAATCTTTCATAATAATTAAGAGCATTTTGTTCTTCAGACAAATTATCAAAAGCAACTCCCAAATAGAAATGGGCTAAAACATTATTTTCATCAAGTTCTATAGATTTATATAATGCAGCAGTAGATTCAGCATAATTACTTTGAGCTATATTACATAATCCTTTATAGAAATATAACTCAGATGAATTAGGATCTATTGATAAAGCCGCGTCAATTAATCTCATTGCTTCTTCATAATTCTGAGAATCAAGAGCAGAATTTATCTTATTAGTGTACTTACCAGCTTCTATTTCATTTATACTATTAATAACACTTTGGCTAACATCTCTCTGGATATCATTTATAGATAAATTATATGCTTTTTCAGCATACTTTCTGGCCAGTTCACAATTATCATTTCTTTGATAATACTCCGCAAAATTTAAATTTAATAAGTAATAATTAGGATTATATGTTAGTCCTTTATTTAAACATTCTAAAGCTTTTTGCATTTGATTTAATTCAATATAACATTTTGCTTTTAATGCAGAAGTTAGTTCCGATTCTATGATATTTTTTGAATTTAAAATTTCTATTGCTTGCTTATAATATCCTTGATCTATTAAACCTAACACTTCTGAAAAATTATCTCCTGAGATTAATACTAATAATCTATTAAAAAGATTAATTTCATCTTCTGCAGATATTCTATTTCTTAATGAATTTAAAATATTATATGCTTCAATATTTTTTCCTTGGTTTATTAAATTAATAGCTTTTATAAATTCTGCACTTGTAGAGTCAGGAAACTCCTTAACAATTTTATCTGCATAATGTTTTGCTAAATCATTATTTTTATTTTCTTCTAACAAATTATATGCTTCAAAATAAAAGTTTAATAAACTACCATCTTTATTCTTGTAAAAAGTTTCATATATTTTTTTATCATTTATGTTACTCTCTATCATAGCTTTAAGTAATTCATATTTTTGATAACTATATAAATCATCATTATTTTGTAAAAGATCACTATATTCAGATAAAGCAGCATTCAAATTATTACTTTTAAGTAAAAAATAAATTTTATGTTTTTTTACTTCATTTGTATTTGCTTTATTTAAAGATAAAAAAAGGTTATATGTAGAAACAGCATCAATATAGTTTTGTGTATTTTCAAATACAATATTAATACCGTTAATAACAATATATTGATTTGTAACATTTTTTACTGAATTTTTAATATAATTTTCAGCTGCTATATAATTATCATTTAAAATAGCTAATAAAGCTAATTCAACATAAATTGACGATTTTTGTCTTAAATACTTACTATATTTGCTAATGTTAAAGTATAATTTTTTTATTTCTTCATTATTTTCGTCTGAAAGTTTATCTTGATCTTTCATATATTTCAAAAATAATAATTTATCATAAGCTTCATTATAATTTTTATTCTTAATATATGCTTCAATTAAAGAAACATATAATGAATATTCCTCAGGATTTTCATTAATTTGATTATTTAAATCATTTATAATTGATTCATAATCTTGTTCTTGTATTTTATCTTCAAATATAGAACTATGAACAATACTTGATTTGTTTATTGCCGAATTTCTATTTGGTAAAGATCTATCAATTATTGCATTTGCTAAAGATTCATAACCAACTGATAATATTAACAATAATAAACAAATTTTTAACTTCATACAAAATCCTCATAATTAATCTTACACTATGTTATCTTAATAAAATAGTTTAGTCAATTAAAAAGGAGCTATAAAATAGCTCCTTTTTAATTGACTTTGTATGTTAATTATTATTCTTCTTCGTCATCAACAATTTCAATTTGACTAGCTGCTGCGAATACATCTACAAAAGTTGTTCTGGCATCTGTTATATTTGCAACATTACTATATGTTTCAGGTTGACGAGGTAATTTATTTAACATTTGAGCTTGGTCTTCTCCATCAACTGTTTCTTCTTCAGTAGGAGGAGGAGTAACAATCGGTCTTTTATTAACTAATAAGATTTTTTCAGTTCCATTTTCATATTGGATATGGTGTCTTTGATTATATAAACCATCTTGTGTAGATTGTGCAGAATCAGTAACTTCAAAATCAGGATTTGAAGTGAACTTTCCACCAACTTCAATATAAGCACGATCTGCACTATCGCCTTCTTCTCTTAAGATTTCAGAAGTTTTATGATTCCCTGAAAGAATTCTTTTTGCATTAAGTGTCATATTATTTCCTGAAATTAAACTAGAAACAGCCAAGTCACCATCTGTTGTAATTGTCATATCATTGCCTGCTTTTGCAACTAAATCATTGTTTCTATCTCCAACATTTGCTAATGTTAAATCAATATCTTTTCCTGCATATATATTAGCTTGGCTATTCTTTAAATCAATTTTACCTGTAACATTTGTTGCTGCATCTAATGTTACTTTAGGAGCTTCTATAGTCGTATCTTGAGCCAAGATATAACCCTTAGCAGCTTTTGCATTAACTTCTTTACCTGCTTTTATGTTTGCATTATAGAACCAAACATCATTATCAGAATTTACATTAACTTTTTCATTTGCAATAACTGTAGAATTATGTACTTGAGATCTTTTAGCTCCAACTACATTTACATTATTGCCTTTTACTGTTGAATTCTTTTGTATAGAAGCTCTATTTCCAGCTGTAACATTTACATCTTTTGCTGCTGTTATAGTTGTATTATCTATTACTGAATCTCCATTCTGAGCAATAGCTTCTACTTTTCCTACTGAATTTAATTTGCTGGCTGTTACTGATGCTTTGTTACCGGCTAATATTCTTATATTTCCACCTTCATTTGCAGCTGCCGCATCTGAATAATTTGCTGTTGTTAAATTTGA
>CALURV010000009.1 GCA_944323285.1 Candidatus Gastranaerophilales bacterium | reverse complement strand
TTTCATTCAAGTGAATAGCATATTCGGAAAGTTTTTTTCTTGCTGCGCCATGCTGACCAGAAGCATTTTGTCTTAGTGAAGAAACCAACTTTCTGTTTGATAAATCAGTAACTCCGTAGTTACGATATAATTTATTTGATGGTCCTGTATACTTAGCCAATTTATGACTCCTTACGTTATTAATTATTACACTCTACGTCTTTTCGGAGGACGGCAGCCATTATGAGGAATGGGTGTTACGTCCTTAATTAAGGTTATTTCAAGTCCGGCAGCCTGAATAGCTCTGATAGCTGTTTCTCTGCCTGAACCCGGTCCTTTTATATATACTTCAACTTTTTTCATGCCTTGGTCAATAGATAATTTAGCAACCTTTTCGGCAGCAGATTGAGCGGCAAACGGTGTACCTTTTCTTGCACCTTTAAATCCGCATCCGCCTGCAGATGCCCATGCAATAGCATTACCCTGAGTATCTGTTGAAGTTACGATTGTATTATTAAATGTTGATTGTATATGTACAACACCTTGTAATACATTCTTTTTTTCTTTCTTTTTTGTTTTTACCGGTCTAGCCATTATCTATATTACTCCTTTAATTATTTCTTTTTAGCGATTGGGCCTGTCTTTTTACCGCGTCTTGTTCTTGCATTTGTTTTTGTTCTTTGCCCTCTTGCAGGAAGCTTACGTCTGTGACGCATTCCTCTGTATGAGTTAATTTCACTTAGTCTCTTGATGTTTAACGATTCTTCTCTTCTTAAATCACCTTCTATTGTATAGTGTGATAATTCTTCTCTTAATCTCTTGATGTTATCATCTGTTAAATCATCTGTTCTTAAATCTTCTGATATACCGCATGCTGCTAATATCTTAGCACTACGAGTAGGTCCTATACCAAATATATAGGTTAATGCGATTACCATTCTTTTATTACGAGGTAAATCTACCCCGGCAAGTCTTGCCATAGTCTCTCCTTTATTTCTTTATTAACCTTGTCTCTGTTTGTGTTTAGGATTTTCGCATATTATTGCTACTCTGCCTTTTCTCTTAATTACTTTGCATTTATCACAAAGTGGTTTTACTGAAGTTCTTACTTTCATATCTATTCCCTTTTATTTTAATCTGTATGTTATGCGACCTCTTGTTAAATCATATGGTGTCATCTCCACTTTTACCTTGTCGCCCGGTAATATTTTTATGAAATTTTTTCTTATCTTTCCTGATATATGAGCTAATATCTCATGCCCGTTCTCTAATCCTACCCTAAACATCGCATTAGGCAGTGACTCTATTATCGTTCCTTCAAACTCTATTACGTCTTTTGACATTATTTTCCTCTTTATTGATTCAATCAATAAATATATAGTACATGTTAAAAATTTCAAATCAAGTCAATTTTTTCCTTCTTTATCACATTCTTTGGCTTTTTTTATTTTTTTATATATATTGTTTTTTTAATATTATGAAACTTACAGTTCTAACTTGAATCTCGTAATATCCCTTTTTTCTTATTTATTAGCCTATTTGTAAATTTTTCTTAATATACTAAAAGTTTCCTATTGTTAATAAAACAACAAATAAACTCTTTGTATTTAATCTTACCTTGAATTTTTTCTCGAGCATTTTTATTGACATTTATATTTTTGATTCTTATTATGGGAAAATGAGAAAATCAATTTTTAAAGCAATATTTATAATAGCAATAAATATATTTTTTATTTTAATTTTATTCTTTTTATGTGAGTATTTTATTTGGAATAAATATTCAAATGATTACACCAAAACATCAGTTTTGCTTGATAGAAAAAATATTGAATTTAAATATTCATTAAGAAATCCAGAAGTTAGTTTAACAAACATAGAAAATTACTTTACAGGTAATGGGAACTTTTATTGGGGAAGAAAACCGGATGGACTTCAATATAAAAATTCTGTACCAATTACTGTTTTTGGCTGTTCTTTTGCCTATGGACAATATTTAAACTACAATCAAACTTTTTCTTATAAACTTGCCAATATTTTAAAGCGTCCTGTATATAACCGGGCAATGCCTGCTGCAGGACTACAACATATGTATTTACAAAGCACTTTGGATTCTACCTACAAAGATATTCCTGCTGCAGACTTGGTTTTTTACGTTATGATTCAAGATCATTATAGAAGAATGCTAATTAACTCTTTTAACATTGCTGAAAACTATTTTTATCTTCATTACTCTGACAAAAAAAACAAATTGGTTAAAGATAATTATAATAATATGCTCGGTAATTTTTACAAATCTTCTTATACTCAAAAATATTTGAATCATTATTTTTCAGATAAGTTTATATATAATGATAAGAATGCTGATAAATTAACAAATTTAGTTCTTTTATATTTTCTTGAAACAAGAAAAAATTTAGAAAAAAATTGGAATAGAAAATTCAAATTTGTTGTTATTTTATATAAAGATATTACATATGAAGATTTATTATTAAAAAAACTGAAAGACAATGGTTTTATAGTTATAAAAACAAAAGATCTCACAAAAGAAGATTTAAACAGCCCAAGATTTAAGTTAGCGGACAGTCATCCAAATAAACAAGCCTGGAACTTATTAGTTCCTCTTATTGTAAAAAGGCTGAATCTTTAAGAAGTAAAAAACTTATTTTCACAATCTGTATTGCTTTTTTATTAAATTATAACATAATATAATTTATATGAAAAAAATCTTTTTAATTATACTAACAAATATTATTTTATTTTTTATTATTGTTCTTTTTCTAGAACTTATAGTTTGGGGATGTGAAAATTTAAGAATAAAGATACAAGATAAAAATTATATTGGAACATATTTAATTCCATTTCATTCTGGAATTAAAAGATTTAATTATGTAGCATTAGAAGAATTTAAAAATCCAAAAACTAATTTGACAAGAAAACCTGAAGGATTAAACTACACAAAAAGGCCTATTGTAATTTTTGGTTGTTCTTATGCTTATGGATTAAACCTTAATAACGAACAAACTTTTTCATATAAATTATCTCATCTGACTAAACGTCCTGTTTATAACAGAGCAGTTTCCGGATGGGGTTTTCAACATATGCTTAATCAAGTAAGACAAGATAAATTCTACGTTGATGTTCCTGAACCAGAGTATGCTATTTATGTTATGATGAATGATCACTTCAGAAGATTATATATACCAACTTTTATGTCCATAAATTTACTTTATGAAGATTACTATTTGAGATATGAAATAAAAGACGGAAAACTTATCATAAAAAAAGAAAAAAATGCTTTTTTTGAATTTATACAAAGGTTATATATTACTCAAAAAATAGAACATTTTTATATTAACAATATTTTGTTAAAACCTAATAATTATAATCAATACTTTCCATTTGCTGTTAAACATTTGGTTGAGAGTAAAAAAGAAATGGAAAAACATTGGAATAAAACAAAATACGTTATTGTTTTGTATCAAACCTTTCCACATGATGATTTATTTATAAAAAAGCTTAAAGAAAATGATTTTATCGTTATATCATTAAAATATGATTACAACTTGAATCTTGATTTACCGCAATATACAAATTCGGATTATCATCCAAATGAAAAAGCTTGGGATTTATTAACAAATAAAATTATAGAATCTTTAAACTTATAAAAAACAAAATTATTAAAATTTAATCTAGTATCGCACTTTGTTACCGTCTAATCCTCGCTAACAAAGTACTCACCTTTAAAAAACTCTGATTACCTTCGTTTCACTTCGGATACAAGCTCACTCAAAAACAAAGTTTTTGGTTCGTATTGTAAAAAAATTCACTCACTCTTTCAGCTTATCGTGAATTTTTTCTCGGACATTATTAAATAGAAAATTTACTATATATATAATCAAGATTCTTTAAATAATCATCAATATTAAAGCAATCTTTAATTTCGTCTTTATTAAGATATTTTAATACTTCATTATCATTTAATAAATTATCAATAAAACTTCCGTTATTATTAAAAGCATCAAGAGCATTTTTTTGAACAAACTTATATGCATCCTCTCTTGATAAGCCCTTAGAGCAAAGTTTTAAAAGAACTTTTTGAGAATAAACTATACCGCCAAAAAGCTTAGTATTTTTAAGCATATTATCATTATGCACAACAAGATTTTTAATAGTTCTTTCAAGACGTGATAACATATAATCGATTAAAA
>CALURV010000008.1 GCA_944323285.1 Candidatus Gastranaerophilales bacterium | reverse complement strand
TTGAATTCAATAGAGTATACAATATGATTAGAATATACTTTCTCTACAAAAGGTGATTTAAGTAGTTTACATTTTTGTTCTTCGGTAAAATTTTTCTGTTTTCTCATCTTTTTCTCCTTTCCTTATTATAACAGAATTTTTCCTACCTAATTTGTCCGATTTTTGGTGTACAATTCATAACCCAATCTACAGGATTTTTTCTAAAATATTTGATTTTGGAAAAAAGTTATTCCCAATACACTTTGAACTTTTCAATTTCATTAAGAGTTTTATGATAATCTCCCTTAAAACAAATTGTCCTATCATCTATATAAAGATATGATGGTAATTTTACATTGGTAACATCTTTAAAAAATTTATCCAAATTATTATTGATTAACCATTTAGTTGCAAGCATTAAATTTCTTGATGTAAAAAGATAAAGTTCAGCATTTTGAGATAAAATTTCTATAAATTCATAAGCTCCAACTTTAATTTCAGGAATATAATTTTCATTAAATTTTTCTTTTCCATATTCATTTAGTACACCATCTAAATCTATAAGTATTTTTTTAAACATAAGTTTATTTTGTCCGTAGTACAGTTTGTTAACTTTGTCATTATAGCGGACAATTTTATTATGGACAAGGTGTTATTAGAAAAATTGGCAGTTCGCATAAAAGAATTGAGGAAACTGAATAAATATACACAAGATGATTTGGCAGATTTAGCGCAAATTGCTCGTTCAACTTTGGGAAATATTGAAACAGCAAAAAATGATATTACTTTTTCAAAGTTATATAAAATTGCGAAAGCTTTTAACCTTACATTGTCCGAATTTCTTAATTTTTAATAATCTTTAATTTTATGAAAAAGTATTGTTCCAGATAATATAATATAAGTATATAATACATACAAAAAATTACGAAACGTGGAATGGGCGCTCAAGTGAGAATAAAAAAGAAGGCTTAAAAAGCCTCCTTTTAAATGGTCGGGATGACACGATTCGCACAACAAACAAGGCGAAGCATGAGCCGTAGTTTGATGGGTCAGGTGAGATAATTTTCTTAGCAAAGCTTAGAAAATTACGAAACGTGGAACGGGCGAGCACGTGAGAATAAAAAAAGAAGGCTTAAAAAACCTCCTTTTAAATGGTCGGGATGACACGATTCGAACGTGCGACCCCTTCGTCCCAAGCGAAGTGCGCTACCAAGCTGCGCTACATCCCGATATTTATTTTTCAATTGGTGAAGCGCCCTACGTGCTACCTCTCACAAAATGATATTTAATCTTTTTGTTCTTGAATTTTGCTGTCTCTCGAACCTGTCGTTCTTTTCGCTCTCGCTGTCATCACTTCGGTTCTCACATACTTAAGTTTTACCCTTTCGCAAAATCCGCTTGGCAGAGTCAAGCTGCGCTACATCACGATTTATATTTTATTTTCAAACACAGTCACAAATTCAACTGCAATTAAACTTTATCAATAACATTCTTTAGAGTCAAGTCTAATCATAAAAATATTTATTATCTCTTAATTTATTTCATTATTAATTAATGTTTTGTGTATAATATTTCTGTTAAAGCGTTTTTAAAGGGTTTATTATGGATAAAGTTAATTTAGTTTCAGGCATGCGCTCAACAGGTAAACTCCATTTTGGTCATTATATGGGGGTGCTTACAAATTGGGTTAATCTTCAAGAAGAATATAATTGTTTCTATTTCGTTGCAGATTGGCACGCTTTAACCACTAAGTTTAATAAAACCGAAACTTTGAAGCAAGATAAAATTGATGTTGTTCTTGATTGGTTAGCCTGCGGGCTTGATCCTGATAAATCAACTATTTATATTCAATCTAAAGTGCTTCAAATCGCAGAATTACATATTCTTTTGAGTATGATAACACCAAATAACTGGGTAGAACGTGATCCTACGCTAAAAGATATGGTTAAGATATTAAAAAATAAAGATAATATTTCTGATAATAATGTTCAAATGAGTTATGGGCTTTTAGGTTATCCTGTTTTAATGTCTGCTGATATTATGGCGATGAATGCTGCAATTGTTCCTGTTGGCATAGATCAATTGGCTCACCTTGAAATTACCAGAGATATTGCAAGAAGATTTAATAATATTTATAAAACAGATTTATTTAATGAACCAAAACCAAAATTAACGCAAATACCATTATTATTAGGTGTTGATGGTCAAAAGATGGGTAAATCTTTCAATAATGATATTAAAATTTCTGATGATGAAACTACTACATCTAAGAAAATAATGCAATGCATAACAGATAGAAGCCGCGCAAGAAAAGATGATCTCGGACATCCTGATAAATGTGAAGTTGCTTTTAAATATTATCAAGCTTTTGCTGATGAAGAAACGGTAAAAGAAGTTGAAGAAGAGTGTAAGCTTGGAAAACGCGGCTGCGCTGATTGCAAACGTCAGCTTGGTTGTATTGTTAACAATAAATTTGCACCAATCAGACAAAAAAGAATGGAATATCAACAAGATATTGATAAAGTTTATGACATTATTAATACAGGTAATAAAAAAGCAACTTGCGAGGCTGAAAAAACATTAGCTAAAGTTAGAGATGCAGTTAATATTTAGAAAGGCTGTTTTGTGAGAAAAATTAAAGTTTTAACAATTTTTGGAACAAGACCAGAGGCCATTAAAATGGCACCTTTGGTTAAGGAAATAGAAAAAAATTCTGATAAACTTGAAAGTATTGTTTGTGTTACTGCTCAGCATAGGCAAATATTAGACCAAGTTCTTGATTTATTTGATATTAAGCCTCATTTCGACTTAAATATAATGAAAGAAAATCAAAACTTATGGACTTTAACAAGTGATGTACTTTTAAAAACAAAAGAAGTAATAGAAAAGGTTATGCCTGATGTTGTTTTAGTCCACGGTGATACAACAACATCAATGGCAGCTGCTTTATCTGCATTCTATGCACATGTTCCAATAGGACACGTTGAAGCAGGGCTTAGAACTTTTGATAAATATTATCCGTTCCCTGAAGAAATAAATAGAGTATTTACAGATGCTATATGTACATATCATTTTGCACCTACTGATAAATCTTGTGATAATCTTATAAAATCTCAAATACCTAAAGAACATATATATAAAACAGGTAATACAGTTATTGATGCTTTATTATATACTGTTGAAAACTATAAAGAAGATGTAGAAGGGCTTGTTTTAAATCCTGATTTAAAAACAATTCTTTTAACTTCTCATAGAAGAGAAAACTTTGGTGAACCAATTAGAGAAATATGTAAAGCTGTTTTGGAATTAATTAATAATAATAAAAATATTCAAATTGTATACCCTGTTCATCCAAACCCAAATGTACGTAAACCTGTATATGAATTATTGGGCGAAAAAGAACGTATTCATCTTATAGAACCTTTAGAATATGCACAATTTTGTTCTTTAATGAAAAAATCGCATATTATTCTAACAGATTCAGGCGGTGTTCAGGAAGAAGCTCCTTCTTTAGGAAAGCCTGTCTTAGTTTTAAGAGATACTACAGAACGACCGGAGGCAATTGAATATGGCACGGTTAAACTTGTTGGTACCAATAGAGAAAAAATTGTTTCAACTGTTCAAACTTTATTGAATAATGAAGCTGAATATAAGAAAATGGCGGAAGCAATAAATCCTTATGGAGATGGGTATGCTTCAAAGCGGATTGTAGAGGTTTTAATGCAAATAAAAAAAGACTTGTAATTAAACAAGTCTTTTTTATTTATTTTAATGTGTCCGAGAAAAAATTCACGATAAGCTGAAAGTGTGAGTGAATTTTTTTGAGTGGCATTTTTATAAAAGGTGAGTACTTTGTTAGCGAGGATGACACGGTAACAAAGTGGATACTAGATTAATTTTTTTTATTGAGCTTTTTCAAACATTAATACGGCATTATGTCCGCCAAAACCAAATGAATTAGACACTGCAACTTTTACATCTTTAGCTCTTGCTTTATTTGCTACGTAATCTAAATCAGCAACTTCGGGATCTATATTTACAAGGTTAATTGTCGGAGGAACTATACCTTCAACAATTGTTTTTACTGCAACAATAGCTTCTGCACTTCCTGCTGCTCCAAGCATGTGTCCTGTCATTGATTTTGTTGAGCTTACAAGCAGATTAGAATTTGTTTTTCTGTTGCCAAAAACTCTTTCAACGGTTTTAGATTCTGCTATATCTCCAAGATGAGTACTTGTTCCGTGCATATTTATATAATCAACATCTTTAGGTAATTTATTAGCTTCTTTTAAACAGTTTCTAATAGCTAGCTCTGCTCCTTTCCCTTCAGGATCAGGAGCTACCATGTCATAAGCATCTGAACTTTGCCCGTATCCGGTTAGCTCTGCATATATTCTTGCGCCTCTTTTTATAGCATGTTCTCTTTCTTCTAAAATTAAAACAGCGCCGCCTTCTGATAATACAAAACCGTCACGGTCTTTATCATAAGGTCTTGAAACTTCTTCCGGTGCTCTATCACTTTTCGATAGTGTTCTTGCACTTGTAAATGCTCCGATACCAAAATCGCATACACTTGATTCTGCTCCGCCTGCAAACATTATATCAGCATCTCCGCATTGGATTGTTCTATAACAATCACCTACAGAATGAGCGCCTGTCGCACAAGCAGATAATACTGCTTTACTTGGACCTCTTAGTCCAAATTTTATTGAAATTTTACCCGATGCCATATTTGCTATCATCATCGGAACTGTAAATGGTGAACATTTATGGAAGCCTCTATTCATCATTTCCTGATAGCCTGTTGTAACAACAACTAATCCGCCTGCTGCTGTTGATACTATTACTCCTATTCTTGTTCTGTCTTCTTTTTCTAAATCGAGACCTGAATCTGTATATGCTTCTTCTGCTGCAATCAACGCATATATAATACTTTTATCTAATCTTTTTGCTTCTTTTGGGTCAATATATTTTTCAATATTAATATCAACAGGAACTTGTCCTGCTACTTTTACAAGATGCTTTTCTTTATCAAGATTATGTTCTTTTATTCCGCTTTTTCCGTTTTTTATATTGTTCCAAAAGTTATCAATACCTATACCATAAGGAGTTACACACCCTATACCTGTTACAACAACACGTCTTTTTGACATCTATTCCTCCGTGTACGAAAACTTCCAAATAAGTATATTATACTTATTTTAAATACTATCCATCATTATGATGATATTCCTAAAAAACTCTAAAATCAATATTTTAATGATTTAATGTAATATTTTTAATTTCTTTAGGCTGAAAATTTATATCAGTTCTATTTTTTTTGTAACAAAGTTTTGTTGAAGCTTTTTTATTAGAATTATTAAATAGCCTTAAATTAATGCCTTCATTTGTTGTTTGCATTGAAGTAATTCTTATTTTTTTGTTTGTTATGGTGAAAAATTCTTTATTAGTTTTGTTTGTAAATATAGGAATATTGCATCCGTAAAAATAATCTGCAAGGCGGAATAAATCATCTTCTTTATTTGTAAATGCTATCAAAATATTTGCCTTATTTTCATTAAGGCATTGTAAATCTTCAACTTCTATTGGAGGGCCGGCCGGTGTTCCTCTTGATGGATTCTTTGGGTTTGATATTATTCCTGTTGCTCTTAAAAGAGTTAAGTTTATTGTATTTTTGTTTATTTCATATTCATTATTGCCCTTTGTTATTAAGCAAAAATTATTGGAGCTCATAAATCTTTGCATTGGAGCGGTATTGGGTTTTAGTTCTTTTCCTCTTGGTGCAGGAATATCTTCATATATGTTATAGTTTGGATTAAAAGTTCTTTTTATTGTTCCATATAAATCTTCATTTATTGTTTCTTTTATTTCTTCTTTTTGGTTAAAACCTATTTGAAGAATATGATTTTTACTTTTATTTATCCAGTTTATTTTTAATTCAAGTCCTTCTGCTTGGTTGTATAAAATAGCATCAATATTTATTGTGTGAACATAATTTCTTTTTGTTCTGCCTTTTTGTGTTGAATTTACAGGAATTTTAATAGAGTATTTTAAATTTAGAATTACTCTTTTATTATTTTTTTCTTTTATTTTAAAAGAATTTAATGTTGCAGTTTGAGCTTTGTCATTTTTTAATGGTCCGAAGTTATAACTGTCGCCTATATCTGCTCTATCTATAATTGTTATAAAATCATTGTATTTTGTATTTGTCTTTTTATCTGTAACTGTTATTTTATTATTTTTAATTTCAAGTTTTATGTATTTATTTTCTATACAGTTATTTGAAAATTTAATATTTTTTTCTGAACAAATATTCTCTTTAGTTATTTGAGTTATGGCAAACGGTTTTATATTTTTTACATCAATAATATATTCATTAATATTTGTTATGTCTTCTGTAATTGGTATTTCATTAATATTATAAAGTTTAGAATCGGTAAAACTTTTGTAAGAAGCAATTTTTTGAGCTTTCAAAAATTCGGGAAGTTTTTTCTCCGTAATTATTTTTACATGTCCTGAGTATTCATAATTACCTAAATTTATAACTGAAATATTATTTGTATTATCTGTTAAATCTCTTATTGTTCTTTTAATTATGCCGTTTGAAACGGTATCTGTTTTTTTGTATCTCATCATTACTTCTTTATGAACATCATCAGTAGAGCATCCGTATATAGAATCGTGAGCGTGGTTTTTTATAAGAGTTTTGTATGCATAATTTATTTCATTTTGTTTATTTTTAGTATTAAAAAAGAAATGACTTATAGCTTGAATTGGTTCTGCTATATTAGTTAAAAGCCACTGCGATTTTGCATTTACTTGTTTTATATATATTCTGGAAGAATATACTCCGGGAAGAATAAAATTCAAAGAATTATTTAAAAATTCCCCAGTAACTTTTTTTCTGGTTTTAATTTTGTTGAAATATTCAAAAGGAGTTGCAAGTTCTATTTTATATTCTTTATATATTTTATTTAAACATTTAATTTGTTCATTTAAGTTTTTTGCTAAAACTAAATGGTCTGCTCCTATCGGAAGAAGAATATATTCATTGCTTTTTGCTGCAATTTTATCAATGTATTTTTTTAGTAATTCTGCTTTTTTTTCAATGGGTAAATCGGAATTTAAAAAGTCTTGGAAATAACCTTGAATTAAATAGGTTACATCAATTCCATCCCAGTTAAGGTCTGCAGGTAAATCACCAAGACCTCTCCATAGACAAGCTTTATTTATGTTAAAAGATTTTAGTATTGATACAATACTTTCACTATGACCGAATGTATCTGAAAGATAGCCTATATAATCTGTTTCTCCAAATTCTTTGGATTTTTTTATTCCTAGTTCTAAATTTCTGTATATACTTTCACCTGAAACCAGAAAGCTGTCAGCAGAACAATAAAAAGGACCAATTCTTAATTTTTTTTCTTTAACAAGTTGTTTAATTTCTTTTTCTCTTTCGGGAAAAATTTCTAAATAATCTTCTAAAGCTGCGCTTTGTCCGTCAAAATAAAAACAAGGAATCACATTTTTATTAAGTGCAGATATAATTTCATCAAAAACTTCAATAAGTCTTAGTCTAAACTCTTCAAATTCTCTGTACCATTCTCTATCCCAGTGAGAATGAGCGTATGCTATAATTTTTTTCATATATTTTATCCAAAAATTTAGACTATAACAAACTAAAACACTTATTTATTCTATTATTTTTCTTGGTATAATTCAAGTTTGTCAGAAAAGTTCACTTTTTTATAGATTGTTATTTTTAAATATTTCAAATAAATCTTTTAGTTCTTTATAATGTCCGGATTTTAATAATTCTAAAAATTTTTTAGTTGTATTTGGAGCAATAGTCGAAATTGTCTGCGGATTTGTAAAATACCCTTGAACAAAACGCGCAAATAATTCTGTCGGTTTTTCATAATATTTATTTAGTTTATTTATTCTTCTTGCAAGCTTTGATTGTTTCCTTTTCATAGAGCATAATTTTATGTATGTTTGAAAAGCTTTTGGCATATTAGGAAAGTCAATTTCTAAGTTTTTAATTGTAAGAATTTTTTCTTTTTTAAAGAAAAATCCTTTAGAAATCCTTATAGCATCATATTTAACAAGATATTTTGCTTCTGAGTTTTTTATATAAGACTCAAATTCTGGGAATTTTTTTGAACGCTGGAAGTTTGGATACTCTCTTTTTATTGCAGACTGCATACTTTTTATTTTTTCAGAAGTCTCTTCTTTTGCTTCAAGTAAAACTTTTAATCTTGAGTTCTTATCAATAAGATTAGTTACATTTATAAGTTCCGATTTTATTTCATCAGAATCTTTTGTTTTAAAAAGTTGTTCAATGGATCCTCCATTTTTTACAAAATCATTATCTATTTTGTAATGAATGTGATGTGCAAATTCGTGTACTAATACTTCAATGGCTTTTTCTTCTTTTAATCCTCGTGATATATCAATTCTGTTTCTTTGATATAATCCCTGATTTCCTCTTGCTTTAGTATTAGTTTTTACTTCAATATCCAAACCTTTTAGAAATTCAATAAGATTCCTTTTTGTTAATGGTTTGGTTCTGTCATAACTCATTTTTATTATGTAGTTTGGTTCTTTTCTTTTGAAATTAAAAAACATAGAAACAATATTACCACAATTTAAACAGATGATAGTTCATCATACATTTTATAATATATTTTGTCTGAGAAACCGGAATATCGTTTAATAAATTCCATAAACGTTTTGGTCTGAAATAAAATTTCCAATAAACTTTTTGAATAGTTCTTAGAATATCTTCTTCAGTTAAGTTTTCGGGGAGCCAATCCGGTTTTGAAATAAAAGAATTATCATAATCTAATTGATATTTTTCTTTCATTTTTTTAGAAAGGTCAGAACCAGGTAAAAGTCGGAGTGCAAAGAAACCTGCTCTATCTAGTTTGCTGTTAACAGCGTAATCAATAGTTTCTTTTATTGTTTCTTTTGTCTCACCGGGAAGACCGAAAATAAAGTTGCCTTGAGTTATCATTCCTGCTTCATGAGCTAAATTTATAGCTTTATCAATTTGCTCAATAGTTTCACCTTTTCTAATATTTTTTAGAATAGTATTATTTGCAGATTCAATACCAAAGTCAATTAAATAGCAGCCCGATTTTTTCATTAAAGTAAGCACTTCTTTATCAACTTTATCTGCTCTTACGCCATTTGGAGTTGACCAATCAATTTTAATGTTATTTTCAAGTATTGAATTGCACAATTCAATTATGTAATCTCGTTTTAAGGTAAGATTGTCATCCGTAAATTGTAATTCTCTAATGCCTAAATATTTAATTTGGTATTTAACTTCTTCAATAACATTTGCAACAGAACGTTGTCTTATACCTTTATAGAAATTGTTGGAAGAACAGAAGGTACAACGGCTAGGGCAGCCTCTTGATGTCATTATTATGCCGATAGGATTTCCTCTTGCAATAACAGCATGAGGAGAATGCGGATATGAAGCTGGCGGTAATTGTTCCCAATCGGGAAATGGAATAGTATCTAAATCCATTACTGTTTCTGCTTTTAATACAGGAGTACCGTCTATTTGGGTATCATCATCTTTTAATGATTCTAAATCGTATACTCCTTGAATATTTTTATGGTTAAGGTTATTTTGACATAATTTTAATAACGGAATTTCACCTTCACCGCATACAACAAAATCAGCACCTGAATCTTTTAGTGTAGTGTATGGCATAAAAGTGGGATGAACACCGCCAATATGAACTTTAAACCCTAGTTGCTTTAAGCTTTTTGAAATTTCAACTGTTTGTTTATAAAAAGCTGTTAAGCAATGTATTCCAATTAAATCGGGATTATACTGTTTCGCTATTTCTGTTATTTGTTTTGTATTTAAATTATCTCTTAGAGCATCAACAATCTTTACTTCTGCGTTTGCATATTTTTTTGCATATGCTGATAAGTATAAAACCCCTAGTGGCGGTGCCATAACATACGAATCAAAATTTGGAACAACAAAAAGTATTTTCAATTATCTCTCCTGACCAACTATTTTATTATATTATAGCATTAAAACCAGTTAAGTCATAATATTTGTTTGGATATCAAGCCAATTAAGATAATCTTTATTCCCTTTTATTATTGGAATACATAATATTTCAGGAATTTCATATTTATGTATTTTTTTTATTTCAGCTTCTATTTTATCAAAAAGGATTTCTTTAGATTTCATTATAATAAGAGACTCTTCATCTTGATTAAGTTTACCCTCCCATTCATATAAAGAAGTAATAGAAGGAATGATATTTGCACAAGCTATAAGTTTTTTTTCTAAAAGATGTTTTGCAATATTAATAGAGTCTTCCTTTGAAGCTGTTGTGCATTTTACTATGCAATATGTCATAAGCTAAGATCTCCTAGGTTAGAAAATTTTACCGGGGTTAAGGATATTTTTGGGATCAAAAAGTTCCTTTATCTGCTTCATATAGTTAAGATTTTCTTTATCTAATGCTTTTTCGATGAAATAAGATTTTTCGCAGCCAATGCCGTGTTCACCTGATAATCTGCCATTAAGTGAAAGCGCAAGTTCGAATAATTCTGCCTTTGCTTTGATAAAATTATTATATTCTTTCTCATTTCTTAAATCTAAAGCAATATTAGGATGAATATTTCCATCACCAATATGTCCCATAATACAAGTCTTTAGTTCATATTTATTACAGATTTCCCATATTCCTTTTACTAGTTTTACAATATTTTCACGAGGGACAACAACATCTTCTGTAACAACATTTGGGGCTAATTTTGCAGTTGCACCAAAAGATGATCTTCTTGATATCCAAATTTTATCTTCTTCTTCTTTTGTTTTTGCGGTTTGAATGTATGCTGAATTATTTTTCTTGCATATTTCAATTATTTGTTCGTATTGCTTATCTAAATTTTCTTTAAAACCGTCAATTTCAATTAAAAGGGCAGCTTCTTTATCTGTTAATAGTCCTGAAGGATAAAAACTTTCAATAGTCTTTAGAGTGTTCTTATCCATTAAATCAATAACAGATGGAGTAATTAAATTTGAAATTATATCGTTAACTGTTGTAGAAGTATTTTCTAAATTGTCAAAGTAAGCAAGCATTATTCTTTTTGCTTCTGGTTTGGGTATTAACCTTATTGTAGCTTGCGTAACTATACCTAAAGTTCCTTCAGAACCTACAAATAATTGTGTCATATTGTATCCGGTTACATCTTTTGAACAGGAAGAACCGGTGTGCATAATTCTTCCATCTGAAGTTACAATTTCAAGGTCAATAATATAATCTTTTGTAGAACCATACTTAAAAGTATGTGGTCCACCTGATGAAAGACCTATACTTCCTCCTATCATTGAAACTTTTAAATTGGAAGGATCTGGAGGATAAAATAAATCAAGTTTTTCTACTGCTTTTTTTAAGTCTTCAATAACAACGCCGGGTTCTACTTTGCAGATAAGATTGTCTTTATTTATTTCTATAATTTTATTCATTCTTGAAAAATCAAGTATAATACCGCCTTTCTTTGGCAAACAAGCACCGCATACGCTTGTTCCTGCTGCTCTTGCTACAACAGCAATTGAATTTTTGTAAGCATATTTCATTATTTCGCTTACTTGTTCTTTTGTCGTTGGGAATGCTATTATATCTGCTTTTTCATCAGGATTTATTATATTAGTTGAATCAGTAGAATATGCGTATATTGCGTCTTCCGAATATAATATATTTTCTTCTCCTAAAATTTTTTTAATAGTCTTAATTAAATTCTTTTTATATGTATCTTTCATATATTCCTCTTTTAAAATTATAGAATAAAACTATTTGTTATAACAATATTTTATTCTTAATTTGAAGTTATAACAATCTTTTTAATTGTATATTTTAACCGAAATATTACCAATGAAGTTTTTTTATAAAAATAGTTAAATATATAATGTGATTGAAAATTGGTAATGAAATGCTGAAACATATAAAAACAATCTCTGTTTTCTTTATATTTGTTGCCTGCTTAATTAGTGGAATATTTATAAACGAAAGAGTATATTCAAAAGATATAGATTATAATGGCGAAGAATTCATAAATGTCACAGTTTATGAGAAAATAAATCCTGCTATAGTCTTGGTAGAAGCTCAAATGATAGACGGCTTATCAAGCGGAACAGGGTGTATTATAAATAAGAGTGGAATAATTTTAACAAGTTCTCATGTTGTTAATAATTCTTCTTATATAGAAGTAACAACATCAAAAGGTGAAACTTATAAAGCAGAAATCGTAAATATAGATTCTAAAAAAGGAGATCTGGCTTTATTAAAAATAAATTCTAAAAAAGCTTTACCTACAATAAAACTTGGTGATTCTTCTATGGTAAAGGTTGGACAAAAAGTATTAGCAATAGGCAACCCTTTTGGATTTAACGGAACACTTACAACCGGAATTGTTTCAAGAATAGATTATGAAAGGAATAAAATTCAAACAGATGCAGCAATAAATCCCGGTTCATCCGGAGGTCCTATTTTAAATGCAAAAGGTGAGGTAATTGGGATTAGCCAATCTATTTTTAATCCTGATAATAATAAGTCTAATATAGGTATAGGTTTTGCAGTACCTGCAAATGAAGTTAAAGAATTAGTAAGTGCATATATAAACTAAAAAACACCATTAAGGTGTTTTTCTAGTTTGTTTTTCTTTTATATCAAGAACTGCATTGTGTGCCAGTAAATAAACCCCGCAAGTTTTATAGTTTTTCATATACCAAGCACAATTTTCTTGGGCACAAACAACTTGAATTTCATTTCCTGCACTCATTAAAGGGCAAATAGGTATTTTACTCACAAGTTTTCTCCTTATTTTGCAGCTATTGCATCAGCTTTTTTTAGTAAATTGCAATTTTCACTTCTTTTGCGTTCTTCATCTTTATATATTTTGGTTCTATTTATAACTTCATCAAAATCAATTTTATGTGCATCAAAGTCAGGCCCGTCTATGCAAGCAAATTTAACCTCTCCGCCAACAGTAACTCTACATGCTCCGCACATACCTGTTCCGTCAATCATAATAGGATTCATACTTGCTTCTGTTTTTATTTGTTTATCTTTAGTTAAGTTAGCAACAGCTCTCATCATAGGCATTGGACCAACGGCAATAACATAATCAACTTTTTCTTTGTCCATAATTTCTGCTAAAACTTCTGTTACAAAACCTTTATGACCTAAAGAACCATCATCTGTAGCAATATGAAGTTCTTCGCAAGCTTTTGCCATTTTATCTTGCCAGAATAGTAAGTCTTTATTTCTTGCACCCATAATCATGTGTACTTTATTACCGGCATCATGGAATGCTTTTGATATTAAGTAACAAGGAGCAGCACCGTAACCTCCGGCAACGCATACTACAGTACCATATTTTTCTATATCTGTAGGTTTTCCTAATGGACCTACAACATCTATAATTTCGTCACCAACTTCTAATTGAGCAAGTTTTTTTGTTGAATAACCTACAGCCATAAACACAACTGTTAGAATGCCTTTTTCTCTGTCAACGTCTGCTATTGTTATAGGAACTCTTTCTCCGTTATCTTCAACTCTAAATATAATAAATTGACCGGCTTTGGCATTTCTTGTAACAAATGGTGCTTCTATTTTTAACTCATATTGATTTGGACATAATTCTATTTTATCTAAGATTTTATAACCCACTCTTTGGCCTCCTTTTTGTTTATAAAAAAATTATAGCATAAAATAAAGACCGCAAATGCGGTCTTGGTAAAAATAACAAACAATAATTTGGTTTAGGATTGCGATTTATGAATAACTTGCATTGATGTATGCGAGAGCTATATTTCCTGCAGCTTCTTGTGATAAATCAGGAAATTCGTTCATAGCTATTTCACTTGCTTGATTAAAGTCAGCTTCAAATGCTGCCATAAAATCTTTTATTCTTTGTGTTTGTTCTTCATTTACATATTTAGATACATCTACAGTTTTTGTTGTTTTCGCAGGTACAATATCTGTATTTTGTGCTGCCATAAAGCCAAGAACTTCTTTAGAGTCAATAGATTTTTTTGCCTCGGCAGGTGCTTTTTTTGCATTTTCACTGGTTTTTGTTAAATCTTCTTTTTCTTCATTCTTAAAATATTGATTAGATGACACCCCGAATTTAATTGGATTAATATTAGTCATTTCTTTGCCTCCTTATTGTTTGTTACAAAGATATAATCGACATATTTTTAATGAACTTTAGTTTATTTTTCTATTTTTTTTATTTTATCTTAATATTTGTTTACAATATTAGTGTATATTACTATTTTTTATAAATTTTTTGTTTTTAGGTGAAAAACAATAACTATCTATAGATTCTTTATTTAATATAACTTTTATTGCATTATGATAGTCGGTTCTATAGAAAGATTTATTATTTGTCTGAAGTAAATCAATTATTTTATTATCAGGGTGATTATAATTATTTTTACCTGTTGAAATAATTATTAATTCAGTGTTTTTAATCATTTCTTTATTTATTGAATTTCTTGCTCCATGATGGCCTGCTTTTAAAATGGTAATATTATTCTTATATTTATCGGGCAAATAATAGAATGATGTTATATCTCCATCACCCATGAATAAAGAGTTTTGATTAAAATATTTTAAATTTGTAATAAGTGATTTTTGATTTGAATTTTTAATTAAATCGCCGGAAGGTTTTATTAAAGATATTTCAAAACAATCTTCTTTATATATCAAATTTTCTTTTTCAATAAAAATTGGTTTTATATTTTTATTTTCAAAGTAGTTAAAAATGTTAGAAGTTAAGTATGAATTTTCATAATTATCTGTAATAAAAATTCTATTTATATTAAGATTTTCAAGTAAATCAATGGTTCCACCTGCATGGTCAGCATCAAAATGAGTCAGAATAAAAGAATCTATAGATTTTATGCCTTTATCAAAAAGATATTTAATAATAATATTTTTAGCTTGAGAAGAACCAGATTTAAAAGGCATCTTTCCGCTGTCAATCAAAAAATATTTTTCTTTTGGTGATTTAATTAAAATAGCGTCTGCATTATCAACACTAAAGAAAATAATTTCAGGTTTATTGTTTTTTATAGGTATAAAAGTAAATGCAAATATAACAATTAAAATTGATATAATATAATAAAATTTCTTAGACAAAGTTTTAATATTATTATCTTTCTTAATATTAGATTTTAAGATGTAAATTATAAAAATAATTACCGTAAAATATAAAACTATTTGTATAATTGCTGGTTTTTTAAGATAAATAATTGAAAAAGGAAGAGAAGAGAATAATTCTGCAATTTTTACGATGTATATTAACATTGGATTTAATATTATATCTGCAAAATAGCAAATTTTTTGTGTGAATATCGGTATAATTGCAAGAATAGAACTTATAAAACCAACAAAAGAAACAATACTTAAAACCGGAATAATTGCAATATTTGCAAGAACAGAATAAATAGTAAAAGTATTAAAATAATAAAGTTGAAGAGGAGATGCGAATAATTGTGCAATTATAGGAATTAAAATGCAGCCCAAAGTATAATTTAAGGGTTTAAATTTAAAATTAAAAGTAAGCAGTGAAGATGTAAAAATAAGTGCAAATGTTACTATGAAAGACAGTTGAAACCCTATATCAAAAATCATTAAAGGGGAATAAGCAAGCATTATAAACGCAACCAAGAATAATAGAGACATAGTTGATGTTTTTCTATCAATTAATTTTCCTATTAATATTAAGTTCAACATTAATGCCGCTCTTATAATTGGAGGCCCAAATCCAGTCATACATGTGTAAAACAAGATAAGTAGAATACCTGAAACAATAGAAAATTTATAATTTAGCCTTAAATTTTTTGCAAAGAAAAACCAAATACCGAAAATTAATGTAACATTCATACCTGATGCGGCAAGAATATGGAAAATTCCTGAATTGATAAAAGATTTTTTAGTGTCATTATCAGGACTTATGGCATCATCGCCAAATATAATACCGCCTAATATTTCAAGCATTGGTGATTTTATATTTTCAGCATGAACTTTTAATATTTTATTTCTTGTGTCATTAAGTTTTCTGAGAATTTTGCCTGAAACATCTTGAGCACCGGATAATATTTCCCAGTCTTCATTTACATATAAAAGTGAAAAAGTATTTTTAAACTGAAGATATCTTGCATAGTCAAACTGAGAAGGATTTTTTGCATAATTTGGCTGCTTAAGATTCCCGTTTAATTTTAATGTATCTCCCAATTTAATATTTTGAAATTTGTCTTTTGAATCATAAATTGTAACTAATGTTTTGGCATTAATGTTTGTCAGTTTTGTATTATCTGTTTCAAGTGAATTTACCTTTGCATAAAATTTTGTTTTATCTGTATCTGAATTTGTCGGGATTGTTATAACTTTTGCAGTTATTGTTACATTATTATCAGTGTATGAGCTTAAATCATCAAAAAATTTTATATGAAAATTAGAATTTAAAATACCTAAAATAAAAATAAAACATAGTATGATTGAGAATCTTGTAGAAATTTGGTTTTTATAATTCAAAATAAAAACAGTTGAAAATAAAGCTAAAGAAAAAAGTAATATATGTTCTGAGAAAAATGTAATTATTCCTAACATATAAAAACAAGAAAATAATATTATTTTAACTTGTTTATTCATTAAACATATCCCTTTAAAAAAGGACTCTATATAGAGTCCTTATATATTTATATCATAGTTTTTCTTATATTTTCTTTAGAACGTTCAATTGCTTTAATTCTTTTTTCAATTGTTTTAATTTGATTACCTAAAACTCTTCTTTGTTCTTTTATTAATTGATACTGAGTATCTACTTCTTGATATTTTGCTTTATATTCTAGCAATTCATTTCTTATATTTACCTGAGCACTGTCAAGTTCAAATAAAGCATTGTTAAAATTACCGTTTTGACCAGAAATTGCATCTTGAGAAATATTAGAGCTTGCTTTAATATCATTGCTTATACTTGTATTAGACGGAAGTTTTGCAGCAGAATTTGTTACAACATTTGTATTTGTTTTTGAAACAGGTATTTCTTCAACAGTAGAATATTCTGTAGGGTCAAAAACCATTCCGTTAGCAAAAACACTGCCTGAACATAAAAATATAGCAATTGCTAAAATTAAAATATTCTTTTTCATTATTCTCTCCAGATTTTATATTTATATATATTAAATCATTATTTTATATTGTATTGCAATATTTTTTAAATTGAATAATTTATTTGTAGGATTTAAAATAAAAAAAGTCCGAGAAAAATTCACGATAAGCTGAAAGTGTGAGTGAATTTTTTGAGTGGCGTTTTTAAAAGGTGAGTACTTTGTTAACGAGGATGACTCGGTAATAAAGTGCGATACTAGATTAAATATGAAGGAATTTATTAAAAAATTAAAATGTGATTATAGTGAGAAAGTTCGGGCTTTAATAAAACAAAAAGTCTCTTTTGTAATGACAGGTCTTACTAATTGTTCAAAATTATTCTTATTGTATCAATTTTTAATTTTTTCAAATAAAAAAACTATTTTTATTACAGATTCAGAACAAAATGCCCTAAAATATCAAAATGATTTAAAGGTCTTATTTACCCTTAATGTGGAAGTATTTCCATATCAGGATGGCTCTATATATGATACAAATTCTAAAAATTTATATAAATACGCAAAGCAGATAAAAATTCTTAGAGAATCTCAAAATTATGATGTAATAATAGTTCCGTTAAAAGCACTTTTTGAAAAGTTTCCTGATAATGATTTTTATGAAAAAAATAAAATACAAATAAAAATAGATGATGAAATTAATGTAGAAGAATTTGCCAAAAAGCTTGTTAAACTTGGTTATAAAAGAAAGACATTAGTTGCTGATATTGGGGAATTTAGTATTAGGGGAGACATCATAGATGTTTTTCCTCTTAGTGAAAAACCATATAGAATTGAACTATGGGGAGATACCGTTACTGATATAAGAATTTTTGATAATACAAATCAAAGAAGTATCGAAAAGGTTAAATTAGCTGAAATATTACCATTATATAAGTTTATATTAGATAAAGACTCCTATAAAAAAGTAGAAAAATATAATAACGAAGAAGAGAAAGTTATAGAAATAATTAGTTCAATAAAGAATGAAGATTATTTTGAAGGTATTGAGTATTATGAGTCATATTTTAATACTGATTTAGATGTTTTAACAAGAATAATAAATCCAAGTGATTTTATTTGTGTTTTAGATGACTATACTCAAATAAAATCAAGATATGAACAAATGACAGAGAACTTAGAAAAACAATATTTAGAAAACATTAAAACTGTTCAAACCCTGCCTCTTGAAAAACTAAATCATTATAATCTTAAGGAATTTTTAACAACAATAAGTAAATTTTTAAAAATATATTTTGATAATTTTATATCTGAAGAATATGACATAAATATAGAACTTGATACACAATTAATTCCGTATTTTTCTTCCGGAACAGATGAAATAGCATTATTTATAGAAAATAAGATAAAAGAAAACTATGCAGTTATAGTTGCAACTGACTATAAAAATAGAGTAGAAGAAATTTTAAAAGAATATGAACTTGCATATTCAGAAGAAAAAGTTGAGGATAAAAAAGTGTACGTAACAAACAATCTTGTTTTATCCGGCAGTATAATAGAAAATTGCAAAATAATAGTAATTACAGATAAAGAATTATTTAATAAGCGTTCAAAAGATATAACTTCTGTAAGATATAACTATAGAAGAGAGAATTTGGATTTTATAGAAAGCCTGAATGATATAAAAGAAGGTGATTATATAGTTCATATGGTGCATGGAATAGGTATATTCAGAGGTTTATCGAAACAGGTAATAGATAATGAAGAAAAAGATTATTTGACCTTAGAGTATGCCAGAGGGGATAAATTACATATACCGGCAGAACAAATAAATATGCTATGCAGATATAGGGGTTCAGGGAATATAGTTCCGTCTTTGTCTAAGATGGGCGGAAATGATTGGAATATAACAAAAGGAAAAGTAAAAAAAGCAGTAGAAGATGTAGCAAAAGATTTAATAAATTTATATGCAATAAGAAAAATTTCAAAAGGATATGCATTTGAACCTGATACGCCTTGGCAGTACGAAATGGAAGATGCTTTTGAATTTACGGAAACCCCTGATCAAATGAAAGCAATATCTCAAACAAAAGAAGATATGGAATCTGAAAAACCAATGGATAGATTAATATGCGGAGATGTGGGTTTTGGTAAAACAGAAGTTGCAATAAGAGCAATATTTAAAGCAGTAATGTCATCGAAACAAGCTGCAGTTGTTGTTCCGACAACAATTCTTGCGATGCAGCATTATCAAACAATATCGGACAGATTTAAGCCATTTCCTATAAAGGTAGAATTTCTTTCCAGATTTAAAAGTAATAAAGAACAAAAAGAAATTATAAAAAAACTTATTTTAGGTGAGGTTGATGTTGTAGTAGGTACTCATAGATTATTACAAGATGATATACAATTTAAGGATTTAGGTCTTCTTGTAATAGATGAAGAACATAAATTCGGAGTAAAACATAAAGAAAAATTAAAACGATTAAAAAAGAATATTGATATATTAACAATGTCAGCGACCCCTATACCAAGAACATTATATATGTCTTTATCAGGTATAAAAGATATGAGTATAATAAATACTCCACCGACAAACAGATTGCCGATAAAAACATACATAGGAGAATATAAAGAATCAATAATAAAAAATGCAATTAATTATGAACTAGAAAGAGAAGGTCAGGTTTTTTATTTGTATAACAGAGTAGAAAGCATATATGATTTTGCGAGAAATTTAAAAGAATTAATGCCAAATATAAGACTTGCAGTGGCACATGGACAAATGGATAAGAGCGCACTGGAACAAATAATGGTAGATTTTCTAAATAAAGAATATGATGTTTTATTGTGTACAACAATAATAGAATCAGGTCTAGATATACAAAATGCTAATACAATGATAATACATGATGCAGATAAATTCGGCTTAGCGCAGTTATATCAAATAAGGGGAAGAGTCGGGAGAACTGCACGTCAGGCATTTTGTTATTGTTTATATAAGAGTAATAAGAATTTAACGCAAGATGCTATTAAAAGATTAAAGTATATAAAAGAATTTACGACACTTGGCAGCGGATATCAAATTGCCATGAGAGATATTGAAATAAGAGGTGTCGGAAACGTATTAGGTACAAAACAGCATGGTCAAATGGTAAATGTAGGGTTTGACACATATTGTCAACTTCTAGAAGACGCAATTGTTGAAATTCAAGAAGGAAAAGTTAATGAGTATAAACCTGCAATAGTTGATATAAATGTTACAGCATTTATACCCGATGAATGGGTTGGCTCTAAAGAACAAAAAATGATTGAATATAAACGTTTAGCTGATGTTAAATCTATAGAAGAATTAGATGTAATAAAATCTGAATGGAAAGACAGATTTTCAAAAATGTCAGAACCTGTTGAAAATCTTATAAAACTGGTTCATTTAAGATTATTAGCAACCCAAGCCGGAATTTCATTAATTAGAGAAGTTGATTCAACAATAAGGATATATATAAATTTATCTAAAGGAGAGTGGAATATATTATCTAATGGATTAGATAAAAATATTACAAAATATATTAAGTATACACTTGCTCCGAATACTTGTAATGACGGGAAAAGTATACTAATTATTAACACAAATTATATAAATTTTGATGAATTGTTTAACATTCTGGCTAATTTATTTTATCATATACTAAAGATAGGATATGATTATAATCCAAATGCGAAAGGTTAGTATTAGCCAAGGAGAAAATTATGAATAAATTAAAAGTAGTTGCATTTGCACTTCTTACAATGTTTCTTTTTACAGGGTGCAGTTTGAAAAAGAACGATAACGATATCATAAAAATAAATGATACAGTTATAACCAAAACGGAATTTAATAAAGCTTATGATACTGTGGTATCAAATAAAATGTTTGAGCAAATGGGAGTTGATTTAAAGAAAGATCCCGATAATATTTTTGCATTAATGATGAAAGAACAAGTTGTTTCTACTTTAATTGTTAAAGCTCTTTTAAATGAAGAAATGGATAAACGTAAAATTAATGTATCCAAAGAAGATCTTGAAAATGCTGAAAAAGAAATAATAAGTAAGTTTGGAACAAAAGAACAATTCCTTCAAATTTTAAAAGCAAATAATGTAACCTATGAGAATTTTAAAAAGGATGTACAAGAAGAAATAAAGATGAAGAAATTTGTAGATTCAATAGCAATGGTTTCAATAGGTGAATCTGTTGCAAAAAAATATTATGATGATAATATAGACAAATTTAAGTATCCAAAAAGAGTAAGAGCATCACATATATTAATTTCTGCAAATATTAATCAGATAAAAGATAAAATAAAAGAAGAAAATAAAGATTTAACGGATGAAGAAGTAAATGCCAAAGCAGAAGAGGAAATGCAGGCCAGATTAAAAAAAGCGGAAAAATTGCAGGCTCAATTAAAAAAAGCGCCAAAAACATTTGCTAAAGTAGCTAAAGAAAATTCAGAAGATTTGGCAAGTGCAATAAAAGGTGGAGATTTAGGTTTCTTTGCTAAAGAAGAAATGGTTGAACCTTTTGCTCGGGTTGCTTTTTCTATAGCTCCTAATACTATTTCAGAAGTTGTAAAAACAGATTTCGGTTACCATATAATAATGGTTACAGATAGAAATGAAGCAGGTACATTATCTTTTGAACAAAGTAAAAAAGATATTATTAATTATCTAGAAAATCAGGATAAGGTAGATATATTAAAAAATAAAATAGAAAGTTTAAGAAAAGAAGCAAAAATTGAATTCCTTGATCCTACTTATAATCCGGAAGAGATACAAAAGAAAATAAAAGAACAGGCAGAAAAAAATCCGGAATTAAAAGCATTAACATCACTTCAAACAAATAGTAATAAATAAAAATTAAAAGGCAAAGAAAACGTATCAAATTTTCTTTGCCTTTTTCTCGGAGAATTTATGTTAATAAAACAAAGTGAATTAGATAATTTATTAAAAAAGTTAAGAAAAGAAAATAAGACAATAGTAACAACGAATGGCTGCTTTGATATATTGCATGTTGGGCATGTAAGATATTTAAATAAAGCAAAAAGTTTTGGAGATGTATTAATTGTTGCCCTAAATTCAGATAAGTCCGTAAAAGAAATAAAAGGAGATAGTCGTCCTATAAATAATGAAGAAGACAGAGCAGAAGTTCTATCAGCATTAAGAAGCGTAGATTATGTTGTATTATTTGATGAAACTTCTCCAATAGACTTACTTTTAAGAATAAAACCTAATGTGCATACAAAAGGCGCAGATTATACAATAGAAACGCTTCCTGAGGCAAAAGGAATAATGGCTTCAGGTGGAAGAATTGAATTTATTTCTTTTGTAGAAGGGAAATCAACTACATCAATAATAGAAAAAATGAAATCGAAATAAAGCTTTATAATCTTATGAATAGGTTATTTGCGCAGTGATAAAGTTTGTGTTTTTTTTCCTGTCGTATTAAAATATATAAATAAAAGAGGAAAAATAAATGAGGGATATAAATACAATGACAACATATTCATTAGAAGAAATATCACAAATAGTAGGCGGTATTTTAACAAAGTTGGAAGATGTAAAAATAACGAAGTTGGGACCTCCTCTATTAGCTGATGAGAATACATTAGCATTAGCCTTAAATGAAGATGAAATAGAGAACTTATCAAAAACAAAAGCAAAGGCAGCATTGGTTCCCATAGGTGTTACATCCGAATTAATTTCAACGATAGAAGCAGAACGTCCACGTTTAGCAATGATGAAGTTGTTACATTTATTTTATATGCCGCCGGATTCAACTGTAGGTATTCATCCGAGTGCAACAGTTCATCCTACAGCTAAAATAGGAGAAAATGTTTCTATTGGACCGAATGTTGTTATTTCAAAAGATGTAACAATAGGGAAGAATACTAAGATATTAGCGAATATCTACATAGGCAGAGCAGTACAAATTGGTGAAAATTGTTTGTTCCATCCGGGATGCAACATCGGTGATAATGCAATAATAGGTAATCGTGTTATATTGCAGCATTCTGTAAGTATAGCTGCAGACGGTTTCAGTTTTGTTACGGAAAACCCTAATAATGTTGAGAATGCAAGACAAGAGGGCAGTGTAAAAGAAGATAATACTGACCAGAAAATATACAAAATACCTTCAGTTGGTTCAGTAATAATAGAAGATGATGTTGAAATAGGTGCAAACACTTGTATAGATAAAGGTACTATAGAAAATACAGTCATTGGAGAACAAACAAAGATAGATAATTTGGTTCAAATAGGACATAACTGTAAAATCGGAAAAGGCTGTATGATTGTATCTCAAGTGGGTATAGCAGGAAGCTGCAAAATAGGGGACAGAGTTGTAATAGCAGGACAAGTAGGTATGGCAGATCATATTGAGATAGGAAGTGATTCAATTATAATGGCAAAAGCCGGAATTACAAGAAGCTTCCCTGAAAAATCAATATTAATAGGAGCCCCTGCAATGCCAAGAAAAGATTTCATTAAACATATGAAAACAATGAAAAAAGCAGAAGACTTGGTAAATAAATTCAAGGATTATGAACATTTGCTAAAGGATTAAATAAATGGGTACTTTAAAAAAAGAGGTTGTTTTAAAATCAGTAGCATTAATGACTGGACTTGAATCAGAGGCAAAGGTTTGTCCTTCAAAAGAAAAAGGTATAAGATTTCATTTCGCCGGTAAAAGTATAGAAGCAAAAGTTGAAAATGTTATTTCAACAGAGCATTGTACGGTTATTGGTAATGATGAAATAAAAGTAATGTTAATAGAACATTTTATGGCAGCTTGTGCTATATGTAAAATAGATTCACTTGAAGTATATCTTTCGCATTTTGAAATGCCTATATTAGGCGGGGCATCAAAGGAATGGATAGATGCTTTTAAGGAAGCTGGTATAATAGAGTCTAATGAGAAAAAAATGTCATTAAAAGAACCGGTTTCATATCTTAACGGAAAAACTCATTTGGTTGTATTACCTTCTGATAATTTGAATGTGACATACAGTGTTAATTTTAGACACAAAGATTTAAAAAACAGGTGGGTAAGCTTAGATATAAATAAGCTGGATGAAGTTGTAGAGGCAAGAACATTTGGATATTTAAATGAACTAGAAATGCTTCAAAAAGCAGGATATGCAAGAGGAGCTAATATAAATAATACTGTTGGTTTAACTGATGATGGGTATACAACAGAATTAAAATCGGAATATGAACCTATAAAGCATAAAATTCTTGATTTGATAGGAGATTTTTATCTTGCAGGGTGTAATATTTTGAATTTTAATGCAGAAATAATAGTAAAAGAAGCAGGACACACTGTTCATGTTAAAACAGCAAAAATATTAAAAGATAAATTGATAATGGAGGAATAATGACAGAAGAGCAAATAGTGACATTTGATGTGATAGATATAATGAATATGATACCTCACAGATATCCTTTTTTACTCGTAGATAGAATAACAGAATGTGTTCCCGGAAAATATTGTAAAGGTTATAAGAATTTAACAATGAATGAGGAATTTTTCCAAGGACATTTCCCAAATAATCCAGTTTTCCCCGGAGTTTTACAACTGGAAGCAATGGCTCAAATGTCAGCGGGTGTGTTAATGCCATTACCTCAATATAAAGATAAATTATTTTTATATGCCGGAATAGATGGAGTAAGGTTTAGAAAACAGGTTAAGCCCGGAGATAGATTTGATATGGAAGCGGAGTTGGTAAAAATAAAAGGGCCGATAGCTAAAGCACATGCAAAAGGTTTTGTTGACGGACATCTGGCGGTAGAAGCAGATTTAATGTTTTCAATTGTAGGTAATAAATAGAGAGGAAGAAAATATGTCTATACATGAAACAGCAATTATAGCAAAAGACGCAGTAATACCTGCAAGTTGTGAAATAGGACCTTACGTAGTAATAGGAGAAAATGTTGTTTTAGGCGAAAATGTAAAAATTTTTGCAAATGCATATTTAGAATACTGTGAAATAGGAGATAACACTACAATATATCCTTTTGCAAGTATAGGAACAGCTCCTCAGGATTTAGGTTATAAAGGTGAAAAAACAAAAGCTGTAATAGGAAAAAATTGTATTATAAAAGAATATGTAACAATAAATAGAGCAGCAGGTGAAGATGGAGCTATAACTAAAGTTGGAGATAAATGTTTATTTATGGCATCAGCTCATGTTGCTCATAATTGCGTAGTGGAAGAAGAAGCGATATTTGCTAATTTAGCTACTATAGGCGGACATTGTCAAGTTGGTAAAGGTGCATTTTTAGGTGGAATGAGTGTATACCATCAAAATGTAAGAATTGGTGAATATGTAATTGTGTCAGGTTTTTCAGCAGCAAGAATGGATCTTCCTCCGTTTTGTAAAGCGGATGGACGTCCTGCTATAATGCATGGTCCAAATGTAATAGGGTTAAAGAGAAGAGGATTTTCTCCTCAAGAAAGAAAAAATATAAGAGAAGCATATAAATTAATACAATCAAGAAAACATAAATTATCAGATGTTGTTAATATTTTGGAAGAGAAATATGCTGATGATAAAAATGTTCTAAGACTTGCCGAATTTATTAAAACATCAAAACGAGGAATATATTTATCAAGATGTAATGATCTTGTTGATGAAGAGGTGTAAAATGAGAAATAGCCTATGGGAAAAATATGCAAAGGTATTGGTAGAATATTCTGTAAATGTTCAACCTGAAGAATTAACAGTAATAAGGACTGATTCATATCTTTCTCAGCCGCTTATAAAAGAAATATATAAGCAAGTTCTTTTAAGAGGCGGGTATCCTGTTGTAAGAATGGGAGTTGAAGGATTAAACGAAGTTTTTATAAAAAATGCAACAGATAAACAACTTGAATATATAGATCCAATGCTTGAAGTTGAATATAAGCAAGCAAAAAATATGATTTCTATAGGTGCACCGTTAAATGTAAAAAATATGACAAGAAGTGATGCTAAAAAAATGGCAAAAAGAGCGAGTGTAATGAAGGATTTGTCTGCTGCTATGATGCAAAGAGCTGCTGATGGAGATTTTAAATGGGTAATTGCAGATTTTCCTACTAATGCACTTGCTCAAGAAGCAAAAATGTCTCTTGATGAATATACAGAATTTTTAATAAAAGCTTGTTATCTTCATTTGGATAATCCCGTAGAAAAATGGAAACAAATAGCGCAAGAGCAAAAAAGAATAGAAGATTATCTTAACGGAAAATCTAAATTAAGAATTACAGGTGAAAAAACAGATATTACGTTTAATGTATCAGGAAGAATTTGGAAAAACTGTGCAGGAGAATATAATTTCCCCGACGGAGAAATCTATACATCACCAATAGAAGATAGTGCCCAAGGTCAAATATATTTTGATTTTCCTCAAATTTACAGAGGAAATGAAGCCCAAAAAGTACTATTAACTTTAGATAAAGGAAAAGTAGTAGACGCAAAAGCTGAAAAAGGCGAAGATTTCCTTCTAAAAATGCTTGATATGGATGAAGGTTCAAGATTTGTCGGTGAAATAGCAATAGGTACAAATGAGATGATACAAGATATTACGGGAAATATCTTGTTTGATGAGAAAATAGGCGGTTCTATTCATATGGCAATAGGAGCATCATATCCTGAAGCTGGCGGTAAAAATGTTTCAGGTCTGCATTGGGACTTAATTAAAAACATGAAAAACGGCGGGAAAATATATGCAGATGATGTTCTAATTTACGAGAACGGAAAATTTATAATTAATGAGTAGTTATAAAAAATTTTTATTAATATTTCCTCCATTATGGACTATAGAAATGCCTTATTTGTCTATACCATCTTTACTTGCTCAGTTAAAGAAAAATGGGATTGATGCAAAAGCATTAGATTTAAATATAGATTATTTTAACTATATTTTAACTGAAGATTATATTAATAAAACAATAGAAAAATTAAAAGAACAGTTTAATAAATTGACTCAGCAAAAAGAAACTTTTTTAGGAAAAAATGATTCCGACGAGAATAAAATTTTAAACTATAAATATAGTGTTTTAAAAGAAATTTTTGAAACAAAAAATAATATTGATAAATTATCTGAATATGCATCAAAAATAATGTTATCTTTTAAAGATAAAAAATATTTTTATAACTATAATAATCTGATTAAAGCAAAAACTCTTTTTGATTACATTATAAATATTCATTCTTTATTATATTATCCGTCATGTATAAGTTCAGACTTTAATTATAAGAATGATTTTATTGAATTAAAATTTTCAGATATAAAAAAAGTTGTTTTTGATAAAAACCAAAATATGTTTTTGGAATTTTACAAAACAAAGTTAGAAGAAATAAAGAAACAAGAATATTCATATATAGGAATTTCAATAGGATATGTGTGTCAAATAATTGGCGGATTAACATTAGCAAATATATTAAAAAAAGAAACAAATGCACATATTAATATTGGAGGTAGTTTCTTTTCAAGAACATTAGAAGGTTTTGTTAAAAATCCCGGTTTCTTTGATATTTTTGCAGATAGCTTTTCCTATGGAGAGGGAGAAAATTCTATTTTAGAACTGGCAAAATATATTAATAATGAAATTCCAATAGAGGATGTTCCAAATTTGGTATATAAGAAAAATCAAGAAGTAAAGATAAATCCTCCTGGAAAGCCTGTTATTTTATCAAGGATAAAACCTCCTGATTATAGTGATTATGATTTAACAAAGTATTTTGTACCTGAACCGATATTACCATTGCAGATAAATAGAGGTTGTTATTGGAAAAAATGTAGTTTTTGTGATCATTCATATGCTAAAACATATACCATAAAGAAAATGAAGGATTTAATAGAGGAAATTAAAGAAAATAAAGAAAAATATGGTGTAACAACATATTATATAGTAGATGAATCAGTACATCCCAAATTTCTTGATAGATTTTCAGATGCATTGATTGAAAATAATATTAGAATAAGATTTTGTATTTATTCGAGATTTGAAAAAGAAATAGATTATAAATTATTGAAGAAAGCATATAAAGCAGGTTTAAGGTTAATTCATTGGGGATTTGAATCGGGAAATGAAAGAATACATAAATTAATGAATAAAGGAATAGTTTTTAGAGATAGAGATAGATTAATAAAATTAGCCAATAAAGCTGGTATTTGTAATTACGTATTTTGTATGTATAATTTCCCAACAGAAACATATAGTGAAGCAATGGATACTATAAATTTTTTAAGAAAAAATAAAAGATATATTCAAATGCTAGGATATGGAGAATTTGTTTTAACAATTAAATCTTTTATATATAAGAATTATTCAAAGTTTAACATTAAAATTTGTAATGAACGAAATGATTTTTGTGATTGTTCAAAATATGAAGTAGAAGAAGGAATGACAAATAAAGAAATAGAAAAAATAAGGGGAAATATAAGTAAGCAATTACAATATCATTTAAATAAAGTATTTTTAAATTTACCTTTTTGGAAATCAGATTATTTGGTGCTATATAATAATAAATATAATTTAAAACAACTAAATAAAATAAAAATTAAATCTAAAAAATAAATATAAAATTTATTTAAGCATATCAAATAAATCTTTATTACTTTCAATTTGTTTTTGAGTCCAAGAATATGTACAAATAACAGATGCTTCTACGATTTTTTCTATAGGAAATTTTTGTATACAATTCCAAGAAGAATTAATTAATTCGTTTCTATTTGTTCTTTTCTTGAGGTTTTGTATAAAATTGTCTTTTTTTTCTTGTTCTATATTTAGATTATTTATAGATTTTTCCATTTCTGTAAAATAGCCTTCTAAAAAAGCATCATAGAAAATATCTTTATCTTCTTGTGAATATTCAAAAGCTAAAGAAATATTTAAACTTGAAAATATAATTGATAAAAACATAAATATAATAATTTTTCTCATAAAATATCCTTTGCTTTAAGTATTTATAAAAAATGAAACAAAGAAAATACCTTTAGGAGTAATTTAGATTGATAAAATAATTTTGTGATACAATCTAAATATATAGTGGTACAAAAAGAATGGAGTAATAAATTAATGAAAGAACTTTCTTCACTACAAATCGAAAGATTAAAATACCAGCCAAAACTGCCTGAATCATTAGCAGGTGGCATAAATAATTTAGAATTGGTTGAAGGTAATAAAACAGAATGTGTTAAAGATACGGAACAAATAAAAGAATTGTTCTCAAATATATATGGAAAGCCAATTGTTACATTTAAAAAGACTCCTGAAAAAATAGTTCCGGAAAAAAGTAATGTAGGAGTAATTTTATCAGGTGGGCAAGCACCAGGAGGGCATAATGTAATAGCAGGTTTATATGATGCTTTAAAACAGGCAAATCCTCAAAATAAACTTTATGGATTTTTAGGTGGTCCATCTGGAATTATAGAAGGTAAATATATAGAATTTACAGATGAAAAAATTGATGATTATAGAAATACAGGTGGATTTGATATTATAGGTTCAGGAAGAACAAAACTTGAAACAGAAGAACAATTCCAAAAAGCATTAAAAGTATGTAAAGATTTAGATATAACAGGAATTGTTATAATAGGCGGAGATGATTCTAATACCAATGCGGCATTATTAGCAGAATGGTTTGTTAAAAACAATGCTGGTATTCAAGTTATCGGATGTCCTAAAACAATAGACGGTGATTTAAAAAATGATCAAATTGAAATTTCATTTGGTTTCGATACTGCAACAAAGACATATGCAGAATTAATAGGAAATATTTTAAGAGATGCAAATTCTGCAAAAAAATATTGGCATTTTATTAAATTAATGGGAAGAAGTGCTACTCACGTCGGTTTAGAAGTTGCTCTTCAAACACAACCTAATATAACTTTGATTTCAGAAGAAGTTGAAGAAAAGAAAATGTCATTAAAACAAATTGTTGATTATATTTCTCAAATAGTTTCAAAAAGAGCCGATTTAGGTAAAAATTTTGGTATTGCTTTAATACCTGAAGGGTTAATTGAATTTATTCCTGAAATAAAATCAATGATTTCAAATTTAAATGATGTATTAGCTGTATTAGAAAATGATTCAACATATAAATCAGCTGATGAAAATACTAAGTTTAGCATAATTGAAAGCAAATTAAATGGTGAAGATTCTTCAGTATTTGCTTCACTTCCTACAATGATTAAACAACAATTATTAATGGATAGAGATCCACATGGAAATGTACAAGTTTCAAAAATAGAAACAGAAAAGTTATTAATAGAAATGGTAAGTCAAAAATTAGAAGAAATGAAAAAAGAAGGAAACTTCAAAGGTAAATTCTCAGCTCAATGTCATTTCTTCGGTTATGAAGGAAGATGTGCATTTCCATCTAATTTTGATGCTGATTATTGTTATTCATTGGGTTATAATGCCTTTGCATTATTGAAATTTGGCTTAACAGGTTATTTATCATCTGTTAAAAATCTTTCAGCTCCGGCATTGAAATGGGTTGCAGGAGGTGTTCCATTAACTATGATGAAAAAAAAAAAAAAAAGACACGGTCAATTTAAACCTGTTATAAAGAAAGCACTTGTAGAATTAGATGGACCTGTATTTAAAGAACTTGAAATGAATAGAGAAGTATGGGCAATGGAAGATAAATATATTTATCCGGGTGCTATTCAATACTTTGGACCTTCAAGTGTTTGTGATATAACGACAGAAACTTTAAGGCTTGAAAACGCAGCAAAATTAACAACTGTATAAAAAAGAAAATAATGAATAAAAAACCTGCTTTTTATAAAGCAGGTTTTTTTTTATTCTAATGGGGCATATTTTTTATGTTATTTTTGATTAATATAAATTTTGTCCGAGAAAAAATTCACGAAAAGTTGAAAGTGTGAGTGAATTTTTTCGAGAGGCGTTTTTAAAAGGTGAGTACTTTGTCAGCGAGGATGACTCGGTAACAAAGTGCGATACTAGATTAAATTTTAAGGTATTTTATTTTTAAAAAAGGAAGAAATATGAATATGTTTTGTTTTCAATGTGAACAAACGGTAAAAGTTACTGGCTGCACAGTAAATGGAACTTGTGGTAAAACTTCAGATACTGCTAATTTACAAGATGAACTAATTAATAGTATTGTAAAGCTTGCTTGTTGTAATAATAAGAATGATGAAACGGTTAAACTTATTGTAGAGTCTCTTTTTACTACTGTAACCAATGTAAACTTTGATAATGATTCAATTTTCTCTATGATAAAAAAAGTAAGAGAATTAATAGATTGTGAAGAAAGTTTTGATATAAATTCAATATGGACAAGGGATGAAGATATCAGAAGTTTAAAGTCATTAATTTTATTTGGTATAAAAGGAGTTGCTGCGTATTATTACCATTCGAATATTTTAGGTTATAAAAATGTGGAAATTGAAGATTTCTTTTTTGAATCACTTAATGCTATTGCTAAAAATCAAGATAAAGATGAATTATTAGAATTAGTCTTAAAAACAGGAAAAATTAATTTAATTTGTATGGAGCTTTTAGATAAGGCAAATACCCAAAGTTATGGAAGTCCTGTGCCCATAAAAGTTACTACGAATATAGAAAAAGGTCCTTTTATAGTAGTAACAGGACACGATTTAAAAGATTTAGAATTATTATTGGAACAAACTAAAGATAAAGGAATTAATATATATACACATGGTGAAATGCTTCCTTGTCATGGATATCCAAAGTTAAAAGGATATAAACATTTAAAGGGTAATTATGGAACGGCTTGGCAAAATCAACAAAATGAATTTGATAATCTTCCTGCTCCGATTTTATTTACTACAAATTGTATAATGCCAGTTAAAGATAGTTATAAAGATAGGGTGTTTACAACATCATTGGTTGAATATCCTAATGTAATTCACATAGGAAAAGATAAAGATTTTACTCAGATAATAAATAAAGCTATAGAATTAAAAGGGTATAGTGAAAATAAAAAAATGACAGGAATAAATGGCGGAGATGTTTTAACTGTGGGCTATGCTCATAGTAGTATATTATCAATAGCAGATAAAATTGTTAATGCTATTAAAGAAGGAAAGATAAAACATATTTTTCTTGTTGGCGGTTGTGATGGGGCTAAAACAGGAAGAAATTATTATACAGAGTTTGTAAAAAGAACGCCGAAAGATGCAATAATATTAACACTTGCTTGTGGTAAATACAGGTTTAATGATATGGATTTAGGTGAAATAGATGGAATTCCAAGGTTATTAGATTTGGGCCAGTGTAATGATGCATATTCCGCTATAAAAATAGTAATGGAACTTTCAAAAGTATTTAATTGCAGTATTAATGAATTGCCATTATCGCTTATACTTTCTTGGTATGAACAAAAAGCAGTTTGTATTTTATTGACTCTTTTATATTTGGGTATAAAAAATATAAAACTTGGACCAACATTGCCTGCTTTTATTTCTCAGAATGTTTTAAGTATACTTGTTGATAAATATAAAATAAGCCAAATAACAAATGCAGACGATGATTTAGAAGAAATTTTAAATAATTTGTCCGAGAAAAAATTCACGATAAGCTGAAAGAGTGAGTGAATTTTTTCGAGTGGTGTTTTTAAAAGGTGAGTACTTTGTTACCGAGTCATTCTCGCTAACAAAGTGCGATACTAAATTAAATAATTAAAAATCTATTCATTAAAGAAATCCATATCTGTTTTTATGATATTGTAATTTCCGTTTATTGCGAAAAGAGCTCTATCTTCTCCTCTTATGTTTGGTGGTGAAAAATTATTTGCATCAGCTTCAATTATACAATCAGAATTTTCAATGTTGTCTGTATCAATATTATTGCATCCTTGTTCAAATTTAATTATAGACATTAAAATACCATTATTAAATAGAATTGTTGGATTATTTTGAAATTCTTTTAGATTGTATAGATTAATTTCTTCTTGTGTAAATTCTGAAGCTGGAATAGTACCTGTTTCATAATAATATAATTTTTTAATATTGCTTCCGAAAATCAATTCTTGAATTAATTCTTCTTTATTTATAAATATCTTTTCATCAAAATCACTTATTTTTATTGCTAAGGATTTTTGTAAGTTACTTAAAATCATTTTATTTTTATTGTTTGATATTTCGGTATTAGAATTAATTTCATTGAAAATTTGTTTATAAAAGAAAAAGAATAACCAAATGCATAATAAGATGATAATACACCATTTTATTAGTTGAATTTTTTTAGTTGTTGTATATTCAGTAGTAACTATATCGTTGTAATTTCTAATTTGCAGAGATGCATAAATTATAATAAAAATCGTTATTGCCATTATAAAAAAGTATAAAACTATAGAAATTAAATTAGATGATTCCATTATATTTACCCTATTTATTTTTTAAATTCCCAAAATTTCCAAATTATCAAAAGAACCCAATTTTTTGTATTTAAATAAATTATCACTAATAGCAATTTTTTGAGCTAAAATAGCACCTAAAATTGCCTCTAATTGTGCAATAGGAAGCATATTTACCGGTAGTTCTCTCATATTATATTTAATTCTTAATGTATCCTGTAAGGCTTTACAATCGATGGGAGTTCTTTCTCTAAAAGCAAAGCCATTTCCAAAAAAGTTTTTCATATTTTCAATATCAAAACGAAAAATATCAAAGCCATTTTCTTTTAATTCATTAAAATATTCACTGCCTCTTGATGAGAACCTATTTGTCCAGTCATCTCTATTTAACATATGTGTATTTAAATTTACAGGATGATAAGTTCTTGAATTATATTTCCATTTACTGCTAATCATAATTTCATTTTCTGGAATAGAAATCATAATGATAGAATTTTGTTTTCCTGCAAAATTATTAAGAAAATATTTTACATCATTCATAGAAAAAAGTTTATCAAGCATTATAATGTTTAAATTTCTGTCTAATATGGCGGCGGCTGATTCTATTGTACTTAATCCACCTAAAGAAATGCCAATAAATGAAACTTTTGAATCTTTATCTTTTATAATGTTCATGAATAAATCTATGATATAATTTTATGTTACTATAATAAAGTATAAATGATTTAGCATAATAATACAAATTGGAGAAGATATATGTTTACAGCTGATAAAGAAGAACTGATAAATAGTCTTGAAAAAATAACAAAACCATCAGTTTTAGTAATTGGCGATATGGCAATAGATGAGATGATATATGGTACAACAGATAGAATGAGCCGAGAAGCTCCTGTTTTAATATTAAGACATTATAATACCAAAATAATTTTAGGTGCTGCATCTAATGCTGCTAATAATATTGCATCTTTAAATAACGGTAAAGTTAGTGTAATAGGAACTTACGGTAATGATTATTATGCGCCTATATTATTAAGTGCATTTAAAAAGTCAAATATAAATACAGAATATATGGTAGAAGATACAAAGAGAGCTACAACTGTAAAAACAAGAATATCAGGTTCTTGCTCACAATCTGTTACCCAGCAAATTGTAAGAATAGATAGAGAAACAATAGATCCATTATCTAAAGAAACAGAAGAAAAAATATTAGAGCAAATGGAAAAAGCAATTCCGTTGCACGATGCAGTTATATTATCAGATTATAATATTGGATTATTAACCGATAGAGTTATAAAAAAAGCAATTGAGCTTTGCAAAAAATATAATAAGATTATAGTAGTAGATTCTCAAAAAGATTTGGACAGATTTCAAGGAGTTACATCCATGACACCAAATCAGCCGGATAGCGAAAAATTTGTTGGATTTTTTATAAAAGATACAGAAACATTAGAAAAAGCAGGAAAAGAACTTATAAATAAAACGAATGCAGATTCTGCTTTGATAACACTTGGCGGTGATGGGATGGCATTGTTCGAAAAGAATGGCAGTTTTGTTAAAATTCCGGTATTTAATAAAACTGATGTTTTTGATGTAACAGGTGCCGGTGATACCGTTGTTGCTACATATACTCTTGCTTTAGCTGCAGGATTAAGTAAAAAAGATGCGGCTATCATTGGTAATCTTGCTGCAAGTATTGTTATTCGTTATTTTGGCTGTGCCACAACAACAGTTAATGTTTTAAAATCTGTTTTAGAAAAGATGGATTTTAAAAGTTTTACAATAAGAGTATAAGGAGTTTTCTATGTTAAAGAAATTAAAAATAACAGATTATATAATAATTTTATTTATAATAATTTTAGTTGTAATTGGAACATTGGCAGTATTTAAAAAGAAAAACTTCTCTAATCTTCCTATAGAAAAAGAAGCGAAAATTCAATTTGAAGTATTTTTTAGAGGGGTGACTATTTCTGATACCGAATCACCTTTTAAAATTGGTGAAGATGCTTTTATAACAATAAGAAATGTACCTTATACAAAGTTAAAAATTGTTGGAATGGATGTAAGTCAAAGAAAAATTATAATACCTGCCAATAATGAAAAAGGTTTTTTAATAGCAGATGATATTTCAATGCCGAATTTATATGATTTTGTTGTTAGGTTAGAAGATACTGCAAAGAAAACTACGGATGGATATGTTGCAGGCGGTAATAAAATTAAAATGGGCATCCCCGTTGTTATTGAAGGACCAAAATATAAATATACTGGTACTATTTCTAATGTTCAAGAGGTTCAATAATATAAAAATTAATAATGAAACTTTTAGATTCTAAAATATATAATTTAATTAATTACTTAATAGATAATATTCAAAATAAGACAGATGATATAAGAAAAAATAGTTTTTTTCTTCTTAATATTGATACATTTATTTTATTTGCAATTTTATTAACATATTTGATATCAATATTTTGTTCAACTGAAATAATAGGTATAATTTCTATTTTGCCGATAATACTTGTTGTCTTTAAAGTTCTGATTACAAAAGGTGAAAAATTGGAATTAGAACATTGTAATTTTTATCTTTTAATATATTTATTTATATGTTTTATAACCAATTTTACTTCATCAATGCAAATTCAAAGTTTATATGGATTTATGAAAACATTTATATATATAAGTTTTTATTTTGCATTGTGTCAATTTTTAAAAACAAATCAAAAATATCTGATTATACTAATAGGTTTTATAGCTGCCTTAGTGTCATTTGAAAGCATAGTCGGAATATTTCAAAATATATTTGGGGTAGAGAGTATATCAACCTGGCAGGATACAAGTTATGTAAATCCTGAAGATGTAATATCAAGAGTATATGGTACATTAAAACCATATAATCCAAATTTACTGGGCGGGTATTTAATAGCTGGCGTTTCTTGTGTTGTTGGCATTTTTAGTATACTGCTTATAAATATTAAAAAAAATAAATGGTATAAATATATTTTAATTCCAAGTTTTTTAGCTATGTTTATATCATTTTTGACAATATTTTTAACAGGGTGCCGAGGAGCATATGTTGCTTTATTTGTAATGATGTTATCGTATATTGTTGCTTCTTTTAGAATGGTATTTTTTGATGTAAATGTAGAAAAGCTAAAAATAATGTGGAAAAGTGGGTTTGCTGCATTATGTACATGTGTTGTCGGATTTTTAGTAATAAATCATGCTATTTTTCAAAGATTAATGTCTATTTTTATTTTTAGGGGTGATTCTTCAACATCTTTTAGAATAAATGTATATAATTCAGCAGTTCAAATGTTTCAAGATAATTGGTTATATGGAATAGGTGTTGGAAATAAAGTCTTTAGAGAAATCTATGGGCTTTATATGCTTTCAGGTTTTGATGCTTTAAGCTGTTATTGTGTATTTTTGGAAATGGCTGTTGAAAGCGGAATACTATCATTAATTGCATATATTTTGTTTTTATATATTCTTTTAAGTTCTGCAATAAAATATTTCATAAAAAGCAAAGATTTGAATTATAAAATATTATTAGCTGTTGGATTTATTGCAATAATAGGGGTAATGATACATGGCTTTGTTGATACAATATATTTTAGACCCCAAGTTCAATATATTTTCTGGACAATGGCAGCTATAATAACAGTTTTAGTAAGAGAAAATAAAACGGCTGAATAATGAAAATACATGAGTATCAGGCAAAAGAGTTATTTAAACAATATGGAATAAATATTCCTAAATCTATTCTTTGTGAAAAAAGAGAAGATATAGAAAAAGTAATATCAGAAATATCAATACCTTGTGTAATAAAAGCTCAGGTGCACTCAGGCGCCAGAGGTAAGGCAGGCGGGGTTAAACTTGCATATAATTATGAGCAAGCAGCAGATATTGCAAATTTAATTTTAGGTATGGAGTTAAAGTCTAGTCAAGCCGGTATAAAAAAAGTTAATAAAATACTTATCGAAGAAGCGATAGAAATAGATAAAGAATTATATCTAAGTTTAACTTTCGATAGAGCAAATGAATGTATTGCTTTTATAATTTCATCTCAAGGCGGTATGGATATTGAAGAAGTTGCGAAAAATAGTCCTGATAAAATATATACTATTTTGATAAAAGATAAATTTGAACCGTTAGACATAATAAACAAACTTGGTTTTGATGAAGAAATAACAGTAAAAATATGTAATATTGCAAATTCATTATATAAACTTATAAGAGAGAAAGATGCTTCTTTAGTTGAGATAAATCCTTTGGTTGTAACAAAAAAAGCAGATATTATTGCCTTAGATGCAAAAATTAATTTTGACGATAATGCTCTATTCAGGCATGAAGATATTGTTAATTTGAAAGATGAAACAGAAGAAAATCCATATGAATTAGAAGCTCAGAAATATGGATTGAATTATATAAAACTGGATGGAACAATAGGTTGTATGGTGAATGGAGCTGGTCTTGCCATGGCAACAATGGATATAATAAAGTTAGCAGGAAAAAATGCAGCTAATTTTTTAGATGTCGGTGGCGGTGCGAGCAGCGAAAAAATTGAGCATGCATTTAGAATATTGATATCGGATAAGAACTTAGAGGCTGTATTTATAAATATTTTTGGCGGTATTTTAAGATGCGATTTTTTGGCAGAAGGTGTAAAAAAAGCCATACAAAATTTAAAAATTAATATTCCCGTCATTGTAAGAATGGAAGGTACTAATAAAGCAGAGGGTGCAAAAATATTAGAAACATCGGGCTTAAAATTTACTGTTGTAAAAAATTTAAATGAGGCGATAGAGGTAATAAAACAAATATAATGTCTATATTTATAAATGAAGATACAAGATTAATAGTTCAAGGTATAACTGGAAAAGAAGGTTCTTTTCATGCAAAAAGTTGTCAGGAGTATGGAACAAACTTGGTTGGCGGAGTAACTCCTAAAAAAGGCGGAACTAAAATTTTAGATGTACCTGTTTTTAATAGCGTAAAAGAAGCAGTAGAAGAAGTTAAGCCTAATGCAACAATGATTTTTGTTCCTGCAAGATTTGCTTCTGATGCAATAATAGAAGCAGCAGAAGCTGGAATACAACTTATTGTATGTATAACAGAAGGAATTCCTGTTTATGATATGCTTGAGGCAAAAAAGGCAGTAATAGCTAATGGAGTAAGATTAATAGGTCCTAATTGCCCAGGGCTTATTAGCCCCGGTAAATCAAAAGTAGGTATAATGCCATCATCTATTCATAAAAAAGGTAATGTAGGAGTTGTATCAAGAAGTGGTACTCTTACTTATGAAGCAGTATATCAATTAACTCAGCTTGGAATGGGGCAATCTACTTGTATTGGTATTGGCGGTGATCCTGTTATAGGTACAAGTTTTATTGATGTTTTAAAAGCTTTTCAAGAAGATAAAGAAACAGATGTAATATGTATGATTGGAGAAATAGGCGGAAGTGCTGAAGAGGAAGCTGCTGATTTTATAAAACAATATGTTACAAAACCTGTTGTAAGTTTTATAGCAGGATTAAGTGCCCCCGAAGGAAAACGAATGGGACATGCCGGGGCAATAATATCCGGCGGAAAAGGAACGGCTTCAAGTAAAATGGAAGCATTAAAAAATGCCGGAGTTTTAGTATGTAAAAATCCGGCAAATATTGGTATATCAATACAAAGTATGTCCGAGAAAAAATTCACGATAAGCTGAAAGAGTGAGTGAATTTTTCCGAGTGGCGTTTTTAAAAGGTGAGTACTTTGTTAGCGAGGATGACTCGGTAGCAAAGTGCGATACTAGATTAAATTTATAAAAAGAACTAGTTAATTCCTTCAACTGTATTATCAGGTGTTGTAACTTGATTAGTTTGAGTTAAAGGTTTTTCTGTAGTAGTTGGCAATTTTTGTCCTTTTTTTACTTTTGTTGTATTTTGTGTTGGAACAGTAGTTTCTTCTGCTGCGGGTTTTGTATTAACCCCTTGTAATGAAGCATCAGTATTTGTATTTATTGTTTCTTCATTCTTAACAGGTGTTAACATTTCATCTTGAGTTTTTGTTGTTTCTGTAGTTTGAGTTTGACCTAATTCAATAGTTCTTGCTTGTTCCAATACATCAGATAAAACTAAATCTTGAGCAAATGCGCAATTAAAAGATAATGTAATTGCTGCTGTAATAATTAAAAGTTTTCTCATTTTTCCTCCAATTTTATAAAATTTTCTTATAAATCAATATAAAATATTATATACTACCGTATAATTCCATAGTTGTATTTTAAATTATATATCTTATCTATGGCAACATTTATAGTATCTTCTTTTATAATACCATTTTTTACAGCTTGTTCAATTCCCTCTATTAATTCATAAATATCTTTGGTTGTATTTCTGAAAATAAACATAGTTATACCGGCATTTATTGCTTTTATGCAGGCATCAAGTCTTGAAAAATTTTTAACAGCATTCATTTCCATATCATCAGAAATAATAACACCATTAAAATTTAATTCATTAATAAGTATATCAGTAATAATTTTCTTAGAAAGAGAAGCTGGAATGTTATTATTTTCTAATGCACTATAAAAAACGTGGGCAACCATAATAGCGGGAATACCCATATTTATGGCTTCTTTAAAAGGTTTTATATGGGTATTTTTTAATTCTTCATAAGATAAATCAATAACAGGCAATGCTTTATGAGAATCAATGTTGCTTGCCCCGTGCCCGGGGAAATGTTTACCGACTGCTATAACACCATATTTCTCATATTCTTTTAACACAACTTTTGAGGCATTAATAACCTCATCTGTATTAGAAGAAAAAGCTCTTTCTCCGATAATAGGATTATTATTATTTGTATTTACATCAAGAACCGGTGCAAAGTTCATATTTAACCCGTACTGTTTTAGCTCAAGTGCAATTTCTTTTGTTTGATTTTGAAGAAAAGAAAGTCCCATTTCATAAGCAAATTTTGCACTTAAATATTTCTTCCCGCCATGGATTTTTTCTGTTCTTTCTACTCTTCCGCCTTCTTGATCAATGCTTAGAAATAAGGGAATCATTGCATCTTTATTTAAGTCTTCGATTAATCTTTTAAACTGAATATCTGATTTTATATTATGGGAAAAGAAAATAATACCGCCCAGACCATTTTCTAACATCTTAAGAAGATATTTATTTGTATGATAATTATCTACTGTAAATCCACAAATAAACATTTGCATTATTTTCTGTTGTAATGTTAAATTTTCTTTTTCCATTTTATCTCTTTATTTTAAATATTTTAAATTCAGAAGGTTCCAGTTTTTCTATTTCTATTGTTTTTATGCCCTTGTTAAAGAAATGTTCAACAAAGTCTTTCTTATCATTTTCAAATATAAATTCAGAGTATAAAGTATAATCACCGGGAATCTCAATTTTCTTATTTGTTATAGCATTATTTGCTTTTATCTGGTATTCCATAATGCCTTCAGAATTTTGTTTTAGTATTTTTTCATTGGCAGGCAAATAATTAGCTGCAATAATTAAACATTCTTTTATTGTTTCTTTTGAAATCATCCAGCTAATAAAACCATTTTTATTATTTGTGATTATTTGAGCTTCGCCATCAGTTGTAAGTTCATTATTAACAGCGAATCTTCTTATAGCATCAAATTTATTATAAAAATCATCATCATCATTTCTCATTAGCGAAACTTCATCTTGAATTGTTGCTTCAATTCCGTCTTTAGAAAATGATTCATCACCGTCAACATACATTATAGGTCTTTGAGCAAGTTGTCCACCAGGTAAAAATTTAAACTTAAACCATTTAAATAATGCTTCATCTTTATCCATAAGTCCAAGGTATCTGTTAACAGTTCTAAATTCACCGTCTTGATTATTATATGTTTTTAATATTGATAAAAGAGAATTTTTATATATTGAACTATTATAATTTTGAAGTTCTCTATTATTATTGATAACTTCAGCAGGAGTTTTTTCATAATCTGTTTTAGTATCATTCCCCCATAAGATATCAAAATTCATATCTTGATGATATTCTTTAAAGTAAGAGTTCCATAATCTATATTCAGCCATAGATGCAAAATATGGAGTATTCTTTTTTAATATTTCATTCGCTTTTTTAAGTAGAAATCTTGGCGCTCTGTAACTTATAGGTCTTAAGTCTTTTTCACTCATTTCATCAACAACAAAATCTGAGTGTGTAAATCTCATACCGTCAAAATTATAATCTTCCTTGATTGTTTGAAGATAATCAATATAAAAATTCATAACTTTAAGATTAAATTCACCCGATTCTAAGTAAACAAAATAAAAAGGAGTTTGACAGTCAGAATCTGCAAATTTAGAAACATCGCAGCCCTTAGCATCATAATGTCTAAATATAGGATAACTTCCGCATTCAGACATTTTTTCAAAAATAGGAATGCCACTAGAGCACCATGCTCCATCAGGCAGAGTCCATAGACCAGAATCTATTAATGCTTGAAGAGCTTCACCTCTTTTTGTTATATCTTTATCTGTTTTTATTTTACTTGCTTTTACTCCATTAATTTTAGCAACAATTTCTCTTACTCTTTTTTGTAATTTAATTTGCTGCTCTTTTTTTGTCATATAGTTAGAAAGTTCTTTTTTCTTTTCTTCAAGTTCTTCTCTGAATCTATTGTAAATAGGTTTAAATTCAGGAGTTAAATCAATGGAACCGCTTTTTAGTGTTGTTTTATATATATTTCTTACAATAGTAACATCATCTTCATCAAATTCAGAAGATAGTTTTATAGCAACAAAATTTAATGCCTTTGAAATTTCATCTGTTAAAAAATTAACATCAATCCATCTAACTATTTCAGGATGTGCAAGAACAGTTTTTGAAAATCTTCCTGTTTGAGGGAAAACATCATAAATAACGGGATGTCCTGCTAGTTGAGCTAGAGATATAAATAATTTTATTTGTTCTTTTGCACTAATTCCGTTTTCTTTTAATAAATTATCTGTTAGACTTTCACTAACTTCTTGAGTGCTCTCAAGCAGATAAGCATTTCCAAAATCTCTTGGATGAAACGGAACTAAATATATAGTTGTAGATAATATTCCTTTTTCTATATTTCCTGATGGAAGAATAACAATTTGTCTTATCCAATCAATAAATTTTGCCGGTTTTGGGTCTATTGTTCCATTGCCAAGTCCCGCTAAATTTATGAGTTTTATATCGTGCTGCTCTTTTTTTATCCAATCAGAATTATTATAACCATATCTTTTTACAGGGCTTATTTTATCGTCTTCTATCTGAAAAGAATTATCTTTATATGTGTTATTTATTTCAAACTTTTTTTCTAACAAATATATAACTTCACTATCTGTTAATTCCTTTAGAGCTTTTGTTTGAGAATATGGTAAATATCCGAATTTTTCGATTAAATCAGTAAGTTCTTTTTTTCTCTCAGTTGTTATATTTTCTTTCGAATATAATTCTTTCAGTTTTTGAAATTGATTTTGTATAATTTTCGATTTATTTTCTTTTTTATTTTTTTGTGAAAGAAAATCAAACATATTTACCTCTCTAAATATTCACAATATAAACACCCTGACTAATTTATAGTATTATTTTTTTTGTATTAAAGCAAGCGCATTAATCTAAAGGTTTAGATAAATTTATAAACCATTTGATTGATGTAATTAATTTTTAAAATTTATAAAATATATACAAAGGGTAGTATAGTCGTTGGAGATTTAATGAGGACAAGGGTTAAGTATAGTTTTATAAATAGATTTGTATTATCTGTTTTTATTATTTTCTTTTCTACTTTAAATGCATTTGCGGCTAATTCTCTTCTAGGAGTTGATGTTAAACAGATTGATAATGATAATTATAAAATAATATTAAAAGTAAATAATGCAGTAAATATTAAACAATTTTCAGATTCTGCAGATAATCTTACTTTAGTTTTAAATTCTGCTGTTCCTTCAGATTCTGTTGAAATTTTATATGATAATGCTTCTGATTTAAAAAATGTTATAGTCCAAAAGAAGAATTCTAGTAATACAATGATTTTACTTCAAGGAAAAAATATTGATAATGCAAAAATTTATACAAAAGAACTTTCTACAGGTATTTTAAAACAGTTTGATTCAAATGCAAGTTCTTTAAATAAATATTTATATATTGCAAATAAAAAATATATATTGTTTGGCTTAGTGGGAATTATTCTATTATTTTTCTTAATGATTTCATCAAGACCGGATTTAAAAAGGAATGTTAATAAAAAATCAAAACAACATAATAAACAAACAGAATATAATACTATTAGAAATAAAACTGTAAGTCAGAAAAGATACGTACCATCTATACATTACAGAATAAACAATGTTAAGACCAATATGACTCTTCCAAAAGATTTTGTGATTTCAAATTTATCACAGTATGAAGAAGAAAAAATAAGAAAAGTCGGTTAATTTTGTAAAAAATATTGCATAAAAGAATAAAAGATATTAATATATTTTTATGCAACAAATAAATGAGTAGGTTGTATTATGCAAATAATAAGAGCTTCTGAATTATTTAATAATATGGGGAATATAAATAATATGGAATTTGAAAATTCAAAGAGCATAACTTTGGATTTTTCAAATATTGAAAGTATAGATTTAAAAGCTGTGACAACATTATTAAATATACAAAAGGTAGCATTATTAAATAATAAATCTATTTCAATAAGTAATGTTAATCCTTCAGTAGGTAGAATGCTTGATGTAACAGGATTAAATAAAACATTTGCAAATATAGCAACAAACCCTATTACAAGAAGGTAAGATGTAATGTCTTATAAATTTTATATAGTTGCAACACCAATAGGAAATTTATCAGATATTTCAATGCGAGCTGTTGAAATTCTTAGAAGTGTTGATTATATTGCTTGTGAAGATACACGTGTAACAAGAATATTGACTGAAAAATATAGAATAAAGGCGAAACTAATTGATTGTCATAAATTTAATGAGAAAGAAAAAAGCAGAAAGATATTAGATTTATTAAATGAGGATAAAAAAGTAGCTTTGGTTTCAGATGCGGGAACTCCTTGTATTTCTGATCCCGGAAGTACTTTAATAAAAACATTATATGAAAATGATGTTAAAATAACATCTATTCCCGGTGCTTGTGCTGTTACAACTTTTTTATCGCTTGTTCCAAGAGACTGTGAAGAATATGCCTTTATTGGTTTTATTCCAAGGATAAAAAAACAGCAATTCGATATTTTAAATAAGTATAAATATACAAATTGTGTTTTTTATGAGTCGCCAAACAGATTAATGGATACTTTATTAAATATTCAAGAACTTTTTGGCGAGGAAAAGAAAATTGCTGTAGCAAGAGAACTAACAAAAGTTTTTGAAGAAGTAAAAATAGATGAAGTAAAGAACATTATAAAATATTATAGTGAAAATACTTTGAAGGGTGAAATTGTTGCTTTGGTCTATGCTAAGGATGAGAGAGAAGAATCAGATGACTTTATAATGGATAAAATTAATATTCTGAAAGAAGAAGGTTATTCACCAAAAGATATTTCTAAAATAATTTCAAAACTTTACAATATTAATAAAAATAAAGTATATAAAATGGTTATAGATTAATTTATTTTTTAGAAACAAATTTATTATCTTTAATATAAAACCTCCAGGGAAGTTCTGTTGCTAATTTAATACCAATTCTTGTTGTTTGAATAATATCAGAGTCTTTTATTTTCTCTCCATATTCAATCCATAGAGGAGAATTATCAGAACATACATTAACTTCATTTAGTTCTTTAGTAATATTAAGTTCTCTGCATATTTTCGCAGGTCCATTAGTATTAGAAAAATTATCTAAAGGTTCAATTGCTCTAATTAGTACGCCTGAGCCAAACCCTTCTTTTTCTGTAATTATATTTAGACAGTGATACATTCCATAAGTAAAATAAACATACGAAATACCTGCATTTTTAAACATTGTAGAGCTTCTTCTAGTTTTTCCTCTATATGCATGGCAAGAAGGTTCATTTTGAGTATAAGCTTCTGTTTCTACAATTTTTCCTCTAAGAATTTTATTTTTTGCTATTCTTCTGCACAGCACCATTCCAAGTAAGTTTTTTGCAACTATAACAGTATTCTTTTCATAAAATTTTTTATTAATAATTTTGTTCATTAATAATTAAAATCCTTAATTTTGTTTCTTAAAATCATTTGTATATATTTCAAATATGGTTATATCTTTATCAACATCATTAATTCTTTGAATATATTTTCTATCGGATTCTTTATTTAAAATGATAGCAACAGCAGGTTTTTTGCCTGTTTTTTTGGCATAATATAAGGATTGACCTACACTTTCAGCCCATTTTTTTGCATAATCAAATTCTATGGCATATTCATCTGTAAGACAATCAATTCGGGTTTTATCTGGGAGAATATATTCAACTTCCCCATTGCAGTATTTATTTACATAGTCTTTTTCATGCATAATTTCATTCGAGCTGCTTTTGACCGATTTATCAGAGTTAACATTTACCTCTGTTGCAGAAAAGAAAATTAACCCTGAAACCAGTATAAATAATATTAAATTTGATAAATTAAAATTTTTCATATTTTTATTATAAGTTAGTTTTTTTTCTTGTATATAGGTAAAAATAATTAATTAAAAAATATCAAGATTGTTAAAGAAGAAATCCACGATAAATAGAAAGAGTGAGTTAATTTTCTTTATAAAATGAACAAAACTATGTTTTTAAAAGATGAATATGGTATATAGTAAAAAAGCCCCTTTTTAGGGGCTTTTTATTATGTGAGAATAATTATAAGTTTTGAATTTTATCAGACATGCCTTCAATGTCATCTTTTAACATTTTCTTAACGACATCATTTTGAGCATCAAGCATCTTAACAACAGTTTCAATATTTTTTATCTTATTTTGTAAAATGGTATCAGCATTATTTAAAATACTGCTTGAAACTTTTTGATAAGCAGCAAGCGGAGCACTTGCAGTACCTTGAAGCAGGTTGCCAATTAAAGTAGTGCCTAAACCAAAAGAACCAAGATAAGGAGACATTGCTTGCATAATACCGCCGAAACCAGAAACAATACCGGCAGCAGGGAGGAGAAAACTATCTCCAAATCCAAAACCTGAGGCTAAACCGGCTGTATAAGTAAGTGCATTAATTCCGGTTGAACCTGCTATTTCAGAAACAGAAGTTAAAGATGATGCGCCGCCTGTCATATATCCATCTGTTTGAGAAGAACCAAATCCTTGAACTATTGAAGCAGCACCACCTGTAAAACCTGTATATTGCGAAAGAGATCCAATTCCGAAAGAAGAGCCTGTACTACTGGTAGTAGTTGTTCCTGTCCAGTAAGAAGTCCCCGGAATATTAATAGATGTTCCACCGCCCATTGTTGACATAAATGAGCTGGGTGCTATCATACTGGCTAATTTCCATAAGAAACTTCCTGCTGTACCAAAACCTGCACCATCTGAAGCAGAGCCGCTGACTGTTATATCTCTTAATAAGTCATATGTTTCAAATAACATAGCTGTTGCATCGCTGCTTAATCCGCCATATTTATTTGATATTACTAAATAACTATCATTCTTATAACTCATCTTTTACTTTCCTACCGTGTTTATTTGTGTTTGCTAATCTTTTTTTATTGTATTTCTATGAGAATGTATTAAATATATTTTCAACATTCTTATCTAAAACTGCTTTAACTGCTTCTAATTCTGTTTGAAGTTCGTTTTGTTCTGTATCTATTTGATTTAATCTTAATTCAAGAACTTTATCTTCTTGCTGCAGTGACTCTGTTTGTGCGTTGATATCGGCAACTTTTTTATTATATTCATCTTTACTCATAGTATAGTCTCTTAATGCCGCATCATATCCTTCAGAGTCATAAGTTCTTGTTGTATTAACTTCTGCATCACTAAATATTTGTTCTCCTGTATTAGGGTCAGTTGCAGAAATACTTGAAAATCTGTTATTTGCGTCAAATGTTACTGCAGCATTTTCGAAAATTACAGTTTCCGTAACTTCTTTATTACTGCTAATATACGATGATATCGCCATTCCTGATGTATAATTTTCAACTTGGGATGGGGTCATATAATGTGTTAAACCATTGGCATCTTGATAATAATATAGAGAATCATCTGTAACAGTTCCTTCTCCATATGTTGCATTTATTAATGCTATCATATTTGCACTATTTTGTGCGTTTGGAGTTAATATAAAGGAACCATCAGTGGTATTTAGTGTATATGTTTTATTCCCTTGTTCATCAGTTGTATATGTAATATTTGAATTTGTTAATACAGTTCCAACAGCAATATTTTTAGTATATGTTCTTTCTGTATTTAAATAATAAGATCCATCATCATTTTGATAATAGCTTTTAACTAAATAACTCCCATCATATCCTGAGGTATTATCAAGAGAAAAAGAGTAATTCGTTTCATAAAATTGAGTAGAATCTGGGGCTACAGGTACATCTAAAGATAATAATTTGCTGTATAATGCATTAACTTCTTCAGCTAAAGCAGTACGTTGTTGGTTTACCTGTTGTCCTTCATATTCTATATTTGATTTTCTTGCAGTTATACCTAAAAATCTTGCCTGTGATGCTGCTAAGCCCATTGTCTTTCTCCATCAAAATTGTTACTTAAATTAGCTTATCGACCTTTTTTTAGCTAACCTTTAATTTTTTTAATAAAATTGTAAAGTAATGTTAAATTCTTAATGGAAAAATATTATTATTTCTTTTTTCTTTTTAATGATTTTTTTTATTTAGGCAAGAAAAAAGGAGAACAATTTTTGTTCTCCTTTTTTCTTTTTATTTTAATTACTTATTTTTTATATAAATCTTGAGCCATACAATTATTAAGGTTTCTTCTTAAATTCATTAATCTTACATTCATCTGGTTCTTTAAGTTTTGACATCTTATTGTATCTGCTATTATATTAAATTCCATATCAGAAAGAGAATTGTGTCTTATTGTAGTTGGTATTATATTCTCTGTTTCTTGTTGCGAAGTTTTTTCTTGATAATTAATTCCAAATCTTATAGGAGAAACTCTCATATTTTTTCCTTATTTCTTATTAATATATCATAAAAATTATTTATAATATTTTCATTAATATAAAAAACAAACATAAAAAAAATTGTTAACATAAAATAGATAACATTTTATGTTAATATAAACTAATATGTCCGAGAAAAAATTCACGATAAGCTGAAAGTGTGAGTGAATTTTTTCGAGTGGCGTTTTTAAAAGGTGAGTACTTTGTTAGCGAAGATGACTCGGTAACAAAGTGCAATACTAGATTAAATATTATTTTTATAAATATTATAAAAATGGAGAAAAAATGTCATTAGAAGAAATTATAAAAACTGCAAAAGGAGAAAAAGAGGCAGACTTAGTGATAAAAAATGCCAATATTATTAATGTTTTAACGGAAGAAATATATAAATCAGATGTTGCAATTAAAGATAATTTAATTGCAGGGGTTGGAGAAGGTTATAAAGGCAAAAAAGAAATAGAGGCTGAAGGTAAATATTTATCACCTTCTTTTATAGATGGACATGTTCATATAGAAAGTTCTATGTTAATGCCATCAGAATTTGCGAGATTGGTTGTACCAACAGGTACAACAACGGTTGTTGCAGATCCTCATGAAATATCAAATGTAATAGGGCTTCATGGTATAAGTTTTATGAGGGAGGCATCGAAAAATTTGCCTTTAGATATTTTTATGACACTTCCTTCTTGTGTCCCTGCTTCTACATATGAAACTTCAGGATTTGAATTAAACAGTTATGATTTATCCTTATTAATTGATAGTCCTTGGGTGTTGGGAATCGCCGAGATGATGAATTTCCCGGGGGTTGTTAATTTGAATAAAGAGGTTTTATCAAAAATAAAATTAGGTGTAGAAAAAAATAAAAGAATAGATGGTCATTCTCCTTATTTAACAGGAAAAGACTTATGTGCATATATTGCAGCAGGTGTTTCTTCTGATCATGAATGTAATAATAGAAATGAAGCAATTGAGAAATTACGATTAGGTATGTATTTAATGGTTAGAGAAGGAAGTGCAGCTAAAGATTTAGATGCTCTAAGTTCGGTTCTGAAAAATTTTCCTACAAGGAAATGTATGTTCGTAACGGATGACAGATACCCTGATGCTTTAAAAGAACATATTAATATGATGGTAAGAAAGTCAGTAAAAAATGGAATTAATCCTATAAAGGCAATACAAATGGCAAGTATAAATACTGCTGAATATTTTGGATTAAAAGAAGTTGGAGCAATTGCTCCCGGGTATAAAGCAGATATGCTTCTATTTGATAATCTAGAAGATTTTAAACCGACAATAGTTATAAAAAATGGAAATATTGTTGCTAAAGATGGTCATTTGGTTATAAATATAGAAAAAAAGAAATTTTCTTCTTTAAGAGGAACGGTAAATGTTAGATGGCTAGAAAAGGAAGATTTAAGAATAAAAGCAAAATCAGACAAAGTAAGAGCTATTGAAGTTAAAGATGGTCAGCTTGTTACTAAGAGTGTTAATGCAAAAATTAATGTTATAGATGGATTTGCTCAAAGTAATGTAGATGATGACATATTAAAAATTCTTGTTATTGAAAGACATAAAGCAAGCGGAAATATAGGTAAAGGATTTGTAAAGGGTTTTGGTATTAAAAAAGGTGCTATTGCTTCAACTGTTGCTCATGATTCTCATAATATGATTGTTATTGGCACTAATGATGATGATATGTTAAAAGCAATAAAGGAACTTGTTAAATCGCAAGGTGGTAAGGTTATTGTAAAAGATAATGATGTTGTGGCTAAGCTCGATCTTCCTATTGCAGGTTTAATGTCTGAAGATTATTCAGATGATTTTCTTTCGAAATATAACGAATTGAAAAAAGGCGAAAAAATAATAGGCTGCACTTTAGAAGAACCATTTATGACTATGTCTTTTTTATCTTTATCGGTAATTCCCGAACTTAAACTTACGGATAAAGGTTTAATGGATGTGGTAAAAAATAAATTTACGGAATTATTTATCTAACTTACATTACTACATTTATTCCGAGTTCGTGATAATACATGTGTAAAATGTTACAGGTTGTATTCAGTAAATAAATAATAAATAGAATAATAAAAGCTTTAAAATAATATTTATATTTTTCACTAAATTTTATTTTATTAGTAGATAAGAATAAGAAAATTAAAGGTAATAAAGATAGAAAATATCGACCTTGAATTCCTGTAATTATGTTTGCGTTTATTGGCGTCCAATATATTAGATGAATATATAAAAAGGAAAGATAAAAAATAAGAAAAATTAATAAAGAAGATATTTTTATACTAAATTTTATTTTTTCATTTAATATTATCAACATACTTACAAAAACAATTATTGTCATAATGTAAGTATCTTCTGGAAGAGTTATTGAAAGCCATCCAAGAATTCCTATTAGTCCTTTAATATATATATAAAAATCAGTTATTGTTGTATAATATGAAATTTTTATAAAATCTATTGGATGTTGAAATATATATAAAGGACTGTCTATTACTTTATGTAGTGGATTAATGTTTTCTGGATTTATATTAATCCAATAATAACAAATAAAAATAGTTAAAATTATGAGAGATATTATGTATGGGAATTTGTTCTTTTTAAATGGAATAAAGAAGTATAAAAATATTGGATAAATTAAACCTTTACAAAAAGCTCCTATTATAGAAAAGAAAGAAAGAAAGAAAAATTCTTTATTTGTTAAATCTTTCTTAGAGAAAATTAATTTAAATAAATATGCAAAGAAAAGAAAAGCAAATGCTGTATTAAATGAATCTGCGCTATAACTCATTCCTTCAAATAAAGCCATTGGCAAAAGTCCTGAAAACAAAAAAGGATATTTAAAAACAGGTGTTATCTTAATAGCTATTGTAATTAATATTATGTACATTAATAAATTACAAAACCTGCCTGAATAAAATATTAATTTACTATCATTAGAAAAATAATTACTAACTTTAATACCTAAAGCTGAAGAAAGATACATTGTGGGTGAATATCTGCTTGCAAAATGAAAATTATTAGAATCTCTTTTGGGAACAATTGATTCTAATTTTTTATCATAAATAGTTTGTTTGACAGGTTCTTTACTATAGAAAATTCCATTTGCAACTTCACAGCTTTTATATATATGAGATGGTTCATCAGGAACACATCCTGGTGGTGTTAAAAATAAAAAACGTATTCCAAAAAATAATGCAATAGTGGCAAAAATTATTTCAGGATGATTAAGTATGTTTATAAAAAAATTGCCAATATTATTTTTCATATATTGCCTTTTTATTTATCAGGAGCTTGAATTATAAAAGTTACAGGTCCGTCATTTAATAGAGAAATTTCCATATGAGCTCCAAAAACACCTGTTTTAACAGGAATATCTTGTTCTTTTATTTTACTTACAAAATATTCATAAATATTATTTGCATCATCAGGATTCATAGCATTATCAAAACTAGGCCTAGTTCCTTTTTTTACATCAGCACATAAAGTAAACTGAGAAACAACAAGAATACTTCCTTGTATATCTTTTATCGAAAGGTTCATTTTTCCGTTTTCGTCAGGGAAACATCTTAAAACACAAATTTTGTTTGCAAGCCAGTCTGCTTGTTCTTGTATATCACCTTTTTCAGCACCAAATAATATTAAATAACCTTTTTCAATTGAGCTAAAAAGCTTATTGTCAATTGAAACACTTGCATTCTTAACACGTTGAACAACAATTTTCATTACTTAACCGCAATCACTTCAATTTCAACAAGAGCATTTTTAGGAAGTTCCTTTGCCGCAACGCAAGAACGGGCAGGTTTTGAAATAAAAGCTTTTTCGTATAAATTGTTAAATACGGCAAAGTCTTTCATATCAGCTAAAAAACAAGTTGTTTTAACAACATCTTCAAATCCATATCCTGCTGCTTCTAATAGTCCTTCTATATTATTAAGAATAAGATTTGTTTGTTCTTCAATAGTTCCGTTTAAAAATTCATTTGTTTCAGGATTTATTGCTATTTGTCCCGAACAATATAAAGTATTTCCGCATAAATATGCTTGCGAATATGGTCCTATTGCTTTTGGAGCTTTATCTGTAGAGATAATTTTATTCATTGCCAAAATCTCCTAATCGGTTTTGTATTGATTCTTCAACTTTTTCATTCATAGCTTCTTCACTATATGAATCATTTGTTTCTGTACTTACGATTTTGTTAACGGCCATTACTGAATCATTTTCCATTAAGTTCTGTATTCTTACACCTGTTGCAGGTCTTCCCTGTCTTGAAACATCAGAAGCTTTTATTCTTGAAACAATTCCGTTTTGTGTTACAACCATTATTTCATCATTTTCCTCAACAACGGTAAGTGCTACTAATCTTGAAGAAGCTGTTTTAAATTTTGTTGCAATCAGACCTATGCCGCCTCTATTTTGAGCTCTAAATTCAGACATCTTTGAACGTTTACCAAAACCATCGGAAGTTACAACAAGTAAATCAGCATCAAAGTTTCTAGGTATAATATCGCAGCCTATTATAGTATCTGCAGTTCTTAATTTCATTGAGTTTACACCTCTAGCACTTCTACCTAAAGGTCTTAAATCATCAATAGCAAATCTTATTGCCATACCGCAGCTTGTTGCTATAAATACTTCATCAGTGTTGTTTGCTTGTTTTACCCAGTTAAGAGTATCGCCTTCTTCTAGTCCTATTGCGATAATTCCGTTCTTTCTGATATTTGCAAAATTATCAAGACCTATTCTCTTAATGTAACCTTTTTTTGTTAACATTATTAAATTTGAGTTCGGATCAAAATTTGAAACAGGTACAACTGCTGTAATTTTTTCATCTTGTGCTAAAGGTAATACGTTTATTATTGGTAATCCTTTTGCTTGTCTTGAACCTTCAGGAAAGTCATAAACATTTAAGCTGTAAACAGTTCCTTTATTAGAGAAGAACAACACTTTATCATGCATCATTGCAGTAAAGAAATGTCCTACATCATCATCTTCTTTTGTTTTTATTCCGCCTTTTCCTCGTGTAGCACGATTTTGACGTTCAAATACATCCAATGAAATACGTTTAATATATCCTTGTCTTGTTATAAATACTGCCATTGGAATATTTGGAGTTAAATCTTCTATTGTCATTTCATCTGCTTCAGGAAGTATTTGAGTTTTTCTGTCATCTCCATATTTTTCTTTATCTTCAAGAAGCTCTGTTTTAATTACAGCTAAAACTTTAGTTCTATCTGATAATAATTCTTCATATTCTTGAATTTTGCGTTTTAACTCTTCATATTCTGCTTTAATTTTATCTTGTTCTAAGCCTGTTAAACGTCTTAATTGCATTTCAAGAATAGCATTAGCTTGATCAACATCAAGTCCGAATTTAGACATTAAACCTATTCTTGCTTCATCTGCTGTTTTAGATTTTTTTATAAGTTCTATTACATCATCAAGGCTGGCTAAAGCAATTAATAAGCCTTCTAAAATATGAGCTCTCATTTTAGCTTTTTTCAGGAAGAATAAAGTTCTTCTTGTAATAATTTCAACTCTGTGTTCAATGAATTCATTAAGTACTTCAAGTAAATTCATTAATCGAGGCTGCTGCCCTACTAAAGCTAACATGTTTACACCAAAAGTTGCTGTTAATTGGGTATATTTATATAAGTTATTTTTAACAACTTCAGGTTTTGCATCACGTTTAAGTTCAATAACAATACGCATACCATCTCTGTCAGATTCATCTCTTATATCAGAAATGCCGTCTATTTTTTTATCACGAACAAGTTCTGCTATTTTTGTAATAAGAACAGCTTTGTTTACTTGGTATGGAATTTCTGTAACAACAATTGCTGTCCTTGATTGACGGCCTGCACTTGCGGGAAGTTCTTCAAATGTAGAAATTGCAGACATTTTTATAGAACCTCTGCCTGTTGTATATGCTTTTTTGATTTCAGAAACACCAATAATGCTTGCACCTGTTGGGAAATCAGGACCTTTTACATGATGCATTAATTCTTCTATTGTAAGATTTGGATTATCAATTAAAGCAATTGTTCCATCTACTATTTCACATAAGTTGTGAGGCGGAATGTTTGTAGCCATACCGACTGCTATACCGGAAACTCCATTTAATAAAAGCATAGGAAGTCTTACCGGAAGAACAGAAGGTTCTTCTAATGAACCGTCAAAGTTTGGTACAAAATCAACAGTTTCACAATCAATATCAGCAAGCATAGAGGTTGTTATTTTATGCATTCTGGCTTCTGTATACCTCATCGCAGCAGCACCGTCACCGTCAACGCTTCCGAAGTTACCGTGCCCGTCTACTGTTAAATATCTTGTTGAAAAGTCTTGAGCCATTCTTACTAATGATTCATATACGGCAGTATCACCGTGCGGATGATATTTACCTAATACTTCACCTACGATTCTTGCACACTTTTTAAATGGTTTATCAGGAGTCATACCAAGTTCATTCATTGCAAACAGAATGCGTCTATGTACGGGTTTTAAACCGTCACGTACATCAGGAAGTGCTCTTCCTATAATTACGGACATAGCATAATCTATATAACATTGTTTCATTTGTTCACGAATATTTACTGGAACAATTTTTCCGTCTTCAAAAAAATTCTTTTGGCTCAAAACTTCTACCCCTTTATAAAATTATTTATTATTTTCTCTCTCACAAATACTGGTTTATGATACTTATATTGTAACACAAACAAGTATTTGAGCAAATTTTTTAATATAATATTTAATCTAGTATCGCACTTTGTTACCGAGTCATCCTCGCTAACAAAGTACTCACCTTTTAAAAACGTCACTCGAAAAAATTCACTCATACTTTCAGCTTGTCGTGAATTTTTTCTCGGACAAATTAAAATATAAAACTGTTATTTTTGGTTTTTTGTTTTATAATTTTCTTTGAATATAATAAGTAAGTTCTTTGTGGATAAATAATAAGTAAAGAGAAAATATATGTTAAAAACATTAACGGATGTACAAGAAATAAAACAAATTGTTAATGAAGCAAATTTGCAGCATGTTGCCATAATAATGGATGGTAACAGACGCTGGGCGAAAAATAAATTTTTACCTTCTGCTGCAGGTCATAAAAAAGGTGTTGAAGCATTAAGAACTACTTTAAAAGCTTGTGTATCTTTTGGTATAAAATATTTAACTGTTTATGCTTTTTCTACCGAAAATTGGAACAGAGAAAAAGAAGAAGTAGATTTTTTAATGTCTTTACTTGTAAAAACCATTGTTAATGAAGTTCCTGAATTTCAAGCTAATGATATTAAGTTAAGCTTTATTGGAAATAGAGCCTCTTTAAATGATGATTTAATTAAAGTTATAAAATATGGAGAAGAAGAAACGAAGAATAATAAAACATTAAATCTTCAAATTGCTTTTAATTACGGCTCCAGAACGGAGATTGCAAGTGCTGTTAAAGAAATAGCAAAAAAAGTTAAAGATGGAGTTTTAAATCCTGAAGAAATTACAGAAAAAACGATTTCTGATAATCTTTATACATCTGAAATTCCTGATCCTGCTTTATTAATAAGAACAGGTGGAGAAAAAAGAATAAGTAATTATTTATTATGGCAGCTTGCATATACTGAAATTTATGTAACAGATATATTTTGGCCCGATTTCGATAAAAATGCATTAGCTGATGCCATTTTAAATTTCAATCAAAGACAAAGAAGATTTGGAAAATAAATGATTAAGATAATTATTGCAACAGCTAATCCTCATAAATTGGAAGAAATAAGGGATATTAATAAAAATCCCAATATTGAATTTGATGTTGTTAAAGGTGATTTTAATCCGGTGGAAAATGGTGTAAATTTTCAAGAGAATGCTCTTATAAAAGCACAAGAAGCAGCTAAAATTATGAAAACATATTGTTTGGCTGATGATTCCGGACTTTGCGTTGATGCATTAGAAGGACGTCCGGGTATTCATTCTGCAAGATATGCTAAAACTCAAAAAGAAAAAATTGAAAAATTACTAGATGAGATGAAAAATGTGCCTTATGACTATAGAAGTGCTCATTTTGTCTGCTCTATGGTACTTGTTGATGCTAATGGAAATGTACTTAATAGTGAAATCGGGAAAATATATGGGTTTATAGATGATTCACCTAAAGGCGAAAATGGCTTTGGTTATGACCCCATATTTTTTATTCCTGAAAAAGATATGACAATGGCTCAACTCCCTAATGAAGTAAAAAATGATATTTCACATAGAGCAAATGCACTTAAACCAATGTTGAAATGGATTAGTTCTAATCTTCTTTAAATTCTCTTAAACCGGGTGCATCTTTTTTGCCTGTCTTTTTTGCTGTAATTGCATATTGTATTTTAGGTATTGCAATTCCTAATGCAAAGGCTGAAAATGCTATTGCTGCAAATCTAAATCCAGCAGACATAATAAAACTCTTTCTATTAATTTTATCGAGTAATTCTTTATTAATAATACCTGAATTTGTTTTGTTTGCAGTATCAATTATAGATTGTACATATTTATCCATATTGTCCCTAAATGTTGTAATTTTTTTCATCGGTATATATTTATATGGATTAGTTAATGCTTCACCAAATCTGCTCTTAAATGTTTTTTGCATAAATTCCGGTGTATTTAAACAACCGTCTTTTAATACATCGGCAACTTGTTGTTTTGTAAGAACTTTTCCAATTGTACTCTGTTCAGGCTGTAAAGCTGCCATTTCTTTTGCTTTTGCTATAAGATTTTCATCGGTAATGAATTTTTTTAGTTCTTGTAAGGAAATGACATCTGATTTAAATGGAAGTTTAGATATTAATTCTTTTGCTTTATCGTCTAAAACGCCTATGGTCTTTGCTTTAAAATCACTAGTATTTATAGAAGCAAATGTGCCATCAGGCTTTTTAAGTTGTTTTATAATTTCATCGTTTATTTGTTTTGCTGCTATATTATCAATACTTGTAAGATTTGTACTTCCTGTTATTTTTTGTAGCATTTTATATACAAGAGGAGTACTTGCAAAATAGAAGAATGAAGATGAAGCATCTCTAAAGAAATATTCTCTTCCTTCATCAGGATTTCTTGCTGTAATAACTCTGCCTGATAATATTCCTGCATCACAAGATAGCATTTTACATATTTTATTGCTTTCTAAATAATGAGCTATTGTTGTCATCATTGTTGGGGATATGCCTCTGAAATTAGGTATATTTTCTTTTTTATTGTTTTTATTTATCTTTTTATTAAATTCTTCAAATGAATATTGTTGATTTATGACATCTGAAATTATTTTAGTTTCTTTTGAATTTTCTGTTTTGTGTTTTAGTTTTTCATCTGCCATTAGTCTTCTGGTTATGGCTTGGTTTATTTTGGGTAGACCAAACCCAACAAAACTTGTTGCAAGAAGGGTTGATAAAATTATTTTTGTAAATTTAAATGCGGCAAGTTTTTTTTCAAGAGCTTTAGCAGCTTCTGGGTTTGCAGTTTTTTCTTTTAAATCTTGTACAAGGTTGTTAAATGGAGTTCTTAGTGCATCTTTACCAACATCAAATTCAGTAGTAGGAAGTTTTAGTACATGTTGTCCAAATTTATCTCCGATTTTGTTAAAAATATCAACACCTTTCATCCAAAATATAGCTGAAACTACATCGTCTATAAATCTTTCTCTAAATTCATGAATGCCGCCTCTTTTATATGCATTAATGCCTCTCCCCCCTGTTACACTTGATTCCAGAGCAATTGTTGTTATTAAAGAATCAGGGTCTGAGAAGGCTCTTAGTACTTCACGCCCACCTTTATAACTTATTTCTTTATTATTATTTTTTTGGCTTAGTGTTATTTTATTTATCTGCATTGATTACTTCTTTTGAGGCTATCCGAATTGCTCTAAAAATACTAATAAACATTTTTTGCTAGTTTGTCTTAAAATTTTAATATTTTTAATAATTATGTTTACTTTATTTTTTTAGATTATATAATAATTTTACTCACTAATCCTCTAAGCAGATTGTTACATTGACAATACTGACATTAGAAAGGGAAAAACAATGGCAAATATTAAATCAGCTAAAAAAAGAATATTAACAGCGGAAAGAAATTATCAAAGAAATTTGGCTTTTAAGTCAGCTCTTAAAACTGCTGTAAAAAATGTTCTTGTTTTAGCTCAAGCCAAAGAAAAAGACCAAGATGCAATTAAATCAGCTTTATCTAAAGCTTATAAACTTTGTGATAAGGCAGCTTCTAAGGGTATTTTACATAAAAATACTGCTTCGAGAAAAAAATCAAGATTAACAATTGCTGTAAATAAATTAATGGCTTAATTTAAATTGGTTTTTTGCTTTAAAAAAGCTCCTTTGAAAAAGGAGCTTTTTGTTATTCTCTTTTATTATCCTACCAAACCTGAATCATCATATTCTGATGCTTTTACCATAATAGCATGTTCTACAGGATTTTCTTTTTTTATTGAAGTATCAAATGGAACTTCATCAAAACTGTATTCTTCTCTTACTCTTTTTAATTGGTTTTCATCAACTAATTTTTTAGCAAGTTCTGCAATTTCATATACCAATTGATATCTGTTTTCTGTATTTTCGTTTAAGTCCCAGGCTATTTTTATGATTTGGTTCATTATTCCTCCAATAATTTTATTTATTAACTTTATAATACAATGCTCATTTTTTAATATCAAGTTATAGTTTTTTTAAAATGTTAACTTTTGTAATTGGGCGGAAAGGCATGCTCTGACATGGTTTTCATGGTTTAAAATTTTTTCTGTTATTTGTGTTAAAAATTGTTAATTTGAATTGAAATCATGAAAACTCATGTCGCATCATGGTTTCCATGATTTTTATTTTTCTTTCTTTAAAACAATTGTAGCCTTATTTTCCCTATAAATTTTATGATTTTATTGGTAGATGAAGTAATAAAAGTAATGCAGAATATTATAAATAAAAAAGCTATCAATAAAATTATAAATATAAAATCAGAAATACTTTTTAGAGAAGCTGAAGATGATTTCTATTATTTTAATCATCTAAATAAAGCTATGAAAAAATTAAAAGAAGCTGTTATTTTGACACCGTATCACCTTAAAAGTATTATGTTGTATGCTGACATTTGTTTTATAAAAGGTTTTTTTAATAAAGCACTTTCCTTATATTTAATGGCTGAAAAAATTAGTTCAAAGAATTTTAAAATTCTTGCTTCTCTCGCTAACTGCTACAATTCTTTAAAAAAATCAAAAGAAGCTGTTTTATATTGTGATTTGGCTATAAATAGTATGACTGAAATTAATTATTCTTTATTTTCTCAATTAATAGAGATAAAAATAAATAATTTGGTCAATCTTAAAAAATATAAAGACGCTTATATTACGTTTATACAATCTCAAAATATATTAGATGCTGCATCCATAAAGAATATTTATACTTCAGATTATGTAATAATAAATGAAAAATTAAAACTTCAAAAAAAATTACATTATTTGGGGTTAAAAATAGTATAATAAATAAAAAGTCTAGATGAAAGAATGGTGAAGAAGATGAAAGCAGTTGTATTCGATGAAGAATTAAAATTATTGTCGGATATTGAAAAACCTATTCCTAATAAAGGTGAAGCTCTGATAAAAGTTGAAATTGCTGGAATTTGCAATACTGATTATGAAATTACTAAAGGTTATATGGGTTATAAAGGTATATTGGGCCATGAATTTATTGGTTTTGTTGAAGATGTAAATTCAGAGGATAAAAATTTAATAGGAAAACGTGTTGCTGCAGAAATAAATGACGGATGCGGCGAATGTGAATGGTGCAAAAAACAATTAGAAAGACATTGCCCTAATAGAAAAACATTGGGTATTTGGAAAAAAGACGGATGTATGGCTGAATATGTTACTGTTCCAATTAAAAATTTAGTTGAAATACCAGATAGCGTATCTTCTCAAGAAGCAGTTTTTATTGAACCGTTAGCTGCAGCTCTTGAAATTCTTGAACAACTTCATATTAAACCGTTTGAGAAAGTTGCTGTTTTAGGTGATGGGAAATTGGGTTTAACTACAGCTTTAGCTTTAAATGCCTCTGGGCTTGATGTTATTTTAATAGGCAAACATCAAAATAAACTTGATATTGTTTCTTCTCAAGGAGTAAAAACCCTTTTATTATCTAATTTAAGAAGTGAACTGATGTTTGATGTTGTAGTTGAAGCTACGGGCTCTTTATCGGGGTTTGAAACTTCTGTTTCTTTAGTTAAACCAAGAGGAACTCTTGTTTTAAAAAGTACAATTGCTGCTTCTGGTGAATTTAATTTTGCCCCTATTGTTATAAATGAAATAACTGTTCTTGGTTCAAGATGCGGTCAATTCTTGCCTGCTTTAAGATTTTTAGAAAAGAAGAAAATAAACTTTAATCCTTTAATTTCAGGTATATTTAGTATTGATAATGCTTTAGAAGCTTTTAAATTTAATAAATCGAAAGACTCTGTTAAAGTTCTTATAAAAATGGAGCATCAAATATAATGAAAATCAATATTAAAAATATAGTTTTGTTATTAATTACTTTTATATTTTTGTATCTTGTATTTGTTAATATTGATTTTTTAAAGCTTATAAAGTTAGTCAAAGAATTTGATTTTAGGTATATTTTTATTTTAGTTATATCTATTTCTTGTTCTTTATCTTTAAGAGCTTTTTGCTATAAACAATTAATATATAAAACAGTAAAAAAACCTGAAATGAAAGAGTTAATTGCACTATGCCATACAGGAGCTGCATTAAATATTTTGCTTCCCGCTAGAGCCGGTGACATTTTTAGAGCCTATTATACCGGAAAAAAATACAATGCTGATAAAATTAAAATTTTTGGCAGTGTTATGTTAGAAAGAATTTTTGATGTTTTTGTTATTTTCTCTTTTCTCTGTTTTGGTATTTTTACTTATCATAGAAATCAATTAGCCATAAATCTATGTTTATTTGCAGCTATAGTTCTTTTTTTTGGTATTATTTTTACTTTTGTTACTTATAAATATAACAGAGTTGATAAAGTGTGTTCTTATATAGTTAATAAAACATTCAATTCCCCTTTTAATACATTTATTAATAAAACAACAAATTTTGTTAAGAATTTGTGCAATTCTTTTTTTGATGGTTTTGAAATAATTGATTCACCTAAAAGAATTTTATATGCTTTATTTTTCGCAATGGGAATTTGGTTTTTTGAGTGTATGAATTTTCTAATTGTTATTTATGGATTTGGGTATGATATACATTGGTCTGTTTCAATATTTATAATAAGTTTTATTGCTTTAGCTTGTATGATACCTTCTACTTCAATATTTATAGGGCCATATCAATTAGCTGTTATTTCAGCTTTTGCAATCTATGATATATCTAAAGAAACAGCTCTTGCTATTTCTATACTTGAACAGACTGTTGTAACTATTTTTGTTTCAATAGTTGCCTTTTTGTTCCTTTGTAGCAGAAATATTTCTTTTAAAGATTTAAAAAAAGATATTAATGAGGAGATAATATAGTCTGGTATTTTATTTTGTCTGAGAAAAAACTCACGATAAGCTGAAAGAGTGAGTGAATTTTTTTACAAAACGAATTAAAAACTATGTTTTTGAATGAGATTGTATCCTTAGTGAAACGAAGGAGAACAGAGTCTTTAAAAGGTGAATACTTTGTCAGAGAGATGATAAGGTAACAAAGTGCGATACTAGACAAATATATTAATGAAAAGATAATTTAATCTATTATTACGTTTTGGTTGCGAGTATTCATTGCTGCCAAATTAACTCAATTTTTGAGTGATATTTTAATATTTTGTAATAATTAAAAAAATTTTAACAATAAAAATTTCTTTTTCTCTTTATGTTATTAAAATAAAAGGAGAATGTTTATGAGTATTAGTCCTGTAAATTTTATAAATAGTCTATTAAAAAGTGTTAAAAAGAAACCAGAAGCCATTTCTTCTAAAGTTGTTGACTGTGGACAGATACAAGATACTATTTTAAAATTACCTGAAAATATTGATCTTAATAGATTTGTTCCTGCTGATGTTGTAAATAATAATGTTTTACCAAATATGAAAAATAAGTTATTAACAGTATTGGGGATTGGTGCTGTTGGAGGATATTCTATAAATAAGGCAGTAGATAAAGGTCAAAGAGTTTTTTCTACAACTGCATAAATTTGTCCGAAAAAAATTCACTATAAGCTGAAGGTATGAGTGAATTTTTTTACAAAACAACCCCAAAATTTTGTTTTTGAGAGAGCTTGTATCCCTAGTGAAACGAAGTAAAGCCGAGTTTTCAAAAGGTGAGTACTTTGTTAGTTAGATGATAAGGTAACAAAGTGCGATATTAGATAAAATAAAAAGAGCGATTAAAATTTTAATCGCTCTTTTTATTTTGTGATTATTTATAATTTAGCCAAATAATCATTTATTGCTTTAGCAGCCCTTTTGCCTGCTCCCATTGCATTAATAGCTGTAGAGGAACCTGTTGGAGCTACATCGCCTCCGGCATATACTCCATCTATAGATGTTTCGCCTGTTTCGGCATTTATGATTATATAACCTTTTGGATTTGTTTCTAAATCCAGATTCTCCATTTTCATTGATGTTTGAATTGTAGGGTTTGGTCCTGTGCCTAATGCAACAACAACCGTATCAACATCTAAATCAACAAATTTACCTGTTGGAACAGGTTTTCTTCTTCCTGACTCATCAGGTTCACCAAGTTCCATTATTTCAAATTGCATTCCGTTTACGTATCCGTCTTTATTGTATATTTCTTTTGGAGCATGTAAAAACTTAAATATTACACCTTCTTCTTTGGCGTGTCTAATTTCTTCAAGGCGGGCCGGTAGTTCTGCTTCTGTTCTTCTATATACAATATATACTTCTTTAAACCCTATTCTGACAGCAACTCTTGCTGCATCCATTGCAACATTACCTCCGCCTATTACTGCTGCTTTTTCTCCAACTCTTATTGGAGTTGCTGTTTCTTCTAAATTTGCTTGCATTAAGTTTACTCTTGTTAAAAACTCATTTGCACTGTATACTCCGTTTAAGTTTTCGCCCGGCACTCCCATCATTTTCGGAAGTCCTGCGCCTGAACCTATAACAATTGCATCAAATCCGTCTTCTTTCAATTGTTTTATTGTAATTGATTTACCTACAACTACATTTGTGTGGAATTTAACCCCCATTTCTTTTAAGTTATTTATTTCTTTATCTAAAAATGTTCTGGGAAGTCTGAATGGAGGAATACCATATCTTAAAACTCCGCCTAATTTATGTAATGCTTCAAATACTACAACTTCATGACCTGCTTTTCTTAAATCAGCAGCAGCAGTAATTCCTGCACAACCTGAACCTATTATTGCAACTTTTTTACCGGTTTCTTTTATTTCTCCGATTTTTACATTTGTTTTATCGCCTACATATCTTTCTAAGGCACCTATTGCTATTGGTTCTGATTTTATACCAAGTACGCATTTACCTTCACATTGACGTTCTTGAGGGCATACTCTTCCGCATACTGATGGTAATAAACTTGATTCTCTGATTATTTCTCCTGCTTTTTCTATATTACCTTCTTTTACTGCTTGAATAAATTCAGGTATTTTTATATTTACCGGGCATCCTTGCACGCATCTTGGATTTTTACAATTTAAACAACGAGATGCTTCTAATTTAGCCTGTTCATCTGTTAAGTTAGATTCAACCGCATCAAAGTTTGTACGTCTTATTATTGGGTCTTGTTCTTTTTGTCTTTGTCTTACTGCCATCTCTTTTCCCTTTTTGATTTATTAATGTTCTTTATAATTATACTATAACTGCTTTTATATTTTTGATTATATCATTTACATAATTTATGTAACAACTTATTTTTATTTATGAATTTTTTTATATTTCTTGTTTATGTATAATTATTTTGTAACAATTTTAGGAGAAATCATGAATATCAACAGTAATTACTTAAATTTACAAGATAGTTATTTATTTTCTACAATTGCTAAAAAGGTTGTAGAATTTACACAAAAAAATCCTGGTAAGAAACTTATAAAAATGGGTATAGGTGATGTTACTCTGCCTTTAGCTCCTGTAGTGGTTGATGCTATTAAAAAAGCAGCTGATGAAATGGGAGTTCAATCTTCTTTTAAAGGTTATGGTCCTGAACAAGGTTATGCTTTTTTAAGAGATGCTATTAAAAAATATTATCAACGTAAAGATGTTCAATTAGAATCAGATGAAATATTTATTTCTGATGGTGCAAAAAGTGATTTGGGTAATATTTTAGATATTTTTGGGCTTGATAATACTGTTTTAATTCCTGATCCTGTTTATCCTGTTTATGTTGATACTAATATTATGGCAGGAAGAAAAGTTTTATTTATTGATGCAAATGAATCTAATGGTTTTCTTCCGCTTCCTGATGAAACAATCAAATGTGATATTATTTATATTTGTTCACCTAATAATCCCACAGGTGCTGTTTATTCAAAGTCAGATTTAAAAAAATGGGTAGATTATGCTCTGAAAAATGATGCTGTAATATTGTTCGATGCTGCTTATGAATGTTTTATAAAGTCAGAAGAGCTGCCTAATAGCATTTATGAAATAGATGGTGCTAAAGATTGTGCTATAGAATTTTGTTCTTTCTCTAAAACCGCAGGTTTTACAGGTACAAGGTGCGGATATACGGTTGTTCCAAAATCTCTTAAGAGACAAGATACTATGTTGAATAAACTTTGGTTAAGACGTCAAACAACTAAATTTAATGGAGTACCATATATTGTCCAAAGAGCTGCTGAAGCTGTATTCTCTCAGGAAGGGCAAATACAAATAAAAAATAATCTTCAATACTACAGTGAAAATGCTAAAATAATTTCAGATACTATGGATAAAAAAGGGATTTGGTATACAGGTGGAAAACATTCTCCATACATTTGGTTAAAATGCCCTAATAATATGAAATCTTGGGAATTTTTTGATTTCTTATTAAATAACATAGCAGTAGTGGGAACTCCAGGAGCGGGTTTCGGCAAAAACGGTGAAGGTTATTTTAGATTAACCTCTTTTGGTAACAGAGAAAATACTCTTGAAGCTATGAACAGATTTTCTTCATTGTTCTAATATTAAAATAAGAGGAATTATATAATAATTCCTCTTATTCTTTTATACATCTCTAAAGCTTTCTTTTACAATAGTTCGCATTTCATAATTTACGGTTGGACGTTCATACCAATCTCTTATGTATCTTTCAAGCCCGAGACAACTTCCTCTTTCTTTTAATCCGTTATTAATATTAAAAGAAGCTTCGCACATTCCTATTTGTATTGTAAAAACAACTTTTCTTGCATCAATTTTTAATCCCATTGTTAAAGAACGGACTCTTCTCATTCCGCCTGTTACTTTCTCTTCAATATCTTTTTTTTGACTTAAAAAATTAATTAAAGATTGCTCTAAACCTGAAAGTCTTGGATCTTTTTCTGCTGCCATTTTATTTTCCTTCTTTTTTTAATTATTACTTAAATTCTTATTAATTAATATCCCTGTTTTAGTAGTTGCTAAACCTCCTTGTGAAGTTTCCTTTAGTAGGGGTGACATTAATTGACCTGTTTGCATCATTGCATCAACAATTTCATCAGGCGGTATTTTACTTTCGATATCAGCCATAGAAAGCTCGGATGCTGTAATTGCGTGTATTGCCATGAAAACATTCCTTTTTACGCATGGAATCTCAACTAAACCTGATACGGGGTCGCAGGAAAGTCCTAAAATATTTTTTAAAGCTAATGCTGCAGCATTAATTTTTTGTTTTTCATCACCGCCCATAATTTGAACAGCTGCAGCTGCACTCATTGCTGATGCTACTCCGCATTCCGCTTGGCATCCTGCTATGGCTCCTGCCATTGCTACTTTTGCTGATATTATATATCCTATTGCTCCTGCTGTTATTAGGGCGTTTATTTCTTCTTCTTTATCTGATTTATATTTTTCGCTTAACGCTATTATGACGGCAGGTACTATTCCGCAAGAACCTGCTGTCGGGCACGCTACTATTCTGTTCATTCTTAAATTTTCTTCCATTGTAGCTAATGCATAGGTTGTTATTTTCTCAAATATCTTTCCAAAAGTAGAACCAGTTTTTTTATATCTGCCTAGTAATTTATAACAATCATCACCGCATAATCCGCTTATTGATTTTTCTTTTGATTTTAATCCGTTTTTTATAGCTTCTTTCATTGCTTTAAGACTTTTTTCGGTTTTATTTCTCACTTCTTCCACGGTTTTATCAAAATCAAATGCTTCTTTTTCCTGCATTATTTCGTATATTCTTTTATTTTCTTTATTGCAGATTTCTAATAATGATTCAAATGTAGTAAAAGAATATTCCACTTTAGTCCTCTAATCTTTTTAAATTTCTTACAAAATATACATCTTCAATTTCTTCTATTTTTTTTATAATTGAATCAGATATTTCGCTATCTAAACAAATACACATAGATGCGGTTTTCCCCTTTGCATCTCTATCGCAGTCTAAAGATGCTATATTTATGTTTTCTTTTTGAATTAATGTTGATACTCTTGAAATCATTCCCGGTTTATCTTTATAAAAAAGAATAAGTGTATTTAACTCCCCTGAAATTTTTGTTGTAAAATCTTCTATTTTTGTTATTTCAATATTGCCTGCCCCTATAGAATTACCGGAAATTCTCATATTAATTTTTCCATATAATAAAAAATCAACAGCATTAGGATGTCTTTCAATATTTTGTTCATTCTCAAATCTATATTCTATATCTTTTAAAGCTGCATCATTAAAAATATTTTTTATTTTATTACTGTCAACATTGTATCCAAGAAGACCGGCCATTAATCCCTTATCTGTACCGTGCCCTTTACCTGTTTGCGCAAATGAATTATAAAGTTTTAAAATTACCTTTTGTGGCTTTTCTCTATATATTTTTCTTGCCATTAATCCAAGTCTTACAGCGCCTGCCGTATGAGAACTGGAAGGGCCTGTCATTATTGGTGAAATAATATCGAATAAAGAGCGCTGCTTCATAATTTGTAATTATAATATTTTTGAGTATTTTAGGCAAAAAAAAAGCTCTTTTTTTTAAAGAGCGTTAACTAGGTTAGTTTTGGTAGATAGTTGTTCAGTTTAGACTTTTGAGTCTTTCACTTGTTTTAAATCCTGTAAATATTTTTTTATGCACTTTTTATTATATTTTTTTACATAAATTTACATATTATTTTGTATTAAAGTTTTTCTAATTTTTGTCGATAAATATTAAATATTAAGAGAAAGGTACAATTATGTATTATTCTGTTTGGCCTGGGGCTTATAGCTTCAAAAATGAAATAAAACTCTTTACTGAGTGGTTTCAAAAACAGATTGAGTCTATCCTTAAAAAAATAGAAGAAACTGAAAAAAAGTTAGGATAAACGTCTTTCGATATTTTACTCTACTGGATAAAAATTTTATGCTGTTATATACTAGCTACTGGAAGTTAGTATATAGGTTTATATTGTGATTTCACAAATTCTTACAGCAACTGTAATAGGACTTGATGTTTTTAAAATTTTAGTTGAAGTTGATATTAATAATTCACTTCCTTCTGTTTCAATTGTTGGGTTGCCTGATATTGCTGTTAATGAGGCAAAGGAACGCGTACGTTCTGCTATCAAAAATTCAGCTTATCAATTTCCTAATAAAAAAATAGTGGTTAACCTTGCTCCTGCCGATATAAGGAAAACCGGAAGTTATTATGATTTACCTATAGCTGTTGGTATATTATCAAAAAGCGGTATTATTTCTCAATCAGAGTTTAATGAAACTGCATTTATTGGAGAACTTTCTTTAGACGGTTCTTTAAGAGCTGTTTCAGGGGTGCTCCCTATAGCGGCCGGTTTAAAACAGCAGGGTATTAAAAAACTTATTCTTCCTATGGAAAATGCAAAAGAAGCTGCTATTGTTGACGATATTGATGTTATTGGTGCAAATAATCTTTGTGAAATAGTGAATCATTTTAACATAGATTCTCCTCAACATATTGAACTTAAACCTTTAAAAATTGATATATCTGAATATATTCAAGAACAAAATGATAAAGAAGAATATTTTGATTTTAAAGATGTTAAAGGACAATTAAAAGCAAAAAAAGCAATGGAAATAGCAGCTGCAGGTGCTCATAATTTATTGATGTCAGGACCGCCGGGGTCCGGAAAAACACTTCTTGCTAAATGTTTTGCTTCTATTCTTCCGCCTTTATCTTTTGATGAATCTATAGAACTTTCTAAAATATATAGTATTTCAGGTCTTCTTAATCCTAATAAACCTTTGATTACACAAAGACCATTCAGAAGCGTACATCATACTGCTTCTGCAGTCGGTATTATTGGAGGAGGAACGAATCCTAAACCGGGTGAAATTACTCTTGCTCATAGAGGTGTTTTGTTTTTGGATGAATTTGTCGAATTCCCGCGCTCTGTTCTTGAAGTCCTTCGCCAGCCTTTAGAAGATGGTAAAATTGTTATTGCCAGAGCTAAATCAAGGTTGGAATTCCCTTCCGAATTTATTTTGCTTGCTGCTATGAATCCTTGCCCGTGCGGTTATCTCGGAGATAGTGAAAAACAATGTAAATGTTCCGAATTCCAAATAAGACAATACCGGGCCAAATTATCCGGTCCGCTTTTAGACAGAATAGATATGGTTATTGAAGTCCCCAGACTCAAATTGAATGATTTAATTGATAAAAATTCTGATAATACTGCTGAAACTTCTGCCGATATTAGAAAAAGAGTTGTTAAAGCAAGAAATATACAGCTTGAGAGATATAAAAAATTTGGTATTTATACTAATTCACAGTTAACACCTAAACTTATTAAAAAGTTTTGCATATTAGATGATGAATCTGCTTCTTTATTGAAAAATGCTGTTAAAAAATTTAATTTATCTGCAAGAGCTTATGACAGGCTTTTAAAACTCTCAAGAACAATTGCAGACCTTGAAGAATCTGAAAATATTAATTCTTCTCATATTGCTCAGGCTATTCAGTACCGTTCTTTTATTTCGTGATTTTTATATATACAGGATTATAGGTTAATAATACTTTTCCATTATTTTGATATTTTCTTATATATTCTTCTTCAAATTCTTTTAATTTTTTCTTAGTTAAAGCAAATTCTTTTATTGCGTTTACTCCTGTTAACTTAAGATGCTTTAATATCATTATTGGATTTTCAAATTCAATTTTGAATTCTTCTTCTTCAAATTTTATTAGATTATATTTTTCTAATGATTTTCTTAGTTTAGCCGAAGAATATGTATTATTTTCTATATGAAAAACATCTTTTATTTCTTTTAAATTATTATCTCCAAAAATTGATATTGCTAATGTGCCTTTTTCTTCTAATGAATTTATTAATTTTTCCAATACTTTTTCTATATCATTACACCATTGAAGGCTGGCATTTGATAGTATTAAATTATATTTTTTGTTTAGTTTAATTTCTTCTATATCGCCGGCGAGAAAAGTATTTGGATAAATTATTTTATTTATATATTCTTGTGATTTTTCCACAATATCGTTTGCACTATATTCTTTAAAGTTAAGAGTATTTTTAATTTCTTTTGTGAGTATTCCTGTTGCACATCCTATCTCAAAAATAGAATTATACTCTTTTGAATCTAATAATTTTATAAGCTTTTTTGCCATTATTTTTTGTATAATAGCATTTTCTTCATATGTTTTAAGGCTTTTAGAAAATCTCTTTTTAACAAGAGCTTTATTAATCATAATAATTCGCTCCAAGTCTTAAAATTATCAAAGATGTAATGGTTTGAGTCAAGTTCTGTAATTTTTATATTTTCTTGGTTCCAATAGTTTATTTGATTTTTAGCAGGAATTATTCTGTCTTTTAAAGAAACAAATGCCTTATTAAATTTTAAATAATCTTTTATTTTTAAATCTCTTATTGAAATAAGTTCTTCTTTTAATTCTTCAATTGTTCTTCTGCAGTATTCTTCCGTATTTAATTTAGGAGATATTTTCCTTATGAATTTTTTGCAAGATTGCTCATTAAACCTTTCAATTGTCATATTATATATTTCAACAGGTATCCCATAATCATTATCAATTGGTTTTTGAGTCCCGTTTATTGCAATAAATTTATCAAAATTTTTAAATTCATCACGGAAAAAATTACAAACATATACGCCCATAGACCAGGCAATTAAGTATTTCTCTTTGTAATCGGATAAATCTATTTGTATTTTTTCTATATTTCTATAATCAAAAAAGGTTAAAACATCATAATCTTCAAAAAGTAAATTAGATACTATTTTTTCATCCATTCCCCAACCGTTAAAAAAAACGATGAATTTATTATTATTCTTTTTATTTAGCCATTTAATTTCCATTATAATGCCTCTTTTACAATGTCTATAACTTTTTTAAATTCTTCAATTGTAATATCTGCAGTAAGGGATAGTCTTAATCTTGATGTATTAAAAGGAACAGTTGGAGGTCTTACAGGCAAAATATAATAACCTTGATTTTGTAATATTTCTGCAATTTTTACGGTTTTATTATTATCTCCTATTATTATAGGTATTATTTGTGTTTTACCATTATCATTTATATAGTTGTGGGCTTCAACAATTAATGCATTAAGATTTTTAGATTTCTCTTTTACTGTATTAAATTTTTCTTCAATTAAAAAATTTGACCACATTATGTTAACCGGGGCAAGAGCCGTTGAGAAAATAAATGAATTTGCTTTATTTATAAGGTAGTCAATAATTTCGTTGTTTGCAACGCAAAATGCTCCCATAGAGGCAAAGGATTTTCCTAAAGTTGCTGTTATTATATCTATATCATTTAGTAATCTTTCTTTATCTGAAATACCGGCAAGATTTTCTCCGAATATCCCTAATGCATGTGCTTCATCTATCATTAACATGCAATTATATTTTTTCTTTAATTCAACAAGCTTTTTTATATCAGCAATATCACCATCCATACTGAATACGGATTCTGATATAATTATTGCTTTTTTATAGTTTTTTCTATGTTTCTCTAATAATTCTTCAAGATTTTCATAATCTAAGTGTTTATATCTGTAAAATTCACAAGGAGAAAGTCTCATACCGTCTATTATACTTGCGTGATTTAGTTTATCAGAAAAAATAATATCCCCTCTGGTTACTAATGAAGAAACCACTCCAAGATTACATTGATATCCTGTATTGAATAATAAGCAACGTTCTTTATTAAATAGTTTTGATATATTTTCTTCTAATTTCTTATAGCTTTTTGAAGTCCCTGTTAGTAATCTTGAGGATGTTGATGAAAAAATTAATTCATTATCATTTTTATATTTTTTCAAAAATTCTTTTATTATTAATCTATTTGTACTTAAGTTTAAATAATCGTTAGATGAAAAATTAAGCATATTAAACCCATTTATTGAAAGAAATTTTTCGTGCTTTTCTTCAATATTGTGAATATACCTAAAATTGTCTTTTTCTTTTAGTTTGTTTATTTCTTCATTATAAAAACTCATACTTAAAGTATAGTTCAAACGAAAATTATTTTATATATATTATCTTGAAAAATTCATCTTCTTGAAGATTTAATTGTTCAAAATGGTGTTTTATTAAATCTGTATGACAAGTGAAAAATAATACTTGATTTGTTTTAGAAAAATCAATAAGACATTTTAGTGCATTATGGGTTCTTTCATAATCAAAATTGACAAATGCATCATCTATAATTATAGGTAAATTAGCTCTTCCATTATCTTTCATTGTTGATTTATCTTTGGAGTAATTAGAGGCATAACCTAAACGCAGTGCTAAATATAATTGTTCTTTAGTCCCTCTTGAAAGATCGTCCCATTTCTTAATTACCTTGCCTTCGCTGTTTGATATTTCTTCAGTTTCTAGAATTATTTTTGAATATTTATTATCTGTTAAAATAGATAAATACTTTTGTGCATTTACTAAATCGGGTTGAGTTTTATCAAAATTATTTTTTGCCATTGTTGTAATTTCAGAAACTGCTTTGTTTATTAATATTTTTTTTACTATGTTTCTATATTCATTAATTAATACATTTCTTTTATTTTTTAAGTCAGAAATACCTTCAAAATCTTCCAGCTCTCTTTTTTCAAACTCAGCATTCTTTTTTAGATTTTGTTTTTCTTTCTTTTTTATTTCGGTTTCCTTTAATGCTTCATTTAAGTTTATTGATGAATTAATTTCTTTAAAAAGATTGATAAAAGGAACTTTTTGTTCTTCCAGCTGCACTTTTTGGGTTGTTAAATTTTCAATAGATACATTTAATATGTCAATTTGTTTTTTTAGTTCATTATTTTTTTCAAATAAATTTTGTAATTCTTCTATGTTATTTTTTATATTTGATGTAATATTAATATTTATTTTATTTTCAATAATAAAGTAATTAAATTTTTTTATTATTTCATTGTTTATAATTTCTATATCAGTAATTTCAGAAAGAAGCATATTTTTTTCAGCAATGTCTTCTTTTATGTCTTTTATAATTTCAATAGCTTCAAGATAATTTTTTTCATTTAATGTAAGATTATCTTGTTTAATTATCTCTTGAATTTCCTTTATTAATTCGGTATTTTTATTTTCCAGATTTGTTATTTTCTCTTGAATATTTGATAATTTAGTTTCATTAAATGTTCTGTCGCTTTCATTATGTCTTATTTTTTCTTGTAAAGAATTATTATTTAATAATTTAATGTTAATTTCTTGTTTTATTTCTTCTAATTTTTCTATTAAGTAAGAACTTTCAACATTATTTATTTCAGGATAATAGTTTTTTATTTTTTCAATGATATTACATAAGATAGCTTCTTGTTGAGTTTGTTTTCTTATTTTGTCACTATCTTGATTATCTTGATAACTACTAAGTTTTTGTATTGTAAAGCCTATTGCTATAAGAACTGACATTAAAAGAGAAAATATTCCTGCAGTTGTTTCTTTTAAGTAAAAACTTACGATGGAACACGATGCCATTAATAAAAATAAAGAAGCAAATAAAATTAATGAATTTCTGTTTGTCCATATTCCGCCTGAATTTATTTTAATATTTTTATCTATGTTACTTATTTCGTTTGCTAGATATTTATATTGTTTTACTCCATCGTTTATCGTTGAATAATATTCTTCTAAATCTTTGATGTCGCAATTATTGTTAATATCCTTGTTTATATATTCTAAGTCATTTTTTAGTTTTAATAGATTTTCTTCAATATCTTCAATTGTTCTTTGATATGTTTTAATCTCGGTTTTATTATTTTCAATTTCGGGGAGAATATCTTTTACTTTATTAATTCTTTCATAATTGATTGTAAAATTTATTAAATTTTCTTCTGTTATATTTAAATTAAATTCATAGTTTAAATGATTTAAATTATTATTTATTTTTGAGATTATAGTTTCAAGCTTTAGTTTATTTTTTTCTAATATTAAAATATTTGATTCATATTTCCCTATATTTTGTACTAAATCTATATATTTTTCTTTTGCGTTATATAAATCTATATTAAAATCAAGATTAAGATGTTTATCTACTTCAGTTAATCTTTCAAGTTCTGTATTAGTTTTTTCTAAATTTATTAGAATATTTAAATATTCTTCCTTTTTTGATAATTCTATAATTTCTTCTTCATAATTGTGGATAGTTAATATTGTACTGTTATATTGATTTTCCTTTTGAGATAATTCATTAATTTTTTTATTTATATTTGATATTTCATCAAGAATTTCTGTTATAGTTTTTTTGGGTTTGCCATTTATACCAATATATTCAGAAATATTGTTTTCAACTTTTTGTAATATTGAATTAAGTTTATCACCTGACGGGTCTTTTATAATATTTACTAATGATAGATTATTATCAAATTGTAAGCTCATTAAGTCATCAAGATTAATTGTGAATCCTTGTTCAAAATATTTTTGATTAATTATTTTTTCTATTAATGAATAATCACAAATAAAATTATTTTCATCATATAATTTGCATCTATCTGTTTTTTTAAGAGAATTTTTGATATCAGCACGGTAAATCTGTTTTTCATTATTATTATTTGTAATATAGAAAAATATTTTACCGGTATCTGTTTTTATTGGTCTAAAAAATCCTTCTTTAATAAATTTCATCAGGGAACTTTTACCTGCTTCATTATTTCCGCATATTAGATTTATTCCTGATGAAAATTTATAATTTACACCGGTTTTTATATCTTTATCACTTTTTTCTATAATAATATTATCAATAATTAACTTTGACATAATTATTGTTCCTGTTTAATTTCATTATAATAAATAATATTACAAAGGTTAATGCATTCTTCTTTAGAGTATTCTTTTATTTCTTCTTTAAATTCGTTATATTCCGTTTTTGTAAAATTACATTGCAATAATATATTTTTAAAATCTTTTTCAATTTTTTCAATTACAGAATCTAAATTATTATCATCTATGGTTCTATATATTTCTCCTGAAATTCCATCATCATCATTTAGTATTTTTTCTTCTGTTTTTGGATGTGTTTGATTTGAAATTTCTGAAATATATATTTTATTATTAAAATCATTTTTAATTCGTTCTGAAAGAGTATTATAGAAATCTTCATTTATATCAGAATAGAAACAAATATTGCCGCTAAGATTTAATTTTAAAAGAAATAATTCACAATTTAAATTATTATTTCTATTAATAAAATCTAAAATGAATTCTTGGATTATATTATAAGCAGAAGTTATATCATTAGCTTGTGATAAATCAATATCAATATTTTCAAACCTAATTATATCAATTGGAATGAAACTGTTTTTAATAATAGAATTATTTTCAACTTTAATATACTTAAGACCGTGAGGACCAGTTTCTTTATTATTTCTGCCTTGAATTGTGCCTGAGTATTGAATTGTTTCTTCATCATAAGAAGGAATATGAATATGCCCTAAAGCCCAATAATCATAATTTAAAGTTTTTAAGTCATTGGTTGAGCAAGGAGCATAAGGACTTGATTTATCTCCATCTAAATCACAATGTAAAAGACCTATATTAAATAGAATTTTTTCATCATTTTGTGGATGTTCAAAATAATTAATCGGATTTTCTTCTAAGTGGTTATCACTAAAACTATAGGCATGTATTATTGCTTGTGGATTAGAATTTTTATCTGTAACAAGAAATTTACCATATTGAGGAGTATTAACTCCTATAATTTTAATATTGGAATTTTCGTCAAAATCAAAAGTGTTTTTATTATATGCAGAAATTGGATCATGATTTCCACATACGATATATATTTTTATATCAGCAGCGGCAAGTTTTTTTAATCCTTCTTTTAAGATTAGTTTAGATCTAAAATCTTGTTCAATATTATCAAATGTATCACCAGAGATAAGTACGAAATCAACATTTTTAACAAGTGCAAAATCAATAAAATTATTAAATGCTTTCTCAACGGCATTATTATAAATTGATTTGATTTTTTCATCAAAAGAAAATTTTGTCAGGTCAGAAAATGGTCTGCCAAGATGAATATCTGAAATATGAATAAAGGAAAAAAACAAATTTTAAAATCCTTTCACTGTTTACATTATTATAAATTATTTACATTCTTGTCAAATTTTTAATTAATATGTCCAATAAAAAATTAACCATAAGCTGAAAGAGTGAGTGAATTTTTTTAAGTGGCGTTTTCAAAAGGAGAGTACTTTGTTAGCGAGGATGACTCGATAACAAAATTGGGATACTAGATTAATTTATCATGTTGAAAAAAAAATATGAGATGATAGTATAAAATAAGTTAAAATATTTCGGGACGTAGCGCAGCCTGGTAGCGCACTACCTTGGGGTGGTAGGGGTCGCAAGTTCAAATCTTGTCGTTCCGAAATTTTTTATTGGCTCGCAAGTTCTTCCGTTTCGTGATTTTCTAAACAAAAGGAGAAAAGAAAATCAACTCACGGAACCCATCAAACTACGGTTCATAAATTCACCTTGTTTGATGTGAAATCTTGTCGTTCCGAAATTTTTTATTTTTATAAAAAATGTGATTGATTTATCATCTTCGGTTGTTGTATACTTTTTCGTAAATCTTGTAATTCATAAAAATAAGAAAAATTATAATGCCAAAACAAATAGGAATACCAAGAGCGATCTCGTATTATAACAATTACCCTTTTTATTATGGTTTTTTTAAATCATTAGGTATTGAAGTTATATTATCGGATAAGACAACAGCCAAAACAATTAATGACGGCTCTAAATATGTAGTTTCAGATACTTGCCTTCCTGTAAAAGTATATGTAGGGCATGTTGTTAATTTGCTTAATAAAGGCTGTAATACAATTTTTATTCCTTCTATTCAATCAACAGGCTATAAAATTAATAATTGCAGTAAAGTAAGAGGATTGCCGGAAATTATAAGAAATATTTTGCCTCAAAATTTTACGATGATAGAGCCAACTTTAGATAAAACAGAAAATATAAATTTAAAAGATTTTTGCAGACAAACAGCAAATGCTTTTAATATAAATGATGAGCAAAAAATAAAAATGGCAATTGATAACGGATTTAAAGTATATAATTCATTTACAGAAATGACAAGAGCCGGAGTTAGTTATAAAGAAGCTTTAGATAATGCTATAAATGGAAAAACAGTTAAGAAAACAATAGATATAGTTAAGCCCATTTCTGTTGCTATTATGGCACATGGTTATAATCTTTTTGATGAAAGAATTTCATTGAATATGATAAAAAAATTGGAGAAGATGAATGTAAAAGTTTATACATCTCTAAATGTATCATTTGAAGATGCAATAAAATCAATAGATGAAATAGGAGAAGTTCAATATTGGGCAAATGAACCTGAGCTTACTGGGACTGCCGCTTATTATCTTTTAAATAAAAAAGTTGACGGTATAATAGCTCTTTCTGCTTTTGGTTGCGGCCCAGATTCTTTAATGGCTGATGAAATTTATTATCATTGTAAAGAAAGAAAAGTACCATTTATTCATTTAACTATAGATGAACATTCAGGTGAAGCAGGTTTTGTTACTCGTATAGAAGCTTTTATTGATATGCTTTTAAGAAAGAAGAGAAATGCAATTATTAAGAGGGTTGATATAAATAGAAAATCAGCTGCTCAAGTTATTACAATAAATAAAGAAAAAGTACTAACAAGTTCTGTTAAATAATGAAAGATAATTTTTATTCTTATAAAGGTGCTATTCATATACATTCTGTCTTTTCTGATGGAACAGGTAATATTGAAGAAATATCAAAAGCTGCTAAAAATGCAGGATTAAGCTGGATTATAATAACTGACCATAATAATATAGAAATAGAAGAAGGTTTTTATAATGGGGTTTGTGTTATAAAAGGAGAGGAAATTTCTCCAAAAAATACAAATCATTATATAGCTCTTGATATCAAAAAAAATATTGAGCCTGATATAAATCCACAAAACTATATTTCTGAAGTGAAAGCCCAAGGCGGTTTCGGATTTGCTGCTCATCCCGATGAATCAGATGAGCGTAAAAATAATGCTCCGCCTATAAAGTGGATTGATAAATCAATTATTCCTGACGGTGTTGAAATTTGGAATTGGTTCTCTGATTGGGCTGATAATTATGATGAATCAAATATTTTTAAAATTATATATGCATATCTTTTTAGGAATAATCTTATAAAAGGACCTAAATCAGAAACTTTAAAATGGTGGGATGAATTAAATAATAAAACAGATAAAATTGTTCCTGCTATAGTAGGAGTTGATGCGCATGCTCTAAAAATTACAAAATATATAATTCCTGTTAAAATTTTTCCTTATGAATCAATGTTTAAAACATTAATTAATATTCTAATTTTAGATGAAGAATTACCCCAAAATTTTGATGCACAAAGAAAAATAATCCTTCAATCAATAAAAGAAGGAAAAAATATAATGATGAATAACCAATTAAAGAATGAAACTCCTATAATATATTTATCAGATAATGCTCTCAATGTTAAACTTTTAGTTAATTCAAAAATAAAAGTATTATTTAACGGTGATATAATATATAGTACAAACGGAAAATGCATTAATTATAAAATAGAGAAAAAAGGTAAATACAGAGTTGAGGTTTATTTGAAAAACAAGCCTTGGATATATTCGAATCCGTTTAGTATTGTTTAATTTTGTGATAACATAACTTGATATGAACACCAGAGAAAAGCTTGAAAAAAATAAAATGGAAAATAAAATCCCGGCAAAGGATAGGATAATAGCTTGGCCTAGAATGGGAAGAATAGATATACCTTTAAAGGCTTTAGTTATTTCATTAGGCGCTAAGGTTGTTATTCCGCCTGCAAATAGTAACAAAGCATTAGAAATAGGTGTAAAAAACAGTATAGAAGGTATTTGCCTGCCATATAAGTTAAATCTTGCAAATTATATTCAAGCTTTAGATAAAGGTGCAAATACTTTAATGATGTTTCAGGCTCCGGGGTCTTGCCGGCTTGGTAATTATACGAAAATGGCTCAAAAAACTCTTAAATCAATGGGTTATGAGTTTGATATGGTTATTTTTGATATGTATCAAAGTAAAATGAAACAGACTCTTCAAGCTTTCTGGCATGTTACTCATTGCTTAAATCCTTGGAAATATTATAAAGGTTTTAGTTTGGGATTTAATAAATTCTTTGCTATAGATACTGCGGAAAAACTTTTATTTTATACAAGACCTCGTGAAATAAATAAAGGCGATGCTGAAAAATGCTATGAAAAATGGCTAAAAATAACAGATGAAACTAATTCTGTTTTGAAAGCAAAAAAATTAAAGAAACAGATAATTGAAGATTTTAAAAAAATACCTATAGATAAGAATAAAGAAGTTCCTGTTGTTTACTTAATCGGAGAATTTTTTGTATTATTAGACCCTTATACAAATCAAAATATCGAAAAAGAACTTGGCGAAATGGGAGTAGAAGTTCAAAGGCAGATAATGTTTTCAGATTGGCTTGAACATGTTCTAAAACCATCTCTTTTTTACCATAGAGAATCTCATAGAGAAAGATCTGTAAGGTATGCAGAAAAATATATGAAAAGAGCAATTGGCGGTGAATGTATAGAAACTATAGGAGATACTGTCTATGCTGCAAAACACGGTGTTGATGGTATTATTCATATTTCCCCATTCTCTTGTATGCCTGAAATTGTAGCTCAAAATATTTTGCCTAAAGTAAGCAGAGAAGAGGATATTCCTGTTATGTCATTAGTTATTGATGAACAAACGGGTAAAGCCGGATATATTACCAGAATTGAGGCTTTTATTGACCTTGTAAAAAGAAAAAAACGAAAGAAACTAAAGGATAATGTAAATTTATTATCCAAGTAGATAATATAAATTGATGATAAGTTTTATTTATGATACCTTAAAGAAAAACGGTAGAGAGAGAAGAAAAAATGATTACTAAATCAAGAAATGAAATGTCTTTTGAAAGATTAAAATATTACAGGCATTTAGGCGGTGGAGCATTAGAGTGTATAGCAAGCAGATTATCAAAAACTCCAAAACCTTTATGCTTTTCTTTAATGGTTACAAGTAAATGTAATTGTAACTGCGATTTTTGCTTCTGGAAGCATAAAAAAGAAAATGAAGATATGTCTACAGATGAGATAGTAAGATTATTAACAGAAGCTGGTCAAATAGGATATTTAGACAGTATTTTATGGGGCGGAGAACCGCTTTTAAGACAAGATTTTGACCAGATATGTAAAGCATCGCATGATGCAGGGCTATATACCAAAATAGCTACAAACGGCTGGTTTCTTGAAACTAATCCTGACTTTGCCAAATATACCGATTTGATGTTTGTTTCATTAGATGCAATTGGTAAAGCTCATGATGATATTCGTCATTTGCCGGGTATTTGTGATAAAGTTATGAGCGGTATTGAATATCATAAAGTTCATTCTCCGAAGATGAGAATATATGTATGTTGTACGGTTTCAGCTAAAACAGAATTTGAACAGATAAAAGAAGTAGCTCAGTATTGTAAAGAGGCTGATATATTGCTTTATTTTACGGTTAATAAATCGAATCAAACTCTTGAAGAAGCTCAAAATGTTAAAGAAACTGAACTTGAAGCAAGTCAGTTATCTGAAATATTTGTTAAAATTAAAGATTTGAAAAAACAAGGATATCCGATAAGAAATTCATATTATTTTATGGACTATATTATAGCTAAGAAAAATTACTATGAATGTCATTGGCCAAGAATTGCAACTGTAATATATTCAAACGGTGAAATGCTTCGCTGCTATGACAGAGAACCGTTTATAAGTGTTAAAAACAGACCCTTAAAAGAGGTTATTAAGGATCCTTTATTTATTGAGACAGTTAATAAATGTAAAGATTGCAAATTGGCATGTGTCGGTAACTACGCACTTGATGCATCAGGTTTATGGAAACTTGAATGGCCTGCTATAAAATCACTTATGGAAATTGCTATTACATAAGTGTACAATTTAATAATAAATTACTAAAAGGAACGATATGAAAAAAATAATTTGTTTGATTTTACTAGTGATGTTTGCTATGGAACCGATTGCTTTTGCAGCATCTTCTCCACAGTTTGTTTCTGCCTCGGAAAGAAGGGTAGAAAATGTTCAGAAACAAGATGAACACGGAAATTTAGATGCATTTGAAAATAATTATCAGGATGTAATTGATTCTAAGTTACAACAGAAAATAACATTGAGTCCTGTTGAAAGACTTTTTAATGATAAGGATATTGAAGTTTCTGGCAATCCATTATTACAAGCCGGATATAATCTATTTTCAGCATCAACGTCTTCAAGCTCTGCTACAACAGGAAAATTTGACAGCAATTATAAGTTAAATATAGGCGAAAAAGTTACTGTATATTTATATGGCGATTCTATTGATGTTATGGCTATTTCAGGAGCCAGTGTTCTTAATCCTACAACAAGAACAGAAGTTGATTCAAAGGGTTTCCTTTTTATACAAGGGTTAGGACTTGTTAAAGCTGAAAACCGTACAATAGGTGATGTTGAAAGTGAAGTAAACAAACTTGCTTCTCAAAAATATAAAAATTTAAAAGTCAAATTGACTGTTTCTTCAGGACAGGATTTTTCTGTATTTGTATATGGACAAGTTAATAAACCAGGCAAAGTTCTTGTCGGTAATAACTCATCAATTCTTGAAGCTTTAAATGCTGCAGGCGGAGTTAAAAAGACCGGTACTTTAAGGAATATAACTTATACATCTAACAATAAAACAAAACAAGTTGATGTATATGAGGCGTTATTTGCAGGAAATGACAACGGAATTATTTTAAGACCGAATGATAAAATTTTTGTTACCGGAATAGGCAGTGTTGTTGCAATTAAAAACGGAGTTGCAACTCCTGGTATATATGAAATAAAAGAAGGTGAAACACTTCAAAAAATAGTAAATTATGCTGGAGGGCTTCTTCCTTCGACTCAAGTTACTGAAGTTACTTTATTGGGGTTAGATACTTCTTCAATGCAGCGTAGCGCTCAAAATATTGCTTGGAATGAAGCTAAAAATACTAAATTAAAAAGCGGTGATTCTGTTCAATTTAGAGAAATATATAATACTGCAGAAAATATTGTTACTATTCAAGGTAATGTAAAATATCCTGCTACTTATGCTTATAAAGAAGGTATGAGATTATCTGATATTTTAAAAAGTGAAGATGAACTTTTAGAAGAAACTTTTATTAATCAAGCTGTAATTAGAAGGGTTTCAGGTGCAGATAATTCTATTGAAACAATACCTGTTTTTCTTAAAGAGTTTTTTGCAGGCATGAATGATCCTATTTTGCAGCCTAGAGATGTAATTAATGTTTATAAAAATACTAATTCATTGTTTGTTGATGTTTATGGATGTATAAATACTCCTAAACATCTTACTTATATTGATAATATGACATTGAATGATGTTATGACAGATATACAATTTATTGAATCTGATGTTAGTGAAATATCAGAAGAGAAAACACAAAATTCTGGTGAACAAGAAGTTGCACTAAAGACGGAAGATGAAGCACAAAAAGAAGATGCAGAGAAAAAAGAAGATGTAAAACTCGCTGCAGTTACTCAAAATTCTAATAAGCTTATACCTACAGAAAATGTAGCAGTTGAAATTACCGGGGCAAACGGAGCTACTCAAGTTTATTATTTATATGACATTATGATTAATTCGGATAGAATAAAAAGTATATCAATAAATCCTGACGATAAAATATTCTTTAGAACACTTCGCGGTAATGAAGTTATGAAAACGGTTAAAATATCAGGGTTTGTTAAAAAACCCGGTTCTTATACTTTTGTAGAGGGTAAAAAACTGGTTGATATTATAGATTTAGCAGGCGGATTAACTAATGAAGCTGATTTAAGAGGTATTGTTTTCAGAAGAACAAATATTCAAGGTAAACAAGTTGAACTTGCTCTGAAGAATAATGAACGCGATATTAAATTAATTGAAGGCAGAATGGCTAGTGCTTATAAACCTTCTGAAGCTGATCAAAAATCTAAAGCAGAAATGCTTGAAATGTTGAAAGCTGATGATGGTGAAATGGCAAAAAAATATACTGGGCAAATTGCTTTGAATATAAGAAATAACAATCTTGATAAAATAAAAGACTTAGATAATATTGAAGTTCAAGATGGTGATGATATTTATATTCCAAGAATGTCAAATCATGTAAGCGTTATTGGTGAAGTATATAATGAGCAATCTTTTGTATATAAAAAAGGTGCAAATGCAAAATATTATATAAAACAAGTGGGCGGATATACTCCTAATGCTAATAAATTTAGACTTTATAGAGTTTCTGTAAATGGAAGAGCCGAAAAAATTTCTGCAGGAAGTAACATAGAACAAGGTGATACTATTGTTGTTCCAAGAAGAATTGCTGGAAATGACTGGATAACACCTATTTGTGATACATTAAAAGGTATTGCATCTATTATAGTTATGGCATTTGCTATTAATAAATGGTAGTTATAATAATGGAAAATAGCCGGTATAATTACCGGCTATTTTTTATATGTTCGAGAATACTTTTACTGATTCAGGGATTATAGTAATATTAACTTCATCTTTAAATTTATGTTTTTCTCCATCTAAATGGCAGTTAAAAAAGTCATTTTTTATATTTAAAGCAGATGTTTGAAAGTACATTGCTTTAGAACCTGAAATTTTTATATTGAAAATTATTTGTAAAAATTCAAAAAAGAACATTATAGGATTTTTAATTTTTAATATAAATACATCCATTAAATTATCATTTAGTTTACAATTTTTAGAAACAGAAAAAATATTTTTAAACATATTACCGGCATTTGCAGCAATTAAGCAAGTAGCAACAACACTGTGTTTTTTATTATCATAATATAAATTGTATTGTCTTTGTTTTAAACGGAGTGCAAACAAAATTCCTGCAATAAAATATGCGAAGTAACCAAATTTGTTTTTTAAAGATTGCGGAGTATTACAAATAATATCAGCATCAAATCCAAGTCCGAACCTTAAAATAGAGAATTTGTCGTTAACTTTAAAAGAGTCTATTTTACTGAAATTTTGAATATCTATTATTTTTAATGCCTTATGAATATTTGCAGGGATATTTAGTTTAGCGGCTAAAAGGTTAGCGGTACCGCAAGGAATTATTCCAAGTATTTTTTCAGTGTTAATAACAAAAGGAATTAATTTATTAACAGTTCCGTCTCCGCCTATTGCAATAATTGTATCAAACTCTTCAAAGTTTATATTTCTCAGTTCTTCTATTGATATGCTTTTAAATTGCAAATTCTTGTTAAAAAGATATTTTAAAACAGCTTTTTTATATTTCAAAGCTTTTTTTCTTCCCGCATTAGGATTATTTACCACTAGAACTTGTTTCATAATTTGATTATTGCATAGTTAATATTAGTTATCAATAGTGGTTATTTGCTTTAATTTTGTTATGTTTAACGTATAATTAAATTGATTAAGGAGAGATAAGTAAATGAAACTAGAGAAACAATCAGTAGCTTGGCAGTCAAATTCTATGGGAAAATTTGACAGAGTTAAATTAAAAGTTAATAATTTTGCTATAGATATGCTGCTGAATTATTTAGGACATAATTTCAGTAAAGAAAAACTTATAAACTTAGCAAAGATATTTGAAAAAATATCAGGCTCAAAAGGTGGTATTAACCACGCAAGAAGAATGCAATGGTTATTTAAGACAAATCATCCGCATCTTTATTGGTGGAAGAAAATATTAACTGAATTGCATCCTAATTGTCGAAATAAATGGATAAAAAATTTCTTTGTAAATGGTTATTATGGCGACAATCTAAGAAAAAGAACGGAATTTAATAATAAAAATGGATTTTTCCCTCCTACAGTACTTTTAGCAAGTATAACAAAGCGTTGTAATTTTAATTGTAAAGGCTGCTGGGCTCATGAATATGATGTTAAAGAAGATTTAACTAAAGAAAAATGGAGAGAAATTTTTACTGAAGCAAGAGATGTTATGGGTATCCATATATTCCCGATTGTGGGCGGAGAACCTTTTGCAAGAAAAGAGTTTTTAGAATTAGCAAAAGAGTTTGATGATTGTACTTTTATAACATTTACAAATGGTTCTTTAATTACAGAAAAAACAGTTGAAGAATTAAAAAGACTTGGTAATGTTCAACCAATGTTTTCTATTGGTGGATTAAAAGAAAATACAGATGCTGTTCGCGGTGAAGGTTGTTTTGATATGGTTATGCAAAAAATGGATATGCTTAAAAAAGCTGGTATTCTTTTTGGCGCAAGTATAACAGCAACAAGTCAAAACTGTGATGAAGTAACATCTGATTCTTTTATGCAAATGTTATCAGATAAAGGTTGTTTATGGGCATGGTTTTTCCATTATGTACCGGTTGGTGATAGTCCTGATGTTAGTATGGTTCCAAATGCGGAGCAAAGACGTCAAATATTAAAGGCTGTATATAATGCAAGAAACACTCTTCCTATGATGACAGTTGATTTTTGGGGTGATGGCCCTGAAATGATGGGTTGTATTGCAGGCGGAAGACAATATGTTCACGTTAACCCAAGAGGTGATGTCGAACCTTGCACTTTTGTTCATTTGGCAACTCATAACCTTAAAAATTGTACATTAACTGAAGCTTTGGCATCGCCATTTATGCGTGCAATAAGAGATGGTATTCCTTATGAAGACGGTAACATGCTAAGACCTTGTATGATTGTTGATAGACCGGATGTCTTAAGAAAATATTACAATGAATTTAAACCTTATGAAACGCATGAAAATGCAGCTGCTTATTTAACTAATCCGGAAATTACTTCTAAAATCGATAAATATTCAAAAGATGTTAAAGAAATTTTGGATAAAGATTGGAGAGAAAATCTTTGGATGACTATTTTCCCACTTGAAGGAGAATATTATATAGACAGAGATAATTTCTGTTCAAAAGAAAAACCTCAAAATAAAGTAGAAAATAGTTGTGCAGGTAATTGCTGCTGTTGCGGTAAGTAGTATGAAAAAAGTAATAATATTAAGCTTTCTATTCATACTATTGGTAATTTTAATAAACTTTTGTCCTGTTGTTAGCCAATGGGACAAAAGTTTTATAATCTTTATTCAGGAGAAATTAGCATTTTTACCTTTATGGCTGCCTATGCTGCCTGATTGTATTTTATATACTGCAATGATAATAATTCCTCTTTTAAGCATTTCTGTATTTTTTATAAAGAAAAGATTATATTGGAGCTTATTATTAATATATTCTGTTCCTTTAGTTACTTTTTTAATTAATTGTATAATAAAGCCGATTATAAAAAGACCAAGACCTTCTTTAGAACTTCAAATAACAACAATTCATCCTGATAGTTTTAGCTTTGTTTCAAGTCATTCTTTAGTAACTATTTGCCTTTGGAGTATGGTTATTTTCTATTTAAGTAAATATTGCGAAAATAAAATATTTAAAAATATTGGTATTATAATTTCAATCATTTGGATTTTATTTGTAGGTTTAAGCAGGATATGGATAGGGGTTCATAACCCTACAGATGTTTTAGGTGCTTATATTTTAGGTTTGTTATTAATTTATTTATATATAAAAATTGAAAATTAAATTAATAAAATATCTAATAAAAAAGGATTGATATTTAATCAATCCTTTTTCATAATTAATTATTAATTTATTTTATAAGACAATCCAATAAAATATTCTTCTTCATATCAGTAAGGATTGTTCTTATTTGTTTATATAGTTTAGAATTAGTTTGACCTATTTTTGAAAACAGAACAACTTTTTCTGATTTATTTATATATTGTACAAACTCATTTGTAATATCTGCTTTAATTAAAGTTATATTTTTAAACTCTTTTAAGCTTGATAAAATATCATCTGAAAGATTTTCAAAAGTGATTATAGAAATATTCTTCTCTTGGTTTGCTAACAGTTGCAATTTTAAATCGGTAAAATCTTTCTCTAAGTCATAAAGAACATTATCTGAAAGCATTGAAAAAGAAAGTTTTCTATCTGTTAATTCTGCAATAATTATAGCAAATATAGAAATAATAAATCCAAATACAATTCCAAGAATAATGTTTATTAATAGTTTAGGAGAAGAATATTCAAAATCCCTAAGTTTTTGTGGCTCTTTTAAAACCAGAACCTTGGATGAATCAGACATTTTATCAACCATCTTAGCCCATTCTAATTTAGAAGAAAGTTCAGCTACTTTAGCAGCTTCTTCAGTTAATTCTATTCTTGAACGTTCACCTGCAATAACTTGACCTTTAATAGTAGACATAGCTTGTTGAGCAGATTTTGAAAAAGCACTCATCGCTGTTAGGTTTCCGGTTGTAGTCATTGCATTTTCGGGTAAACCTTGTACTGCATCTACTTTTTTACTTAATGCTGCTTTTGCTTTTGTGTATTCAGTTTCTATAATTTCTTTATCTGATTTTGATTTTTCGCTGTTTAATTGTTTATGTAGTTCTATATAATTATTTATAATTGAATTCACTATATTATATGCAAGTTCAGGGTCTTTTGCTTTATATTCTATTGATATTACATTAGTACCTTTTTTATTTTCAAAAGAAATATTTTTCTTTAAAAATGCAGCTGTAGAAATATATTCCCCTTCTTTTTTGTTTGGAATTATTCCCCATCTCTTTTTATAAACAAGATTATTTTCTTTTATAACTTTATCAATAACGAGAGGTGATTGAATAAGCTCAAGTTCATTTGATAAAGCACCACTGCCTCCTGACATGAGAGCAGCAACTCCACCACCTGCTGCTCCTAGTTCTTCTAACGCAAATGGATTTATTTCCATCATGTTGGAATTATTTGCTTTATTTATGTATAAATCGCTATTTACTATATATTTTTTGGGAGAAATAAATGTTAATAGTATGAAAAATAAAATAACTGATATAAAAATTTTTATTATTAATGACTTTCTTGACCAAATAGTAAAAAATATTTTTTTTAAATCAATTGTAAGTTCTTCATCTAACTCGTTATTATAATTATAATTTTCCATAAACGGCTCCTTAAATAAGAATTTTAATATATAAATTTTATCATAAAATAAATGCTCTTGTTTTTGAATTCTATATTATTTAGCTTTATTAATTAATAGTTTCATATAAAGTTCATTTATAGTTTTTTCATTATATGAAGTTTTTTTATCTTTAGGCAAAAGAGCAAATAATTCTTTTGCTAAATCAATAGATTTAATATTATTTTTAATTAAAAAAGTTGCATAATTGGGGTGGCAGTTCATCTTTGCTGTTAAATAGTATAATTCCATATTTTTATCTGAAATTTTCATAAAAAATTTTTCGATAATATTTTCTTTTACTTTTTTTATTTCATCAATATTATATTTATTTTGATAATTTTTGTTTAAATATTCACAAATATATTCAGTAGAAAGATTGCCTGCTCCTCTTCCTATTCCGCCAATACTTGAATCTATTATTAAGTTGTAATCACTATATAATTTTATAAACTCAATGGTATTTTTTATAGAAAGAGAAAGATTATTATGCGAATGAAAACACAATGCAATATTTTTATTTAGATTATTAATAAGCTGATTTTTTTCTTGTAAATTATCTTTTGACATTGCACCTAATGTATCTACAATAGAAAATGCGAATGGTGAAAGATTATTGATTTTATTAATTAAAATTGTTATTTCTTTTTCTGAGAATGTAGAAAAATTTTTAGGGTTTATAAATACTTTTGCACCTTTATCCTTTAAAATTTTTGCAAAATCACAAACTTCAGATAGGTTTTCTATTCTAAAGGCAATACGAAAGGCAAAATTTGTTAAATCATTTTTGATAATTTCAGAATAATCATATTCGTCATTATTAATCATAAAAGTTTTTATTGCATTTGTTGTTTTAATCTGTTTTATATCAGTAATATTATTAAAAAGAGTATAATCACTTGAAGTTTGAATATTTTTTAGAAAGCCGCACTCAATAAAATCTATTTTTGCAATATCTAAAGATTTAATAATACTATTTATATTATCAAATCCAAAGTTCCAATCATTTATATATCCACCATCGCGAAGGGTGCAATCTAATACTTTAATTTTTTTCATTAGTTTCTTTTTCTTTAATTAGTTTTAATGTAAAAACAGTATACCTGAATGAAATATATATTGCTGCAAATAAAAATGATAATGCAGCACCATATATTCCGAATTTGTGTAAGATTATTAACCCTAAAATTGTTAAAACTGTTGCTTCTAATTGCATTGGTATTTTCTTTTTTTGATTGCCGCTTGCTGTAATATATGCACCATAGACACACGCTTCTGCTACACAAATATTACCCAACATAAGTATTAAAAGTATCGGATAAGCATTACCATAATAATTTTGTCCATATAGAACTAATAAAAGGATTTTCCCAAATAAAAGCATGAATAAAAATAATCCGCAGGTTATTATTAGCAAAATTTTTAAATTATTTTTGAGTATTAATTTGATGTTTTCAATACTATTGTTAATCAAGTCCGGCATCATTTTTTGAACTTGTGCCGCAATGAGTATACCAACGACTGAAGCAATAGTAAATGCAGAAAAATAAAGTGCCGCTTGTTCTTTTGCTAAAAAAGTTGAAACATAAAGTGAAGATAATTGGGAGTACAGAAAAGAAGCTATACTAACTCCTATATATGCCCAAATACTCTTATCTAACATTTTGCAAAATCTTTTAATATGGTTAAAGACAAGAAGATAATTGATTTTGGCAAAATATGAACATTGAATAAAATTAATTAAACCTAGGCAAATATTTAGCAACAAGAATTTATACAGAGACAGTTTAAAAATATAAGATATAATTGCAATGGTTGAAATACAAACAGCATAGATAATATTAATTTTAGCAATAGTGTTAAAAGTTTTTGTGGCTTGGAAATATGGTAAAATAAGAGAAAAGAATGTTCCGTCAAAGAACGTTCTTATGACAACAAGTATAAATAATATATGGCTATCCAAATGAAAGAATGTTGAAACTAATGCAATCATAATTCCTATTGAAATAGCATTTAACAAAAATAAAGAAATTTTGAGTTGTACTTCTTTTACATTTGCTTTAGAAGAAACAAGAATATAGTTATGATAATCCAAATTCGCAAACATAAAACAGAAAATAGCAACATTTTTGTAACTTGAAAAAAGACCAAAATCATACACAGACAAATATCGTGCAATAATAAATAGAATTAAAGACCCTGCAATCTGCCTTGCATATAAAGATATAGGATATAGATTGTATGTAACTTTGTTCTTAATCATTTTTAGCTAATATTTTTTTTATAATCTTTTTTATAAAATTGGGTAATCTTTTATAAATATATATAATTTCAAATGGATATATTTTAATATATCTTTTTGCAAAATCTTCCATGCTCTGCTCTTTTAATAAAAAATTTTTAAAAAAAGCATCTCGTTTCTCATGTGGCCTTGTTGCCTCTACTATATTTAAATTATATCTTACAACCTTTTCGAAAGGGACTTCTTTTGATATCTGTTGTTTTGATATTTCTTCATAAAAACGCTCACCTTTTTTATTATTTAAAAGAATAACAGAAACTCCATCCTCGACTTTTAAATTATTTTCGAAATATTCTACACCATTAAAATCTCCTATTGTTATATCACCAACTCTAGGCAAACAGTTAAATCTACAATTTATACATGATTTATTTAAATTTAAATTATATAAAAATGTCAAAACAAAAGGATTCTTTTGCATTGATATTTTATAAGTTTTTAATAATGTCTCTATCTTCCAATAATGAATATATTCAAATTTCACAGGTTTTGGGCGCATATTTATATTTATGATTTTTGTATTATCTCTTTTTTGCTTTAAAAACATCTTTTTATAATATTCAAATATTTTTCTAGATGGTACACCATGACAAATTAAATCAATTGTTATTAGATTTTGATAATCTTTTTTTAAAAAGGATTTAAGCCCTGCTATTTGGCAGGGCGTCCCCGAATATAAAACAACCTTTCCCTTATCTAAAAAATATTGAACCTCTTTGAATGTGGACTTTGTGTCAGCCTGAACATATTTTGAACCTCTCATTTTTTCTAATTCATCAAAATTTTGAGCACTCGCTTGAATTGCCTTTATATTCTCATCCCATATTACCCCGAAAACAATACCGTTCTGCTCAATTATATATTTAGCAATCAAGGGGAAAAACGCACCACTTGAAGATTTTTCCTTTTCAATTTTATCTTTATTCATAAACAAAAAAGATTTGGGATTTTTTGTGTTAGATGATTTATAATTAAATATTGGACAAATATTATCGCATAAAGAACAATTAATGCATTTATAATGATCTACTAAAGGTTTTAGAAAACCTTCTTCATCCTCAATAATAGATATAGCATTTTGTTTACAGATATTTTTGCATGCTCCGCATCCAGTACATAGTTCATTTTTTTCTATTTTTAACAACATTTCTCCTTATGTTTCGAATAATATCTTGTATAATTGAAGGAAAACAATGAAAAATATTAACCCATATTTCCCAAAGAGTTTTTATAAAAAGTTTTTTTAATGTTAATTTATCTTCTAACTCACAAATTTGATTTTCTAAAATTTTAATTTTGTTATCAATTTTTTGTTCGGAACATTCTATTTTGCTATCTATTGCTTCTATTAAGAAATTTTGCCCTTTTTTGACTTCAGTATTAATATTTTTATTAACTTCATTATAATTGACTTTAAAGATACAATCTTTTTCTAAGATTTCAGATAAAGAATATATACATTGATTTTTTATATCAAGCATTTCAAACAAAGATTCATATCTTGAAATACCAGATTTAGAATTTACTACACATATAAAAGGCTTGTTAAATAATATTGCAAAACATACACCATGAAAAGAATTTGTTATAAAAAGTTTTGATGTTTTTATAGCTTTTAACCAATCTTCTATAGATCTATCGGACATATATAATTCAACTATTTTTGCTCCAAATTTTTTCCCTATATCTTTGAAAACATCTTTATCCCTTTTTGTTTTATGAAAAAAATAAGAAACTATTTTATCCGTGCAATCAAGATCTGAATCTTGAGATATTGTATTGTAGCGCTCTGGATTAAGCCAAAAAACAGGATCAATTATCCATTGTGCATTTACATTAAATAAATCTTTACAGATTTCAACACCATCTTTTTCTCTAACAGAAATAAAATCAAATGTTTTTAATGAACGTCTTATCTTTTCTCTGATAAGAGGTGTTGTTTCTCTTAAAAATTCAGATTTTTTTATACCAAAACTTGCCGCGATCGAAATCTTTTTAGAATGTATGCTTGCAAAATCTAAAAAATATTGTTCATATCCATTTATTATATTCTTTAAAAAAGGGTATCTAAATACTTGATCAGATCCTGTAATAAAGATATTATAAGCATTATTTAAATCAAATAATTGTTTTAACGTTGTTATTTCATGCGTGCCATTTAAATATTTATTTTTAAAATTATCAAAAGCTTTAAATTTTTTAAAATATTTATTGTACTGTGGAGGGTTATAAATTAATTTATTATCACATTTCAATGATTCTGATATAAATGCTTGGAGAGCATATGCTGTTAATACGGCTCCATAATTTATTCTTTCCCACCAACAATTGAATATTAAAATTTTATTTTCTTTATTTCCCATTTTTATCCTTTATCATAGTTATAAAATCTATTTATAATTTTAGAAATATACTCCATTTTTATTTTTTGAAATTTTTGTTTATCTTTAGAAAATAATTTTAGTATCCAAATTATTCTTTTCGTTAATAAGATTAAGCAGTTCAGTCTTTTAATTCCAAATGAATTTAAGGAAACTAATGGTATAAATCCATTTTTTAATAATTCATTTATTGCCAGATTATATTTTTTTAGATTTTCATTATTTGCAGACAAACCATTTTTATCTGTATGAGAATTAGTATCTTTCAATATACAATTACCCCACATTTGTAAATCTGTCATTGGATGAGGTGGAACAAGCGTTTTAATTCCATGCTGTTGCAATTTATATGAAAAGGTCATGTCTTCTGCACATATTTTATATGCTTGCATATTTTCTGTATTTTCAAATAAATAATCAAGCCACTTTTTTTTGAAAAACCAGCAATGACCTACAAAATCAACAGGGACAGTGCGTGAGTTCGGTCCGTACCATCCTATACGCTGAAAACTATTTTTTAAAGGATAATCTTTAGGCCTATCCATTAAAACACCATTTGTACCATAAAGTGCTTCTTCTTTTTTCATTTCATTAACACAATTTTCAAACCACTTATTTCCAGGGATTGTATCATCATCAAAAATGAAAATAAGTTCATTTTGAGCACTTCTTGCAAAATTAAACCTCCCCCAAACTCCAATATTTTTGGGGGCAACATATATATTATTAAACTTATTTTTTATTGAACTTGGTATCTCTATTATTTCATTTTCTACTTTATCTTGAAATAATAATATTTCTGAAGGTTTTATTGTTTGTTCTAATATAGCCTCAACTTGTTTAACTAAATTATATGGACGTTTATAAAGTGTTAAAATAGCAGAAATTCCCTCTTTCATTCTAAATATTCCTCATTATTTGATTATTAAGTAGAATTACGAGTAAAATTATATCATAAATTTTTTATTAAAGTATCTTTATAGACATACTATAACTTATATAAGATACAAAATATATAACTAAGAATTAGCAACCATTCGTTATAATTGAATTTTTAAATAAACAAATATTGCATAAAAATATTCTTATAAAGAATGTTATTATATTGTTTTAATTAGTATGTTTTCAATAAATTTAAATATTTTAAACATTATAGTTTTCTAATACGTTATTATATACATCAATTAATTTGTTATAATATTTTTCTTCTGTATATTCTGTAATAGCTTTTTGATAAGCATTCTTACCATGTTCAATTACTAATTTCGGATTATTATAGTATTTTATAATACACTCTTTTAATTGTTCAATATTTGCAGGCTCAAATAATAATCCATTTACATTGTGTTCTATAATCTCGGGAATACCTCCTATATTACTAGCTATGACAGGTTTCCCATTTATAAATGATTCAATATTTGTCATCCCGAATATCTCAAACCAATTACAGGGTAATATAGTTGCAATACAATTTTGATATAATTCTTTTATTTCTTCTCTATTTTTAAATCCTAAAAATTCAACATTATTTAATTTATTATCTATAATATATTTTTTTAAATTATTTTCTTCTGCACCTGTCCCCGCTATTTTTAACCTTATATCTTTTGGCAGTTCTTTTATTGCTTCCAATAAGTAATTAACACCTTTCTCTTTACTCAATCTTCCAATGTATAAAAAATAGCACTTGTTTGAATAATTGGGTATAGTGTTTAATTCTTCATCTGGTAAAAAATTATTGATTGTAACAATATTATTTTTATCTATTCCTATATTTGTTTGTAAACAATAATTTTTTAATGCATCAGAACAACAAATTAATTTATTAATTGCCAAGTAGGCATTAGAAGATTTATATATATATGATAATAACGCTTTTCTTGCACTATTTTCTAATGATCTGTTTTTACATTTATTTAGTACACAATGCCAATAATTTCCATTTTTACACTTAAAATCTTTACAATATACTTTGTCACCAAGTTGCATTGTGCTGGCAGGACAAGGTGGCGCTGGTACATGTAAAGTCATAACAGTAGGTATTTTTTTTCTCTTACATATACATAGAACTGATGGAGATATCAGCAAATTAAAATGAATTAAATCCGGTTTTATTTCATCAATCATTTTCTCTAGATTCTGAGCGGCTTCAAAATTCCAATAATATGCTAAAGGATTTTTTAAATATTCCTTTGTGGAGTAAACAAATTTAGGAAAATATTTTGAATACTTATAATTTTCTTCATAATAAGGTTTTTTGTTTGTTGCAAAAAAGAAAACTTCATGACCTCTTTTTTTTAATATTTCATAAGTATTTATAGCAACAGTTTCTGTTCCACCTTGATGCTTAAAAATTTCGTTTTCTATAATTATTTTCATAAGAAACTCCTTATAAATTTTAAAATCTTATTTAAAAATCTATCTGGTTTTGACAATGCAATTAAATATATCATAGGAATAAAAGGTCCTCTTAGCCTGTGAATGGCACCAGTATTGCCTAATGTTATACAATAAATGCTAAACATAAGTATTATTGATAATAAAGAACATACAAGTAAAAACTTTTTTTCAGTAAAAATAATTTTTATATTTTTAAAAAAAGAAGGTAAGAAACAATACAATATTAACATATCAGGTATATATACAATTCTTGCTGCATAAATCCATTCCCAAGGAAATGGCGCAAAAAATAAATAAATATATCCAACTATAAATGGTAATAAGAAAAATACATTGTACAATGCTCCAAAGTCAATTGCAATTTCTGCATTACCAGTTTGGTATGCTGTTTCTCTTATATCAATTAATGATTCTATTGAAATATTTTTTAGAAGAGAAATAGAAGACAAAAAATATTTTACAAGAAAGATAAATCCTGCTGCTAGTATTGGAAAAAATAAACAAACAATAAGGGTATATTTAGAAAGTTTTAATTGTCTATTTTTTAACTCTGATTTTAAATTACATATTATCCACGATACTAACATTGCAGATAATAAAACATATGCAGCATAAGGTCTAAAAGAATACAATAAATATAAACTAAAAAATGTTAAAAATAACCATAATAGATTTTTTGTTTTATAAAATAAGTATGATAAATATAATGAAGAATACATAAAAAGTGTAATATATGAATCTCTTATTAATACCGATGTATTCATAATATGAGCAAATGTTAAAATTGAAACTAAAGAATATATTTTAGCTATTGATTTAGTATTTAAGACATTTTTCCCAATTAAATAAATAAATATAACTGTAAAGCCAGAAATAATACAGTTTAAAAGGCATGGTATAAAAGGATTTTTACCGAAATAAAAATATAAAATACCTATAATTTTAGGGAAAAAACCACCAGTTAAATTAGTTTGAAAAGTTGAAGCAGAGAAATTATTAGAAACAAAAACTCCTAATGTGTGATACAATACGCCATCATTATCAACGGTAAATGGAATAAATGTCTTTTCTGTAGGTAAATGATATCCAAGTATATAATATTTAAAAATATGCCAGAATAATATAAAAATAAAATGAAATAAAACAGAAAGTACAAATATTTTTGATACAAATTTATCTTTCACATAATAATTTAGAATTGCAAATAAAAATATAGTTAATATAAAATATATTCCAAAAGGTAATACTACCAAATTTAAATCAGCAATTTCCAAAAGGAAAGAAATAGCAAGTAAGAAAAAAATAATTATCAAGCTTAAACAAATTAATATATTCTTTTTATTTATTAAAAACTGCAAATTATTATTCTCCAAGCTCATATAGATTTTTGTATTGGTTTTTAATTATATTAATATTAAATATATCTTTTATTCTTTTAAGTGAATTTTCTCCAAAGTTTATTCTTAAATTATCATCTTGTAGTAATTTATTAATAGCTTTTGATAGTTCTTTGGATTCTTTCGGTTCTACTGTTAACCCTGTTTCACCATCTATAGAAACATAATTAACACCAGTGCCTAATTTTGTGTTAATAATAGGTTTGCCCAAACGCATTGCTTCTAATTGAACGATTCCAAATGATTCTGATTTTCTGATTGAGGATAATATGAATATGTCACAAGCTTTGATATAATTATTTTTTATTTTTTCATCAGAAATGGCTCCTAATAACACAACCTTTTCTTTTATATTATTTTCTTTTATATATGTTTCGAAATCATTTTTTAATGGTCCATCTCCGATTATTAGTAAAATAGCATTATCTACTTCTTTCATTGCTTCAATAACAAATTGAAAACCTTTAAATTTAACCAGACGTCCAATTGCCAAAATAATTTTTTTATTTTTATATTTTTCTTTTATTTTATTAACTTCTTCTTGATTATAATCTAATTTTAAATCAACACCAAAAGGCACTATTTCACATTTTTCTTTATTCTCAGATAATATTGGGTCACTATTTATAATTGTAGGAGATAATACATGAATTTTATCTGCTATTTTATAAAAATGTTTATATATTCCCCAAAAAGGGCGCATATATTTATCATATCCAACAATCGCACCGTGATATGTAATATATAGTTTTTTATATTTTGGTCTTGCAATAAAATGTGCTATTACAGCAAAAATAAATGGCATATGATAATGAAGTATATCAGTATTTACTCTTGATAATTTCCATATAAATTCTGGTGATATCGTATTTGCTGCAAATTCAAATAAAAATTTGCAACGATTATATTTTACACCATTTTCAATTGAAGACTTTTCTGTATTTGAACAACAAATAACTTCTTTTTCAAATTGTTCATCAGGCAAACTTTCATTAATCTGAGATATAACAGCTTCAATCCCACCTATATGAGGATGTGCATATCTTGTAATATGGGTAATCTTTGTTTTATTCATGCCTGCCTCCAAGCGCTAGAAAAATAGCTTTAATTAATATCCCAATTTCCCAAATAATATTTTTGTGTTTCAGATAATACAAGTCATATTGAAGTTTTTCAGCTATATCATCATTTGAAACGCAATGTCCTTGATTTATTTGAGCCCAGCCCGTCCAGCCTGTTCTAACCCATTGTCTGCATTTATAATATGGAATTTCTTTAGAATAAATCTTTACTAAATCTTCCCATTCGCATCTTGGACCGACAATAGACATTTCTCCTTTTAAAATATTTATCATTTGCGGTATTTCATCAAGTCTTGCCTTTCTTATGAATTTACAGAAAGGAATAACTCTGTTATCTTCATCTTGAGATTCTGTATGTTCTATTTTCCCCTCTTCTGGCTTATAATCATTAACATACATAGTCCTCAATTTATATGCTTTAAATATTTTCCCGCCTTTACCAACTCTGTTTTGAGTATATATTGCACTTGCTCCATCTGTATTTTTTACTTTTATGCCTATGTATAAGAGGATAGGGACAGTAACTGTCAAGATAATTAATGCAGAAACTATATCAAAAGTACGCTTGCAAAAATTGTATATGTTTGAGCGGCTGTTCATAAAATCATAAAAAAGCCAATTTATAGACATTTTGCTTACATAATATTTGCCTGTAACCATTTCATAAAAATCCGGCATTTTATAAATTTTAACTTGTTTTGGAATATTATTAACAAAATTAGTAAGTAAAGATTCTTCCATTCTGTGTTTTATTGCAATAATTATGATATTTATATTATTGTTTTTTATTACTTCTTTTAAATTTCTTTGTTCAAATAATTTTGTATTGGAATCTTTTATTATATTTTCTTCTTCATTATCTTGAACAAAACCAATAACTTCCATTTTTAGTGCTTTTTTATTTATGATTTCATCTGCAATAAGTTTAGCTTCTTTATTTGTTCCTATTATTAAGACATTTTTTATTTTCTTTAATTTAAATAAATATAAGTGAAATAAATTTCTATAAGCAGCTAAGAATATATAAACAGTTAGAATATTCAATCCAATAAATTCCAATGTTTGTATATTGTGCTTTATAGTAAATAAAAATATTAATAAAGGAACATGAAAAATAAAGATACCTTCAAATAATAAATAATAATTCTTTGATGAAATATTAAATTCTCGGATTTTATAATTATCTTTTAGAAATAAAACAATAAATCCTATTATTGTAATGAGAGCTATTGATATAATGAATAAATTTTCAGGTAAATTAAAATATTTATACCAAAAACTTGTTGATATAAATAAAATTAAAATGTCAAATATTAACATAATAAAAATAGACCTTGAAAGCATTATTAAGTCCTAGTTTTATAATCAAAAAAATTATATAACAAACAAAAATATATTAATATAAGAAAATAGTCTAATTTCTATTAAGATTTAAATAATAATTTATATTATTATCTTAAAAATTAGTAAATTCTTACGTCACATTTTGCAAATAAGTTATCTTTGGAGTCTTCAAAATGTTTTTTGAATAAATTTTGAACAGTATTACCAAATTTTTTGGACTTGTTTTTTAATGATTTTATTTTAGGATTTTGACTTTTATCAAAATATTTTTCAACATTAGCCATTTTATATTCAGCATCAGGAATTATTGGTTCATTGGTCTTAGAGTTAATAATATAAGCAGATAGTTGCTCTAAAGAAGCTCCTTTTTCATATTCTTCAAGCAGTTTTGTTCTATTTACAGATAAACCCGCGTAATGAATTAAAGGATTTTTTTGTGGTAAATCTTTATTAAATAGTAAATTATCTAGAACCATATATGTAAGTTGTAAACCAGAAACATCTGTTGTCACTATTTGCCCGTCTTCTTCTCTTATACCTGCGAGAATATTCATAATATCAAAAGAAGAAATTGATTTTTTTTGTGATACTTTAAGTGGATGTCTTATTGCCGAAGCATTGAGTGCAAAGAAATCAATTTCAGGGTTTATTTTTTGAAGTTCTTCCAAAATAGAATCTGTTACAAAATTAGCTAAATAGTTATTTTGAGATCTTATATTTTTAATATCAAGCGACTTAATATTAGAGTAGTTAGTTTTAACAGAATATCTTTTTTCTAAATCTTCTCTAAATAATTTATGATAAAACCTGCATAAAGGACCTTTTTTCTTATTATTTATCGGATTAAAATCTTTTAATCTTATACTTTCTATAACGCCGTTATCATTTATTTTGATTTTGGCATTTACAATTTTTTTGAAATTTTGTAAAAGAGGTATTATAGGTGTAGAATTTACTCTTCTTATATCGTTTTTATGTTCATGCCCATCGAAGATAATATTAACAGGAGCCTCCTTTGCAAGATTATCAGCAAATTCTACTCCTGTGTGACACATAACAATAACTATACCATTAGGATTATTTTCTTTAAAGTTTTCTATTTTGCTCTTACACAATTGAAGTGTTTCTTCATAATCTTCTTTTTTTACAAGAGCTTGCGGTTTTGTTGAATTATTAGTAAGAGAAATTCCATTTAAATTTTTCTGATACATTTGTAAGTTAACAGGAATTACTCCAAGAAATAATAATTTATGTTTGAGATTTGGATTTTTATCATCGTCAACTTCAAGAACTTTTTCGTTAATTATTTTATTATTAGATATACTCTTTTTAAAGCCGGAAGAATTTTCCAAATCAAGATTTGTAATTAATGTATCAGCATTAAGAGAGGCGAGAATTTCATCAAGTAAAGGAACACCACCGTCAAATTCATGATTGCCCGGCGTAAATAAAACATTTGTGTTTGTTGCAATTTTTTTTATTTGAGAGATAAATTCATTAAATATATCAGATTGAAATATAGCAAGGGGTTTATCAGGATTTGCTTTGTAGCCTTTTCTGCCCCCATCCATAAACCAATCGCCGCATATTGCTAAAACATTTGTTTTCCCTTTTTCATTTCGGCAAAAGATATCTTTTTTTCTGTTTCGCATTTCTTCAAGGGCATTATTAGCAAGATACAATTCGCCGTGAGTATCAGAAAAAGCATTTATGTTTATTGTTGCGGCTTTGAATGATTGATTTTGATATTTTATGGGTTGAATTTTCATATAGTGTTAATGTTCAAACATAAAAAAATTGTTTATATATTCTTGTAGTTTTACAATGTGAAATAATTTATATAATAATTTTTTCGAGAGGCGTTTTCAAAAGGTGAGTACTTTGTTACCGAGTCATCCTCGCTAACAAAGAGCGATACTAGATTAAATATGTTCTTATAATTTTGCTTAAAAAAATTCAGTATGCTAAAATGCCGTTTGGAGAGAGTTAATATGAAAATTTGTATAATAGGAACAGGTTATGTTGGTTTAGTTGCAGGAACTTGCCTTGCCGATATGGGTAATAGTGTAATCTGTGTTGATAATAATATTGAAAAAATAGAAAAATTGAAAAAAGGGATAATACCAATATATGAACCGGGACTTTCAGAATTAATTAATAATAACGTAAAAGAGAATCGGTTGTTTTTTTCAACTGATTTAAAGAATGCAGTAAAAGAATCAAAGGTATGTTTTATTGCGGTTGCGACACCGCAAGATAAAGACGGTTCTTGTGATTTAAAAGCTGTAATTGAAGTTGCAAAACAAATAGCGGAAAATTTAAATGAATATAAAGTTATAGTAAATAAATCTACAGTTCCTGTAGGAACAGCAGAAAAATTAAATCAAATAATGAAAACAATAGCAAAAGTTCCTTTTGATGTTGTATCTAATCCTGAATTTTTAAAACAAGGCGCAGCAGTAGATGATTTTCTCTCTCCTGATAGAGTTATTATAGGTTCAAACTCAGAAAAAGCATCAAATATAATGAAAGAAATATATGCTCCTTATTTTAAGACAGCAAATAGAATGATTTTTATGGATGTTAAATCTGCTGAAATGACAAAATATGTTGCGAATGCATTTCTTGCAACAAAAATTTCTTTTATTAATGAAATGGCAAACATATGTACAAAAGTTGGTGCAGATATTGAGCAGGTTAGAATTGGTATTTCAACAGACACAAGAATAGGAAATAAGTTTTTGTTTCCGGGTATAGGTTATGGTGGCAGCTGTTTTCCTAAAGATGTCAGTGCTTTAATTTCTGTTGCTAAAGAAAATGAATGTTCCAGTAATATATTAGAAGCAACAAAAATGGTTAATGAGAATCAAAGAAGGTTGTTTGTAGAAAAAATTTTACAATATTATAAAAATAATATAAAAGGGAAAATATTTGCAATATGGGGTTTGTCTTTTAAACCAAAGACTAATGACATGAGAGAAGCTCCTTCAATAACAATTATTAATAAACTTATTGAGCATGGTGCTATTGTTAAGGCATATGACCCGCAAGCAATGGATTGCGCAAAAAATATATTTTTAGAATCCATAGAGTATTTAGGTTCAGCTTACGAAGTACTTGATAATGCTGATGCGTTAATTCTTTTGACTGAGTGGAATGAATTCAGACATCCTGACTTTGATGTAATAAAGTCAAAAATTAAAGATAAAGTTATCTTTGATGGAAGAAATCAGTATAATAAAGTACAGTTAAAGAATAAGGGATTAAAATATATTTGTTTTGGAATTTAAATTTTTTAAAAATATTAAGTTTTTTTAATTTGTGTCTTTACTAGAAATGAATAGTTTTTGCGGAAAAATTTAAAAAAAATATATAATATTTTGAAAAACATGATGTTTTTTTGTTATGATTAAGACTCTAAATAGCAAATTAATTTTTGTTAGGTTTTAGAACAAGTGTAAGGATGAATGGAAAGAGATTATGAAAATAAATTCTATTACACCGTTAAGCATTTATTCTAAGTCCAAGGGGGCAGGGTCTTCCGGACACAGAATGAAAGAGTGTGTGTACGAGCGACATAATAACAAACAAAATAATAATGACCAAATAAACACGACCATCAAGATGAATTCTGATGGTCGTGTGAATTTTAAGGGGGGTGTTCCTCTCCTTCATAAAGCAGCCAATTTTGCCTCCGATAATCCGTTAGTAGCAGAGGCTTTATTTGCAATACTTATTACTTGCGGGTTAAGACCAATTACAATAATGGCGACGGCAAAAAATGAAGAAGATAAGGAAAAATGTTCTTATCAGGCAGCTAAATCAGTTTCATCAGGTCTTGTTGGACTTGCAACTACTGCATTAATAGGGACTCCAATAGCTGCGGCAACAAAACTTGCAAATAATAAAGGGGTGTTTAATATGCCGCAAGCAATGAAAGAAAAATCACAGGGTATTGTTAAGCAAGGTGTTGATGCATTAGTTGAATTCTCTAAAAAATTAACAACTGAAGGTCGTGATTTGAATCTTGCCCAACAAATTAATGCTTTAACAGAAGGAGGGAAACTCAATCTTTCTATTTTCCAAAAAGCAGGTAAACATGCACAGAATACTTTTAAAGAGCAGATTTCTGAAAAAGCTCCAGACATATCAGAAAAAGTATTAAATGCCTTAAAAGAACAACAAATTATTAATAATTATGCCAAAGCAAATAAAAATATAATAGATAAATTATTCCAGCCAGTATTTATGCCGATAAGAGCAACTATTACAATCGCATTAGTACCTATATTGCTGGGGTTGTTAGGACAAAAGAAACCAGAGAAAAAGCAATCACCGGAACAAAATCCTCAAATAATGTTAAATTACAATGTATTCCAAGATAGTAATGAAAAAGCACTATTCCAGTCTTTTTCGGGAGTGGCAAATCATGAAAATAAATAGTATAACATCAGGGTATAATCCTAAAAAACAATCAAATTACAAAGGACAAACTCAAAAAGATATGTCATTTAAAGGTTTTGTTCCTCAACCTGTTGTAAATGGATTATCAGGTTTTTATGAAAAGGTTGTCGCTAATAAAGGATTTCAAAAATTTATTAAAAAATTTAGTAATTCAAATAGAACATTTACTCATGTAATGGTTGCAGAAAGTGTTCTTCTATCCGGTTTTTATATGATTAATACATTGAGAAATAAAAAAATAAAGAAAGAACAAAAACCTCAAATGTTAATTAATGATACTTTAACATTAGGAGTTTCAGCAGCTGGTGCTTATTTGGTTGAAGATAAAATTTCTGATGTAGTTATGAAAGGAGCTGAAAAATATTTTGGAGCTCATAAAGGCTTTTACACTAAAATCGGAGAGAAAGTAGCTGCAGCAAATAAAGATGAATTATTAACGAAGGTTGCTGAAGTTGCGGGTAAAAAAGGCAGTGAATTAAAGGAAGGAATAGAACAAGTTTCATCTAAAATGGCTAGTCAATTAAAAGGTATTGTTGGGGAGGAAGGTAAATTAAAAGCCTTTCAAATTACACAAGATAAATTGGCTTCTGTTCAAAATGCAGTTAAAGATACAATTACTCAAAATGCAGGTAATGCAGATAAGGCTAAAGAAGCTGTAAAAGGACTTGTTGATGATGTTTATAATTCCGCAGCAGCCAGAGGTGAAGCTGACAAAATATTACCAGGTATTAATAAACTAAAGGTAATTATAATCTTAGGTATTATATATAGATACTTAGGTCCAGTTGTAATTACTCCAATTGCAAATAAAATAAGTTCAAAAATGTTTGCAAATAAGAAAGAAAATGTTGATAAATCTCAAGAAAAAAAGTAAAAATATTCTTCTGATAATAGGGAAAGATTAAAAAATCTTTCCCTTTTTTATTTTATCGGTGAAAAATTCACAATAAGCTGAAAGTGTGATGGAATTTTTGTAAGATGAAACCAAAACATTATTTTGAACGAGCTTGTATCAGTATAGAAATCAAGTGTAATACTTGATTAAATTGAACAAACAATTTGCAGAGGATATTCAAATATTAATTCTTCTCTTGCAACAACCCTTATATTAGGGAGCATTTGAGATAAAATTAAATAAATTAAATGCCTTATTTTCATTGGTGCAATTAAAACTATTTCTTTTGAGTCTGGAGCATATTTATTTACTTTTTCTTTTATTAATTTAATTATTTCTTCAATTTTGTTGCTTTCAATTCTGATAATTTCATCATTTGCTTTTTCGCCAATAAAAGATTCAATGCTTTTTTCTGATAGTTCATAGGCATAAATTGTTTTATCTGTTTCATTAATCAATGATTTACTTATTTGTCTTGCAAGAGAAATTCTTATTCTTTCAAGCAGTTCTTCTTTATTTGTTTCATCTGCAAAATCATTTATTTTTTCAAATATATAAACGATATCTTTAATGGAAACCTTTTCTTTTATAAGGCTTGCTAAAATATATTTAAGTTCAGCTACTGACATATAATCAGGAATTATATTTTCTATAAGATAAAGATTTTGATTTCCTACAATTTCAATATATCTGTTAATATCAGAATAATCGAAAATATCGTCTATATTTTTTGTTACTATATATTCTATTGTTCTTGCAATAAAGTCAATAGCATCTAAGCCTTTAGCCCAAAAGTCTTTTGCTTTTTCATCTTTAATCCATAGAATTGGAAGTTGTGTTATATTATCTATATCTTCAAAAGAACCGGAGGGAAGTTTTTCAATGTTTAATTCGTTTTTAAAAAACATAGTATGGTTATAATATGCTTTTGATGTTATTATTGGAATTCCTCTAATTTTTAGTGCAAATTCATTTTCCTGCAATGTTTCATCAATTTCAATTTTTATTTTAGGAATTATATATCCCAAAGATTCTGTTAAAGTTTGTCTTATTAAAACTATTCTTGATAAAATATTATATTCATTATCGCTGTCAAGAATATCGATTAACTCTTCTGATAAAGAAAGAGTAATTTTTTGTTCGCCTAATTTTTTTTCCATTACATCAGGAGCAATAACCTTAGCAAGTTTATGTTTTAATTCATCAAGTTCATCAATATGTTTTGAAATTTCTGCATTTAAAATAGTTCTAGAATCTTCTGATGTTTCATCAATAAGAGCTTTAACTTGAGTAATTTTTTGTCTTTTTTCTTTTATTTTTTTTTGTATATCAACACATAATTCATAAGGATCAAGCTCAGGATTTATAATTCTTTCAATGCGTGATTTAAAATTTAATAAATCAGAGGTTTCACTTATTGTGGTATCTTCATTTTCTGTTTCTTTTATGAATATACAATTATAGAAAATACCATCATCATTTTCAATTTCCTGAAGAGAATATATATCCCAACCTTCTTTTGACATTTCATTCAATAAATTTTCAAGTTTTTCATTATCATTATATGGTGAAGTTCTTATTGTATAAATGTTTCTTGTTGGTTTATACATGAAAAAATCCTCATTAATCTAATTATAATTATGATAACATTTTTATTTATAAAAAACATTATTATTTTTGAATTATACCGGTCGCGGTTTTACCTCTGTGTTTGTATGTAAGAATATAATAACCTTTACCGGAATCTAAAATTTCAGCTTTAGAATTAGCAGCAGTTCTTTCTTTAAAGGCAATAAGATCTTCTTCTGCTTGTCTATATTTTTTTAGTTTTTTGTTAAGTTTTGCTTGTTGTAATCTATTTATAATTTCAGATTCTTCATTAAATTCTTCTTGAGTATACATTTTTTCAACAAGTTTAACAACTTTTACTCTTGCTCTAAGTTTATTACTTTGGTATAAATCAAGGTATTTTAAATTGTCAGATAATACAACCATATAATAACCGTCAGGGATTTCATTACCATTATCATCATATAGTTTGCAAGGAAGAGTCAAATTGGGATATTCTGTTGACTCAGGGCCAAATTTATATTCCATTTTATCACTGTCATAAACACCTGCCGGATAAAAAGGGGTGGGAAAATGTCTGTCGGGTCCGTTAAAATCCGTCATAAAATCATATGCAATTAAATCGAAGTCTATTATCATTATTTACTGCCTTAAAATGATATTTTATCAGATATTGTTTTAAATTCCCAATTTTTGTATATAATATAATTAATAAAAATGTAAAAAAAAACAGAGGTTTTTATGAATAGGAAAACAATATTAAGTTATATACCAACAGTAATAGAATCATCATCAACAGGAGAAAAGTCATTTGATATTTTTTCAAGATTATTAAGAGAGAGAATAATATTTTTAGGTGAAGAAATTGATGATGAAATGGCAAATTCAATAGTTGCTCAATTACTGTTGCTTGATTCAGAAAACCCTGAAAAAGATATTATGATGTATATAAATAGTCCGGGAGGAGTAATAACAGCAGGTTTTGCAATATATGATACAATGAAACATATAAGAGCAGATGTATCTACAATATGTCTTGGAGAAGCTGCAAGTATGGGTGCATTTTTGTTATCGGCTGGCACAAAAGGGAAAAGAATGGCACTACCAAGCGCTAGAATTATGATTCACCAACCTTTAGGCGGCGCACAAGGTCAAGCTACAGATATTGAAATTGAAGCTAAAGAAATTTTAAGAATGAAAAAAGAATTAAATACTCTTTTAGCTGAACATACAGGTCAAACTATTGAAAAAATATATGCTGATACTGAAAGAGATAACTATATGTCTGCTCAAGAAGCTGTTGAATATGGTTTGATAGATAAAGTAATATAATTAAATTATCTTAATGTTTGTTATTTCTAAGGTCTAAAGAGTTTTTTTATAGTAAAATTTAATTATTATGTTTGATAGTTTATCTGAAAAATTACAAGAAATAATAAAAAAGACCTCCGGTAATGCATCTTTAACAGAAGAAAATATTTCAGAAACATTAAGAGAAGTCAGAAGAGCGTTGCTTGATGCTGATGTAAGCTTAAAAGTAGTGAAGTTATTTATGTCTTCTATAAGAGAGAAAGCACTTGGAGAGGAAGTAATAAATGGCGTAAATCCTTCTCAGCAATTTATAAAAATAGTTCATGATGAACTTGTAAATGTACTTGGGAAAGAAAATACTCCTTTAAATTTAGATGGTCATCCTTCTTTAATAATGATGTTAGGTCTTCAAGGTTCAGGAAAAACAACATCTGCTGCAAAATTAGCAGTCAAACTGAAAAAAGAAGGTAAAAATCCTATATTGGTTGCAGCTGATGTATATAGACCTGCAGCTATTGAACAGTTAAAAATATTAGGAGAACAAATTTCAACCCCTGTTTTTACAATTGAAGGGTCAAAAGATGTTCAAAAAATAGTTTCTGATTCAGTAAATTATGCAAAAGATAATGGATATAATGTAGTAATTATAGATACAGCTGGTCGGTTGCAAATTGATAATGAAATGATGGCAGAGCTATTATTGATAGATAGGGCATTTAAACCGCAAGAAAAACTTTTGGTAATAGATTCAATGTTAGGACAGCAAGCAGTAAGTGTTGCAGAGAATTTTAATATTCAGCTGGATATAACAGGTATTGTTTTAACAAAATTAGATGGAGATTCAAGAGGCGGTGCTGCTTTAAGTGTCGTGCATTCATCCGGTAAACCAATTAAACTTACAGGAACTGGAGAAAAACTTGATGCATTAAACGATTTTCATCCGTCAAGAATGGCAGATAGAATTTTAGGCATGGGTGATATTGTATCACTTGTTGAAAAGGCTCAAGAAGTTTTTGATGAAAAACAAGCAAAAGAATTAGAAAAGAAAATGGAAAAGGCTGAATTTTCATATAATGACTTTTTGAATATGCAAAAGCAAATGAGAATGTTTGGTTCTATAGATAATATATTAGGTATGCTTCCGATTCCTGGACTTAATAAAGATAATAGAGAGATGATAGCAACAGAAGGTGAAAAACAACTTAAAAAAATTGAATCTTTCATATCAAGCATGACCCCTAAAGAGAGAGCAAATCCTTCAATAATTAATACATCAAGAAAAAGAAGAATAGCATCAGGCTGTGGTATTCCAATACACGAAGTTAATCAGATAATATCTCAGTTTGATCAAATGCGTCAAATGATGAAAGGTTTTTCTGATATAAAAAAGAAGGTAAAAAAAGGAAAGTTAAAGCTTCCTAAAATGCCCGGCGGTAAATTTCCGTTTTAAATAATATGGAGAGAATATGTTAAAAAAAGCAATGATAATGGCAGCAGGTGTTGGTTCTAGGTTGGAATCATTATCTAGTGCACTTCCAAAACCTATTGTACCATTGGCAAATGTCCCTGTTATGGATATAATTACTAAACATCTTTCATCTTTTGGAATAAAAGATATAATTGCCAATACACACTATAAGGCTGAATATATTAAAAATCATTATAAAAATAATAAATTTGGTGTTAACTATTCTTTTATTGAAGAAAAGGAACTCTCAGGAACTGCGGGCGGATTAAAAAAATGTCAATTTTTCTTTGATAAAGATAATGATTTTATTGTAATGTCAGGGGATGGGCTTTCTGATATTGATATAGCTGAAGCTTATGAATCGCATAAAAAGTCAGGCGCTATTGCGACTATAGTCTTAAAAGAAGTTCCAAAAGAGTTAGTTTCTATATATGGAATTGTTGTTCCTGATAAAAATGGTTTAGTAGAAAGTTTTCAAGAAAAACCATCAATCTTAGAAGCTAAATCTACCCTTGCAAATACAGGTATTTATATTTTTAATTATAAAATATTTGATTATATTCCGGAAAATACTTTTTTTGATTTTGCAAAAAATGTATTTCCTTGGCTATTAAGTGAAAATCAAAAAATTAATACTTTTATACATTATGGCTATTGGTCAGATATTGGTTCTATAAATCAATATAAACAGTCGAATTTTGACTTGTTAAATCACCGAATTAAATCATTTTTACCTGATATAGTTAAAACAAGTTTAGCTACATATTGCTGCGGGGAAAATGTTCAATTTGAAGATAATGTTGAAATTATTGGTAATTGTGTTATTGGAAACGGATGTAAAATAGGGAAAAATGTTAAAATAATAGATTCAATTTTATGGAATAATATTATAATTGAAGAAAATGTAATAGTAGAAAATTCAATAATATTAAATGATATACTTGTTCAAGAAAATGTAATAAATGAGATTCTTCCAACAAACAAAATAAAAGAAAAAGAGAATATAAAAGTATAAGAAAGAGGGAAAAGAATGATAATAATAATGGAGCCTTCTGCAACGAAAGAACAAATAGATACAGTTGTAAAAGCATTAAGAAATAAAGGTTTCAAAATAGTTTTAAATCAAGGTGATGTAATGACGGTTATTGCTGCAATCGGGGATAAACGTCTAGTAGAACCTCATTCTTTTCAATCTTATGAAGGGGTAAGAAGTGTAAAATTAATACAAGAACCCTATAAATTAGCTTCAAGAGAATGCAAACAAGAAGATACAGTAATAGAATTTTCAAATGGAGTTAGGATTGGCGGACTTGAAAAGCCTGTTTTAATGGTCGGACCTTGCTGCGTAGAACAAGATATAGACGGTCTTTTAAGAGTAGCAGATGCGGCAAAAGAAATGGGATGCCATTTTTTAAGAGGCGGAGCATTTAAACCAAGAACTTCACCTTATGATTTCCAAGGGTTAGAGGAAAAAGCTCTTGAATATTTAGCAATAGCAAGAGAAAAAACAGGACTTCTTGTTGTAACAGAATTAATGGATACTTTAGATTTGGATTTGGTATGCCAATATGCAGATGTTATTCAGATTGGCGCAAGAAATATGCAAAACTTTAAATTATTAAAAGCAGTAGGAAAATGTAATAAGCCGGTTATTTTAAAACGCGGGCCTGCTGCAACTATAAGAGAATTTTTGCTTGCAGCAGAACATATAATGTATAACGGAAACGATAAAGTAATTCTTTGTGAAAGAGGAATTAAAGGAGTAGACTCTACATCGACAAGAAATACATTAGATATAGCAGCTGTTCCTGTAATAAAAAAATATTCTCATCTACCGGTTATAGTTGACCCCAGTCATGGGACAGGAAGACGTTATTTGATTGAACCAATGGCAAAAGCAGGTTTAATAGTCGGTGCCCATGGTATTATGATGGAAGTACACCATGATCCTGAAAATGCCTCATCAGATGGAGCTCAAAGTTTATCAATTCCTATGTTTAAAGATGTTGCAAAACGTTTAAATAAATTAATAGGAAGAATAGATTACGATAATAAGCATGTAATGTGTAAGGTATAGAATTGTATAAATTCGATTTTGAACTGGATGATTTTCAAAAAGAAGCTGTTGATTATATAAATAACGGCAAAAGCATAGTTGTTTGTGCGCCTACAGGTGCCGGGAAAACTTGTATAGCTGAAAGTGCTATACAAAAAGCACTGGAAGAAGATACAAGACTATTTTATACAACGCCTTTAAAAGCACTTTCTAATCAAAAATTTTATGATTTTGGAAAGAAATATGGAACAGGGAATGTTGGGCTTTTAACAGGTGATACTTCTATTAACCGAGAAGCTCCTATTGTTGTTATGACAACTGAAGTATTTAGAAACATGCTTTATAATACAAACTTTGGTTCGTTAAAAGATAATTTGAGAGATGTTAAATATGTAGTTCTTGATGAAGTTCATTATATGAATGATGAACAAAGAGGTACAGTTTGGGAAGAAAGTATAATATATTGTCCAAACAATATACAAATTATAGCGCTTAGTGCTACTGTTGCTAATTCAAAACAGCTTTGTGATTGGATAAATACTGTTCATTCTAAGACAGAACTTGTATATACAGATTTTAGACCGGTTCCATTAAGACATTTTTATTTTGATTCCTCAAAACCTTTTGAAATATTGCCATTATTGACACCGGAGGGAAGATTAAATAAAAGAATAAAACCTGAAAAAAAGTTGAATTTTCATTCAAGACAGGTAAAAAAACGCAACTCTGTTAAAGATTTAATAAATGTACTTCATAAAAAAGAGATGCTTCCTGCTATTTTCTTTACTTTTTCACGTAAAAAATGTGATGAAAATATGGAAAAATGTTCGGATATAAATTTAATTACTCCACAAGAATGTGATGAAATAAAAAAAGAGGTAAAAGAATTTTTAAAAGAACATGCATATTTAGAAAATAATAAAAACTTAGAATATTTATATAACGGAGTAGCATCTCACCATGCCGGATTGCTTCCAGCATGGAAATTGCTAGTTGAAAGATTATTTCAAAAGGGTTTAATAAAAGTAGTATTTGCAACAGAAACACTTGCTGCTGGAATAAACATGCCTGCAAGAACAACTGTAATATCTGCTATCAGCAAAAGAACAGACTCAGGTCATAGAATGTTAAGTGCTAATGAATTTCTGCAAATGTCAGGCAGGGCCGGTAGAAGAGGAATGGATAAAATAGGCTATGTTGTTGTTATGGGCACTCAATTTCAATCTCCCGAAGAAGTTGCAGATTTAGTAAGAAGTGATGCAAATCCTTTGGAAAGCCAATTTTCTCCAAGTTATTCCATGGTTTTAAACTTAATGCAAAATCTGGAACTTGAACAAGCAAAAGAACTTATACTTAAGAGTTTTGGATATTTTTCATCTAATGACAGGCTAAAACCTATTATTTCCCAGCAAATAAAATGTGAACAGACTTTAACTAAATTAAAGTCTGAAAAATGTCCGTTTAATCTTACATCACAAGATTTAATTGAATTTAATAAGTTAAAAGAAAAATATATAGTATACAGGAAATTAACGAAAACTCTTTTAAAACAAGCAAAACAAAAAGGTCAAAAAGATTCTCCTGAGGTTATTGAATATACAAATAAAACAAGAGAAATCAGAGAAGCAATGATTAAATATAATTGTGAAATCTGCAGAGGCTATAAAAAACACATGAAAAATCTTGAAATAATTGAGAGATATGAGAAAAAATATAAAGAAACCTGTAGAAATATTGAAAAACAAAAAGATATTTATTGGAATAAATTTCTTGCCCATAAAGATATATTAGAGAAGATAGGTTATATAGAAAACGGAAGTCCGACTGATAAAGGTATTTTATGCTCAATGATAAGAGCTGAAAATGAACTATTTTTATCTGAAATAATTTTAAATGGTATATTAGATGAACTTGAACCTTATGAACTTGCTTCTGTTATTTGTGCTTTAGTTACGGAAGATTTAAGAAGCGATGTTTACCCTAATCAGCCTATAAGTAAGAATACAAGAAAAGCTTTAAACAGGATAAAAGAAATAAGAAAGAAAATTGCAATATTGCAAAGAGATTATGATATAAATACAGAAATGTATATAAATTCATATTATTCACCTCTTATAGAGCAATGGGTTATGGATACACCATGGGAAGATATTGCAAAACAAGTTGATTCATCTGAAGGTGATATTGTAAGAATATTTAAAAGAACAGTAGATGTTTTAAGACAGCTTACAATACTGCCTAATATAAATGAAAAAATTAAACAAAATGCCAAAACAGCTATTGTTGCAATCTTAAAAGAACCTGTAGATACAGATTATTAACTATATATTGCTTTTATACCTTGTAAATTGTATATAAGACTTTCTAAAGCTTCTTTATTGCCTTTTTTTATTTCTATGAATTTTAAGACCATTTCTCTGCTGGCATCAGAGTCAAGAATATCAATGAGTCCGCTTATTTCTTCATCTGAAAGATTTAATCGGTCTTGCAATTGAGCAATATAATTAATATCTGCTTCTGTTCTGTTAGAAATAAACATATTGCCTTTTCCTGTCAGAAGCCAATTAATATTAATGTAATAATTTTCAATCAAAGCATTGAGAAATTTAGGGCTGGGTTGAGCTTCTTCTCGTTCATAGCTGCCTATAGTCCTTACGGGAATATTTAATTTCTCTGCCAGTTCGTTTGATGTAAGATGCAGATTCGCTCTTATTTCTTTTATTCTTTTTCCAATACTCATATCAGTTCCACTTGAACTTTTGTTACATAATATTGTAATACGTCTTGTACTATTTTACATGATGATGTAATATAATACATATAAACATAATATCATGTAACTTCCAACTAAAGATATTATACAACAGTCTACATTTTATTGCACTAAATTTAGTATTTTACATGTTGATGAAGTTACAAAACTAAATAAGGAGTGGGAAATATATGAAAAGAGGGCATTTACGTCTTGTTGTGTCTGATAATACTTATTGCGCTAAAAAAGGTTCATTTTTTAAATATCTGGAAAAAATTAGGGAGAATGTAAAGTGCATAATTACATCAAGAAGAGAAAAAATATATGTTTTAAAAGATTCTTTAATAAGGATTTACAGAGATTATGAAATTTCAACAGGTATTTCTGATATTCCATATTATATTAGAGCTGAAATGAAAATTAATAAAATAATAGAAGAAGATAAAGTTGATTATTATTTTAATCTTTTTGAAAAGTTCAGGAAGAACAACTTATATTGATATTTAAAAAAAAGAAATAATAATGATATAATTCTCTTATGGGCAAAAAAATTATATCTACAAATAAAAAAGCGTTTCATGAGTACCATATATTTGATAAATATAGTGCAGGCATGGTTTTAACGGGTACGGAAATAAAGTCTGTGAGAAAAGGTGCTGTTAATTTAAAGGATAGTTTTGTAAGAATAGAAGATTGTGAAGTATTCTTATATAATTGTCATATAAGCCTATATGAACAGGGAAACAGATATAACCATGAAGAAAAAAGGGTTAGGAAATTATTGTTAAATAAAAAAGAGATAGAAAAAATGCTTGGTAAAGTTAAGAAGGATGGTTATGCAATAGTTCCTATTGAACTATTTATAGAAAATGGTTGGGCAAAATTAGAGATTGCTTTAGCAAAAGGTAAAAAATTGTACGATAAAAGAGAAGATTTAGCTAAGAAGTCCCAGTCAAGAGATATAGATAGAGCGGTTAAAAGTAAAAATTATTAATTAATATATTTTCCGTCAAATAATTCTTTAACCATGGCTGCTTGACTTGTAGAATCAATGTTTTGAACTTGTATTTTTTCTTCTTTTTTTGCTTCCATATAGTTTTGATATTCTTCTTCTTCGTGTTTTGTTATTGTATTTTCATTATTAGAATTATTTATTTTTGGTTTTAGGTCTGATGGATTAATCTTTTTTGATAAGTCAATATTTTCGCTTAAAATAACATTAATGTTAGGGTTTTGAATATTCATATATTTGGAAACAGCATCAACAAGTGCATTTTTTTTGTTCCCTTCTTTTGCCTGTTTAACAAACATTTCTTTATTAAATGCAATTGTAATTTGATTTTCAGTTATTTCAACAGGTTTTGCAAGATTAGAATAAAAGGCTCTGTTTGGCGGGCTGTCTATGCTTTGCAGAATAGAAATCCATAATTTATTTATATCAGAGGAAGTTGGTGAAGATTCTTGTTGGGTTTCTGATTTTTTTATTTGTTCTTTAATTTCAGAAAGAATAGCTTCTTTTTCTGTTTCATTTGTTGTTTTAGTATTATCTTGATTTATTACTTCTTGAGAAGTTCTTTTTGTTTTTTGTGTTTCAGTTCTTGGTAATTCAATGTGAGAAATTGTTTTTTCTTCTTTATGAATTTCAAAATTACCAGATTCAATTTTGTTTTCTAGATTTTGTATTCTTTTTAACAGATTTTCAACAGAGGGTAGATTTTTATAGTTAGTTAAATCAATAATGCAAAGTTCAAGCCATAAATATTTATTGGTTGTATCTTTTATTTGAGTTGCATAGTATGATAATCTGTCTATAATTTGTATTATTTCAGATACGCTGAATTTTTCCGATTGAGTTTTTATTTTATCAAAATTAATTTCATTAAGCATTGTTAAAGAATAGATTAGTTCTTTATCAGAGCAGTTTTTTGCAATCATCATATCTCTAAAATATTGAATAATATTAGATATAATTTGAACAGGTTCATTCCCTTTTGAATAAATTTTATTTATTAAATCAATAGATTTAGAACAATCAGAAGCAATAAAGCAATCTGTTATCTCGTAAATAAAATCGTAAGAGATTTTTCCCAATATTTCATTAATATCATTAATATCAATTTGTTTATTTACCCCAAGAACGCTAATTTGATCTAAAAGTGCAAGTGCATCTCTCATACCGCCTTGAGAATTTTTTGCTATTAAAAATAAAGCTTCTTTTGATATATTTATATTTTCTTGTTGAGTAATGTATTCAAGCCTTTTTACAATATCATCGGTTGTAATTCTTCTAAAGTCAAACCTTTGACATCTTGAAATAATTGTATCTAAAACTTTATGAGGTTCTGTTGTTGCAAGAATAAAAATGACATTTTCAGGCGGTTCTTCAAGCGTTTTTAAAAGAGCATTGAAAGCGTGGTTAGAGAGCATATGAACTTCGTCTATAACGTAAATTTTGTATCTTCCGTTAACAGGAACATATTGTATTTTTTCGAGAATAGCTTGGGTGTCTTCAACACTTCTGTTACTTGCAGCATCAATTTCAATAACATCAACCGGAACAGAATTCATAATATCAAGACAAGCCGGACATTTTCCGCAAGGTGTAAGAGTTGGTCCTTCCTTGCAGTTTAAAGACTTAGCTAATATTCTTGCTGATGAAGTTTTACCTGTTCCTCTTGGTCCGCATAATAAGTATGCGTGTGCTATACGGTTAAGTTCTATTGCATTGCTTAGCGCATGTACAATATTTTCTTGACCAATAAGGTCATGAAAGGTTTGGGGTCTATATTTTCTGTATAACGGGATATATTTTGTATCCAATTGCCTGCTCCAAAAAACTTTGTTAGTATTAATTATATATTAATTAATAAAAAAAGTGGATTATTATGACAATAATTAAACCCGAAAAATTAAAAAAAGGTGATACAATTGGAATTTTAGCTGTTTCGGGAAGAATAAAAGAAATAGAAAACATTGAAAAAGTAAAGAAATTTTTAGAAGAAGAAGGATATAATGTAAAAATTTCTGATACTTGTTATAGTTCTCACCGTTATATGGCTGGTAATTGTGATGATGAGTGTATTAAGGAATTTCACAAATTTTTTCTTGATAAATCAATAGATGCTATTTTATGTGCCAGAGGCGGTTATGGTACTTTAAGGCTTATAAATAAGATTGATTGGAATATTATAAAAGATAATCCTAAAATATTTGCCGGATATTCTGATATTACAATATTATTAGCTATGATGTATAAAAAATGCGGGTTAATGACATTTCACTCTGCTATGGCTAATGGTGATTTTGCAGTTAATATAGAAGAATATACAAAAAATAGCTTTTTTAATGTGTTAGAAGGTAAGATAGACAAAATAAAAGCTGAAAATGTAAAAACATATAAAGAAGGTGAAGCAGAAGGTATTTTGTGGGGCGGTAATCTTTCTTCTTTGGTTTCTTTATGCGGTATTGATTTTATTCCTGATGAAGATATTATTTTATTTCTTGAAGATTTAAATGAACCAGTTTATAAAATAGATAAAATGTTAACACAGTTGTTTAATATTGATAAATTAAAACAAAATGTAAAAGGTATTGTTTTAGGTGAGTTTAAAGATATAGATAATACAGATTGGTTTGATTCGCTGATAGAAGAATTTTCATTAAAATTAAATATTCCTATTTCAAGCGGATTTAAAATTACACATAATAAAGTAAAAGATACTGTTCCTTATGGAGTAAAAGTAACATATAATGCTCTAAAAGGAGAAATAAAAATAAAAGAAAAATATATTAAATAGGAAGGAAATATTAATTTTGAAAATAGCCTTTTTTGCATTGCGTCAATTTGATGAGTTAGAATTATGCGAAAAATATAGTAAGTTATATGATATAGACTTTAATTGGATTTCTAAATATCCTGATTTAGAGAATCTATCATTAGCCAAAGACTGCAACGCAGTAAGTATAGTTCCTTGTGAAATAACATATGAATATATAGATAAACTTTATTCATACGGGGTAAAATACATTTTATGCAGAAGCATTGGTTTTGATCATTTGCCTATTGATTATATAAAAGAAAAAGGAATAAAAATTTCAACAGTAAGTTATCCTCCTGAGTGTGTTGCAAATTATGCAATAATGTTAATGCTGATGACTACAAGGAAAATGAATCAGATACTTATAAGAGCGGCAGCACAAGATTATTCTTTAAAGGGGAAAATGGGTAAAGATATAAGTGATTGTACTATTGGTATTATAGGAACAGGAAGTATAGGAAGCTGTGTAATAAGACATTTATCCGGATTTGGTTGTAAAATTCTTGCATATAATCGGCACATTAATAAAGAAGTCGAAAAATATGCAAAATATACCGATTTAGATACTCTTTTTTCTGAAAGTGATGTTATTTCACTTCACGTTGCATCTAATAAAGATACATATCATCTTATAAATGAAGAAACAATAAATAAGATGAAAGACGGAGTAATAATTATAAATACAGCGCGAGGAACATTAATTGATTCAAAAGCCTTGATTAAAAATTTAAAAAACGGCAAAATATCTTCTGCGGGGCTTGATGTTATAGAGGATGAAAATGGCTTGTATTACCATAATAGAGGTGGAGATGTAATTGATAATGATGAATTAACAATGCTTAGGAGCTTTCCTAATGTAATTGTTTCGCCGCATACTGCTTTTTATACTGAAACAACAGTAGAGAATATGATAGAAAAAACTTTTGCTGCAATGCTGGCCTATAAGGACGGAGTTTCTAACCCATATGAAATTAAATTATAATCATCATGACTGATTATAAAAAATTGAAAATATTATATAATAATTCTTATGAAAAAATTGTTTGAAATTAAAAAATTAAATATGCACTATCCGCTCTTAGACGGGCTAATGGGGAATATTAAAGGGTACGTGTATGCTTTGAATAATGTAGATTTAGATATTTATGAAAATGAAATATTAGGACTTGTTGGAGAATCAGGAAGCGGAAAATCCACATTGGGTAATTGCATTTTAAAATTAATTGTACCAACATCAGGTGAGGTTTTATATAACGAAAATAATATATTAAAGAAAACAAAAAGAGAGTTAAAAGAATTTAGAAAAGAAGCTCAATTAATATTTCAAAATCCATATATGAGTCTTGATCCGAGGATGAAAATATATGACATATTAAAAGAACCTTTTTCTATACACAAAATTAAAGATATGAAATTAATAAATGAAAAAATAGAAAAAATAATCTCTTATACTGGTTTATCAAAAGAAGTTTTAGACAGATATCCTCACGAATTTTCCGGCGGACAAAGACAAAGAATAGCAATAGCAAGAGCAATATTATTAAATCCTAAGTTTATAGTGGCAGATGAACCTGTGAGTGCTTTAGATGTTAGCATACAAGCCCAGATTGTTAACTTATTGTTAGAATTAAAAGAACATTTAAATCTTACGATGTTATTTATTTCTCACGATTTAAGTATAATAAAATATATTTCAGATAGAGTTGCCGTTATGTATTTAGGAGAAATTGTAGAGATAGCGGATAAAAAAGAGTTTTTTGCCAATCATAAACATCCATACTCTCAAGCTCTTTTAAATGCAGTACCAGTAATATCAGAAGATAAAAAGAATAAAAAAATAATATTGCAAGGAGATATTCCCTCACCTCAAAACCCGCCAAAGGGATGCAAATTTCATACAAGATGTCCTTATGCCACCGAAAAATGTAAAATTGAACATCCCGAATTTATAGAGATAAAAGAGAATCATAAGGTGAGATGTTTTCTTGCTAACCGGTAATTTAAAAAAATTTATAGAATATTTTCTGGTTAAAAAAAATGATTTATTGTAAAATACATTTATGGCCAAAATGCATACATATATACAACACACAATTACTTATAAGGTAGCTCTTATAGTTGTACAGCATGTAAGAGAATTTTTTGAAACTTTTGGTGATATTGCATACAGGTTTTATCAAGTAATAAAGTATATATTAACGTTTCAGATAAATGTAAGACAATTAATAGAACAATCATCAAGATTTGCAGTTGATTCTCTTCCCATAACACTATCAATAGTGGCAATGACATCAATAATATTAGCAATGCAAATAGCTCCAGAGATGGTAAAACAAGGCGGGAAAGATTATATTGGTTTACTAGTAGCTTTGACAATGGTTAGAGAAGTAGGAGTCATAATGTCAGGTTTTGCTATTATATCAATGATAGGTTCATCTCAAGCAAGTGAACTCGCAACAATGAGAGTAACAGAACAGATTGATGCAATGGAAGTATTGAAAGTATCACCATTTAAATATTTATTCCTGCCAAGAGTACTTGCCGGATTTATAATGATGCCGTTTGTAGTAATAATATCTTCTGCTTTAGGTATATTGGCAGGCGGTTTTACTTCAATGGCAGCAGCAAAAGATGTTACTTGGCTTTGTTATATAACTTCCGTATGGCAAGGATTATACATAAGAGATATTAATATAATGTTATTAAAATCTGCCTGCTTTGGCGGATGTATAAGTTTAGTCAGTTCAAGCTGCGGTTATGATGCCAAAGGCGGTGCTAAAGGTGTTGGTATTGCTACAACAAAGGCTGTTGTTTGGTCTTTTGTAGCTATTGTTATAATAGACTGTATATTTGCAGTTGCTTTTTATTTTTAAAGAAGGTTTGAAATATGTCGATAAAAGTACAAAATTTAACTAAAGAATTTGACGGAAGAAGGGTGCTTGATAATATATCCTTTTCTGTAGAACAAGGAGAAGTCCTTTCTATAGTAGGTTTTAGCGGTTCGGGGAAAAGTACAATACTAAAAATTTTATGCGGACTATTGACTCCTGATTCCGGTATTATAGATATTGAAGACGGTGATGTTGCTATGGTTTTTCAATATTCGGCATTATTTGATTCTTTAAATGTGTTTGATAATATTTCCTTTGCACTTCAAGAAAGAAAAGAATTCAGGAATAAATACACAAAAGAACAACTGAAGGAAATTGTTGCCAAAAGTCTTGAAACGGTTGGTCTTGAAGGTATAGAAGATAAATATCCGCATGAACTTTCAGGCGGTATGCAAAAGAGGGTGAGTCTTGCAAGAGCAATTGTAACAAAACCACAATATATATTATATGATGAGCCTACAGCTGGCTTAGACCCTGTTGCATCAACTGTTATTGAAGATTATATTCTTCATTTAAGAGATGAAACAAAAGCAACATCTATTGTTGTAACTCATCAAATGTCTACTATTACAAGATGTTCGGATAGAGTAATAATGCTTTATGACGGACATATTGTTTTTAGAGGAACCCCTAAAGACTTATTGAAGCAGGATAATCCGTATACAAAACAATTTGTGTCGGCATCTATAGAAGGACCTATGAAAATTGCTGCTTCTGGTTTTTAATTTTTTATTGTAAAATATATTTAAAAAGAGGAGTAATATGAAATTCTCATCATCATTTAAAGTTGGAATACTGGCATTGTCTGCGTTAATTATATTAATGTTTACAGTTTTATGGGTAAAAGGTAAAGCATTATCAAGTGCGGAAAGATTAACCGTTAATTTTAAAGATGTAAACGGAATGAGGGCCGGAAGCGGTGTTCAGATGATGGGAGTTAGAATAGGGCAAGTTGAAGAAATAAGTCCTAAAATTAATCTTGAAGATAGTTATGTCGAAGTAAAATTTGTTATAACAGAGCCAAATGTTGAGATTCCAAAAGCTTCTGAAATTTCTATACAACAATCAGGTATTATTGGTGAACAATTCTTAGAAATAACTCCTCCAAAAGAAAGAACTATATATATTCCGGAAAACAATAAATCAATGATTTTACATTCAGATGATAAAGTTCAAATGAAACTGGACGGTAAATATTATGATGTAGGCATAATAAAGAAAATAGAAATAGTTGAAACAAATTTGCTTCCTATTTTAATAAAAGAGAATATCAGTACAAAAAATGCTTATAAAGTAAAATATATTATTGATTTACCAGGTTTAATATTACCTGATCAAATAGAAGGTGTTATTGTAAAGGAAAATAAAACAGAAAAATTAAGATTAATACCTAAAGAAAAAATAGAAATACCATATCCTGTTACAAAATATCCATATACAGTAATAGAACCGATGAGGATAGCAGATTTCTTAGAACTTCAATATAGAAGTGCTGAATCTTTAGTTGAAACTAATGAAAGAATATCTTTGCTTTTGTCAGATGATGTTATAGGTGATTTAAAACAAACGGCAATTAATGTAAATGAATTAACAGATAAAGCAAATGTTACAATGGCGAAAGCCCAAGAACTTATAGAATTATCTAAAGTAGAACTTGAAATGCTTTCAGATAATGCAAATAAACTTGCAGACAGGTTATTAGTCCTTACTGATAATATTAATAAAATTGCAGGGAATGAAGAATTTGTAAATAACGTTGCAAATGCCACGAAATCATTTGAAAGATTATCTAATAATGTATCTTCGTTGCTTGAAGATCCTACAACCAAGTCTACACTTGCAAATATAGATATAACAGCTAAAAATATAGCAGAACTTTCAAGTTATATTAATGATATGTCAAAAGATGCACAGTTAAAAAGTTATATAAAAGAATCTGTTGTTAAATTAAATACAGCATTAGACAAGTTAACAGTTACCCTTGATACTGTTAATTATGCGACAGAGGATGAAGAAAAGCTTAAACAAACTATGGATGATATAAATGCAACATCAGAAAATCTTAGAAAATTTTCTGAAAAATTAAATAAAAGATTTTTACTTTTCAGATTAATGTTCTAGGTCAATTATGAAACTTTTAATATCGAAAATTCATTATAAAAAAAAATTAAGTATTTATGAGAGAGTAATTTTTTATATACTTAAATTTATAAATATATTTTATGTTATTGCAGTTCGAGTCAGAAATAAATTATATGATAATAAAATAATACGCTCATATGGTTCAAGAGCATTTGTAATATCAATAGGAAATATTACAACCGGAGGCGTTGGAAAAACACCGTTTACTGTAGAAGTTGCTAAGTATTTTTTGTCTTTAAATAAAAGAGTAGGAATAATATCAAGGGGATATGGTGCTAAATTATCAAATAAAGAACCTAATCTTATTTCTGACGGTTCCGGAGCTTTGTTAAAAGCAGATTTGGCCGGTGATGAACCCGTATGGATTAGTGATAATTGCAGAGGGGCATATGTTGTAACATGTAGAAGCAGAATTAAAGCAGAAAAATTTCTTATGGAAAAGTTTCATCCTGATGTAATTATACTTGATGATGCTTTTCAACATAGAAAAATTAAACGAGATTTAGATATAGTATTAGTTGATGCAAAGAATAAATTTGGAAATGCGAATGTACTTCCGGCAGGTCCGTTAAGAGAGGATTTAACCTCAATTAAAAGAGCCGATAAAATAGTTGTTGTAAATAAAAGTTATGATAGTGAAAAAGCATTAAAGTTTTGTGATTATTTAAAAAACAGATATAAAAAAGAAATATATTTATGTAAATTGGTTCCTGATATAGTTTATAATCTAATCAGCCAATACAGATTAAAGGAAGGAAGCAAAATAATGGCATTTTCTGCAATAGGACAGCCAACTGGTTTTTATGAATTTTTAAAACAAGATTATAAACTTGCTGCTGTTCTTGAATTTGAAGATCATCATAATTATGAAAAAACTGATATTTCAAAAATTATTGAATTTGCTCAGGAAGAAAATATTGAACATATAGTTACAACAGAAAAGGATGCTGTTAAAATTTTAGATATAATAAAAGATGTAGACATGCCTGTAAAATTTTATGCATTAAAATTAAAGGCATTAGTAGATATAAGGGAAATAATCGGTGTGTAAGAAAATTCTGGTAGTAAGATATAGATATATAGGAGATACAATTCTTTCAGTTCCCTTTTTGAGAAATTTAAGATATAACTATCCGAATGCTCAAATTGATGTTCTTGTTTCTTCGGGTTCTGGTGAAATTATAGAAGATTGTCCTTATGTAGATAATTTTATATTTTTTGATATAACAAGACATTGCAGATATGAAAAAAAGAATAAGAAATCATTTTGGAGTTATGTTTTTTCATTAAAAAAAGAAAAGTATGATAAGGTATATATATTAAAGCGTTCATTAACAAGTGCCCTGTTATGTTTTTATATGGGAGCAAAAGAGAGAATAGGATATGATACAGAGAATAGAGGATTTCTTCTAACAAAGAAAGTTAAGTATGATGCAGATAAACATGAATCTTTATGCTTTTTAGATGTTCTTAAATCCGACGGTTTAGAAGTAAAAGATTATTATCTTGAAAATTGGATTAGTGAAGAAAACAGCAATAAAATAAAAGCAATATTTGAAGAAAATAAAATAAAAAAAGATATAAAAAAAGCAGTAGTAAGTGTTACAGCTACAAATCAAGGCAAGTGCTGGGATGTAGAAAATTATGCGGAGATAATAGAGTATTTATCAAACGAGAAAAGAGTTCAGGTAATATTTATCGGAGCGCCTATTGATAAAGAAGTATATGATAATCTTAAATATAGTCAAGATCTAAAAATAGCACCATTAAATTTGTGCGGAAAAGTAAATTTAAAAGACAGTTTAGCTCTATTAAAGGAAGTGGATTTTATATTAGGAAATGATTCCGGAACACTTCATATGGCATCTTCAGTAAATACAAAGGTAATAGGCTTATATGGGCCGATGCCTTTTGAAAAATGGAAGGCTTTAGGGAATGGAAATATTTATATTAAAGCCAATTTACCTTGTATGCCGTGTTCTTTAAGAGGTAAGTGCAAAGATGATTATGCCTGCATGAAAGCAATAACCATTAATCAAGTAAAACAAGCTGTTGATAAAATGTTGATTCAATAGTTAAATTAATGAAAATAAACTATTATAATATCTTGAGTAGCCACTATAAGCAATATATGCTACAAATATTCCAACAACGATTAATAACAAAGGTTCAATAATTTTTGTTAATACTTTAATTTCTAAATCAATCCTGTGTTCATAGTCCTCAGCAGCTAATTTAAACATTGTATCAAGTTCTCCTGCATTTTCACCGGCAGAAATTTGAGACATTGCAAAATCCGAAAAAACATTTGCAATATTAAATGCGGTAGAAATAGTACAGCCTTCAGAAATCATTTTAGCGGCTTTTTCAATTTTTTTATTAATTGTTTTTATTTTAATGACAGAATTCGCCAGATATATTGATTCGACAGGAGGTATTCCCGCATTATAAGCTAAAGAAAGGATTAAAAAGAAACTCTGGAAATAATATTGTTTTAATACTTTTAATATAATTTTTCTGGATTGAATAAAATTAATAATAATTTTTTTTGTTTTATCATTTTTCAATAAAGAATAAATTATAGTTCCGGAAACAAAGAAGAATATAATAATTTTAATAATTGTAGCTATTAAAAGAGATATAATTGCAGATTGGCAAATATCGGTTCCTATCATATCAAAAACTTTAAAAATAAAAGAGTTGAATAAATATAATACAGCAATTGCCAAACAAGTAATTGTAAGTGGATATGATAAAGAAGAAATTAAATTTCTTTTTATTTGTTCTTCTTTTTTTATATTTTTTATTATTTCTGAAAGGATTGTATCAAGTTTCCCAGAGTTTTCTCCTGCAGAAATTAATGCAGTATAAGCCGGCCCCAGTGCATTTTGAAAATTAATTAAAGTTTCTTTTAAAGATAAATTTTTTTCTAATTTTTTAGTTATTTGAAAACAAAATCCTCTTATATTCGGATTAGAGGTTGAAGACATAATAGAATAGAAAATTTCATTGATAGAAATACCTGATGTATATTGAGAATAAAAAGCATTAAAAAATTCAAGTTTTTCCTTAATAGATAAAACTTTTTCTTTTGAAATAAAATTAATATTTTGTATTTTGGAATTTGGGGAAAATTGTTCGTTAATTTGAATAATAGTAAAATTATTTTTTTTAAGTTTTTTCGCTGCATCTTCAAAGTTTAATGCTTTAATGTAGCCTGTTTTGATTAAACCTTCAAGAGTTTTAACTTTATAATAAAAATTTTTCATATTTTATATTATATAGTATTATTTATAATTAACAAAACAATTATTATAAAAGGAAAGAAAATACAATGAAAAGTGCTCCGCACATGTATTATATAGAAAGACAATGGTATGCTTTTGAAAAAAGATGTGAAACATTAGATATAAATAGTTCTAAAAAAATATTTTTAGGTGATTCTATTATAGATATGCTTTGTGTCGAAGATAATTTTGACGGAATAAATTTTGGGATATCAGGAGAAACAATAAATAATGCTAAAAAGAAAGTAAAATGTTTAACTAATCTTGAGAATAAAACATTAATATTGGCGTATGGAGTAAATGATATACCAAGATATACAGAAGATTTTATATTAGATTATATAGAATTAATAGATAATTTGAACTTTAATGGAGAAATATTGATTCAATCAATATTGCCTATAGAAGAAGCTATTCATGAAATATATTGGGGTTGTATAAAAACAAATTCACAGATTAATGAATATAATGAAGCATTAAAAGAAATGAGTGAAATAAAAGAAAATTGTACATATATAGATGTAAGAGCTTCATTAACAGATGAGTTTGGACAATTAAGAAGTGAATTGCAGATAGGCGATGGAGTACATCTTAATAAGAATGGGTATTCAATATTGATAAAAAATTATTCAAAGTTCTTATTATGAAAAAACTTCATAAAAAATTTTTGTGCTAGTATATTCGTATGAGCATTTATATTTTACCTTTAATATTAACCTTATTTGCCGGTATGTCGACATTGCTTGGCGGATTTGTGACATTTTTTATAAAGAGAAATAATTTAAAAGCATTATCAATTGGCTTGGGTTTTTCAGCAGGAGTAATGGTATATGTAAGTTTAAGTGAACTTATGAGAGAAGCTCCTGAGATGTTAAGTGGATATTATAGCCTAATACCATCGAAAGCACTTGCTTTTGGTGGATTTTTCCTAGGAATAATAATAGCGATAGCAATAGACTATTTTATACCTGATCATATAGAATCTGATTTTTTTAATAAATCAGTAAGAAGTCAACAGCGTCATAAAATAAGAAGAGCAGGTCTTATAACTGCTGCCGCTGTAACATTACATAATTTCCCGGAAGGAATGGCAACTTTTTTAGTATCAAGCCAAGATTTAAGACTTGGTATACCTGTTGCAATAGCAATAGCAATACATAACATTCCGGAAGGTATAGCTATAGCTTTACCAATATTTCACGCAACAGGAAAGAAAAGACTTGCTATATTATATACATTTTTAGCAGGAATATCAGAACCTGTAGGCGGGTTAATAGGTGTTCTTTTATTAAAGACAATAATGCCGGCTCAATCAATAGGTATAATGACGGCAGCTGTTGCAGGGATTATGGTCTATATTTCATTTGATACGCTGCTTCCTTTAGCAAGAGAATATGGTGAAAATCATCATGTTATTATCGGTATAGTTTCAGGTATGCTTATTATGGGTTTTGGATTGATTTTTCTATAATTTATATTCCATAATGTAATCATCCATAACAAAATCTTCGCCAATATCTGTTACAACGGAATTGATGGTTTTAAAACCCCATTTTTCATAGGCTTTGATAGTATTTGAGTTATATTTATTAACTGTAAGCTGAATAGAATTTCTATTATGTAGTTTTGCTATTTCAATAATTTTGATAAAAGCTTTTTTGCCGTAGCCCATAGCTCTGTAGTTTTTCTTTATGTATAGTTTTGAAAGGAATAAATAATTTTCTTTGGGACAAACTCCAAAATATCCTATTGAATTGTTATTATCTTCAATAATATTGTAAATATAGTTTTCATCGTTAATTTGTTCTTTTAATGCATTAAAAGATTGAAATTTTGCAACCATATAATCTATTTGAGCAGAAGATAAAATACAAGGCCAATAATCGTGCCAAATTTCAGACGCTAAATCTGATAATTTTTTTATTTCATTCTCTGTTTTAATATCAATATAATTCATTTTGACCTTTCTATAACGGAATATATGCAGAATAAATAAGGCTGGACCAGTTTTCAAAATAACTTATTTGCGTGGCACTGCCCGATGGAATATATGTTTTAAATTGATTATTTAAAGGAAGCCCTATAGCATTTGCAATAGCGGCTTGAATAACTTCTCCATGAGTTACAATAATAAGTCTTTTATGAAGATTATTCTCTATTATACCTTTAATAACATTATCAACTCTTTTATTAAAAGAAGATAAAGACTCGGCTCCTTCGGGTGTAAATTCTTTTGGATTTTTATAGTAGTTTTCAAGCTCTTGAGGAAACTTATTTTCAATTTCTTCAAGAGTCATACCGTTCCAAATACCGCTTTTTCTGTTGGTAAGAGAATCTAAAATTTCAAAATCTTGTTTACAAGTATTAGATAAAATTCTTGCACTTTGAACACATCTTAAGGCAGAACTTGTATATATTTTATCTACCTTTAATCCTTTATTATCTATCCATTCTGAAATTTTTTCTACTTCAATCCTGCCTGTTTCATTAATTGCAGGAAAATTTTCATCATCAAAGAAACGATTTTCTTCTGTATTAATGGTCGCTCCGTGTTTAATAAATGTAATTTTGCATTTTCTCTTAAAAAACATACTACTTATTATAACACTTTTTATAAATTGTTTCAAAAAGAGTTAAACAATAGTAATAAATTAGCTCAGAACTTATATTTGTAGTACAATATTATGGAGAAGTAGAGTTGGGGTTTAGAACATGACAACACAAACAAATAATTATGATGCAAGTAATATAAGAGTGTTAGAAGGGCTTGAAGCTGTAAGATTAAGACCTGGTATGTATATAGGGTCAACAAGCCAAAGAGGGCTTCATCATTGTGTATATGAAATAGTTGATAACTCAATAGATGAGTCATTAGCAGGATATTGTAAACATATAAAAGTAACAATAAACAAAGACGAGAGTGTTACAGTAGAAGATGATGGACGCGGAATACCTGTTGATATAAAGCCGGAAAGTGGCAAATCTGCGTTAGAAATAGTACATACTGTATTGCATGCCGGCGGTAAATTTGGAGATGGCGGATATAAGGTATCTGGCGGATTGCATGGTGTTGGTGCTTCAGTAGTAAATGCTTTATCAGAGAAAATGGTTGTTGAAGTATCAAGAAATGGTTTTGTTCATAGGCAAGAATATATGAGAGGAGAACCAACAGGACCAGTTGAAAAAATAAGAGAGACAGAGAAAACAGGTACAAAATCAACATTTTGGCCGGATCCTGAGATATTTAAAGAAACTACTGTAATGGATAGAGATGTTATTTCAAATAGATTAAGAGAAATGGCATTCTTAAATAAAGGTTTAAAAATAACATTTTTAGATGCAAAAACAAATAAAGAAGAAATATTTCATTATGAAGGCGGTATTGGAAGTTATGTTGAATTCTTGAATAAAAATAAAAATGTGATGTTTGAAAAGCCAGTTTATATGGATAAAACTATAGATGGCATAGCAGTTGAAATAGCACTTCAATATACAGATGCCTATAATGAATCGGTTTTAAGCTTTGCGAATAATATAAATACACATCAAGGCGGAACCCACCTTACTGGCTTTAGAAATGCAATAACTCGTGTATTAAATGATTATGCAAGAAAAAATAATTTATTAAAAGATTCTGATGCTAATTTTACAGGTGATGACGTAAGAGAGGGGTTAACTGCTATAGTAAGTGTTAAATTGTCAGAACCCCAGTTTGAAGGACAGACCAAGGAAAAATTAGGAAATACAGAGGCTTTAAGTGCTGTAAATGATGTAGTAAGAGAAAAATTTCAGGAATGGCTTGAATTTAATCCTAAATCTGCAAAATTAATAATAGAAAAAATTCTTCAGGCTCAAAGAGCAAGAGAAGCTGCAAGGAAAGCGAGAGATTTAACAAGAAGAAAATCGGCATTGGAAAATTCTACACTACCGGGAAAACTTGCAGATTGCTCGAATAGGGAACCTGAAAAATGTGAGTTATATATAGTAGAGGGTGATTCGGCAGGTGGCAGTGCAAAACAAGGCAGGAACAGAATGTTTCAGGCCATTTTGCCGTTAAGAGGTAAAATTTTAAATGTAGAGCGTGCAAGACTTGATAAAATATATGGTAATAATGAAATACAGTCATTGATACAAGCAATTGGTATAAATATTAGTAAAAATGAAGAAGATGTTAATATTGAAAAATTAAGATATCACAAAATTATATTTATGACAGATGCTGATGTTGATGGTGCTCATATTAGAACATTACTGTTAACATTTTTCTTTAGGTATGCAAAACCATTAATTGATAATGGGTACGTTTATATAGCACAACCTCCATTGTATAAACTTACAATAGGTAAACAATCAGAATATCTATATGATGACAGAGCTTTAGATAAAACTTTGAGAGAAAGAGGAACTACAGGTTTAACTCTTTGCGATAATTCAAAGGATAAGGTTATTGCTAATTCTGATTTAGTTTCATTAATAGGGAATATGTCAAGTTATTATAATTCATTTAACAGTCCTATTATAAATGCTGTTCCTTCTGTTGTGATAAGAGGATTGGTAAGAGCAGATATTAAGGCTGAGGATTTTGATAATCCAACTAGAATGGAAGAAATAATTGCATATTTACAGCATTATGTAAAAGACCATGCTGAAAATTATGGTATTACGGAAGCAAAAGATTATACTGTAGCTCTAAAACAAAATTTAGATACAGGAAAATATTCAATAAGAGTTGATTTAGGTTCTGATATTGAACCCGTTACTGTAACTCCAAATTTAATAAAGTCATCAGAATATAATAGAATAAAATCTTCATATCCATTAATAAGAGATTTCTTATTTGAGGAAGAAAAATCATTGTATTTAAATACCGGAGCAGAAGATTTAGTTGTTACTTCATTTACTGAACTTCAAAGAATAATTGAAGAAAGAGGTAAAAAAGGAGTAGGAATACAGCGTTTCAAAGGGTTAGGAGAAATGATGCCCCAGCAATTATGGGAAACTACTATGGATCCTGCCAATAGAACTTTATTGAAGGTAACTATTGAAGATGCAATGCTTGCAGATCAGTTATTTGATATTCTTATGGGTGATAATGTAGAGCCAAGGCGTGAATTTATCGAAACAAATGCCGTATACGCAACAAATATTGATACTTAAACAGTAAGTTTGAGGTAAGTTGTGGGTTTTATAATAAAACTACTAAAATTGAAAATTACAAAAATAATATTATCAATAATGATGATAATGTTTATTGCATCTTTATATTTTTATAAAGATTGGTATATAAGGCAGTATCATAAGTGTATAGGTTTTTATTTTGTACATAAAGGAGATGTCGCATATAAAAAAGCAAAATATCAAAAAGCTGTTGATTATTATAGGATAGCACTAAGACATTATCCGGAACATTCAAGAGCAAGCTGTAATTTAGGTAATATTTATGTAAGCTTTGAAAATTATTATGAAGCAGTAAATGCATATGAGAATGCTTTAAAGTATAATCCGAATTTTATGGTATGCAGAATGGATTTAGGTATAATTTTATCTGAGAAAATGGCAGATTATGATAAAGCAATACAAGAGTATGGAAGAATTATCAATACAAATCCGTTTCAGATTAATATTCCTTTAGTATTTAATAATAAGAAAATGACAAAAGCAAATAAAGGAATAGCATATTATAATATGGGGCTTGCATATAGAGGAAAAGCTGTATATATGGGAGATAGTTCGACAACTTCTATAAAATATTTAAAAAAAGCCAGAGATTCATATAATGAAGCACTAAAATATTTAAAAGATGATTTTGATACATATTATAATCTTGCTCTTACGAACCATTTATTAGGTGATTACAATGCAGCAGGAAAACAGTATTGTAAAGCTATTAATATAAATCCTGAGAATTTTGAAGCTCATTATAATTTCGCTTTATTATTGAGAAGTATACATATGAATAAGGAAGCCCTTGAAGAATTTGAGAGAACCACTATGTTGATAGATCCTTCTTTGAAAGAAGACAAATATAAATATATATTTGGAGTTATAGGTGAAATTAAACGTAGAATTATTAATGAAGGAGATTATGATTATCTTGTTAAAAGAACGGATTTAACATCTTTATCAGATGATGATATTTTGTATACAAAAGGGAAAGTAGTTCTTTCAAAACAAAAAGATTTTAATTTGAGGGAATTGTTGAAATGCCCTTACGATAAAAAATTTGAAGAATTATGAATATGTTTGATAATATGAATAATATAGAGTTTATAAGTAGACTTGCAAATATACTTGCAAAAAAAATATCGCCGTCAAATACAGTAAATTCTGTAAATAAACTATTTAAAGGTTATTTAAATATAGATTTTATAGATTTTATTATTTGGGATAGTAATAACTTACTATTGAAAGATTTTGTTTGTGATTGGAAGATATTTGATGATGAAAATCAAGAAAAAGAGATAAACTATATATATAGCAATCTTTCTTTATCATCCGGAAATTTATTTTATTTTAATGACGAAGAATTTAATTGTGAAATAAAGCAAGAACAATTAATTCAAATGAAGGAAGTAATTGTTGATGAAAATATTGTTATTTATCCACTTATATCAAATTCGGAAGTATTTGGATTGATGAGATTAATTATCAAAAAGAAAGATATATTATCTAAAGACTTCTTTGAAATATTAAATGTATCATCAAAATTATTATCAGGTGCAATAATAAATTATTTGTTAAATGAGCAAATGGAAGTTAGTCTTAACTTCTATAAAGCTATGAAAGATATAGCTAAAATAATAGAAAGTCAGTATGAATTATCATATATAATTCCATTAATAGGAGAAATGATAGATAGATTTATATCAAGTCATCTAATATATATATTTATAAATAAAGAAAATAAATATAAATTGGTTTGGCCTAATGCTTGTAAAGATGAGCATGTATATACATTATTGAATAAAATAACAAATAAAACAGAATATTTAATTTCAGAAAATTCGAAGGTAGGAGTTTTCCCTATTATTCATGAAGAAAATATTTTAGGAGCAATAGCTGCATATAGCAATATAGAAAAACTTTTGCAAAAAGATATTGATTATTTGGTGCAATTAACACGGCAATCAGGCATGACAATACAAAGAGCAAATGTATATGCAGAAGTATTGAAATACGCAACAATGGATGCATTGACAGGTTTAAATAACAGAAGACAGTTTGAATTTCGTTTAAATCAAGAAGTTGCAAATGCGAAACGTAATAACAATTCTTTATGTGGTATGATGCTTGATGTTGATTATTTTAAAAAGGTTAATGATACATACGGACATTCAGCAGGAGATTGTGTACTAAGGCAAGTTTCAGAGTTAATAAAAAATGAAATAAGAGAGTACGATATAGCTTGCAGGTATGGCGGAGAAGAATTTTTTATAATACTGCCCCAAACAAATATCAAAGAAGCAAGTTCTGTTGCGCAAAGACTTCGTAAAGTTATAGAAGAATCAAAAATGGATATAAAAGAAGCAGGTATTGAAGATATTTCCTTTATTAAGGTTACAGTTAGTATTGGAGTATGTGCTTTTGAAGAATCAATGACGGCTAAAAGTTTTATACAGTGTGCTGATAAATCCTTGTATGAAGCTAAAACAACAGGTAGAAATAGAGTTATAATTAGTTAGGAATTGTTTATATTTTGTGCTATTGTATTGATGTAGTGGATGTTATGAAGAGATAAGATGAAATATTTAAGATATCTGGTTATAGCCTTAATAATTATTATTCCTTGTGTTATTGCTATATTAATATACAATGATAAAATTACACAAAATTCTCCAATATATTATAAACAAGGAGTAGATTTTTATAATAAAGGAGATTATCAAAATGCATATTATAATTTTTCCAAGATAAAGTGGATAAGTCCACTATACCCTGTAGCTTTATATAAGCAGGCAAAAAGTGCGCAAAAAGTTGGAGATTATTTAACTGCATCTTTAAAATACAATTTATTTCTAGAAAAATCGCCAAATTCTGTTTTTGCTGATTCTGCCAGATATAATCTTGCTAGAAGTTACTTTTATTTAAAAAGATATCAAGAAGCTAAGGAACAATTTTTGGTTTTAAAAACAAATAGATTGAATGTACCTTCAAGTGAAGATTATTACTTAGGATTGATATATAAACAAGAAGATAAAGAACAAGCAGCAAATTATTTTAGAAATTATATAAAAGAGTCTTTAAAAAGTGATTCTGGTGATAAATTATACTTACTCCCTTGCAGTGAAGAGCTTGCAACTTTAAATATAAATTTAACAGACGATGATAAAAAAATACTTGGGGAAGCTTATTATATAAATAAAAAATATCAAAAAGCATTAGAATATTTTTCTAAACTGCCTATTTCTTCATATTGGGACTATATGGTTATAGTAAATCATTATGCAGGTAATAAAGCTATTGCAAGAAAGCTGATAGAAAGCGGACTGGATATATATTCTTCAATTGCAGATGAGGAAAGACTTCATCAGATTTATGATATTTATACTTCATATATGAGTGGTCAAAAATTAAAAAATTGGACTCAGATGTATAAAATTGTACAATTAAAATCTCTAAAAGGTGAAGATTATGTAATGTATAAACTTGCAGGGTTGCTTCCTAGGGAAAAAGCAATTAATCTCTATAAAGAGATAGAACAAAAATATCCCGATTCTAATTATGCTCCTGAATCTTTATGGAATGAATTTTGGTATGAATATTCAATAAAAAGAAACTATGAATCTGCACAAGAACTTGCATATAAACATCTAAAAAGATATAAAAATGTTAATTCAACAACTAAAATGATATTCTGGCTTGCAAAAGTCCAAATGAAACTTAATAAGAATTTAGAAGCTCATAATATATTATCAAAATTAGCTTCAAAATATCCTGATGACTATTATGGTCTAAGAGCTGAATCAATTATTAATAAAAGAAATAATTTCTGGACAACAAACCACTTAAATCAAATAATATATAAAGATAAAAATGAATTTCCGATAAGTCTTTCAAACTTAGATATAAAAGATATAAAGTTAATAAATACATTGTTTGAGCTTGGTGATTATGAAATATGGCTTGATGCTAATTTTAATAATAAAATAGTTGAAAGCTGGTTTGAGGCGAAGAAGGGGAAGAAGTCTCGTTCGATATTGCTTGCAAGAGATATGATTGAAGAAATGGATATTAAACCTCCTTTTATAAGTAGTGCTTATAAATTAGCATATCCGCTATATTGGGTTGACGAAATTAATCTTGCAGGTAAAAAATTTGCTTTAGATCCATTCTTAATAATGGCTTTAATAAGAGAAGAAAGCTATTTTAATGAAAATGCAAGAAGTGCTTCAAATGCTTTAGGATTAATGCAATTAATGCCGGGAACAGCTAATTATATAATTACTAAGTTCGCAATAAAAGTACCTCAAAAATATGATATGATGAATCCTCGAATAAATATTTTTCTTGGTTGTACTTATTTAAAATATTTAGAAGAAAGATTTAATGATAATGATTTATATGTAATTGCTGCATATAATGGCGGAGAAGGTAGTGTTAATAAGTGGATAAAAAAGAGCCACGCTGATAATGATGAATTTATTGAAAATATTCCATATGATGAAACTCATAATTATGTAAAAAAGATATTTAGAAGTTATTATTTGTATAAAAAAATATATGGATAATATTTATTAATTATTTGACAAATTTTAATATAAAAAATTGTAAAATCATGTAAGTTTTTAAAATGATAATTTATATCAAATATCTTATAGATTATTGTATTTTCGATATAAAAAATAAAAATATATAACTACGATATATTTACAAAGTATGAAAAAAATACTATTATAAAGAAACTTTCAACTTTAAAACAAGGATGATTTTAAAGTCGAAAAAAGGGAGATGTAAAAAGGGGAATAAAATGAATAAAATAGTAAAAAGAGATGGGGCTATTGTAGATTTTGATGCCAGTAAAATAGAAAATGCAATTTTAAAGGCAGCAAAAGTTACAAAAGAATTTGGTGAAACAGAAGCTGCAAAAATTACAAAAAAAGTAATTTTAATGGCAGAAGAAATTGCAAATAAAAAAGAATCTAATTTAAAAGCACCTACTGTTGAAGAAGTTCAAGATGCTGTAGAAATATCATTGTTCTCTTTTGGATATCCTGCAACAGCAAAAGCATATATTTTATATCGTGAACAAAGAACAAGAATAAGAGATTTTGCTTCCGGTCTTAATATAGATATGGTTGATGATTATTTAAAACAATTAGATTGGCAGGTTAATGAAAATTCAAATATGTCATATTCTATTCAAGGTTTAAATAATTATATAGCTTCTAATATAAGTAAAAATTATTGGTTAAATAAAATATATCCTGAAGAAATAAAAAAAGCTCATTTAAATGGAGATATTCATATACATGATTTGAATATAATTTCAGTATATTGTGTGGGTTGGGATTTAAAAGATTTATTAATGGAAGGTTTTAAAGGGGTAAAAGGAAAAGTATCAAGTGCGCCTGCAAGACATTTTAGAACAGCATTAGGACAAATGGTAAATTTCTTATATACGATGCAGGGTGAAAGCGCGGGAGCGCAAGCATTTTCAAATTTTGATACTTTGTTAGCTCCGTTTGTAAGATATGACGGTTTAAACTACGAACAAGTAAAACAGGCTATTCAGGAATTTGTATTTAATATGAATGTACCTACAAGAGTAGGGTTCCAGACACCATTTTCCAATATTACAATGGATATGACAGTACCTTCTTACTATGCGGATCAACCTGTTATTATTGGCGGAGAGTATAAAGAAGAAACATATTCACAATTCCAGAGAGAAATGGATATGATAAATAAGGCATTCTTCGAAGTAATGATGGCAGGAGACAGCTCAGGCAGAGTATTTACATTCCCTATTCCTACTTATAATATTACAAAAGATTTTGATTGGGATAATCCTAATATTGAAGGTTTATGGGAAATGACCGCAAAATATGGAATTCCATATTTCTCTAACTTTATTAATTCTGATATGAATCCAGAAGATGCAAGGTCAATGTGCTGCAGATTAAGAATAGATAACAGGCAGCTTGAATATAGAGGCGGCGGTTTATTCGGCTCAAATCCTTTAACCGGTTCTATTGGTGTTGTTACTATGAACTTACCGAGAATTGCATTTATTGCAAAAGATAAGAATGAGTTTTTATCATTGCTCTCAGACAGAATGGAAATAGCTAAAAATTCTCTTGAAATAAAAAGAAAATTATTAGAAAAACTTACTGATAATGGATTATATCCATATACTAAATTCTATTTAAGAGATATTAAAGCAAGGTTTAATGTATATTGGAAGAATCATTTTTCAACAATTGGTTTAATTGGTATGAATGAAGCTTGCATCAATTTATTTGGTAAGGGCTTAGAAACAGAAGAAGGACATGATTTTGCAGTTGGTGTTATGGACTTTATGAGAGAAAAAATTCGTGAATTCCAAATAGAAACTGGTAATAATTATAATTTAGAGGCAACACCTGCTGAAGGTACAAGTTATAGACTTGCTAAGCTTGATAAAAGAAATATGCCAAGAATAATTTGTGCAAATGAAGAAGAATATCAAAAAGGAGCTGACCCTTACTATTCAAATTCAACACATTTACCGGTAAATTATACTGATGATATATTTGAACTTTTAGATCATCAAGATGAACTTCAAACAATGTATACAGGGGGTACTGTTGTACATATATTTGCAGGCGAAAGACTTTCTAACTTAAATGCAATGAAAAATTTAGTAAGAAAGGTTTGTACTAATTATAGATTACCATATTTTACTTTTTCACCTACTTTTAGTATTTGTCCAAACCACGGGTATTTAAAAGGGGAGCAAAGTATTTGTCCTGATTGCGGAGAAGAGTGTGAAGTTTATTCAAGAATTGTTGGATATATTAGACCTGTTCAGCAGTGGAATAAAGGAAAACAAGCGGAATTCAAAACAAGAAAAACTTTTGTTATTGATGAAGTAAGGTGCGAATGCAATTTGTAATAGGAGGTCTAAAGAAAACATCTTTAATTGATTATCCTGATAAAATAAGTGCTATTGTTTTTACTCCGGGGTGTAATTTTAGATGTGGATATTGTCATAATGCAGGATTAGTAAATGGAAAATCAAAGAATGAAGTCTGTTCTACAGATTCATTCTTTGATTTTTTAAGAAAAAGAATTGGAAAAATAGATGCTGTTGTTATATCAGGCGGCGAAGCTACTCTTCAACCTGATTTAGAAAAATTTATAAAATGCATAAAAGAAATGGGATTTTTAGTCAAGTTGGATACAAATGGTTATAAACCTGAGATTATTTCTAAATTATTAGAAAATTCTTTTGTTGATTATATAGCTATGGATATAAAAGCGCCATTAGATAAATATCCAATTATAACAAATGTAGATATTGATACTTGTAAAATAAAAGAAAGTATTAATTTGATAATGACTTCTTCTATCGATTATGAATTTAGAACTACGGTATTAAAGAAACAGCTTGATTTTGATGATTTTGATAAAATTTCTCAATTAATAAAAGGTGCAAAAAAATATTATCTTCAGAAATTTGTTGTTCAGTCTGAAATATTAGATGATTCTTTAACAATGGAAGAAACTTATAATGATAAGGATTTTGAAAAAATAAAAGAAATATTAAAACAAAATATTAGGATAGTTGAAGTTAGATAAATATTATTTGTTTTTATATAGAATTAAGTTGACAGAAGGTTTTAAAAGAAGAGTTTTCTTTTACTGCTTTTTCTATTAAAGGACTTATTTGTAATTCTTTTGCCAGTAAAACGGCTTTGCTATATAAATCAGTTGTAATTTTGATATATTCATCATTAAATGTTTGGTTAGAATTCATATATTCTTCCATATATTTAGCATAATCAATGTATAAATTAGCAAGTTGATATTTCAAGTTATATTTTTTAGCAATCATAATAGTTTTTTCAAGGTACATTTTAACGGCAATTAAATCACCTTTTATTAAATAGATTTTAGCCAAAAATTGTTGGAAGTATATAATGAAGAAGAAATTATTTATTTTAGGACTTTGTGCTATTTCAAGCGCTTTAGTTGCAGTATTAAGTGCTTTATCAATATCCCCTGTATCTATACTAATTTGAACAATTAAAGCCCAAGAAAGAAGAGCTCCTATTGCAACTTTTTCTTTTGCAAAATATGTTATTTCTTCATTAAAAATAGTTAATGCCTTAACTGTATTACCTTCTTCCTTTAGAATATAACCTAAAATTAACTTTATAATGTTTTTCATAAAATGTTCATTTATATTATTGGTAAAGGCTGCAAGTTCAAATAAATCAGCTTTTAGTCCATCTGTTTGTTTTGTAATAATTCTGTTAAGTACGTTAATTAAGTTCCATTCAGTAAGTAAAGAAGGAGGCATAGATGATGCTTTATATCTATTCATTATATTTGTTAATATTTCGTTTGATGTATTTATATTTCCAAGGGTTGTATATACAAATGCTTCTATCAGATTATTTTGAGTTATATAAAAATCGGTTTCATAATTATTTCCTATAATAAATTCTTTAATAGAGGCTAGTGTTGTAAAAACTTCATTATTACCTTGAATAGCAAATGCTTTTGCAAGTATTGTATTAGATAATATCCAAGCATCATTTAATATATTTTTATAATTTGTATCAAGTTGTTTTATTGAAAGTGCTTTATTTATTTCAGGAAGGATTTCTTCTTGAATAATATTAATAAGTTGTTCACTATTTCCTATATTTAGTAATGCCTTAAGTTTTCTTGTTTTTATTAATGCTAAATCACAATCAGAAACTTTTTCTTCAGTAGGGAAAATGCTTGATATTACTGCATCAACAGCTTCTACTACTCCAAAGTAGTTGCCTGTTAAATAACAACTGTTAATAAAATATCCGGATAAATCAATTATTTTATTTGTATTATTTTGTTTTATTTTTGAATCAAGTACATTTGCTAAATATGTAATAGCTTCTGATGGAGATTTTTTACTTAAAAGTTTACCAATTTGTTCATATATAATTGATTGAATTATTTCTGCATTTGGAATTGATTGTTCTTCAATAATTTTTAAACACTGTTTTTGAGCTATAACATACAAGTTTGTATCTCCAAGTTTTGCTGTAATATCTACAGTATTTTTCCATATATTGAGACTTTCTTGTTTATCTAATGCAGCAGCACAAGAAATTAATTTTTGAATATTACTTGATAGAATTAAGGGTTTTAATGTGGCATATAATCTTTCAGAATTCTCTTTAAATAAAAGATCACTTTTTGCTTCTTGATAAATTAATTTCCAGATTGTTAAACTTTTAAATTCACAAGTAAAATTATCAACAGGAGATATAAAAAGTTCTTGTTTAAGAAGATCAATCATTTTTTCAGCTTTTTTTATCGGCATATCTACAGATAAACATAAAATATCTGTTGCAAATCTATAACCTATAATAGCTGCCATAAAAAGTATATTTTTTGCACTTGGGGCTAAAGCATTTATTCTTAGTTTTATTAATTCTTCTAGCGATTTTGGTTCATTTTCATATTTATTTTCGTTATTTATATATATTTCATTATCTTTTATACTAATGTAATTAATGTCAAATAATAAGGCTATTTCTTGTTCCATTCTTATAGCATTACCTTCTGATCGTTGAATAATATCTTGTAAGAAAACAGGAGGTAAAACTTCTTCTATGTTTAATGATAAAGAATTATTTACCGAATCTAAAAGTTCTTTTTCATTAAATTTTTTAAGACATATTGTTTCAAATATATTTTCATCAACTAGAGTCATGTCAAAATAACTTTGTATTGATTTATTTTCTTGATATGCAACAAATAATTTTAATCTGTTATTGAAGAAATTATTTTCCATTAGGTACATAATAAAATCATATGAAGCCCCATCTAATAATTCAAAATTGTCAATAGAAATTATCAAATTTGAATTAGAAAGAAAAGATTTAATAACTTTTTCTAATATATTAAATATTTGCTGTTTATTTTCAAGAATATTTTCAAAATTGTCTGTTTCTACAGGATAGAAAATATTTAAAAAAGATGTTAGTTCATGTTCTTTTAGAGAACTAAAAATATTAATAAAAGAACTTTTTTTAAAATCTTTAATAAAGTTATCTCTATTATTTATATATGGAGGAAATCCCATCATTCTAAGAAAGGCATCTTGGAAAAAACCAAAACTTGTTATTTGAGATAAAGGAGTACAATTCCCATATAACAAAAGATACTTTTCATTTTCTAATAATGCTGAAGCTTGTTTTAAAACGGCTGTTTTCCCGCAACCTTCAGGACCATTTATAGCAATAACATGTTTATTTATTGAATTTTTTATTGTAAATACAGCTTTTTTAACAGCTTCTTTTTGTAGTGTTATATCTTCATAATTAAATTCTTTTTCAGAGGTAGGATTTTGTTCTTCATCTTTAATGTATTGTTCTTCTTTTTCTTCATTAAGACTTTCTTGGACATCATAATCAACGATTTCTTCTATTTGTTGAATGTTAATTTCGTCTTCTAGAAAATCATCGTAGCTTTGAATAATATCAGGTATTTGTTGTTTGTTCCGTTGTTCTATAAAGTCATTGTTTGTGTCTTTTTCTGAACTTGTTTTTTCCTTTTGTGTAGAAGATTCTTCTATTTTATCATTTTCTATAACAACTTCTGTCTCTTTTTTATCCTCAGAATCTATTTCAGCAGATTCTTCTGTTTTTGTTTTTATAGATTTAGTTTGTATTGAGCTAATTTCTTTAGCTTCTAATATGTTTTTTTCAAGAGAATCTATTTCAGAAGTTTCTTTTTGATTAAGATTCTCGGACTCTTTTAATTCTTGTGATTCTTCTATTTCCTTTATTTTGTCAAATTCATCTGTATGATCTGTTGTGGATGGTTCATCTAAGCTATTGATAAAATGATTATTCTGTTCAATATATTTATTTTCAATTGCATCTTGTCGAAAGGCATCAATATCTTCATTTTGATGCAGTGGGTTTACAATATTGCAATCTTGATTGTAATCGTCATTAGAAGAAGAATAACTGATTGGTTTTACGATTTCTAATTCTGAGTTAGAAACTTGAGTTTTAAGAGGGGTTTTACATTTTCTGCATTCTTTTGCAGAATAAATATTAGAGCATTTACAATTTGGACATGTTTTTATTAATTCATAACCGCAATTTTTACAATATTTTGAACCAAAAACATTTAGAGTTTTACACTCAGGACAAAACATATTTACTTTTATACCGCAATTGCTGCATCTGATTACATTATCAGGTAAAGAAGCTCCGCATCTACGACAAATCATAATTAAAACCTAACTTTTGCTGTTATCAAGAAAATTACTTATTAATTTAGATAATTGCATAAGTCTTTTACTAATTTCTGATTGTGATAAATTTAAGGACTTTGATATTTCACTTTGTTTAAGACCTTTTACATATCTTAAATAAAAAATATCCAAAAAAGCTTGAGATGGTAACTCTTTATGTATTACACAAACAGCATCTGCAATTTTTTGGAGACAATCTTTTGTAATAAGAATTTCTTCTGCACTATCTTTTGGATCAGGAAAATCTAAAATGAAATCAGGGTCGATTACTTGATCTTTTATCTTATTAGATGATAAATCTGATACAATAACTTCTTTTGTTGGGATGTATCCTTCTGATGTTCTCCTTATTCGGCCTGAATTTTTAAGAACACACAATATAGAAGTATGTACTACTTTAGAAACATAATTTTCAATTTTCTGAATATTAGAAGATGAATTGAAAATCATGTAAGATTTTTGAAATGCTTCACTGCAAAAATCTTCAAGTAAATCTTCATTACCTTTAAAATTTTTGTTAGATTTAACTATTTTTTCTATTAAAGATCTTTGTTCTTCAACTAAAAGCACAAGTATAATTCTCTAATCTCGCATACCCATTCAATATAATATCACAAATTACAATTTTATTACTACCTGTAAGAAATATTTATCTGCTTTTTGTTCACTATCATTGAGATTGAAGGTATTTTGAGATTCAATGGTTTCTTTAATACTTTGTAACACAATATTATCAATTTCATCTGACCCGCTGGAATTTGATATTAAAGTTTTTAATAAATGACCATTATTATCTATTGCTATCTTCACTGTAACGTTATTGTTGGTAGGTATTTCAGTAGTATTAAGAATATTTTTTCTTAAGTTAAGTTTTAATACATTATCTAAATTTTGTAAATAGTTTTTGAAAATATTATCAGTAAATAAGTTAGGGGCACACATCCAGCTTATACCTCTAAGTGAAATGTTGTTTATTCCATTAGAAAAAGCATTAGCCATAACTTTATTTACATCGCCGGTTGGTTTATTATTATTTAATAAATCTTTTTCTGTAAGGGGAATGGCAGTTTCATTTTGTGTAGGAGTATTTATATTTTCTGTAGTGATTGGTGGGGGTGGATTAAGCTCATTATTTAAAGGAGTTGTATTATTTTCTACGGCAATAATATCATTTTGTGTTGTTTCATTTGCTTCTGGTTGTTCAAACATATCATTTGTCATATTTGCATCTGGTATTTCTGATTGACTGGCTGAGCTTGTTTTATTTTCATTTGTGGCTGCATTAATGTATTTCATTGCAAAAAATGCACCTCCAGAAGCTATTATAAACATTAATAAAAATAAACCTGCTATTAAGCCTTTTTTAGACAATCCTTTATTTTTATTTTCATAATTATTATATGAAGGCTCATCTTCATATTCTTCAAATTCTGGATCTGTAAGTTCTGTATCTTCTTCTTCATTGGATATATCTTCATCTGAGAAAAGAGGATCGTCTTGTATTTTTTCATTAAAATTTTGTAATTCTTCTTCTGTTGTTTCTATTTTATTATTAGATTCAGTTGTAGTATTACTGCTGGAATTACTTGTAATTTCATCTAAATTAGATTCAAAGTTAGATTCTTGTTCTAATTGTTTTTCATCATAATCAGTATTTTCTTTAATTTCTTCAACAGTATCTGAAAAATCATCAATATTTTCAATTTCAGAAAGAGTCATTTCTTTATTTGTTATTATTTCAGTTTTTATTTTATTTTCTTGCTCTTCTGCAGGTTCTGATACATTTGTTATATATGAATATATTGGTTCTCCAAATTCATCATAGTCTACAATTACTCTTTCTACTTTATCTTCTTCTTTTTTATCTTCAATAATTGTTGGTTCTTCTGTTATAATTTCGTGAGCAGGTTCTTCTATATTTTTAATTTCGCTTGTTGCTTCTTCTATAAAAACTAAATCAGGCTTTTTATTTATGTCTAAAAAGTTTTCTTCAATTAAATTGAGTTCTTCTTCGGAAAATACTTCAGATTGGGGTTTATCTTCTTCAATAATCATTTCAATATCTTCGGTATTATCAGCTAAATTTAAAGCATTAACATTTGTTTCATCATCTATAATTACAAAATCTTCTTGGTCTATAATATCTTTTTTAGAAACAGAATTTGTAACCGATTTTTCTTGTAAATTTTCTTTTATTGTTTCGTTCTGATTTTCAATATTAAATAATTCATCTAATATATCAGAAACAGTTTCTTCTTGTTCTTCTTCGGAGTTATTGTGATTTTCTTTTTCTTTATCATCATTAAACTCTATATCTTCTAAATTATTATCTTTATTTGTATCTTCAATATAAATAGTTTCTTCTTTATCTTTGTATTTAGGATTATCAATTGCTTGTGCCCCTATTATATTAAGTGTTTGATCTTCAAGAAGTTCAGGGTATTTGCTTAAATTGCAGCTAACCATTTCAAAACCTGTAAAACAGCAAAATTCTGTACGGCATTCATTGCACTCAAATAAATGTTTTAATATTTTATTTTTTGTATTTATATCAATCTCATTATCCATTAAACTTAAATAAGATTCTTTAAATAAGTTGTGTTCTTCTTCGGTAAAAGTTGTTATTTTTTTATGACTAACAACATTTAAAAATTCTTCATAGCTAATTAAACAATTATTAGAAACACTATAGTAATGATAATCAAACCCCTCTTTTGGCATATTTTTAGTGTCTGCAAAGCCTATTAATTCGGCAGTTGTTAAGTTGTTATCTACTTTTATTACTGCATAAAAATCAGGTACAATATTAGTGTCAAAATGAATTTTAGGAACTAAAAAAGCATTTCCCTTTGTAATTATTCGTACATCAATATGCCAATTATTAATATATAAATCAGAAATTTCATATTGTTCATTTAATATGGGATTTCTAAATATAGTCATTGATTTTTGTATATCATAATCTGTTTTTTCTGCTAAATTTATCAAGGCATATAAAGCAACAATAGAAGCATAAGCTCTTTTTCTTTGAAAACTGTCAGATAATAGTGATGAATATATCTTTGCATAACTATGTGCTTTATCATCTATATTTAAACTGATTGTATCTGTTTGTGACATACTTTTTCTCCAAAACTATATTTAATACCTACATTTATTAAACTCTTCTACATATATAGATAGCAGATGAAAAAAAAATATTCCAATTGTCAAAAATCTAATACAAAAAATTTAATCTAGTATTGCTCTTGGTTAGCTAATCATTCTTGCTAACAAAGTATTCCCCTTTTGAAAACATCACTCGCCTTAGTTTTAATACGGATAAAGCTTCCTCAAAAGCAAAGTTTCGGTTCGTTTTGTAAAGAAAATTAACTCATACTTTCTGCTTATTGTGAATTTTTTGACATTATATATGTAAATCCTAAATGAGCTTTTTTTCTTTAATTTGATATGTTATAATATAAGAGTCTCAATGTGTTTATAATCAAATGTAAAGAAATGTAACATAAGAAGTAATAAAGAACAATTTTTTTTTATTATGTGTTTTATGAATTTACCAAAGTGAAGGAGGTAATTATGATAAGTTCAGTAAGTTTTGCAAGTGCTCAAGCAGGAACAACAAGTTTTGAAGATAAGATAAAACAGCCACAAGCATTTGTAACAAAAGAAGTACCACAAGCAGCAACTGGAATCAATGATAAAAAGAAAAAAGGCGGTGCTGGTAAAAAGCTTGGAACGATAGTACTCGCTGTGGTAGCAGCCGCTGCATTACTTGCAGGTATTGCAAAAAAAGGTGTACTTAAAGTAAATCCTGATGGTAATAAAACTTTAAATACTATTAAAACGGCCATAAATTCTGCAGGTGATTGGATTTTGAAACAAGGTAAAGCTTTAAAAGATAAAATATTACCAAAAGCTCAAGAACATGTAGATGAATTTGTTTAATTAAATTTCATAAAATTTTGAGACTTTTTATAATTACCTAAAAAGACAGAAACTTTTAGTTTCTGTCTTTTCAATTTGTAACATAAATAAATTATTTATATTTTTTATTTGATATTTATATTAAAATTAATTGTAACGTTTATTTAACATGAACAGTTTAAAATAACAAATTTTATTTTTATGGATATTAATTGAATAGAAAAGCTTATTAGGAGTATATTTATAATGATACAATCAGTTCAATCAACGAAATCAATAAGTCCTGTAAAAACAGCGGCAAAAGCAGTTGCAGCTACTGCAGTTGCAACAGGAACAATCCTTTATCTTGCTAAGAAGGGTAAATTAAACCCAGCTGAAGGGGATAATATAGTTATAAAAAATGTTAAAGCCGGACTTAAAAAACCTGCTGATTTTATTCTTAAAAAAGGTGGTAATATACTAGCTGATTTGAATGCTAAAACAGATAAAAATAAAAATTTTTCTTTTATTAAAGAAAAGTTAAGTAATATTGGTAAAAAAGCAAAAGATTTTAAACAAAATTTTCTTAATTCAGATTTTAAAGCTGAAATTGACAAAAAAATAGATACTTTACAAGATTTTGTTGAAAGTAAATTTAATAAAGCGAAATTTTCAGGAAAATAAAATTTAAGAAAAGTATAAGAAAGAGATACAAAATTTTTGTATCTCTTTCTTATTTATAAATAGAAAAAGAGCCTAATACTTTCATAAAATCGACATAAGTTTTAATCTCATTTAGCGCAATATTAATTTTTTCATCAATCTCAAAGCCATCCATTTCAATAAAGAAAAGATATTCTCCAAGTTTTTTCTTAGAAGGTCTTGAATCAATATATGTGAGATTAATATTATGTTTTGAAAAGATTTTTAGTACTTCACATAATGCTCCTGATTCATTTTTTGTCGAAAAAATTATACTTGTTTTTCTTTTGATAGTTTTATTAAGTTCTTGTCTTCCTAAAATATAAAACCTTGTCTGGTTATCTTTTTCATCATTAATGTCAGAAGAAAGAATATTAAGCTTAAATATTTTTGCACTTGTTTCATTAGCAATGGCAGCAATTGTTTTATCATTTTCATTTGATACTTTCTGGGCAGCGTAGCTTGTTGATGATACCTCTTTTATTTCAGCATTTTTGAAATTCTTATATAGATAATTACTACATTGAGCTAATGCTTGAGGATGGGAAATTATTTTATTTATTGTATTTATATCATTTGATTTCGAAAGTAATAAATGTTTTATTGGAATAGATAATTCACCTCTTATTTTAATTTCGTCATCTTTTATTTTTAAAAGATTATCTATTGTTTCTCGAACAATTCCTTCAATAGAATTTTCTATTGGCAAGATACAAACAGAATTATTATCATTAATAAGACTATCAAGAGAAGATTTTATTGTTTTTTGAGGTATTTTATTTTTTACTTTTATATTACATATTTCTAAAAATCTAAACATTGCATTTTGCGCATTAGAACCATCCGGTCCTAAATAATAAATGTTTTCATAAAAAATATCTGTCATTTGCTAAACCTTGATTTATTATATAAAATTATTGTACAAAAAAAAATAAAAAAGGGTAAATCATGTCAAATATAAAGTTCGGTACAGACGGTTGGAGAGCAATTTTAGATAAAGAATTTAATTATGAAAATGTTGATAAAGTTGTAAATGCCATATCAAATTATGTTTATGAAAAAGATAGGTTCAATGCAAGTATTGTAATTTCATATGATCCCAGAAATAAGGCAGATGACTTTGCTTTTTATATTGCAAAGAAACTGGCAGAGAATGGATTTTTGGTAGAAATTGCAGATAAAATTACTGCTACTCCGGTACTTGCATATTATGCCCTAAAACATAATATGTATGCAATTATGCTTACAGCTTCACATAATCCTCCTGAATATTTAGGAATTAAATTTATTCCTCAGTATGGAGGTCCTGCTGATGATGAAATAGTTAAAGAGATTTTAAAATATTTTGATGCTGATTTTATAAATAAAGGTAAATGCAAACAATATAAAAAAGTTTCTTTAGATGAAGATTATATTTCGCATATAGAAACTATTATCAATTTTGAAAAAATTAAAAATTCAAGAATCCAAATTAATTATGACGGACATCATGGGGCAGCAGCAAAATTATTTAAAAAAATATTAGACAAATATAATATATTAAATAATTGTTTTAATATGGAACGAGATATTAATTTTGGTGGTAAAATGCCGGATCCAAAGGAAAAATATCTTCCATTTCTTAAAGAAAAATGCAAAGAAACAGGATTAATTGGTCTAAGCAACGATGGAGATGGGGATAGGTTTGGGGTTTTTAATGAAAAAGGTGAATTTGTAAGTGCAAATGATATTATTGCTATTTTATTAAAACATTTAATTGAAAATAAAAAACAAACAGGAAAACTTGCAAAGACCGTTGGAGCAAGCTCTATGTTGGATTTAATAGCAAAAGAACAGGGAATAGAAATTGTTGAAACTCCGGTTGGATTTAAGTGGCTTGGTTCTGTTATGAGATTTGATGATATTATAATAGCTGGCGAAGAATCAGGCGGATTAAGCATTAAAGGTCATATCCCTGAAAAAGATGGTATTCTCGCTAATCTTTTAATAATGGAAACGATTGCTTATACAGGTAAAAAATTATATGAACTTCAGCAAAGTATAAATTTAGAATTAAATCAAAAATTTATAAATGACAGAATAGATATAAATCTTGATTCAAAAGAAGAACAGAATTTTATTATAGATAAATTTAGCAAATATAAAACAATAGGACAGTTTAACATAGAAAAAATAAATACTATAGATGGTTTAAAACTATATCTTGAAGATGGTAGCTGGATTTTAATAAGAAAAAGCGGAACCGAACCTTTGTTAAGAATTTATTTTGAAACAAATACAGAAGATAAACTTATAGAACTTAAAAAAGATGTTAAAGAATTGATTTAAATAAAAATATATCATTATAATCTTTTATGGAAGATTTATAAATTATAAAGTTATTAGGTTTAGATTTTCTAGAAATGTAAGTTTTCATAATTTCTAAGTCATTATATAATTGTTCTTGTTCTTTTTTTTCCAGCTCTGCTATAGAACAAGCATATCCTGTTATGCACTCTGCATATATTGTAGGTGAATATAAAAAAATTATAAAAATAGAAAGAAAAGTTTTAATATAAACATTCATATTTTAAACTCCTTAAAAAAGTAAAATAGCTTAACTCTCTATATTTTGACGGATAATGTTAAGATTTACATTCTACTTTATAATTAAATATTTAATTGCTAAAAAGTTTAATGTAAAATAATATTGCCGAATAAATAAAAAGTCGAGAAATTAAAAAAAGTGGCAAAATTTATTTTTACGGATTTTTGATAAGATATGAATTTCCTGTTAGATAAAGAAAATAGAAAAGATGAGAAAATAAAAAAACCTGATTTTTCAACAAAAGCTGGTCGAGAGTTTCTTGCAATATATTTGCATTCTAGATTTAACCAAATTCTGAATTATGATAAAAATAGTGAAACACCAATATTTAAGTCTATACATCCTGATTTTATTCCTAAATTTACAAAAAGGATAATTAACAATCCCGAGAAACATTTTTTAATAGGAATAAGCGGAGAATCTGCAAGTGGTAAAACTACAATATGTAATACAATTAAACTTGCAACCGAAAGATTAAAAATGCCTGTAGAAATATTAAGTGCTGATAATTATTTTAAAGATATATCGGCGCTTATTTGTCAATATGGCTCCTTTGATAAATTATTGGAATCAGGTTATGATGTAGATTCTCCTGATAATTTTCAAATGGATTTATTATTTGAAGATTTAGAACAATTATCTAAAGGAATAGATGTTAAAATACCACAATATCTGGTTAATGGTACGGGGATTGTTGTTCCTAAAGCAATTGAAAAAAAAGCACAAAAAATAATTGTTGTTGAAGGTATGGCAACAATGTACGGTCGAGTTTCCGAGTTATTGGATGTTAAATTATATGTTGATATAGAGCCTGAAATTCAAGAAAAATGGTTCTTATATAGAGCTCAAACTTCAAGAAATCAAGATGAGAAAAATGCAAGAAAACAATTGGCATATGTGAGAGAAGCGTCTAAAAAATATATTATTCCTAAAAAAGAGAATTCAGATATTATAATTAATGGTGCTTCTTCTTTAGAATATTTTACACAAATTATTGATTATATTTTTGAAATTACTAATAATTATTCAAATTCATAAAATATAAATAATGTACGAGAAAAGATGATGAGTCAGTAAAAAAGACTCACTATTAGATTAAATTTTAGAAGAAAGACCTTACTTTCGCAAGGTCTTTTATATTATATAAAAAGAAGAGTTAGTTTTTAGTTAACTGCTTTAGGAGGATTTTTAGGTTTTACTTTCTGTAAAATTGTTGCTGCAACTATATTGGCTGCGGCACCTATGGCAGATAAAACAGCTAATCCTACAGCATACATTTTAATGTAATTTTTAAATCCACCATATTCATTTATGTTTTGACTCATTCTAGCAGGATTGGTTACCCAAGAAAGTCCTGCAGAAGCTGTTAGAATTCCGGCTGTTATTAATGCACCATTTCTTGCGGCTTTTAATCTTTGTGATTTTTTTGTATTTGTATAATTATTTACAGGATTTACTTGCATTTTACATTCCTTTTGTTTGAGACATTGTTCTTAAAAGATGAATATGATTTATTTTGTTATATATATTATGTTTTCTTTACAAATTTTCACATATAGTAATAAGATTCTCAAATATTTGTTCATTAGGATTTGTTGCAATATCTTCCCAAATAATTTCTTTATTTGTTTTAAACCAGCTTATTTGCCTTTTTATATATCTTCTTGTATTTTGTTTTAAATTATAAATGGCTTCATCTAAACTAATATTGCTATTTAGATACGGATATATTTCCTGATAACCTATAGTATTTAATAAAATATTATTATCAGGGTATTTATTAAAAAGGAGTTTAGCTTCATCTAAAAGTCCTTTATCTAACATTTCCTCAACTCTTTTATTTGCTCGGTTATATAAAAAGTCTCTATTCCCTGAAGTTAAGCCAAACCATAATGTTTCAAATTCATTTTCTTTTTTCTTTTGAGCTTTACTCATTGGAATGCCAAGAGTAATACATACTTCTAGAGCCCTTATTATTTTAACTTTATTATTAAAATGAATTTTTTGAGCAATATCTTTATCAAGTTTAAAAAGTAAATCATATAATTCTTCAGTTGACTGATTATTTAGTTTATTACGTAATTCTTTATTCGGAGCTACTCTTGGCAGGTCAAAGTCTTGAAGTAAAACTCTGAAATACAGACCGGTACCTCCTGTAAGAATAGGAATTTTACCTTTTTCTAATATTTCTTTTATTTTTTCTTTTGCATCATCACAAAAATCAGCAACGGTGTATTCTTGGTTAACATCAACTATATCTATAAGATGATGTTCTATACCATTTCTTTCTGTTCGTGTTGGTTTAGCTGTTGCAATGTCTAATTCTTTATATATTTGCCTTGAATCAACAGAAATTATTTCACCGTTAATTTCTGTTGCAAGTTTAATCGCCAGTTGTGTTTTCCCCGTTGCGCTCGGTCCAGTTATTGCTATTATTTTGTTCTTTTTCATTATAAAAACAGAATACCAAAATAATATAATAATTTAAATATAATGTTGCAAGTATTATAAAAATTGCAAAAGCTAAAGAATTTGTACCCAAAATCATTGTTATAACATTAAACATAATGTATATGAAAAACATAAATAATATTATTAAAAATGCACCAATAATATTTTTTATAAAAAATATTATTGTTATATATATTGATTTTAATACGTTATATTTTTCCGAAAACAGAATTATAAAATATAAATATCCTAAAAAGTTAAATAAAGTTCCTGCTATAGTATATATGATAATCCATAATTTTAGTATTAATATATCGTGAGAAGGAATAGATTTTAATAAATTATTAAGTTCTTCAACTGTTTTTATTGAAGCAATATCAGTTATTTTATGAGTGATTGTTGGTTCTCCTAAAAAATGTAGGCAGAATTTTGTTGTTAAATAAAATAGAAGTATATAAATAGATATAAAACAAAAATAACCTAATAACGTTTTAAAGAAATATTCACCAACACCTGTAAAAAATGTTTTTAAATTTGTTAGTGATTTTTTTGCAATTTCTTCATTATTATCATCAGGGTTAAAATCAATAACAGCTTTTTTATTTATGTATAGCCAGCCGGCTGTAGTTGCCACAGTTAGCAAAAATGAAGAAATAATTAATAATACTTTAGGATATAATGCTGTATTTTTCCCTAAAATAGGAGGCAAAATAAGCATAATTATCAATAAATAAAATAATAACGGTTGTATATATATTAAATTATTTTTTAAAATGGAAAAAGCTTTTGAGTATATATTTTTCATTTGAAAATTATAACATATTTTATAAAAAAGAGGGTATAGATTGTCCAAGAAAAAATTCACGATAAGCAGAAAGTGTGAGTGAATTTTTTCTTACAAAACAAACCAAAAACATTGTTTTTGAGTGAGCTTGTATCCGTAGTGAAACGAAGGTGAGCAGAGTTTTTAAAAGGTGAGTACTTTGTTAGCGAGGATGAGAAGGTAACAAAGTGTGATACTAGATTAAATTAATGCTTAGTAATGAAAAGTAATATAATGTCAAAAAAAATATATGTTTTTGGTAAAATGTTAAAAGTAGAGTGAGTAAACGGGATAACGTGATGAAAGAAAGACTAGTCTTATTATCAATAGTTTCGATTTTGATGGTTCTCTTATACTTTTTTCAAAATTGTATGAATACACCATGTGCCTTCATAACAATATTGGTATTTATGACTCTTTATACAACTTATATGCAAATAGCATATAAACATAGAGTAAGAAAACAAAGAAAGCATCCGGTAGAAAAGAATTATAATTATAAACCATTTGTAAGTATTTTAATACCTGCGCATAATGAAGCTGTTGTTATTGATAAAACAATAGAAAATATTATGCAGATTGATTACCCCAAATATGAGGTAATTGTTATAGATGACAGAAGCAGTGATGATACAGCAAGGGTTTTAGATAATATATGTTTAAAATATACAAATTTAAAATATTTTTCAAGGACAAAAGATGCATTTCCGGGCAAATCGGCTGTATTAAATGATGCATTAAAAATAGCAAAAGGGGAAGCAATACTTGTTTTTGATGCGGATGCGAGAGTTAATAAAGATTTTCTAAAAGAATTAGTACCTTCACTTGAGCCGGAACAAGTTGGAGCTGTTCAAGCCAGAAAAATTATAATCAATAGAAATCAAAATTTTTTAACAAGATGCCAAGACAATGAAATGGCGGTAGATACTCATTTTCAAGTAGGTAGAGATGCAGTAAAAGGAGCAGTTGAGCTGCGCGGCAATGGGGAATTGATAAAAAGAGAAGCTTTAGAAGACGTTGGTGGCTGGAATATTTATACAATAACTGATGATCTCGATTTATCTACAAAGTTACAAATTAAGGGATGGGATGTTAGATTTTGCTCTGATGTTTGTGTTTATGAAGAGGGTGTTGTTTCTTATATCCCTCTTTTAAAACAAAGGAGAAGATGGATTGAAGGAAGTATTAGAAGATATTTAGAACATTTTTTGGATGTATTAACATCTAAAAATATGTCTTTAAGAGTAAGTTTGGATATGACTGCGTACATAACAGAATTTATCCTTCCTGTTTGGATGCTTTCAGAACTTGCTTTTCAAAGCTTTAGATATATTAAAGATGATAGTAATTGGATATCATCATCAATTGTTTTATCAGGTTTAATGTGCTGTTTCTTTATTGTTGCTTTATTTTACAGTTTGAGGAAATATGTTAAATTAAAACCTATGGATAATATAATGCAATCAGTTGCTACTGCTATGTATATTGTTGTTTTATGGTTTCCATTAGCCATATTTATAATATTTAAAATTATATTTATGAAAAATAATATGGATTGGGGTAAAACTCAACACGGAACAGCAAAATTAGTTAGAGATTTTGATAAAAATAAAATTCAAAATAGACAAGCCGAAGAAATAACAAAAGTTTAAGAAGGGAGAAAATATAAAGTGGATTTCACAGCGTTAACAGTAGAATTATTAAAAGGGTTAAATGCACTTACCGGAAGTTATGGACTCGCAATTATCGCATTGACGGTGATTGTAAGGCTTTGCTTATGGCCATTAGGAGTTTCTCAGCAACGTTCTATGAGAGCTATGCAAATATTACAACCTAAAATTAAAATAATTCAGGAAAGATATAAAAATGACCCTCAAACCGCACAAAGAAAACTTATGGAATTCTATAAAGAACATAAGTTTAATCCGATGGCAGGTTGTCTTCCTCTATTAATTCAAATGCCTATATTTATTTTACTTTATACAGCATTAATAAGTCCTCAGTTTATTCAAGAAGCTGGAAATTCTCACTTTTTATTTATAAATAGACTTGATACTACATTAAGAGGTAATGCAGGAATTTCTTATGACGGAACTTTTAGTGTTTCTTCAAATGATAAGTTTGTTGTTTATAAAAAAGTTAAAGTTTTTATGGGCGATAAGGAACTTGATAACGTTAAAATTACATCTAAGAATGCAATAAAGGTTCAAGGTTCTATTGATGCAGGGCAGCCTATGGATTTAAAAGTTAATTTAGATGATGTTGATTTAAAATATAGTCAGTTAGAGAAAGTTACAGGTGCTGAAATTGATATTCAGAATATGAAAACACGAGAAGTTGAAACCGTTAAATTCGAAAAACGTGATAATATTTTGGCTGCAACTGTTTCTACAAATGCACCTCAAAGTCAGTTCCATTTGGATGTATTAATTTTAATATTGTTATTTGCAGCTACTATGTTTGCTACTCAAAAAGTAATGATGGCTACAAATAAAAATGTACAGCAAGATCCATTGCAAGCTCAGATGCAAAAAATGATGGGTACTATGATGCCTGTTATGATTATTTTTATGTTTATTATTGCACCAATTCCCGCAGGTGTTCTTTTATATCTTGTTATTAGTAATGTTATTCAAATTATTCAAACAGTTGTTATTAATAAACAGTTAGAAGCAGAAGATAATATGAAATCTAATTCTATAAACAAAGATCTTTCTTCTGTTAAAACTATTAATCCAATTGAAACAAAGACAATTGAAACAGATAAAAAATAATGAAACTTGAAGATTTTAATTATATTTTGCCGGAAGAGTTAATTGCTCAGTTTCCGGAGCAAAAAAGAGATATGTCAAAAATGCTTGTGCTTGATAGATTTAATAAATCTATTATTCATAAGCACTTTTGTGATATTACAAATTTTCTTACTGAAAATGATTTATTGGTTATGAATAATACTAAAGTTATTCCTGCAAGATTATATGCTAAGAAAGATACCGGAGCTTTAATTGAAATATTTCTTGTTAGAGAAATAAAAAAAGATATATGGATTTGTTTAATTAAACCTTCAAAGCGTGTGAAATCCGGCATGGTGTTAATGGTTTCTGATGAACTTTCTGTCGAAGTACTAGAAAAGGATGATGATAAATGGAGGGTTCATCTAATATATGATGGTAATATTTTTGAAATATTAGATAAAGTTGGTAATATTCCTTTACCGCCATATATTGAAAGGAAAATGACAAATGAAGAATATAAGGCATTAGATTTTGAAAGATATCAAACAGTATATGCACAAAAAGAAGGTGCTGTCGCAGCTCCTACCGCAGGACTTCATTTTACAAATGAAATTCTTGATAAACTTGAAAAACAAGGAACAAAGCATTGTTTCGTTACCTTAAATGTTGGATTGGGCACTTTTAAGCCTGTTAAATGCGAAAATATATTAGAACACAAGATGGATTCTGAAAGTTTTGAAATTTCTAAAGAATCAGCTGAAATCATTAATGAAGCAAAAAAACAAGGTAAAAATATTGTTGCGGTTGGTACAACTACTGTTAGAACACTTGAAACAGTTATGAATAAATATGGGAATATAATACCAGTTAAAGATTCTTCTCAGTTGTTTATTTATCCGGGGTATGAATTTAAGATAGTGGATAAATTAATTACAAATTTTCATTTACCTAAATCTACACTTTTAATGTTAGTCAGTGCTTTTGCTGGCAAAGAGTATATTTTTAAAGCTTATGATGAAGCTATAAAAAATAAATATAGATTTTATAGCTATGGTGATTGTATGTTAATAAGGTAATATAATGTTTATTTTATCTGTTTTATTTGTATTATTTTCTTCATATTTCTTTTTATCAATATTGGATAAAAAAATCAAATTTAAAAATAATTTAGGTTTTATATTCTTTATATTGTTATTATTTTGTCAAATTATAATATCGTTTGAATTTTTATCTTTGTTTAAATTAATATCTAAAACCTCATTTATTATAATTAATATTGTATTTTTTGTTATTTCTTTATTTCTGTGGTTGAAAAATGAAAGATATATATATATACCTAATATAAAAGAAGAATTTATTAAAATAAAAAAAGCATTAAAAAAAGATAAACTTTTAATGTTTGTTGCATTTTGTTTTATTGTATTTTTTGTATCTATGTTGATAGTAGCATTGTTTTTTCCAGTTAAGTATGGTGATGCATTGGGGTATTATCTTTCAAGATGTACTAATTGGATACAAAATGGTACTTTAAGTCATTATATAACAACAGATTCACGTGAATTAATAATGCCAATCAATTCAGAGCTTACGTACATGTGGGTGCTTTTATTTTTAAAAAACGAAATAGGAATAGGAATTTTCCCTTTCATTTTTTATATTAATGCAATATATGTAATATATAATTTTCTCGGAGAACTTGGTTTTTGCCGGAGAAAAAGGCTTTGGAGTGTTTTTGTATTTTCATCTTTAGCTCTTGTATATTTAGAATCAGCTATTCCAATATCAGATCTTTGGGTGGGTTCTTTACTTCTTACTTGCATTTATTTATTCTTTATTGCAGTTAAATATAATAAATCATTTTTGGTCTATTTTTCTTCACTTTCTATAGCGTTAGCTTTTGGAGTTAAAACAACATCAATAATAGCAACTCCTTCTATTTTTATTATTTTATTTTTAATTTTATATTTATATAAAAAAGAAAAGATGAAAAAATATATTTTGTATTTTGGAATTTTTCTTTTTATAAATTTTATAATATTTTCATCATATAATTACATATTGAATTTTGTGGATTTTGGAAATCCAATATCAGATAGTTCGCAGTTATTATTGAATAAGTTTAGAGGTGGAATAAAAGGATATTTATCTAATCTTATAAAATATATGTTTGTAATGTTTGATTATTCAGGTGTAATTGATTTTATAGGTATTGGTAAAGTAATAGAAGGTTTTCAAGATAAAGTTTTATCTATAATAGGTGTAAGTAGAAATTCTTACACGTCATTATATTTTACTAGTTATTTCTCATATAATTCTGCTCTTGTTATTGTAAATTCTTTTCTTGGAGTAGTTGGATTATTAACTTTTTATCCTTCTATAATTTTTGCTATCTACTCTTATATAAAAAAGAAATCTTCAAAAAGAACAATATTATTAGTTTCATTAGCTTTATCTTATATTATAAATATATTAATTTTTTCAAGAGTTATGGTTTTTACCAAATTTAACATGAGATATCTATTAGCTTTTGTTGTAATTGCTTCTCCAATTTTAGTTTATACATATATAAGAAAAAAATTTAATATCTATAAAATAGTTATAGCTTGGTTTCTATTTATATATCTCGCTTTTAATTCGCATGCCCAACCTTTTATATTTATAAAAGAATATTTAAAATATAAATCACTTCCGGCTAATCTTCAAGTAAAAAATAGAAGTTTTATATTAGAAGATTGTGATGAGTTTAGAATAAGAGATTATTTTTTAAATAAAGATAGAAAATATAAAATAGGAATAATAATATATCCAAAAAAGAATCCTGTTTATTATATACAGAAATTAAGATTAGACGGATATTATATGAAAACAATTCTTCCTGATGAAATAGATTCTTCAGATATATCTAAATATGATTATTTAATAACAATGAAAGATAGTATAGCTTCTACAGATGTAAAAAAAATTAATAGTAACAGAAATAAAAATAGTTATTGTGTTTATAAAGATTGGCAAGGAAATGTAATAAAAGAAGGTATTCCTGTAATTGTAAGTTGCATAATTCCTCCTGAGTATTTTTTTAAAAATGGTTTTGAACTAGTTAACACTATTTACTTAAAAGATTATTATTTATTTAAAAATATGAAGAAATAATATTTAAGAAAAATCTCATACATTAGTATGAAATTTTGTAAAAAACACTAAAGTTTAAGTTATAATATGCCGATAGAGGGTTATATGATTTTGCATAAAATCATAATCTAAAATATAATGGTAGAAGAAAACAACTCGGAAATTTGTCTTTAGAATACAGGTAAGGATAATAAATGACTGAAGAGAAAAAAGATAATAAAAGTGTTTCGGTTTTTACAAGAAGCGAAATTTCTTTGGAGTCGGATCCGTTAGAAGAAATTTTTGCTTTAAATTTAGGTGATTTCATATCGGAACATTTAATATCAGATGAACTAATACAAAAAATAAGCAGAAAAAAAGTAGATAAATTATCAAGCTTAAAAAAACAATTGAAAGAACTAATATCAATTTATTCTATAGATAATACTCTTAAAATATTAGGTTTTAGCAGTAAAGAAGATTATGTTATTTATAATGCAATAGCCAAAACAATAAAACAGATGTTGGAAATAGATGCTTGTCATGTATTTTTATCTAAAGAAAATGCTATGGGGTTAAATACTAAAGAAAATGATTTAATCTTGGTTGGTTCTTCTTTAAATTTTAATGATGATATATATGAAGCTGAGATAGGTTATAAGTATGATGACGAAAGTTCTGTATCTTATGCATTTAATAAAAGTGAGATAGTTGAAATAAAAGACTGCTCAAAAGACTTAGATTTTAAATCAATATTAATGTTAAATGAAGATAAGGTAAAATATTATTTAGCTGTTCCAATGTATAATAATATGGAAAAAGTTGGAGTTATAGTAGTTGAAAATTATTCAAAGAAAAAACTCTCAAAAGAATTCATTGAATTGTTAAGTATAACAGCAAGATTATTTGCGACATCAATGTCTCTTGAAAAATTAACAGAAGATACAGATAAGTTAATAAATCAAGAGGATGTAACGGTATCACAGCTTCAAAATAATCGTGCGGAATTGACTGCCTTAATTGGAGATTTAAGTAGTGAACAACAATGTTTTGTAGAAAACTTAGCAAAAGCAGTCGATGCAAAGAGTAATTTTAAAAATAATTATTCTCCAGAAGTTGCAGATTTAGCTCGTGAAATTTCAACTTTACTTGGATTAAACGAAAAAACTAAAGATTTAATTTATTATGCTGCACTACTGAGAAATATTGGCAAAATAACATTGCCGGAAGAATTATTTAATAAAAAAGAAAAGTTATCAAAAGAAGATTGGGAAAAACTTCAAAATCATCCAAATGTCGGTGTAAGTATTTTAATGAGCATAAATTTCTTATCAGAAGTTGTTCCTTATATTAATTACCATAAAGAACGCTGGGATGGGAAAGGAGAACCTGAAGGTCTTAAAGGACATAGTATTCCTTTGGGGTCAAGAATTATTGCTTTAGCTGATGCCTATATGGCAATGATTTCTGATAGAACATATAGAGATGCTCTATCTGAAGAAAAAGCTATTGAAATAATTAAATCAGAATCAGGTGTCAAATGGGATCCTGAGTTAGTAAAGGTTTTGTTGGAATTAAAGAATAAAGAAAATTAATAAATAATATTCTTTATTCCTTTTCTTCAGAGATCCATAATCCGTGAATATTACATAATTCTCTAGCTTTAAACTTGTTATAATGGCAGCATTCTTTTATTTCCAATTGAGGTTTATCTCCCGGGCTTAAGTATTTTCTTTTTAAATATTTTTTGTCAGGAGAAATTGCTTCAATAAAGACAATATAATGATTTTTTTCCATTGGATGTTCGATACTTCCAACTCTTATTGTTTTGTTTTCCCCTTCAAGAGTAATAATTGGAACATGTTTTTCTTGCGCTTGGTTATCATTTGTTTGCTCTTTTAATAATTCCATAGGAAGGGAACAACAAGTTAAAGTTCCATTTCCAGGATTTATGACTTCAACAATATTTCCACAAATGTTACATTTATACAATTTTAATAATTCTGTCATATTAACAGTCCTCCTTTTATCTAATAATTTTATAATTTATTTAGATAAACAAAATTACCTGTTGAATTATATCTATCGGTTATAAATTAATGTGATTATTTTATCTTCAAGTTTTTTAATTTCTTTTTGATTTTCTTTAAAATTTTCTATAAAAATTGCAATAGAATAAGTATTACCGTCTAAAGAGTTAACATAACCAGCAATAGTACTTATGTTTGATAAAGAACCTGTTTTAAGCCAAGCTTCACCTCTTAAATCATATAATCTTTCATTTAACGTACCATCGCCGGCTTGTGCTATATATTCTTTAAATTGTTCAAAGTTTTTATCCTTATATATTTTATCTAAAACCATTGTTAACCAATTAGTACTTATTAAATTTTTTCTTGATATACCGCTGCCATCTTTTATTACTACTGAATTAAAATTGATATTTAATTTTTTATAGAATTCAATCATTGCATAAATTCCGAGTTCATCAGTACCGGTTGAATTGTATTTTTGTCCACCAGCAAGTTTAAATAATGTTTCTGCCATTACATTATTACTTTTATGTAATATACTAAAAAGGGTTGGAGTTATAGGATTCGAAATCTCGTATAATAATTCAGCATCTTTGGGTACAAGGTTAGAGGCATACATTGTAGATTGTATTGTTATTCTATTATCATCAATTATTTTATCTAAATTATAAATAAAGTATCTTCTCATACTGCTTATAGGTATAGATATTTGTCTTGGAATGACAGTTCTTCCATATATTTCTACAAGTTCAGGATTATTCCAGTTATATCTGTTAATTTCAAAATAATCTGATTTTGCATCTTTTTTTATATATCCGAATATAGACATAGGATATTTCGATGATGTTGAAATAGTCATTGTATTATCATCAGTTTGAGTTATGTTTGCTTTAATCATATTTTCATCAAGATTATATGCACTTATTTTAGGTGTATATGGATTTACATCATCATCCCACATCCAGCCCGGGGCAAATTCTTTTTTATCTATTATGCTATCATCTATGTATAGATTATTAAATGTTGATAAATTTTTTTCTTTTATTTTTTGAAAAGCTTCTTTTAATTGAGATGTTTTCAAAAGTGGATCAGCTCCTAATTTTATGTATAAATTATTTTTTGAGTCTTTATAAAATTGAGTTTTAAAAAAATAATCATATCCCAAAGTGTTTATTGCGAAATAGGTTGTTGGAACTTTAAGAGTTGAAGCAGGATGCAGAAGTTTATCTGCATTTTTTTCATATATAATATTATTATTTTCAGCATTTCTTATTGATATTGCTATTGTTGATGTTTTATCCAAATCAGAATTATTTATTAATTTCTCGATTTTACCAATAGACAAAGCAAAACAACAATTTGAAGCGGTTATAAATACTATAATTAATGTAAAAAGTTTAAATATTTTTTTCATTACTTCTCCAATATTTGATATGTTTTTTTAGTATCTTTTAATATGGGCATTTGTTCTCTATATTCTTTCATTTCATTTAAATTGATAAAAGATGTTAGAACTTTTTCTTCCCTATTAAGTTTATTAATTATTTTTCCTTGATAATTTATTACCATAGAATTGCCACTAAAATTAAAGTTATCATTAATCTTACCTGTAAGGCAAGAGGTTATAAAGAAAGTTTGATTTTCAATAGCTCTAGCTTTTGCTAATGTTATATATTCATCAGCATAATTTAGGGGCCAAGCAGCCATATTAACTATTAAATCAGTATTATTAAATGTGTATAATCTAAATAATTCAGGAAATCTTATATCGTAACATATAGAAATACCAACTCTACCAATATCTAATTTGGCTATAACAGGAGTTTGACCTTCTTCTAAATATAATCCTTCTGATTCACCTCTTAATGAAAATAAATGAAACTTGTCGTATGTAGATATCAAGTTTCCTTTCCTATTTAAAATAAGGCAGGTATTCCTTTTTCCTTCATTATTTTTCTTTAATATAGTGCTGCCGCCAATAATGTTTGAATTATACTTAATTGCAAGATTTTGAAGAAAATTAAATACTTTTGAATTTTCGATATTTTCATAGAATTTATCAAATTTTTTACAATCCCAGCCTATTGACCATAATTCAGGCATGATAATTAAATCAGCAGAAGTATTCCCGCTTTCTTCTAAAAGTTTTTTTACTTTTCTTATATTAACTTCTATATCTCCAGAAATGGTTTCTAATTGTACAACAAGAACTTTAATATCCATAACAAAATTGTAGTACAAAGATATATGCTTATCAATTTTAAAAGAATTATTTTTTAATCAATCTTACACTTTTAGCAAGTTGTTCAAGAGTTTTTATAAGTGCATTTTGGTTAGCTTGTAATTCTGGCATTTTATTAATGAATTTTTCAAGCTCAACAATATCTCTATCTAGAGCTTTTTTTGCACTTTGTTGTACGGCTTTTAGCTCTGGGCTTAGCTGTTGAATGGTGTCTTGGGCTATTTTTGTAGTTTTGCCGTTTATAATCACAAACAATATCTCCTTATATTATATAAAACAAAATAATTAATTTTTTTGCTCTTATCTTTTTATAAAATAAAAAGATAAGTATTCATAAATATTTTGTTCTTTAATATATGCCTTTGCCATATTTTTTGCTTTTTGTATTTTTTCAATATCTTTTTGCAATATTTCTAATAGTCTTGTGTTCTCAAAATTATTTTCTGCAAGTTTTATTAAAAAGTATTGTATACAATCTAATACATAGGTTGTTTCTAAATTATTATCATATTGAAAGTTTAATAAAGTATTTACAAAATCAAGAGCTGAATTTTTATTAAAAGTTGGATAAGTAGTGAAGTATTGTTTAAAAAAATCTGTATTATAGTAAATATTCTGTGTATCAGCCATATAGAATACCTGAGAACGGGATATAATTGTTTGAAGAAGATCTTCCTTATTATTTGTAAGAAAAATAAAATGAACATTTTCTGATGGTTCTTCAATTGATTTTAACATTGCATTTGCCGCAACAGTTGAAAAACAATTTGTATTAACTCCTGTAGGATACCAAAAAGTTTCATTATCACTATTTTGAGGAGGTTTAAAACCTGTTAACTTAAATTCTTCGTATTCTTTTATTTCATTATTTGATAAAGTTTTCATTGTTGCATCACAAAAAATAAATACTCTATGATAATCAGAAGAGTTAACTAATGTATCAAGAATTGTATTTATTTGTTCTTCAGAAATTACTGTTTTGCTAGAGTCAGATTTATTATCAATTTTTGATATTGTTAAAATCGCAGGATGTTTATTTTCTCTAATCCATCTGCAATTTTGACAATTACAATCTTCTCTTTTATTTTCTAAACAATTTAGTTGCCTTGCTAACTCCAGTGCCATTGCATATTGAATAAGATTATTACTTCCATATAGAATTATTGAATGAAACAGCCTTTTCTGATCTATTGCTGTTTTAAAAAAGTTGCTTAAATAATTGTATTTTTTATCTAATATTTGATTCATATCTAACTCAACAAAGATAATTCAAGTATAATATTACTATTTAAAGCTTGTCCTGTTTTAATCTTATGCTCTGCTTCTATTAAATTTTCTCTTATTTTAATTAAATTATCAAGAGAGACTCCCTTTAACTTTTCTTGAGTCTTAATAACAATATATTCATGTAGTTTTAATTTTAATGCCATATCTTTAGTATTCATGTTTTTCTCATAATTTTTAATAAAGATAAATTTTTGAAAATTGCTTTGCAATATAGAAAATATTTCAAGAGGATGTCTTTTTTCGGTAAGAATATTATATTGTTTTAGTATTTCATTTTTATTTCCTTGAATAATTATGTCTGCAAGAATAAAAATATCTTCAGAGGATGTGCAATATTTTTTTATTGATTCTTTGAGAATTGTTTTATTTGGATGAAGAGCAATCTTAAGTTTTTCTAGTTCCGAATCTATTAATGTTAAGTTAGAACCCAATTGTTCTATTAGAAAAGAAATACAGTCAGAACTTATATTTAAGTCTTTTTCTTTTACCATTTTGGCAATTTGTGCATTTAATTCTTTTTGATAGGTTTTATACTGATTGAATTCTTTTACTATTGAATATTTTGATAGAGTTTTAAATAGTTTTTTTCTGGAGTCAGGTTTTTTGTTTTCATCTCTTGGAATTTTACAAATAAAAATGATATTTATACAATCTGATAATGTGGATAATGAATAGTCAATGCTTTCAATTTGTTTATCATCAAGGCTTAGTTTGTTTCCCATAAGGTATTTATCAAAGTATATTAAAGATAAAGAATTACCAAACATTAAAGGCGGGCTTTGAATACAATCTAATAAATTATTAAAGGAGGGGTTATCATAAATTTTATATGCCATAGATATGAAAGAAGCATCAAGAAGCTCATTTTTAAGCTTCTTGATTTCTTTCTCCATTAAATATTCTTCTTGTCCAAAAAATAAATAAACAGTCATAAAATTTTAATTAATTTTCAATTAATAAACTTGCTCCTATAACACCTGCAGTATTACCGAGTTCAGCATGAACAACTTCAACGGCACTGCCCTGAATAGGCATAGTTCTTTTCTTTAGGGTTTCTTTAATAGGATTGAAAAGTAAATCACCTGCATCGGCCACTCCGCCTCCAATAACAACTTTTTCAGGATTTAAAAGATTTACAACGCTTGCTAACCCTATACCAATATAGGTTCCGATTGTTTCAAAGATTTTTTTAGCAACAACATCACCTTGTTTTGCGGCTTCAGCTACAATGTAAGGAGTAATATCAGGATTGGCAAGTTCTCTATATTTTGTAGATTTTCCGCCTTTAATATAGTCTTCAGCCATAGCTACAATAGCAGGGCCGGAAGCAAAAGCTTCCATACAACCTCTGTCACCGCATCCACATATAGGTCCGTTATCCATTTGTAGTTTTATATGTCCAATTTCTCCTGCAGCATTGCTGGCACCTCTTACGAGCTTACCGTTTACAATTAGACCTGAACCAATGCCTGTTCCTACGGTAATACATATCATATTTTTGGCACCCTTGCCTGCTCCATAGTTTAATTCAGCGAGAGCTGCACATCTTACATCATTATCTACTTTAACAGGTATTCCGAATTCTTTAGATACAATATCTGCTATAGGAATGTCAACCCACCCCGGAATATTAGGAGCTAATCTTACTATTCCGTTATCACAATCAATTTGTCCTGGGAAACCGAACCCAATACCTTCAATTAAATCTTTTGAAATTTTAGAATCTTTCATTAAATTTTGTATAGCTTTTATAATATTTGAGATAGTATATTCATAACCCATTTCAGCTCTGGTTGGAACAGTATCAGAATATGCAATACTGCCAGTTTTATCTACAAGAGCTACTTTGACATTTGTTCCGCCTACATCTACCCCGATTTTATACTTTTTATTCATTATTGGCATCTTAACTCCTTATAAACAATTATTCTTAAAAAAATCATAGCATAAAAATATTATCATCTCATGCAAAATTAATTTATATTTTCTTGATATTTGTTTTGTCTCTTTGTATTATTAAATAATGAGAAATAAACAGGTACGATTAAATAAATATATTGCATCAACAGGTTTTTGCTCAAGAAGGAAAGCGGATGAATTTATTATAGAGGGCAAAGTAAAAGTCAATGGAGAACTTGTTTTTGAACTTGGAACTTTAATTTCTGATAAAGATAAAGTAACAATAAAAAATCAAATAATAAAACCACAAAATTTGACATATATTAAGTATTATAAGCCGGCAGGTTATATCACTACTATGGATGATGAGAAAGGAAGAAAAACCATATATGATATTCTGCCTGAAGAAGTTCAAAACTTAAAGCCAGTAGGAAGATTGGATAAAGATTCAACGGGTCTTTTAATTCTTACTAATGACGGTGATTTTATTAATGAACTTACTCATCCGTCTGTAAAAGTGCCAAAAGTGTATAGAGTTTGTGCACAAGGAAAGCTTAATCTTAATGATTTAACATTGATGGCAAAAGGTATAGAAATTGAGAAAAATCAAATAGCATATGCTGATGCCAGAATTATTGAGTTTGAAAATAAGAATACTGTTTTAGAAATGGTGTTATATCAAGGGTTAAACAGGCAGATAAGAAAAATGCTTGATATTTTAGGACATCCTGTAATATCTTTAAAAAGATTAAGTGTTGGTCCTGTTGATTTATCTGGATTAAAAAAAGGACAATTTAAGTATATAAAACCAAAACAAGTTCAAGAGATTAAAAATTATCTAAAAAAAATGCATAAAAATATTACATAATAAATATTATTAATAAATTCTATCCTCAAAGAAGAAATAATAATAAAAAATGAAACCATATGCAAAATTTCGTAGTTTTTGTTACTGAGACTGAAACAAAGCCTCTTCTGTTTGAGGGTATACCAGAGTTAAGAGGCTTTTGGTCGAAGTTACAAAAACAGAAATGAAGCATCCGGTTGAATTTTTTATTATTTTTCTAATTAAAACAAAATATAAATAATGTTCTGATGCTTCGTATAGAAAACATTTAAG
>CALURV010000007.1 GCA_944323285.1 Candidatus Gastranaerophilales bacterium | reverse complement strand
AGGATTTGATTAATATATGTTTTGCAAATGAGATATTGTTGTTAGATGGTAAATGGAATGTTCAAGTTGTGAATTTTTGTTCACGTTCTGATTATTCTAATGATTTTAAAATATTGCACTATATGGGTGGTTCTAAGCCTTGGAAAATGGGATCTTATATTCCGCTTAAAAAATATTATTTTAAATATTTGAAAATGACACAATGGGAAAGTCCTGATAGTACTTGGCATATAAAATCAAATTTACTTGGGCTATTTTTATATTTTAAACATCGACCTTTATTTATGTTCCGCCCCGGATTCTTTAAATCTTTGTTCTATTTATTAATCAGAAAATGATTATATATTTTGCAGGTTGAATAAAGGTTATTTATCTTAAAATACTGCCCTTGTTTTCAACATGTAAAACTTATATAAAGATTTTAATAAATTGCTGAATCTAGTTACTGTTTATGGTATACTATTTTAAGACAAAATGATATTGATTATCAATTTTGTGGATAGAAATAAAAAGATTATGGGAGATGAAAATGGCTATTGCTTCTTTAAGTGATATTTCAGATAAAACAGAATTTAAACCCGGTAAATGGCAGCAAGAAATTAATGTTAGAGATTTTATTCAAAAAAACTATACATTATATGAAGGTGATGCAAGTTTCTTAGCTGATCCTACCAAGGCTACAGTTCAATTGTGGGAAGAGTGTTGTGACCTCTTCAAAAAAGAACGTGAAAATGGCGGTGTCCTTGATATGGATACTAAAGTTGTATCTACTATAATTTCCCATGAAGCAGGATATATAGATAAAGAGCTTGAAAAAATAGTAGGTCTTCAAACGGATAAGCCATTAAAACGCTCACTGCAGCCATTTGGCGGAATAAGAATGGCAGAAACTGCTTGTAAGTCTTATGGATATGAAGTAGATTCTGAAATTTCAGAGATTTTTTCTAAATACAGGAAAACACATAACCAAGGAGTTTTTGATGTATATACTCCCGAGATGAAAGCGGCAAGGCATTCAGCTATTATTACAGGTTTGCCAGATGCATACGGTAGAGGTCGTATAATAGGTGATTACAGAAGAGTTGCACTATATGGTATAGATAGATTAATAGAAGATAAACAAGAACAATTTAAATCTCTTGAAGGTGAGATGACACCTGAAAGAATTCAATTAAGAGAAGAAATAACCGATCAAATAAGTGCATTAAAAGATATGAAAAAACTTGGTCAAATATATGGATTTGACATATCAAAACCTGCAAAAAATGCACAAGAAGCAATACAATGGTTATACTTTGGATACTTATCAGCAGTAAAAGAGCAAAATGGAGCTGCAATGAGTATCGGAAGAACCTCTACTTTTTTAGATATCTATATAGAAAGAGATTTAAAAAGAGGTCTTATTACAGAAGAACAAGCTCAAGAGATGATTGATCATTTTATAATGAAATTGAGACTTGTAAAATTTGCAAGAACCCCTGAATATAACGAATTATTTTCAGGTGATCCCACCTGGGTAACAGAGTCAATAGGCGGAGTGGGTGTTGATGGAAGACCTTTAGTTACAAAAAATTCATTCAGGTATCTTCATACATTAGAAAATTTAGGAAGTGCTCCTGAACCAAATTTAACAGTACTTTGGTCTAAAAATTTACCAAGAGGTTTTAAAGAATATTGCGCAAAAATTTCTATAGAAACTTCTTCTATTCAATACGAAAACGATGATTTAATGAGAGTAGTTCATGGTGATGACTATGCTATAGCCTGCTGTGTTTCATCAATGGTTGTGGGTAAAGAAATGCAATTTTTCGGAGCAAGAGCGAATCTTGCAAAATGTTTATTATATGCAATTAATGGCGGTATTGATGAAAGACTTAAAGAACAAATCGGACCAAAATACAGACCAATAACTTCAGAATATCTTGATTATGATGAAGTTATGGAAAAATATGATGATATGATGGAGTGGCTCGCAGGTTTATATGTTAATACGTTAAATGTAATTCACTACATGCACGATAAATATTGTTATGAAAAAGCCCAAATGGCACTTCACGACAGAGACGTAAAACGTTATTTCGCAACAGGCATTGCAGGTCTGTCTGTTGTTGCTGATTCTTTATCTGCAATTAAATATGCAAAAGTAAAAACAATAAGAGATGAAAATGGTATAGTTGTTGACTATGAAGTTGAAGGTGATTTCCCTAAATACGGAAACAACGATGACAGAGTTGATCAGATAGCTGTAAATCTCGTCAAAACATTTATGGCAAAAATAAGAAAACACTATACATATAGAAATTCAATTCCAACAATGTCGATTTTAACAATAACATCAAATGTTGTATACGGCAAAAAGACAGGCAATACACCAGACGGAAGAAAAACAGGTATTCCTTTAGCTCCTGGAGCAAATCCAATGCATGGAAGAGATACTAACGGAGCTGTTGCTTCTTTAGCTTCTGTTGCAAAACTTCCTTTTGAAGATGCACAAGACGGCATTTCAAACACATTTTCAATTATCCCTAATGCTTTAGGTAAAGATGAAGTATTTATGGGAGATTTGACAATTAGTTTAGATTGCGGTTGTTCTCAAGATAATATTAACTAGAAAGAGGTTTTTATATGGCTACAATGCAAGAAGAAAATTTAATAAATTTACTTGACGGCTATGTTGAAAAAGGCGGACATCATTTAAACGTTAATGTTTTCAATAGAGAAACTCTAATTGATGCCCAAAAACATCCTGAGAAATATCCCCAATTAACAGTTAGAGTTTCAGGTTATGCTGTTAATTTCATTAAACTAACAAAAGAACAGCAAGATGATGTTATATCAAGGACTTTCCATTCTAGTTTAAATTGCGGTTGTTAATTAAAGAACATAAATATACAACCAATAAAGAAATACTATCCATAAACAAATAATAATAGAAAAGATTATAAATCCTTTTACATGATTTGGCATTTTATTAAAATCATGATTCATTTGGTCAACTGCACTCAAATGTTTCCCGTATATTCTATAATTTTCTATATCTTTTTTTGCAAAACTATCATTTCCACAAACTTCATACTTAAAATTAGGAATCTCTCTGGAAGATTTTATTAAATCCAAGATAAATTGGTAAGAACAACCCCTCAGACTCATTGTTGAATCTACCATAAATTGAATTTGTTTTTTATTCTTAAGTTTAATAGTAACAATTGTATTGCTGTATATAGAATTTTCAATTATTATATTTTTTTTATCAATAGTTGCAACTAATTCAAATACCTCTATTTCATTTTTTAAAATTCTTATTTTTTTAACTTCTCTAAATATCTTTTTATATATTATGTCAATATAATCAGCTGCTATTATTAGTTCAGATACAGAAGCTGATTTATTTTTCCAAACCCAAATAACAAAGAATACAATTATCCATAAAAACATGAAACGGATTATTAATAGGAAAGGAAATACCAAACAACTTAAACCACATACTATTATCAGAATAATAAAAAATATAAATATCAATATTTTTTGTTGAAGTTTTATTTTTATCATTCTTTTATAATACCATACTTTTTAATATAATAAACAATTAAAATACTACTTGTATTACAATTTTCTGGATAACATTAATAATAAAGAGATTTTTCAGTATTTTTTATTTGTATTTTTTACAGGCGGAAATCCATTTTTCAACATTAATTAAATCATTTTCATCATATATTAGGGTTGTATGTTTAAATTCAGGGGCTTCTTCTCTTTGATCATTGATATATTGTTGTATTATTTCTTTGTGTTTATAGAAATCCTGAAGAGCAGAATCAAATTCTGAAAGATAATATTTTGCATATCCTCTTTGAAAATATGCATTTGTATATTTATATTTAACATTACCAATAACATAGTCATAGCATAATTTCATTTTTTCGTAGTTATTCGTCTTTTTATATAATTTACCAAGCAATGTATATAAAGAAATATCTTTTTTACCCATAAATTTAAAATTATGATATTTACGATATATAGATTTTGAATCTATATATTTCAGTCCTTCATTTGCCGCCGATATAGCTTTATCATATTCTTTTAATCTGTCATAACAATATGCTTTTTCAAGATATGTTTCTGCTGTGTCAGAAAAATATTCTTCTGCTTTATTTAATTCATAAATAGCTTCTTGATATTGCTTTTGCTCTATACGCAATTCAATTGCTTGATTATAATGTTTCATATATTCTTGTTCGTCTTTTGTCAGTTTACCTGCCGGCATGCACAGATAACCCATAAAGCATAAATTTCCAATTAAAACAATTATCAAAATTAGATGTAGAATTTTTATAAATTTGGGCTGATTTTTATAATCGTGTTTTAATTGTTCAATATAAGGAAGTCGTTTTTTATATATACGGTAGTGTTCTATATCCTTTTTTGCAAACTCATAATTTCCATTTATTTCGTATTTAAAGTTAGGAATTTCTCTTGAATTTTTTATTAAATCTAAAATGAATTTATAAGGGCTTCCACATAATATATATGAGGAATCTTGTGAAAATTGAATTTGATTTTTATCCTTAAGTTCAATTGTAACAATTGTATTACTTTGTATATAACAAGTTCGTCCTGAACTTCTTTTATCAATATTTGCTATCACCTCAAATAACTCTATGTCATTTCTTGAAAGTCTTGTTCTTCTTATTTCTTTTTGTTTTTGTTTATAAACCAATTCAATATATTCTGAAGATATTATCATGTCAGAAACATATTCTGATTTATTTCCTATGGAACAAAAAATAAACGGAACAAGAACAAAAGCTAATATCCATAAGATTTCGTGTAAATCAGATTTAGATTTACTATTCAAATCTACTTCAGACATAAATAGAAAATACAATAGAACTCCAATTAACAAAAAAATGGCAAAAAGAAGAATAATAGATAAAAAAATTGAATATTGTCTTTGTACTTTTATTTTTATCATTTAACTATAATACCCTATTTTAAAATATAATAAACAACTAAACTATTGATATTTTTTTAATATAATAGAACTTATGACAGAGCAAATTTTTGGGAATATTCATTCAATAGAATCATTCGGAACCGTTGACGGCCCCGGCATTCGTTTTGTTATTTTTATGCAAGGATGTCCTATGCGTTGTTTATATTGTCATAACCCTGATACCTGGTCAAATAATATAAATAAAAAAATAACAGTACAAGAAATATTAGAAAAATATGAAAGTATAAAAGAATTTTTAAAAAATGGCGGTATAACGGTAACAGGCGGTGAACCATTAGTGCAAATTGATTTTGTTACTGATTTATTTAAACAGGCAAAAACAAAAAATATACATACTGCAATAGATACCTCAGGTATTTTATTCAACAATGAAAATAAAAATAAAATTGATGAGCTAATTAAATATACCGATTTAATTCTGCTTGATATTAAACATATTAACGATGAAGAACATAAAAAACTTACCGGTTTTTCAAATAAACCAGTCCTTGAATTTGCAAAATATCTTTCTGAAAAAAATATTCCAACTTGGCTAAGGCATGTTGTAGTACCTACAATTACAGGTGATGAAAAATATTTAAAAGAACTTGGTAAATTTCTTGCCACTCTTAATAATATTAAAGCATTAGATATTCTTCCATATCATAATATGGGAATTGCAAAGTATAAAAAATTAGGCATTGAATATCGTTTAGAAGCTATACCTGCATTGACAAAAGAAGAAGCAATAAAAGCAAAACAAATAATCTTTGAATCATATAAAAATAATAGACATAAGATTAATTGAATTCAGTTTATTAATTAGTATTATAAAAAGGATGCAGAATATTGAATGGTATAATAATTTAAATAAACCTTTTTTAAACCCGCCAGATTGGGTATTTGCTCCAGCTTGGACTATTTTATATATTTTAATAACTATTTCTTTCATTCTTTTTATAAGAGATGGAATGAGCAAACAAAAAGTTTTACCTTTATTATTTTTTTTAGTACAAATAATTTTGAACTTTCTTTGGACTCCCGCATTTTTTATATTTTCTCAAATAAAAATAGCCTTAATTATATTAATATTTATATGGATATTTTTACTTTTAACAATAATCACATTTTATAAACATTCAAAAACAGCAGCAATATTGCTCATTCCATACTTTATATGGACAAGTTTTGCATTTTATTTGAATCTGGAACTATTAAGATTAAACTAGAGTTTTTTCAAGCAAACTATTATAGACATCAACCGTTTGAAAACAAATTGGCAATTTTCTTTTTAACAAACTCTTTATAGTTATTTTAAAACTTTTTAAAAGAGCAGCATCTAAATTATTTGTTTTATTCAAGGCTTTTTCAATTTTTTCTCTATATTTTATTTCACGTGTTTTTGATTCTATTTTGTCTGCAATAAATATGATTTTTTCAAAATCAGACATATCTTTTTTGCCAATAGTATGCCATCTTATAGCAGATAAAATTTCATCATCAGTAACTCCATAATCACGTTTGGCAATTAAAGCACCAACCGGAGCATGCCAGGTTTTCTCACTTATTTTCTCACATTCTTCAAAAGAATCTTTAACTAAATCCAGTTCTTCTTTAGAAATACATTTGGCACAATCATGCAATAGCCCTGCCACTTGAGCTTTTTCAACATTAAGATTAAACCTTTTTGCAAGTTCAACAGCTTTTTCCATTGTGCCGATTGAATGAAGATATCTTTCTTCTGTAAGGCAATCTTTCAACTTATTTTTTATTTCATCAATACTATATTTTGTATACATTATTATCTCTAATATATTCAGCTACTTTTAAAGGTACTATATCACAAATATCTATATTTTGCCTAATTTTTTCCCTTACTTCACTTGCTGAGATATCACAAAAAGGCATGTGCATAAGTGTATAATTATAACCTTTATCTTTCAATAATTTATATGGAGTTTCATCAAAATTATTTTGCCTGATAAAAAGAATAAAATTTAAAAGTTCTTTAAGTTTATCAGCCTGATACCAAGTTTCAATTTTTATAAAAGCATCTGTGCCTATTATAAAATTTATTTTTTCTTTAGGTTTAATTATTTCATATAATTGAACAATTGTATCATAAGTATAAGAAGGTTTATTCCTTGTATATTCAATGGCGCTAACATCAAAATAAGGAAAATCTTCTATAGCCAATTCAACCATATTTAATCGATGAAAAGCATTATCAATATCAAAATTTTTCAAATCTTTATGAGGCGGTTTAAAAGCAGGAATAAAAACAATTTTTTCGAATTTTAATTCATCATGTACATATTTAGCAACCTTTAAATGTGCATTATGAATAGGATTAAAGCTACCCTGATAAAGACAAACTCTCATACTATACCTGTTTAGAAAAATGTATTTGCTCAACTATAGAAAGAATTTTATTTAAGAAAATTTTATAACCCTTTCTATCTGCTTCACCAGAAAGAACAATATCTGCAAAATTTTTACAAGGACGTATGTATATTTTTGCTTTTTCAGATGCATTTTCATAAATCTTATGAGCAGATTCACCAAGCCCTCTTTCGTTAGCTCTAATATAAAATCTTTCTTTTTGAATTTTATTATCTATATCAACATAGATTTTAAAATCGAAGGCATCTTTAATTTTATCCGTTAACGTAAATAAGCCTTCAGAAATAATAATTTTTGAAGGCAAAGCTAATGTATGATTATCCCATCTTATTGTAGTCCCTGACATATCATATTTAGGAAGGAATACAGGTTTTCCAGATAAAAGTTCATTAATATGTTTATACATTAAATCAAGTTCAAGCGCTTCAGGTACATCAAAATCATAATTTTTAGCAAATTCTGCCATTCCGCCTGCTTTTTTTACTTCTTCAGATCTGTCAAAATAATAATCATCTGTATTAACTCTTGTTATTACACTACCCAAATTAAAAACTTTTGCAAATAATTCTATTGTATCTATTATATCTAAAGTAATAGTTGATTTTCCGCTGGCTGTTTCACCTGCGACCCCAACAGAAGCTGAACGTTTAATCTTACCTGATATAAATTTTGTAAGTTTATATATTACAATTGGATTATAACTAAGAAGTACCCCATTTACAGAATTCAATTCATTCTCAAAAATTTCAAATAGATTTTTCTCTATTTCATTTAAATTATTAACAGGGGAAGAAATATAATTATTTTTAACATTACTATTTAATTCAACACTTCGACTAATTGTACTTATCACAATATTTCCTTTTTTTAACTTATAAATAAGTTCAATCTTTTTATGAATATACCAAAACTAAATTCAAAACAAAATATTTTTAGACTGTTTGTTAAGATAATATGAGTAAAATTTACATAAATTTTTACTTTAATATTTGACTAATAAAAATAAAGTCATTATCATGTATATAAGATATGTGGAGAAATAATTTATGAGATTGGTAGATAAACTCAAATTATTTGAAAGAAGCCTCGTTTTTATGAAATGGGGAACAAATGAAGGATATGGTAAAATTAACTATGTCGGTGTAGATTTTGTTGAATTTGAAATTTTCGATACTGATGAACTTGAGTATACCGATAAAATCTTAATTAATGCTCAACTAATATTAGAAGTTGTTATAAAAGGCTCTGATATCGCAAGAATTTTGGCAGAGTATTCTGCATCTCTTCCGGAACATAATAAAGATAATGTATAGTTAAGCAACACCTTTTTCTGATAATACTTTCCATTTCTCATTATCATCACAAGTTCCACAATAAAGTTCAAAAGGTAAACTATTCATAAACCTAAAGAATTCATAAGCACATTCTTCGCGGTTAAATTTTTCACCTTTATTTCGCATTGCTTGAATAAATTTATCTATAATTTCAACTATATCCATAATAACTTTATTTACCATTTCTTCAGCTACCGCATATTTATTATGTTGACTACTAAATGTAGAGAAATAATTCATATTTGTTAATGCATACAATAAATCACCAAGAAAAACAGGAACTTTCATCTTTTCCATATCAATAATATTTATAACTCCACTTTCTTCATCAATAAGCAAATTATTAGAATTTAAATGATCGAAATGATAATCAAATTTTTCAGCTTCTCTAATATCAGATATTAGTTTTTCATATGCCGAAATTGGCAATTGTGCAACTTTATGAATAGTAGAAGCATAGTATTCTTTTCTTGCCAAATCATCATAAGGGAGTTCATTACTTTTCAATACCCCAGTACCTGGAATGAAAAGCGTTTGTAATGGTGGAATTCCGATTGCTTTACCTTTTTGTTTTTTTAAAATCTCTATAGTAGTAGGTATTCCTTTTTCTTTAGGAAGTTCAATAGTTGCAATTTCCTGTCCGATATTTATCATTAAATTTTTATCTTCTTTATCCTTTATGATAGCATTAGAAAAATCAAAAATTTGAAATTCTTGATTTTTGGGTATTCTTAAAATATATTCATCATTTCCCGGAATTGAATAAGCAGCATGAAAAAATCCAGAGCCTATTTTACAATCAGGATTTGAAAATATATAAGGTAATTGTGATTTCAAGAAATCAGTTTTTTCTGCCCATTCTATAAAAGAGTTTCTTTCATTCTGTTCTGTTCCTTTAAAACTTATATTAGGTGTTGTTCTAATAAATACATCATTTACCAATGTTTTTTTTCTTTGTTGTTGAAAATTATTATAATTATTAGTTTTTACTGGTTTTATAGGATAAATAGTTAACATAATCATTCCTTTTCATGACATATGCTCTTTTAAGTAATCTAAAAATTATAATTTGCTTAAAAACATTTATTTATAAATAAACGTTACAATTAATCTTTAAAATTAGGGAACATATTTAAAGTGCCGTCTTCATTTCGCCAGTTAAACCAACCTACTTTTGGCTGACTTGCTAAATCACTAACAGTAGCTAAAAGCCAGTTGCCTCTTATAACCGTAAAAGTAATAAATTTAGGATATTGTAGTTCTTCAAGTACTTTAGAATTTAAATCTTCTTTTGAATACAAAACTTTTTCTTCTTGAGATAAATCATTAAACATTCTAATTCCATATTTTTTACCCCATTTGTAAAACATTTGGCGATAAGTATAAAAATCATGTTTATTTTCATTATAAACCCAGCCGGTTTCCCCTGTTAATTGATCAAGAAAAACGCAATACCAATCATTGCCGGGATTTAAATCTACAGTTAAAAGCGCAACATTATTAGATGGAACATAAGCAACATAAGATACTTTTCTCATATCAATAGTATTAACAATTGCGGATTTTTTCATGCCGTCATAATTAACTTCCCGCAAAATATCAGAATCTTTATAAGGATATTTGTAGACAGTATAACTTCTTGGCATATTTAAAACACCAATACCATAATACTTAATGCTTTTACTGCTTAATGGTATTATGTCAGCTTTAGCCGGCAACATAAATAATGTGAATATAAAAAATATAATTAATAAAACTATTTTTTTCATATTCACATTATAGCAGACCTGTAAATATTGTCTATTTATAAAGTTAAATCTTGAGTTTTTGAATGAATTTTTTCTAAAGCCTTTTGAGCGAAATCATCTAAAGATAATTTACCTGCTTCACCAATTCCTCTGATTCTTATTGCAACTTTATTTTCTTCAATTTCTTTATCACCTACAACAAGAACGTAAGGAATTTTATTACCTTGAAGCGCTTCTCTTATTTTATATCCCATACTTTCGCTTCTGTCATCAAGTTTTACTCTTATTCCTTTAGCAAATAATTCATCGTAGATTTTCTTTGCATAATCATTATGGCGTTCTGCGATAGGAACAATGCATACTTGAGAAGGAGCAAGCCACATTGGGAAAGCACCTGCGAAATGTTCAATAAGAATACCGTGAAATCTTTCCATTGAACCGAATATTACTCTGTGAAGCATAACAGGAGTTTTCAATTGACCGTCTTTATCCTGATATTTAATTTCAAAGCGTTCAGGCAAATTAAAATCCAGTTGAATAGTAGCGCATTGCCATGTTCTGCCTATGGCATCTTTAACTTTGAAATCAATTTTAGGACCATAAAAAGCACCATCTCCTTCATTAATTTCATACTTCATTCCGCGCTTATCCATAGCTTCTTTTAATCCTGCTTCAGCAAGTTCCCAATTTGATAATTCACCAACATAACTTTCAGGTCTTGTAGAAAGTTCAACTTCAAATTCCATATTAAAAATTTTCATTGTATCTGAAACAAAGTCAATAATATTATTAATTTCATCAACCAATTGTTCAGGTGTGCAGAAAATATGGGCATCATCTTGAGTAAAACCTTGAACTCTTGTTAAACCGGATAATGCACCTGATTTTTCTTTTCTATATACAGTACCAAGTTCAGCCATTCTTAAAGGAAGTGAACGATAAGAATATCTATTAGCTTGATAAATCATAATATGGAATGGGCAATTCATTGGTTTTACAATGTATTGTTCATCATCATCATTTTCTTTTTGGATAAAGAACATATTTTCTTTATAATGGTCAATATGCCCTGAAATTTCCCATAATTTAGATTTAGCAAGCTGAGGAGTTTGAACGATAACATAACCTCTTTTTCTGTGTTCTGTTCTCCAATAATTTTCAATTTCTTCTCTTACTATAGCTAAATTTGGATGCCATAAAACAAGTCCGCCGCCGATTTCTTCTCTTACAGAAAATAAATCCAATTGAGTTCCCAGTTTTCTATGATCTCTTTTTTGAGCTTCTTCTAAGAAATTTAAATATTTATCCAAATCTTCTTTATTCCAAAAAGCAGTAGCATATATTCTTTGAAGCATTTTATTTTTTTCATTACCACGCCAGTATGCACCTGCTACTTTTAATAATTTTATTGAATTTCCTTTTATAAAAGATGTATTAGGTACATGAGGACCTGAACATAAATCATTAAATAATACATTTCCATCTTTATCTTTCGTTAAATACAATGTAGGATTATCATTTTTATGTTCTTCTAATAATTCTGATTTATATATTTCGCCTTGAGCTTTAAATTCATCTATTTGTTTTTGAACATCAGGAATTACATATTTTTCAAAAACAAGATTTTGCTTCAGTATTGATTTCATTTCATTTTCAATTTTAACCAAATCTTCATCCGTGAAAGAGTGTTCATCCAAATCAAAATCGTAATAAAAACCGTTTTCAACAGCAGGACCTATTGCAAGTTTTGCATTAGGAAAAAGTTTTTGAACAGCTTGCGCCATAATATGTGATGCCGAATGTCTTAATATATGCAAATTCTCATTATTCTTTTCCATATTTTTCCCTTCTCATGTACATATAATAAGTTATATCACTCATAAAACAATATATCAATAAATGGTATTTTTATATATCTTTTCTTTATATTTATCTCTATTTCAAAAAATCTCTGCCAAGGGAATTTATATTCTATTTTATGTTTCTTTATACCAAACTTATTATAAATAATTTTTTCAAATTCATGCATGTTCATTTTTAAAACTGTAGCAGATAAATTTTCAGAATTATTTCTGATAATTGTTCTGACATTTGCCTGATATGCCCAATCATCCAAAAATCTTGTAAGTTGAAGCAGTTCAAAGGCATCTTTGTTAGGATGTTTTGCTCCAAAATAAGTTAGTGCTGCTGCTATTGCACTGCCTAATGTATTTCCGGTAGTATTCCAGGCGCTATATCCATAAAACTCTTTTAATGAATCATAAGTAAATAATGCTTTTATGAAATCATTATCACTCCCATTCGCATTTAATATATCTGCTATAAAATAAGGTTTATCAGGTAGAACAAGCGTATTATTAAACAACGGAACATTTACATTCATAACAAGTTCTCCTTGTTCTTCTTTGAAATTATTAACAAGTAAAATCAAATCACAATTCTTTTCATCAGTAACTATTCCGCCGGCAAGTTCTATTTGAGATTCTACAGATTCTTTTACACTTATATCTTCATACTTTGATATTTTATTTATATAATCGGGATTTGTATAAACAGATGCTATTTTTATTCGTTTATCTTTATTTAATACTCTTGACAATAATGATAAAGGGATTTCATCAGCACCTGTTTTTATATATATTTCACTTATTCCTTTTGATAATTCTTTTAAATTTTCTGCTTCTTCAACATTCAATCCGTATTCACTGCAATCATCTTTAGAAAAAACAAGCGTATTTATATATCCAAGTCTTTTTAATTCAATATAATATTTATTTATTTTAAAATTTCTTTTTCTTGTCTCTAGATAATCACTAAGTATATCTTTAGGGATTTCTGTAGTTATTTCATCTATAACAGATAAACCGCCTGATTGTAGCATTTTCTTATTTTTATGTAAATTATAAGAATATTCAAAAATTTTTTTCCCATATAAATTCCAATATTCTTTTTCTTCTTCATTAATATTATTATTTGAGATACGCATAATACTTGAGAAAGCATAAACTTTAGAATTTTTCTTTTCTATTATTTCTTTTAATTTATCTATTCTTGATTTTATTACATCAAATTTATCATTACTTCTTCTGGAAGGAATTAACCCTCCATAAGCAATTGTATCTAAAGAAATAATAATTATATCAATATCAGTTAAATTTTCGAGCCATTTTAAAATTATATCTATATCCGCATTATGATTAAGATCACCGAGTAATTTAATATCAGGCAATATAAGATTACAGTCTTTTGATAAACTTGCAATTTGTTTAGGAAGTTGATAACAAACAGGTCTATTATCAATAGGAATTAATGCAATATTTATCATCCTATTTTTTCCTCCTGAAGATTTTTTAATATATCATTAGTCAGAGAAATAAATTCTTTTTGCATAATTTGGGGTTTTATTATCTTACAACTTTCACCATATTTTAAAAGTCTTCTTAATAAAATGTCTTTATCTTCTTCTGTATTAGAAACAGTAATATAATCTTTAGAAAAATCTAGTACAGTTTCAGATGTCTTAAGTTTATATAAAGAAGCCAACCTGCCATATAATCTGAAAACAACCGAATTTAAATATTGAGAATTTGATGCTTTCTGAGGAGACTGTTTTATTGATATAATAGAGGATAAATAAATCTTTTTATTTCTCGATTTTGAACTGTCATAGCAAACAATTATAATATCATTATTTTTTTCAATAATTTCTTTTATGGTTACTGTTATATTGTCTTGAATAAATTTATTCTTGTAATAAGTTATCGTAACAAGTTGATTATCATATAATAATTTTTCAAGGAATCCAATTGTATTGTTATTTCCATTCATATTACAATCTATTTCTTGTAAAGTTTTTAATACAATTTCTTGGGTATTAGTATCTGTATATTTTATAAATTTGTATATTAAATTTTTTATTGCCGTTTCTATCTTTTTATTATGTAATTTTTTTATATATCTAACTAAATCAACGAGAACATCAATTTCATTTTTAGATAAACTAACTTTTAAAAGAGAATTTTTAAGTTTATAGACATTTTTCTCTTTTTCTATAACTAAACCAATTAACTCAAAAGTATTAAAATATTTAATAAAAGCTTCAGGGGTGTATACACTTTCAAAAAGATTATTATTCTTTAATTCATTAATAATATCATTTTTTGACACATCTTTATTTTGAAGTATCTTTAATACTTCAAGTATTCTTAAACCCGTATCAAAATTTTTATCAGGTTTTGTCATTCTTGATATCCTTTTTGTATTTGTAATATTTTATCAATTAATTTTTCTTTAAAAAAAGAAGGAGAAATTATCTTAAAATCGCTGCCAAAAAGAAATAATCTTTGAATAAAGCAAAATTCATTAAGAACTTTTGCTCTAATTATAATTGAATTTTTATTCTTTTTTATAATTTCTTCATAAGAAGCAGGTTCATATTGATTATAAGAATTTCCAAATAATTCATATTCAACTTCATAATAATCATTAATATTTATTCTTTCGGAAATATCTATAGCCAATATTTTCTTTATTCTTTCAATATTCAATAAACTAACTTTATTATATTTAAAAATATAACCGCTCAAATATAACTTTTTATGTTCATATATAATTTTCTGAATAATTATATCAATATCTTCTTCACCATTTTTTGGAGATAAATATTTAACTTTTATTTTTTTCCCTTTTAGATTTGGCTTTGAAAGTTCAGATAAAATTTTTAAATTAACATTATTTAAAAGTTTTTCATTTTCACAGATTTCAATATAAGAATTATTTGATGTTAAAGCAATAATTTTTGAAAATAAATTATTCAAATCTAATACTTTTTTCCAGCTTAATTCATTAGATATTCTATCCCTAATTAACATTAAAGAATCAAAATCAAATTTAGAAATATTAAGGGAATAAGGATGTTCCATCAATTCATACTTATACCCATTAGATTTAGAAGGTCTTAAAATAGCACAACCGGCAGATTTAAGAGTATTTATAGTTAGTCTTACTGTATCTTTAGAAACAGATTTACTTGTAATATTATCATTTTTAAGTATCTGAACAAGCTCATCAATAGTTTTGCCTTCTTTAAGTAAACTGATGAGAATTAATAAAGTCCTATATCCGGTTATACTTATCCAGATTTTTTTATCATTTTCAGAAATGGTATCAGTAGTATACATAGTTCACCTACTAATAATATTTTAGAGTTAATAATGAATAAAGTATAAATACTTTACAATATATTGTTACTTATTATGAAGTCATGAAATAGTTTGATAATATATATATGAAGACTTCTGGAGGAAATATGGTAAAAGAATGGAATGAATATTTTCTTGAAATAGCAAAAACATGTGCATCACGTTCAAACTGTTTAAGAGCTCATGTGGGAGCTGTAATAGTAGGTGAAGATAAAAAAATAAAAGCGACAGGATATAATGGAACTCCATCAAAAGTAGTTTCTTGTATGGAGCTAGGTAAATGTTATCGTATAGAAAATAAAATTCCATCAGGAACAATGTATGAAACTTGCAGAAGTATTCATGCGGAACAAAATGCTATTATTCAAGCAGGTCAAGATCGCTGTAAAGACGCAACCATGTACATATATGGACACAATTTTATATGTATATTATGCAAAAGATTTATAGTTCAGGCAGGTCTTAAGGATGTTTATTTAAGAAAAGATGATACTTCACCTATTGAACATATATCCGTTGAAGAAATAAAAAAAGAATTAACAGAACAATTTTATTCTTGTGCAAAATAAAAGACATCATAAAGATATTTAATCTAGTATCGCACTTTGTTAGCGACGATGAGACGATAACAAAGTACTCACCTTTTGAAAACTCTGCTAACCTTCGTTTCACACGGATACAAGCTCTCTCAAAAACAAAGTTTTTGGTTCGTTTTGTAAAAAAATTCACTCACTCTTTCAGCTTATCGTGAATTTTTTTCGGACAGTCTTTTTACTAGAAGCAATCACATAATCTAAAGAAATAACCTTGTTCTTTAGAACAAACAGGGCATTTTTTAGGAGCTTCTAAATCTTCAAAAACAAACCCGCAATGCTGGCACATCCACTTTATTTTTTTATCATTTTTAAACATTATTTGTTTTTCTAATCTTTCTGCAAGTTTTCTATAACGTTGTGCGTGATGAGCCTCAATAGAAGCTATATTATAGAAAGCTGCAGAAATTTTATCAAAGCCTTCTTCTTTAGCAATTCTTCCAAAGTCTGGATAAAGAATTTGATTTTCTTCTTCTTCATATTTACTTGCACAAAGTAAATTAGATAAAGTATCACCATAACAGCTTGGATATGATGCATTATTTATTTCAACATCATCTCCGTCAAGAAATTTAAAATAAATTTCAGCATGTTCTTTTTCATTTAAGGCGGTATTTCTAAATGTCTGGGCGACTTCAATATAACCTTCTTTTTCAGCAATTGATGCAAACATACAGTATCTATTTCTTGCCATAGATTCCCCGGCAAAAGCTTTCATTAAGTTTTCTCTGGTTCTTGTATTTTTTAATTGTAATTTTTCCATAATAAACCTCCAATTATTTTATAATCTGCAAGTTTATGATATAAAATAACCTTATGGCTAAATTAATAGATTATAAAGTAAATACAGGCGAAATAAATATGAAAACAGATTCTGAAATTTTAGAATCTGCAATTAAAAATAAAGAAAAAGAACCAATAATAAGATTTTATGGCTGGAGCCCAAAATGTGTTTCTTTGGGCAGAAATCAAACACTTGAACATATTAATATAAACTATTGCAGCCAAAATAACATAGACATAGTAAAAAGAGTAACCGGAGGAAGAGGTCTGCTTCACGACGATGAAGTAACATATTCTTTTGTATGTCCTATCGAATTTTTACATTCAGGAGAAAGTGTAATTCAATCATACAAAGAAATTTCTTCTGCCATAATTGAAGGATTTAAAAATATAGATATCACACTTGAGATAGGAAATTCAAAAAAAAGGAATACATCTTTTGACTATTGCATGTTATTATCAACCGGAGCTGATCTTTCTTATAACGGGAAAAAGCTTATAGGTTCTGCCCAATATAGAAAAAATAATTATATTCTGCAACACGGTTCCATACTATTTAGCTACAATCAAAAATTAATTGAGAAAATTTTCAATGAAAAGACATCATCAGAAACAATAATTTCAATAAATGAAATCAATCAAAACCTTCAAAGAAAAGATATAATTGAAGCAATGAAAAAAGGATTTCAAAAATATTTTTCTATCTCTTATTACTAAACTTAGCCGTATAGAAAACAGAACTTTGGCTTAGTATTTCATGAATTTTATTTTCGTCATCATTAGTAGCTGCAGTTAAAAAATATCTTTTTTGCGTTTCTCTCGGATTAACATAAAAATCAACTTCTGTTAATTTTACTCTTTTAGAACCTTTAGGTAATTCCTTTTTATAAAGTCTATCTAAATCTTCTGCAAAATTTTTAGCTGCATTATGAACAGTACCATCTATTTTTTCACTAAAACTAACTGTATCTGTAAGTGTATATTGTTTTAATTGCTTATTATTATTAAAAGAAATTTTCATTAAGGTAGGAATATCCGCTTTAGGTTTATTATCATTTAATGTAAAAACCATTAAAGAGCCAAAAGATACAGGTCTTATATTCATTTAAAAAATCCTTTATTGCATGTTGTATGTTGAATAGAAAACTTGAACAAAAAAAAAGTTGCTTCAATATTATGAAAATACTTTAAAATCTGATACAATTAATAAAGTTAAATATTATGCAGAGGTTATACAATGAAAAATATAAAAAAGAAGCTGGTCAAATACCCATTTTTAGAAAAACCGGTTGAAATATATGAAAGAGAATGCGGTCATAAAATTGTATATGCATATAAAAAAGGTGAATTAATAAATATAAGCAGCTGGGTAAAAACAGGCTCTATAAATGAAAATGATGAAAATAACGGAATTTCTCACTTTCTTGAACATCTAATGTTTAAAGGAACAAATAAACATAAGGCGGGAGAATTTGATAAAATTCTTGAATCAAAAGGAGCCATTGTAAATGCAGCTACTTGGAAAGATTATACTTTTTATTATGTTACAATTCCAAAAGGAAGTGACGGCAAAAATTTCATACAAACTCTTGAACTTCATGCAGATATGATGCTTAATCCAATAATTCCTGAAAATGAAATTGGCGAACCTTTTGATATTAATAATAGCCAAATAAAAACGAAAAGAGAACGTCACGTTGTTATTGAAGAAATAAGAATGAGAAAAGATCAGCCTTGGACAAAAGTATACAATCTTTTAAATTATAATATGTACACTTCTCACCCTTATAAGAGAGATGTAATAGGGAATGAAACAATAATTTCAACAGTAAAAAGAGAAACTGTTCTTGATTATTATAAAACCTTTTATACCCCAAGCAATATAACAACAATAATAGTTGGAGATTTAAACCCAAAAGAAATTATTCCATTAATTGCAAAAGAATTTGATTTTAAGGGAAGAAAAAATATAGAAAAGCCTAAACATAAAATTGACAACCAACCCAAAGGCGGTAAATATTGTGAAGAATATTCCCAAATAAATACAAGCTTTTTAATGTTTGGATTTTTAGGAGCTAAAGCAAATGATATAAGAACTTCTACTATTTTAGAAATGATTTGCCTTATATTAGGAACAGGACAAAGCTCAAGATTATATCAAGAATTAATAGAAAAAACAAAAAATCCTATTTTTAATATCGTATCAACAGATTATTATCAATTTAAAGATGGCGGAAATGTATTTGTACAAGCAAACTTTAAACCTGAAGCAAAAGAAGAAGCTATAAATAAGATAAAAGAACAGATAAGAAAAATATATGAAGAAGGAATTACTAAAAGGGAGTTGAATAAGGCAAAGAAAAAACTTAAAGCAGCTTTTGCAGAAAATTCAGAAACTGTTTCTGATATTGCAGAAACAATAGGTTATTATATGACTGTATGTAATAATCTTGAATGTATAGAAGAATATATAAAAACCATTGACAATATAACAATTGAAGAAATAAAAGAAACGGCAAAAGAATATTTGAATATAGAAAATGCGGTAATATCTGTGTTAATGCCCGAATCATTTAAAAATTAAAGGATAAAAAATGAAAAAACTCAAATTAAATAATGGAATAGATGTAATAATAAAAAATAATAAAAATACACCAAGAACTGCAATTGTAATGTATGCGCAAATAACTAAAGATGAAGAAAAAGCAGGTTTATACTATTTACTAACGCAGCTGTTATTACAAGGTACAAAAAGTAAATCTTCGGAAGAATTAGCACAAATATTAGATGAAAATGCCATTGATTTAAATATAGAGAAAAAAGCAGACTATATAAGATTTAAATTATTATGTTTAAATGAAGACATTAATTATGCTTTAGAAATTTTTGAAGATATTCTTGAAAATTCTACATTTGAAGACTACAAAAAAGAAGCATTAAAAATAAAAGGAGAGTTATCAGCTGATTTAGATTCGGCAAAAATACAAGCACAAGATAATTACTATAGAACATTATTTAAAAATCATCCATATGGAGTTGGAAGAGAAGAAATAATAGCTCAAATTGAAACAATAACAAAGGAAGATATAATTAATGCATACAAGGGAATAAAATATATATCAAAAAAAACCATCTCTGTTGTTGGTGATATAAAAGAAGATAAATTTATAAAGCAATTAAACAAACATTTTTCTAATTTAAAAATATCAACAGAAGATAATAATAGCCGTGAAAAAGTTACAGAACTAAATGAAAACAAAGTATCTACAATAAAAAAGGAAGATGCGAATCAAGCTCAAATTTTCCAAGGCTGGTTATTTCCAACAATATATTCTAATGATTATCCTGCAATAATATTATTAAATACAATATTGGGTGCATCTGGTTTATCCTCAAGATTATTTCTTGAGTTGAGAGAAAAACAAGGACTTGCATATACTGTAAGAAGCGTATATGAACCATTTCTATTATGTGCAGACTTTTTTGTTTATATTGCAACAGAACCAAAAAATATAAAAACATCAATTGATGGTTTTGCAACAGAAATAAACAAAATTATGACAGAAACAATTTCAGAAGAAGAACTAAATAATGCAAAAAATAATGCAATAGGGAAACGCCAATTTTATCAGGAAACTAATTTATTAGAAGCATCTCTAAGAGGCTACTATGAATTTCTGGGACTTGGCTATGATTGGGAAGAAAAGCTTATACAAGCTATCAATAATACAACAAAAGAACAAATAAATAAAATAGCAAAGAAATATTTTGCAAAACCTAATGTATTAAGTGTTCTTGCCCCAACAAAATATCTTAAAGAAGCAGATTTATTATAAAAAATTGTAAATAGATAAAGAATTATGATAAAATCAACACAAGAAGATATGAATAAAGTTAATATACAAAATAAAAAAATAAATAAAGAAATAGATAAATTTAAGAAATCAGGTAACATTCAGAAAGCCATTGAAACGTGCCAAGGAGCATTATTGCAAGATGAAAATAATGCCGATTTACATATAAAACTTGGCGATTTATATATGGAGTGGCATCTTGATATTCATCAAGTTAAGCAATATGCAGATGAAGCAATTACAGAATATCAAAGGGCATTAGAATCTTGTGTTGATTCAGCAGAAATTTATTACAAAATAGCAATGGCATTTTATTATAAAAGAGAACTTGAAAAAGCAATAAATTATTTTAAATTAGCGCTTGAACATAATACAAAAATGGCAGAAGCACATTTTATGATAGCTGAAATTTTTATGAAGAAAGGTGATTTTTTAGAAGCTATAGAATCTGCCCAAAGAGCGATAAAAATAGCGCCATTATCATCTTCAAGAGCATATTTTTTAATTTTTTGCATTCAATCACTTTCCAATAAAACAAAATGGCATCAAAAATTTTTAAAATTAATAACCTCATTTGTTACACTGCCATTTGACAAATATGCATTAAAAGAAGTAGCAAGAAAATTATCATATTTACAATTTGTGCCTACCCTTATAAAAACTTCTATAATGATATTTTTACACGGGTTTAATCAGAAAATATTAGATATATACAGAGAGACAATAGATAAAGCCCCGGGTTTTGTTGAATTATATATTAATTTAGGTCGAGTATATTATGAACTAAAAAGATATGATGATGCAATATGTGAATATAAAATGGCAATATGGTTAGACAGCCTTAATTTAAGAGCATATTATTATTTATGCCAATTATATGAAGAAATAAGAGATTTTGATAATGCAATAGAAACTTGTAAAAAGCTAATTGAACTTCAGCCGCATGTAGCTGAGTTTCATTGCCGAATAGCCCAATACTTATACCTAAGAGGAGATATAGCTGAAGCAATTGAGCACTATCAAACAGCAGTAACAATTAATCCAAATCCACAATGGACAAGTGTTGTAGCTCAAACATTAGGATTTATTTTCCAGGAAAATACAAAAGATTTAGATGCAGCAATAAGTTCATATCAAAATGCATATAATTTAAATCCTAATGATATAGATATATATTTGAATTTAGGCAATGTATTTTTTGAAAAAGGCTCTTATGACAATGCATTAATAGTATATAAAAAAGCATTAGAATCATCACCATATAATGCAAGATTGCATTGTAATTTAGGATATTTATACTGGGGAAAAGGCAATATAGAAGAAGCGATAAAAGAATATGAAAAAGCTATAAAATATGATAATACATATGATATTGCGTACAATAACTTAGGAGTAATCTACCTTGATGATTTAGGGAGAGTAAAAAAGGCAATAGAACTATTTGAAGCTGCAAGAAAATATAACCCAAATTATGCTTTAGCCAATTACAATCTTGCCCGTTCAATCGCCATTACCGGAGATAAAGTAGAAGCTGCAAAATTATATCAAATTGCACTTGATATTAATTCTTATACACAAGAACTTGATCCTAAAGATATAGAAGAAAAAATTCAAGATTTATTTACATAAAAGAGAAAGAAAATGGAATATATACAAGAGATAAGAGTACTATATAGTGATACAGATTCTTATGGAGTAGTATGGCACGGTTCATATACAAAATGGTTTGAAGCAGCAAGGGTTGGGCTTGTTGAAAAGCTGGGACTTGAACTTGAAACGCTGGAAAAAGCTAATATATTATTTCCGGTTGTTGAAATGAATATACGATATAAATCTTCCGCAAAAATGAATGAAAGAATTATAATCAAAACTCAGATTACTGAAATAAAACCCGTAAGTATTACATTTGAACATAATGTATATGAAAAAAATACTGGTATATTAAGAGTAACTGCCCATACAACAATTGTTGTAATAAATTCAGAAACAGGTAAATTATATAGAAAAATTCCACCGGAATTATATTCGAAATTTGAAAAAGGATTATAGAAGTTAATTTAATCTAATATCGTACTTTGTTAGCAAGGATGACTCGGTAACAAAGTACTCACCTTTTAAAACGCCACTCAAAAAAATTCACTCACACTTTCAGCTTATCGTGAATTTTTTCTCGGACAAAATATTAGAATTGAACTTTAGGTCTATAAATTTAAATCTATAGGCTATATTCTCAACTTTAAATATTTTTTAAAATAAAAATATATAAGGGGTATTATGTTGGGGATAAGTACTTATAAAAAATCAATAAACAAAGAACTCAAATACAATAGTCATAGTATAAAATCTTTGGCTAAAAAATACTATGACCTTGCAGAAAATTTAAGAAACAATTTCAAGTACAAAGAAGCTATAGAAAAATATTTAAATTCAATATTAATAGATAGAAATAATTATGATTCTTATCTAGGAATAGCATTTACATATAAAAATTTAAAAAATTATACAAAAGCAATAAATAATTTTGAAAAAGCTGAATTAATAAATCCCGATAATTCTAAGATAAAAAAAGAATTAGCAATGTGTAATATAATAAATGGCAATTTTGACAGAGGGCTTAAATACTTAATTCAAGCTATTAGTTTAGAACCTGATAATATAGATATACAAATGCAATTGGCCTTAGTCCATGAATTAATAGAAGAAGAAGAAATGGCATTAATGATATATCAAAAAATAATAGAAACAAATCCTGAATATATAAGAGCCTATATACAAAAAGCAACATTATATATGCATTTAGATGATTATCTAAACTCTGCCATAATATTCAAAAAAATAATAAAAATAAAACCTGACTATTACAGAGGATTTTTAGCATTAGGGATATGTTATGAAAAATTATCAAATATATCTGCTGCAAAAAGATATTATAAAAAATATTTAGAAATAAACCCCCTAGCTCACGACTACTTTGACATAAAAAATAGAATGAAAGAATTAAAAAACATTTCGACCAAGAAAACAAATAAATTAAGAATTATACATATATAAATTGATTATTTATAATCTTTTTGATACACTTGCAATCAAGAATAGACAATAATATGAATGAAAAACTTGATATAATAGCAATAGGCGAAAGTTTAATAGAACTTTCGACAAGTGAGAGTTTAACCACAGCTACTACATTAAACAAATATTATGGCGGTGACAGTTTAACTACAGCAATAGCAGCATTAAGACTTGGTTCAAAAGTAGGGTTTATTTCAAGAATAGGAATGGATTGTTTCAAAAATTATCTTCTTGAGAGCTGGCAAGAAGAAGGACTTGATATATCCCATGTTAAACCGGATCAAGGTACAAACGGATTATATATGGTATCAAAGGAGCAAAATTGCACTAATAAAGAATTTACCTTTTACAGAAAAAAGACAGCCGCTACAAAATTAAGTATTGAAGACATTTCAACAGAATATATACAGACAGCCTCACTAGTTTATGCTACAGGAATTACTCAATCATTATCAATATCTGCAAGAGAAGCTGTAAAAGAAGCCTTCAGAATTGCAAAAGAAAACAATATACTAACCGCCTATGATCCTAATTTTAATTCATTAATATGGTCAGAAGATGAAGCAAAAGAAGCCTTTGAAGAAATAGAAGAATATATTGATATATTATTTATAAATATAAAACATGATTCAAAAATAATAATAGATTCTTCTTCCGTTAACAATATAATGAAATATTTATGGGATAAAGGCATTTCTACAATTATAGTAAAAACCGACATTGAAAAAGGTTATTATATAGGCTATCAAGGAAAAATAGAATTTATAAAATATACAAATGAAGACATTATAGATAATACAGGTGCCGGTGATGCATTTAATGGCGGGGTAATACACGGTATAACATCAGGTATGTCTCCATTTAAATCAGCTAATTTAGGTGCTATTGTTGCAGGATTACAAACTAAGAAATTTGGTGCAATTAAATCTATACCTGATAAAGAAGAAGTTTATAAAATACTCAAAGGTCAAGATGACTAAAAAAATTTGCATTTCAGGATACTATGGTTTTGATAATTTTGGTGATGAATTAATATTAAAAGTTCTTATTGAAAATATCAAAAGTTTTTCATTTCCGACTAAAACAACTGTATTTTCATCAAATCCGATTAAAACATCAAAAGAATTAGGCGTTAATAGTGTCAAATCTTTTGATATATATAAAGTAATAAAAACAATTATAAAAAGTGACTGTTTAATATCAGGCGGAGGAAGTTTACTTCAAGATACAACGAGTGCAAAAAGCTTAATATATTATTTATTCATATTAGGTTTTGCCCAACTATTAAAGAAAAAAACTATAATTTTTGCTCAAGGTATTGGTCCAATAAATAATAAATTTTTAGCAAAATTAACAGCTCTTATACTAAAAAAGGCTAATTACATTACCGTCAGAGATGATAATAGTCTGAAATTATTAGAAAATTGGAATATAAAAGCCAATAAGTGTGATGATCCTGTTTGGAATATACAATTTGAAAAAAAGGAACAAAAAAATAGGATAGGTGTTCAATTAAGAAACTGTAAAATAATTACAGATGAATTTATTTCAAAACTTGCAATAAATATAAATAAATATTATTCGAATAAAGAAATTTACATATTATCATTGCAAAATAGTTATGACTTAAATATATGTAATAAACTAAAATATGAATTAGAAAAAATAAATAAAAATTTAAATATAAGAATTATAGAAAATTCCACAAATGAAACAATAATAAAAGAAATTACACAGCTGGAAGAAATTATAGCAATGCGCTATCATGCCTGTTTAATAGCAATAAAAGCAGGTATAAAACTTTTACCGATAAATTATGATATAAAAGTAGAAAATTTAGGAAAAGAATTTAATTTAATAGAAATTAACCCACAAGAAATAAGATATATTGATAAAATATTTGAAGAATATCAAAATAATAATATTATTAGCTATTCTGATATTATAAGAAATAAAGCATACAATTTTAAAGAACTGGGAAAACAGATTATAAAATAACTATCTTGAGACTTTAATTTTGTCAGAACGGTTAGCATTAAGAATATTTCTCAATTTCATAATAGCCTGAGCATGAATTTGACAGACTCTTGATTCAGAAACTTCAATACTTTCACCAATTTCTTTTAAAGTCATATTTTCATGATAATAAAGAACCATAACCATACGTTCACGTTCGGGAAGCTTTTTCAATGCCGCCTGAAGCTCATTCTTAACATCTTTCTCTTCAAGTTTTTCTAAAGGGCTAACAGAATTAGTATCTTCAATTGTATCAATAATCTCAATACCTTCATCACCGGAATATTTTTTATCGTATAAAGAGCCAATAGAAGTATCTTCAGCAAGAGTAGAAATAACTTTAGCTTTATCGATACCGAGGAAATCAGCAATTTCATCATTAGTCGGGGTACGTCCGAATTTTTGTTTTAATTTTTCTGTTGCAAGTTTAATATCTTTAATTTTTTTTCTAGTGCTGCGAGGAAGCCAATCTTGAGAACGGATTTTATCAATAATACTCCCTCTAATTCTCATAATGGCATAAGTTTCAAAATGAGCCCCTTTATCCGGAGAGAATTTTTCAATCGCATCAATTAAACCTTCTACCCCAAAACTAGTAATATCTTCAATGGCAAAATTAGGAGGTAAATTTAACTTTATTCTTCCAATAACATATTTTGTTAAATATATATATTGAACAATTATTTCATCACGTAATTTTTTATTAGATTTATCCTTGAGATATGAAACCCAAAGGCTTTCAAGTTCAGAATCTGAAAGTCTTTTTATATTGTTATAAGAATTATATTCTATATTGTCACTCATGAATATCCACTAAGAATAAGTATAACAATACAATTGTATTCATATAGCAATAATATCAAATCATATAAATAAATGAAGTTTTTAAATATCTTTATTTATTTATTAAAAAATGCATTTGTTTTATCTTTTTTTGCCAAAAAGTTGAAGAATCTATGTTTAAAACGTATGTTTCACCAAACATATTTTTTTCATAAGAACTTTGATTTTCCTCTGCAGTAAAATCTTCAGCAATCAAAATTTTCTTAATTTTATTTCTAATTAATAAAGGGAACAACAAATTTATCTTTAACTGTTTATCAGTCGTATTATATAAAGCTTTTTCAACAGCAACTTGTAATAATATATTAATAACCTGATCAAAATCAACACCTTGTTCAATATTTAAATTAATAATATAAACACTATCTTTATAAACGCGAAGATCAATATTACCAAGAATGTTAGCATTATCATCTTTTATAGCATATTTTTCAAGATAATTTTTAGAAGAAAATTTTCTAAATAACGAAGTTTGAACAGATTTATATGAAAAGAAAAATTTTCTCTGAAGCAAGGCTATTTCTTTTATTTTTTCCCAACGGGGAAGAAGGTATACATCATTTAGTATATTTTCTACTAATTTTAAATTCTGTTCTTTTTTATCATTTTTTAATATTGAATTTATCATAAAATTATATTTTACCTAAGCTCTCAAAAAAGAGAATACAATATATAGTTACTTATTATTCCTTCTTATGCTAGTAGATAACTCTCCATACCGCCAAGATAATTAATTCATTTTATATTTTAAATCAAAATAAGTCAAATAATACATTTTAAATTTAAATATTTACATATGTAAAAACTATCTTTTATAAGAAATATTTTTACTTTTGATATTATGCCTGTTCAAAAACCAAACATATAGAAATTTGTTATTGATAAAAGAAGATTTTTTAATTTTTCTGTTTTGAAGGACATAAGACAAAAAACTATATGTAAGTAATTCAATATGAAATTTATCCGCTAAATATTGAAAATAATCATATAAAAGAAAAATATGAGGAGAAACCTCCTTATTATCATATTTTCTAGCATACTGTACTTCAATATCAACCGCAATAGTTTTTACCTTTAAATCCTTTAATAGGTTAAAGAACTTATCAATTTCTTTAACATTATCATTAACTCCTGGGATAATAATATATTTTAATATCAAATTTTGATTATTATTTTCTGAAGCCTGAATATATTTTTCAATATTTTTACAAACAGAATCAAAAGCATCAACCTGCTTAATTTTTTTGTAAGTTTTACTGCAGGCAGAGTCAAGTGAAATAACAACGGAAGCCATATTTTTCTTTAAAGCATCTTCTAATGTAGAACTATATTTAATAGCACTTGTATGAACTCTGACTACAGTTCCATTTTGAATAAATAAATTAATAAGTTCATCAAAATTTTGCATTAGAGTAGGCTCTCCGCCTTGAAAAGTAGCTTCACCGCCTGCTTTATAAAACCCTTTTTCAATTAAATCTAAAATAACAGGATATGTATTATAATTTAGAATCCCATTACTATATTCATCACTGCAATATATACATTTAGCATTACAAACACGACAATGAGAGAAGTGGAATTGAGATATTTTTCGTTCATTTGAAAAAGTATATTCGCCAAGATGATAACATCCTTCACAATCATAAATTGTTTTTTCTTTTTGCTGCTCAATTCTTTTAGCTTTAATATCAAAAAGCTTATTCCAATCTATTTGCTGCCCACGGTAATTATAAATTAAAATAGGAAGCCCTCTTCCGTCATTATGAGATATACAGCAATCACAAACAGTATTAAGATCAAAATTAATGCCAGATTCTAAAAAAATACAACCTAAATTATTCATAATAAATCTCCCAGAATAAAAGAAAAGAACAACGGAAATGTTGCTCTTTTCTTTTAAATAATAATTATTTATTCAGCATAAACACTAACTTGTTTTCTGTCACGCTTATGAGGTTCAAATTTAACAACACCATCAATTAAAGCAAAAAGAGTATAGTCTTTACCCATACCAACATTATTACCGGGATGGAATTTAGTACCCTTTTGACGAACAATGATATTACCTGTAGTAACAGCCTCACCGCCGAATTTTTTAACGCCTAATCGCTTACTTTCACTGTCACGACCGTTTTTACTCGATCCGACACCTTTCTTATGTGCCATTTTTATAATCTCCTTAAATTAATTTCAATATTATTCTTCTGAAGCAGTCTCAGCTTTTTTTGCAGTAGTTCTGATTTTATTAATCATAACTCTTGTAAAATTTTGTCTGTGACCATTTTTTCTTCTGTAACCTTTTTTAGCTCTTTGTTTATAAACTAAAACTTTTTTAGTTTTGTCATTCTTAATAATAATACCTTCAACACTGGCATTTTTTACATAAGGTTGACCAACTTTTGATTTTTTACCATTTACAAGCATAACAACATTTTCAAAAACAACTTTTGAATCTGCTGCATCATCTAATAATTCAACATCAACGTAACGACCTTCTGTAACTTGATATTGTTTTCCGCCTGTTTCAATAATTGCGAACATTTCTTATTCCTTTCATTTTAGGTACCGTAGCATTTAGCATTTATAAACGGTATACCTTTCTACACACATGTAAAACACAATTTTACATTATATGAAATTTTAACCTGCTCAAAATTCATTGTCAACAATATGTAAAAGCCAAAAAAAATATAATTATCAGAGATTATCTCCAAATTTCAAATAAATTGATTTAATCAAATCATCAATATTTTTAAGAAGCTCATCATAGTTCCCATCATTATTAATGAGATAATCCCAATCTTTAATGTTATCAAGCTGAGTTTCTGTTGCATCATTAACAGAAGTAAGAACGCCTCTTCTTGCTCTTGCTTCTAGAGAAGCTTCTACTCTAACAGTAAAAGCACCGTAGGACTTAAACAAATCAAGTTCATGCTTAACTCTAATATCAGTAACAATAGTATTACCAGGATATTCAATAATAGAATTAAGCCAAAAATCCGGATCTTGAGCTCTACCCCAATCGCCCAAATCAATTAAATCCTGTCGGTATTTAGATTTATTTTTTTCTATTTCCTCAATACTCAACCCTGTTTTATCTGAATACATTAATTTGATTGCATCTGCAATACCAATTCTTTTAAAAGAATGAAATTTTTCTAATAATATTTTTGCAACAGTATCCTTTCCGGAAAATTGTTTTCCGGAAAAAACAATAATTTTTTTATGATTATTCTTCATTTTTAATACTTAAACTAATTCTTCTGTCATCGGGATTAAATTTCAAAATAGTTGTTTGAATTTTATCACCGACTTTTAAAATTACATTTTTTTGATTTTGATATTCAATAAGTTCATTATTAGGAAGTAATGCTTCCACTCCTTGAAATACCTCTACAAAAGCACCAAAATGTTTAATTCTGGTAATAGTACCTTCTATTATATCACCATCTTTAATTTTGTCTTTAGCTTCAATCCAAGGATCTTTTTCTAAGTTTTTAAGGCTTAAGCTAACTCTTTGTTTATCATGATCAATAACAATAACTTCAACATTAACTATATCACCGACTTTTAAAATATCAGAAGGATGATCAACCCATCTCCAAGAAATTTGAGATAAAGGCAACAACGCATCAACACCTCCAATATCAACGAAAGCGCCAAAATCAGTAATTCTAACAACTTCACCTTTAACTATTTGTCCTATCTCAATAGTTTCAAATAAATCTTTCTTGTTATCTTCTTTATCTTCAGAATAAACTTTTCTGTTAGAGAGAATAAAATTACCTTGTTGAATATCCATAGTAAGAATTTTTAACTCAAGTTTTTCACCAACAACATTTTCAGTTGACTTCAATTTTAAGTGACTTGAAGGAACAAACCCTCTAACACCTTTAACTTCAACAAGAACACCACCTTTAACAGCAGAAACAATAACACCTTCAACAGTAGCATCATCAGCTTTCAATTGTTCAAGTTCTCTCCAACTATAAGCCATAGCAACTTTCTTATAAGAAAGCATAAATCTACCATCTTCATCTTCTTCACGAATAATCAAAAATTCATACTCATTATTTTTCTTTAAAGTTTCTTCTAAAGGTACATCTTTATCAACAATTGCTTCTTTAATAGGAACATAGGCAGCTGTTTTTGCGCCGATATCAACAATAACACCCGTCGAATCATACGAACAAACTATACCTTTAACAAGATCTCCTTTTTGAAAGCTATAATCATATTTATTAAGCAGTTCTTCAAATTGTGCATCTGTATAATTTTGTTCGCTCATTCTCTTTTACCCTCTATACTGTAAACATATTATTATGTGTATATATTATACAGCTTTTTCCGCACGTTGTAAAGATTTTCACCTATTCAAAGCTACAATTATGCTTTATATAAGAATTAGTATTTACCCTAAATGCAGTTTAACTGATGTAACATTCGAAAAGACCTTTGGATAAATTAATACTTTTTAACTTATTCAAAGCTCTAGATTCTGTTTGCCTTATACATTCTTTTGTTACCCCAAATATTTTTCCAATATCTTCTAAAGTTTGTCTTTGATTACCATCTAAACCAAATCTTAAAGTTATAACTTTCTGTTCTCGGTCTTTTAAATTGTTTAAAAGTCTAACTACATCTTTTTTCATTGATTCATATTCAATTTCCCTTTGTATAGAAGCTTTTGTATCTTCAATAACATCAATTAGTCTAACTTCAGAGCCATTTGTCGTTTCATACTCACCTTCTAGAGATAATGTTTTTTTGTATGCTCCCAAAAAATTATTTATTTTTTCAGGTTCTATATTCATTTTCTTGGCTACATCGACAACTTTTACTTCTTTATTTGTTTTTTGTTCCATTTCTGATTTTAATTTAGAGTATTTAGATAATGTTTCTTGAATATATACAGGGATTTTAACACAGTGAGACTGCTCAGATATTGCCTTGAACATAGCTTGTTTTATCCACCAAGATGCGTAAGTTGAAAATCTGTATCCGAATTTCCAATTAAATTTATCAACGGCAACCATTAAGCCAATATTTCCTTCTTGAATTAAGTCAATCATTGGAAGTTTACTGGAATGTATTACTTTTTTCGCAATAGTAACAACTAATTTTAAATTGGCTCTTATTAGTTTTTGTTTTGCCAGACTATCTCCTTCTTTTGCTCTTTTTGCATAATCTTGTTCTTCTTCAACAGTCAAACTCTTAATTTTAGAAATTTCTTTTATATAATTTGATAAATTCAAATCTGAAAATAAAGGATTTGTTACATTCTCTGTCAAATCTGTTTCTTCTTTTATTAAACAATTAAAAACCATAATAATACTCCTGATTTACTTATAATACACACAAATTTTCTGCATATTTGCAGAGGAAATACGCCTATAATAAGGCTTGTTTTAAACACAAAATGGAAAAGAACTTATTTTTAAATATATACTTTGTATATATTTAATATATCACCTTATATTTTTTATTTCAATCCTTTTATTAAGAGATGTAAAGTAAAAATTCAAATTTTAACTATTTTTGTAATATGTCTTTACATTAAAATTGCTTAAAAATAAACAGGTATAATGTATATACAAAGGATTAATAATATATGCTTATAGAAGGAAGCTTTAACACTGAAAGAGAAAATATTTTAGTAGAAAAATATGTTGAGCTGATAAATAATGAATCAGCTTATAATGAAGTTCTTGTTATATTATTAAATCCTTATCAAAAAGCAATATTTATAAATAAAGTAAAAGAAAAATTATCAAATTTTGATATCAATAAAGCTAAAGTTTACACAACAAACGGGCTATATTATAACGCATTTAAAGATAATGAAGAATATATAAAAAAAATTTTAAAATATAATAAAGAGGACAAAATAGAACTTTGCGGACTTGAGATATCACAATATATATTTAAACAAAGTATAAAAGAAGCTGATTTTAGTGATTATATATCAAAAATAAATTTACTTCATCAATTATTCAGAAGATATGCATTAATAGTTAATAATAACTTATCTAAAGAGGATATAGAAAAACGTTCAGATATATTAAAAGAAAGTTTCTCAAAAGATGCTCAAAAAGCTATTCAAGATTATAAGTTAAAGACAATAGAATACAGAAGTTTTGATTATTTAAGACAAGCTGCAATATTCCCTTTAATATATAAAGAAACAGAATATTTTAAAAATATAAAATATATAATTGTCGATGATGCAGATGAAATGACATATTTAACTTGGGAATTTATCAATTATCTAATACCGCAATTAAAAAATTATATAATAGCTTATGATAAAAACGGATCAACAAGATGCGGTTATTTATGTGCATATAAAAGCGGAATAAATGAGTTCAAAAAAAAATATTCACCAAAAGAAATAACCTTACACAAAAAAAGTAAATATAGTAGCATTGCAGAAGAATTCAGCGAGAATATAAAAACAGGAAATCTAATAAATCTTGAATTTTGTAAAAAAGATTCTGTCAGACGTCTTGAAATGATAGATTCAGCTATAAAAGATATAAACGAACTTATTTCTCTTGGTGTTAAAGCTCACGAAATTGCAATAGTATCGCCACTAATTGATGATGTTTTATTCGCTACATTGAAAGAGAAAAACTTTAACATAAATTTTCAGTTAGTTTCCGGAAACGAAAAATTATCTGATATAAAATCAATAAAGCACACTCTTAATATATTAAAAATAGTAAATAACCTAGAATTAAATGATTATGAAATAAAAAGTATATTAATTAATTTATTAAATATCCCATACAGAAAATGTTATGAAATAATACAAAATTATAAATCCACAAAAGAATTTATAAATATAAATATTGATAATTTTGAATATACAAGTAAATATATAAAATTCAAAAATATTATAAAATCATTAAAAGAAGTCAATTATTCTTTAACAGAACAAATAAAAGTGATTTTTTCAAATTTAATAAAAGGCGAACTAGAAGAAGAAGAAATTACAAAATTTGATTTTTTAATAAAAGAGGCAAATAGTTTTGAAAATACTTTTAATAAAATATCAGAAAATATAATTTCAGAATTTATAATTCAAATAGAAAATAGTGTAATAAGTGAGAATCCAACAGACATATTTTCAATAAAAGCAAATAAAGTTATAATAGCAACTCCCCAAAAAATTATTGATTACAAAATTAAAACAAAATACCAATTTTGGCTTGATATATCAAATAACGAATGGTTTAAACAAGATACGGGAACTCTTTATAACGCCTGGGTATTTAATAGAGATTGGTCTAAAGAAGAATACACATTAGAAGATAATATAAAAAATACAAGAGATAAAACCGCAAGAATAATCAGAAAATTAATGCTATGCTGCGAAAAGGAGATAAAATTATACTCAAGCATATATGATAACACAGGAAATGAAAATTTTGGCGGAATAAATGAATACATAGAAACAAAAGAACAAAAAACTACAGAAATGAAAATCATTCCAAGGGATGATCAAAAACCCGTATTAGAATACAAAAAAGGCAAAATGGGGATTATGGCAGTTCCGGGAGCAGGCAAAACAACAATCTTACTTGCTTTAGTTTCAGAACTTATTAATTCGGGTGTATGTGCAGAGAATATTTTTGTTCTTACATATATGGAATCAGCAGCAAAAAATTTTAAAGAAAGAATTAAATCACATTTGAATAATTCTTCTCAATTACCAAATATTTCAACCATTCATGGTCTTGCTTTAAGAATAATAAAAGAAAACGGAAACTATACGAAAGTAGGCTTGGATGAAAATTTTGAGATTTGTGATGATAATACAAAAGAAAGAATCTTAAAAGAAATATTTTATAAGTTAAAAATACAAGAAGACAAATACGATAATTTTTTAAGAAGTATTTCAATAGTAAAATTATCAGAAAACAAAAAAGAATTATATTCAAAATACCAAGATATCCAAGAATTTTATAATTTTTACAAAGAATACAACATAACCTTAAAAAAGCTTAATTTAATAGATTATGATGATATGTTAAGTTATGCACTTTTGCTATTAAAAAATAATAAAGAAATTGCTCAATACTATCAAGATTTATGTGAATATATAATTGAAGATGAAGCTCAAGACTCTACAGAAATTCAACAATCCCTAATAAAATTATTAAGCGCAAAACATAAAAATATAATAAGATGCGGAGATATTAATCAATCAATCACCTCGACTTTTACAAATTCAAACTTAGAAAGTTTCAAAGAATTTATAAAAGTAAACAAAAAAATAGAAATGGTTTCATCACAAAGATGCGCAAAGCCAATATACAGTCTGGCAAATAAAATGATACAAAAAGCTCTTTCTTCCGAGAGTAATAAAAAAGCCTTTTATCCTATTGAAATGATTAGCACACAAAATAATCCAAAAATAGAAATAGAGCCTGAATTATTATATTTTGAAAAAGAGATAGAGGAAAAAGAATTTATTTTAAATAAAATAAGACAAATCAAAAAAGAGAATCCACAAATAACTATTGCAATATTATTAAGATTAAACTCCCAAGTAAATGATTATAATGAATTTTTAAATTCTAACAATATTAGTACGGCAATAAGAACCGATTGTTTAGCAGAAAAGAAAATATATAAATTTATATATTCAGTATTAAAAATAATATCAAATCCAATAAATAATAAAGAAATAGAGAAATTAGCAATTTTATATGCTGAAAACAAATATAAAAATGACTCAAATAAAAAAGAATTAATAAAAGAATATTTCAATAATCTGAAACAACCTTTTATAAGAACTGATATAGATGAAATAGAAGAAGAAATATTAATACAATTATATCTTGATGTAGATTACTGGCTTAACAGTTCAGATATACCTATTGAAGACATAGCCTTAAAAGCAGGGATATTTTATTCAAAAGATGATATAGACAAATCTAATACCTATTTGATTTCAACCTTTATCAAACATTTAAAAACAAATAATGAAACAAATGAAGAATTAATTAAGAAGCTTGAATATTATTCTAAAAAATCAACAAGTGCATATAAATTTTTTGAAGAAGAAAATAAATCAGAAGAACCTACAATAAATATAATGACAATGCATAAATCAAAAGGAGATGAATTTGATATAGTTTTTATTCCTCAATTAACAGAAGAAAATTATCCAACAAACAAGATTGATATAAAACTTAAAAGCGGCGGTCATTTTGTTGAAACAATAAAAAGTAATATCCAAAATTGTAAAATTAAAACACCCGATGAATTAAAAGAAGAACTAATAGAAGAAACCCTAAGATTATTATATGTAGGAATAACACGAGCAAAAAAAGGGCTAATATTAACATATTCCCAAAATTATAAAATACGTAAGAATGCAAAACACAATATATTTATGGAAAATTTATTAACAGATAGTAAGATTTAATCTAGTATCAAACTTTGTTACCGTCTCATCCTCGCTAACGAAGTACTCACTTTTTAAAAACTCTGCACACCTTCGTTTCACTACGGATACAAGCTCACTCAAAAACAATGTTTTTAGTTCGTTTTGTAAAAAATTTCACTCACACTTTCAGCTTATCGTGAATTTTTTCTCGGACATTTAATATAATTTCACAAAATAGTGTTATTTAGAAAAACAAGTGCTATAATAGTAGTAATTAGATGTTTATTATTTTTGAATTTTATATAGTAAATTAAATATAAAAAGGAAGGATTTCATGACGTTTACACACGGGACTTTAGAAAATGAAAAATTAAATGCCGTATGGAAAAAGAAAAAAAAAGGCATAAGCACAAAAAATATATCAGTAAGTGAAGTATTATCAGAAATTAATAATTCAGGTAACATAAGAGCCTATACAACTGTAAAAACAGTTATGGACAGGTTAGTAGATAAAAATTTATTAAAAAGACAAAAGAGTGGGAAAAAATTTTGCTACAAGTCTGTTGAATCAAGGGAAAAAATGGCCGAAAATGCAATAAACAAACTTGCGGGACAATATTTTAATAATGATATCAGGTCATTAATGCGAGCATTAGAAAAACAATGCACAAGTCTGAAAATATAGATTATTCACAGTTACGCAAAAGAGTATCGAGACTTTTTGTTGGCGTTCTTACAAAAAGAATTTCAGTGCAGGAAGCTTTAGCTAAATTTCCAAAAGATTGTGATGATAAAACAATAATAGCTAGCTGGCACGCATTATGCCATCTTGAAGCAGATGAAGATATAAGGGAAAAAAATTCACAATATAGACATGAACAAGATGAATACATTGAATTTATTATGTTTACATTGCAAAAAGGAGAGGAACTTCCACAGAACATAATAAATTCCTACATTCCATATCATACTGAAGCCTTAATTCCATGTTCAAATAAACTAAAAGGAATATTCAAAACAATAAAAAGATTTCTTTGCTGCTAGTAAAAACATCATATAAAGTATTTTATTTCTCTATATAATTTGATAGAATTAAAAAAAAATGGAGAAATAATATGAGAAAATTAACTTATATCGGGCATAGTGCATTTTTTATTGAAAAAGACTGGGATGGAATATTAATAGATCCTTTTATAACAGGGAATCCTGTTGCAAATTTTGATTATAAGAAAAAAAGAATAACTCATATTGTATTAACCCATGCACATTTAGACCATATAGGAGATGCTATTGCTATATCTAAAAGTACAGGTGCACCAATAATAGCAGTATTTGAGCTTGCAAATTATTGTATTGAAAAAGGAGCAAAAGCAATCGGTGTAAATATAGGAGGTTGCTTAAAATTCAATTGGGGAAGTGTAAGATTTCTGCCGGCTATACACTCCAGTTCTAATCCTGATTTAGCATATGGCGGCTTAGCATCCAGTTTGTTATTTGATATAGACGGGACAACAATATATCATGCCGGTGATACTGCCTTAATGAGTGAGTTTTCAGCCATTGGAGAGTTATATAATCCATATTATGCTCTTTTACCTATTGGCGGATATTATACTATGGATATAAAAGAAGCCGCAGCAGCAGCCAAAATGTTATTTTCTATGGAAATAATACCAATGCATTATAATACATTTCCAAATATAAAAGTAAATGTAGATGAATTTGTTGATTTAATAGAAGCCCAAGGACAAAAATGTGTTCCATTAAAGCCTAATGAGTATGTTGAATTATAAATATGATAAAAACAAACCCTTAATAGCCTTTATAGTACCAACGGGAATTGGTGCTTCTATAGGCGGATATGCCGGAGATGCTTCACAATATGCAAGGATGTTTGCAAAAGATTTTAATGTGATAGTAAATCCGAATGTAGTAAATGCGGCTTGTTTTTCAGGCATCAGCGAGAATATGTTATATGTTGAAGGATGGACATTAACTGAATTTTTTAAAGGTAATTTAAACTTAATTCCTTCATTTAACAATAGAATCGGAGTTATCTTTGATAGAAGCATATCAGAAGGTATTATTAATGTACACATTAATACAATTAATGCAGTAAGAACCATTTATGGAGTAAATGTAATAGGTTTTGAAATAACAAAAGAAGATGTTGGTGTTGAATTTTATAATACAGAGAGCGGAATATCAACAGGCAGTGTAAGAAATAATAAAACTTTAGTGGAAGCAGGTAAAAAACTTATAGCGAGAGGCGCAAATACAATAGCCGTTGTATGCAAATTTGAAGAACCGCCTGATGATAATTATAAAGACGGAGAAGGTGTTGATATTGTAGGGGGAGTAGAAGCAATTATTTCACATTACTTATCAAGAGAATTAAAAGTACCTGTTGTACATTCACCTGCCTTTGAAGATATTACTATAACAAAAGAAATAGTTGATGCAAAGGCTTCAGCAGAATATATAGCGCCTACTTTTTTACCTTGTTTATTAATAGGACTACAAAATGCACCGTTATTTTCTAATAAAAAAGTGGAACAGTATATTTGCATAGAAGATGTAAAAGCATTAATTATGCCATATAATTCTCTAGGTTCTTCAATAATATCAAATGCAATAAAAAATAATATAAAAATATATGCAATAAAGGAGAATAATACTGTATTAAAAATAAACAAATACCGCATCAATAAAAATGATATAATAAAAGAGATAGAGAGTTATAAAGAGTGTCATAAAATTTTAAAGGAAAAATTTAATGAAAAAAATTAGAAAAGGATTCACTTTAGGCGAAGTATTAATTTGTATAATGGTAATCGGTATTATATTCGCATTATCAGTTCAAACCTTAAAAATAATTAGAACATCATATACAGCATTGAGTTATTTTGCATTTAATAATATGCAAGCAATTGCAAGAGAATTAATATCAGGGCAAACAGCAAAAACAACAGAATCTTCGACAATATTATGCAGAAGAAGTGATGGTACCAGTGTACATGTACTAAAGCCGGATCAAATGGAAGAAGAAGCGGGAGGAGTAATCCCTAGTTGTAATCAATTAGAAGTTGGTTCTGGGTCAAATACTGTATGTAAAAACCTTGTAGAAATGTCAAATACAACAGGAGCCACTAATTGTACAAATTTATTTACAGCTTTAATTTCTGAAGAAACAGATGAACCGTATATTTCAGATTTCAATCATTTAAATCCAAATTATATAACAACAAACGGACAAAGATATTATATAACATCAAGAGCATATAACTCCAGAATTTCAGATGAATATGGCTTCAGATTAATAGCAATAGACTTAAACGGAAAAAGTAAACCGAATACAATAGAAAAATCTGCAAATAAAATACCACCAGATGTTATAACTTTTATGTTAATGGATAATGGAGAAGTATATCCACTCGGAGTAGCAGCCGATAATTTACCTATTACAGGGGATAAGACAGCACAATATTTAACTGCAAGAGTAAAAGGATATTATTATAATGAAAATTCAGAACGCACCTCAGGTATTCCAAGTGATTGTTATTTGAAAACAAAAGATGGAACAATACAATTATGTAACTATGCTGTTGTTCCTATAAAAAACTCTGACACTAATTTAGCAATATTTAGTTATAGAGAAGCATTTTGTGCATCGCTAGGTCAAAATAGGACAGCAACATATACTGATTATTGTTATGGAATTAATCAAAATGAATTATGTCCACCCTCAAATAATGAAAAAAGATTCGATTTATGCCAAGTAGAAACTATAAAGCCATTGTTTAGATATAATTTATAAAATTGTAAATTTTAAATTATTAAAATATCAAAAATATTTATGTTCAGTATTATTATAAAAACAGAACATAATATAAGGACTTTATATGAATGTAAAAGGAGTAGCGGAAGTAATTCCTATGGGATTAATTAAAGGATATAATCCCAAGCAAACAATAGAGAATGTAGAATTAAGAGCAACATTAGAAAAAGCAGTAGAAGATGCCAAACTAAATGTAACAGAGAGAATGGCTTTAAATAAAAAATTTTTCCCAAATGGCGGAGGTTTTAACCTTTTCCCCGATAATATAGAAATACCCCATTTCAATATTTTTTATAAGCCAGGACAATCTGATATTGATTCATTTACCAAAGAAGTATTTTCGGTTAAAATACCTGAAAATATTTGCAGGAGAAAAAGCCATATATTAAAATCATCAAAAGGAAATTTTCAGGCAAATTTTGATAATGCATTAAAAAAACTAAAAAAAGTATTAGATGGAAATATATAAGAAATTGTAAAAAAATTACCGCACTTAATCTAAATTGAGTAATTTTTAGAAAGAGAGAAAAGTGAAAGTAAGTTTCAAATCAAATATTCCAATAAACATAAATCCACAATATTGCACTAAACAATCTCGTGAAAATACTATAGGAATTCTTGGAAGTTCAAAATCCACTGATGAAATAATGAAATATATGGATCTTTGTGCATCTGTAACAAAAAGTATGGTTCAAAACAAAAAGAATCTTTTACATGGATGCGGAAATTCAGGTATAATGGGAGTCGCATATAATTCCGGGAAAATATATTCAAAGAAAGATTCTAATGGCAAACCCATACAAAATCTTGCCATTATAGCTCAACCTCTTTGGGGTGATGAAGATTTAGATAATTGTATTCCTTTAACTACATCAAAAAGTGAAGCAGACAGAATAGAAAAATTCGCTAGTGTCGCAGATATTTTTGTTATTTTCCCGGGGAGTTCAACAACTTTACAAGAAGCTACTACATTAATTACTAAAAATTATTATGGGAAACCGGAAGAGAAAAAGAAAATAATATTGGTCGGACGTGATTTCTTTAAGGGATTACAAGAACAATATCAACAACTTTATAATTCAAAATTAATCAAATGTCCGCCTGAAGAATTGTTTACTGTTGTTGATACGGAAGAAGAAATAGAAGCTTTACTTAAGTAAAATTATAAATAAAAAAGCTACTAAAATATAAAATAGCAGCTTTTTTATTAGGATTTTTAATTAGTCTTGATTTTTAACTGCATTGTAGCAGTCTTCACATATAGTTTCATAGCCTTTAATTTTACCCAAAGGTCTATATTTCCAGCAGCGTTCACATTTTTCTCCTAATGCTTTTGTTACATAAACGCTATATTCATCTTCTGTATATTCATTCATAATTTCAGACGGTTTTTCACTAACAACAAAAGCTTGAGAAGTAATAAATATATTACATAACTCTTTTTCATATTTTTTCAATAATTCAGAATTACTTGAAATAATATAAACAGCAGTTTCTAAAGAACTTCCGATTTTCTTATCTGCTCTTAAAGGTTCAATAGCTTTTGTTACGATTTCACGTACCTTTAATATTTGAGTAAATTCTTCTTCTAAAGCTTCATTATTCCATTCAGCTTTAACTTTTGGCCAATCAGAAAGAAGAATACTTTCTAATCCGTCTTTTTGAGCTTCAGGTGTATTCATCCAAATATCTTCAGCCTGATGAGGCATAACAGGAACTAAAATTCTGGTTAAAGCTTGAGCTATTTCATAAAGTACAGTTTGACAAGCTCTTCTTGAAAGTGATTTTTTACCGCTTGTATACAATCTGTCTTTTACAATATCTAAATAGAAAGAACTTAAATCAACAGCAGCAAAATTTTGAAGATATTGGAAATACCTGTAAAATTCATACTCATCAAATGCTTCTGTAACATTTGCAATTAATGTATTTAGTTTATGAAGTGCAAACTTATCAATTTCTTTTAAATCTTCGTATTTGACATAATCTGTTTTAGGGTCAAAATCATATAAATTACCAAGTAAGAATCTTGCGGTATTTCTTGTCTTTTTAAAGATTTCTACTAATTGTTTAATGATTGTATCACCAATTTTAACATCATTTCGATAGTCAATAGAAGCAGCCCAAAGTCTTAATACATCAGTTCCGTACACTTTAATAACTTCTTGCGGTAAAACAACATTACCCAGAGATTTACTCATTTTTCTGCCTTCGCCGTCAAGAACGAATCCGTGAGTTAATACTGTTTTGTACGGAGCTTTTCCGGTTGTCGCAACTGATGTTAATAAAGAAGATTGGAACCAGCCTCTATGTTGGTCAGAACCTTCTAAATACATTTCAACAGGGAGCTCGCCAAGTTCATCTGTTCTTTTTTGAACAACCGCTCTATGTGTACATCCTGAATCAAACCAAACATCCATAATGTCAGTTTCTTTCCTAAAATGGACACCGCCACATTTAGGACATTTATAACCTTTAGGCATAAGTTCTTCAATTGTATGATTTACCCAAGCATCCGAACTTTCTTTCTCAAATAAATTGGCAACATGATTAATAGTTTCATCATTAACGATAACCTCACCGCAGTCCTTACAATAGAAAACAGGTATTGGAACACCCCATGCACGTTGACGGGATATACACCAATCAGAGCGATTTTCGACCATATTTGTTATTCTTGTTTCTCCAGCAGCAGGAACCCATTTAACATTCCTTATAGCTTCAAGTGTTTGGTCTTTAAACATATCAACTTTAACAAACCATTGATCTGTTGCTCTATAAATAACAGGTTTTTTACATCTCCAGCAGTGAGGATAACTGTGAGTTATATCTTGTTTGGCTAAGAGTGCAGATTTTTCTTCAAGTTTATTTATAACGATTTCATTTCCTTTATAATATGGAACACCTTCTAAATCAGGGTCTTCAAATTTATCACTTTTTCTCCAAATACCTTTAGAATCAAGAGGAGAAAGTGTTTCAATGCCATATTTTTGGCAAACTTCCCAGTCTTCAAGACCGTGTCCAGGTGCTGTATGAACGCATCCTGTACCTGCATCTAATGTAACGTGATCCCCAAGAATTATACGGCTAAATCTATTATATAAAGGATGAAATACGTTAAAGTTTTCTATTTCAACCCCTTTAAAAGTTCCGATTGATTTAATATCTGATTCTTCCCAAGAAACATCTTTTAAGAAATTATGTAACAGTTCTGTTGCTACAATGTATCTGTCATTTTTATATTCAAAAACAGTATATTCAAGTCTTGCATTTAAACAAACAGCTAAATTAGATGGAATAGTCCAGGGAGTTGTTGTCCAAATTACAACATATAAATCTTTTTCCGATTTTTCATTAATTAGTGAATAAACTTTTTCTTGGTCTTTATTATCAAATTTAAAACGAACATAAATACTAGTAGATGTATGATCAGCATATTCAACTTCTGCTTCAGCTAAAGCAGTTTCACAAGAGGCACACCAATAAACAGGTTTTAAACCTTTTTGAATATAGCCTTTTTTATACATTTCACCAAAGACTCTAATTTGTTCAGCTTCAAAATCAGGAGCAATTGTTAGATATGGTTTTTCCCAATTACCCCAAACCCCGAGTCTTTTAAACTCAGATTCTTGACCTTTAAGATTTTCCAGTGCAAATTCTCTGCATTTAGCTCTTAATTCACCCGAAGTCAGCGCTTCTCTTCCGCCTTTAATAGTTTTTACTACAGCATTTTCAATAGGGAGTCCATGGGCATCATAACCAGGTATATAAGGAGCATAAAACCCTCTTTGCGCTTTATATTTTAGTATTATATCTTTTAAAATTTTATTTAAAGCTGTTCCAATATGTATTTTACCTGAGCTTAAATAAGGCGGACCATCATGCAGAATAAACTTATTTATTTTATCTCTTTGTTTAACACTTTTTTCATAAATTTTATTATCTTCCCAGAATTTTTGAGTTAAAGGTTCTTTTTGCGCAGCATTTGCACGCATTTCCAATGTTGTTTTCGGTAAGTTGATACTGTCTTTATAATCGCTTTTTGTTGTACTCTCTGCCATATTATCCACCTGTTTATATTTTTTACAAACAACATTTTAATATAAACAATTTAAATAGTACATGTTCATATAAATTAATCTAGTATCGCACTTTGTTACCGAGTCATCCTCGTTAACAAAGTACTCACCTTTTGAAAACTCTGCTCACCTTCGTTTCACTACGGATACAAGCTCACTCAAAAACAAAGTTTTTGGTTCGTTTTGTAAAAAAAATTCACTCACACTTTCAGTTTATCGTGAATTTTTTCTCGGACAAATTAGTATAAAAATGCTATTATTTACATTAGATATTGTTATTAAGTTTTTTGTTTAGTATTATTTTATAGAATAACATTAATAATATAATCTAAGGAGATAGTATGAACAGCCAGACATTAGAACAAGAATTATATAACTCCGTAAGAGAAAATACCCCTGATTACATTAAAGAAAATAAATATGTAGATATTGATAATAAAAATGAATTTACATTTATATTAAAAAAAGAACATCTTTTGCCTTATGATGAAAAAACAAATACGGAAGGATTAAACTTAGATAACTGGTTAAAGAATTATGAAAAAGAAGCAGCAGTATCTACCGCAGGCATAAGAGGTCCACAAAATATATTATTCCCTTATGACGTAAGATTTCCAATTAATATTATGGGAATAATGCTTGCAACATATGCAAAAGCATTAGTTGCAAAAGAAAAGTATAATGGTAAAACATTATTAAAACTGGCAGGAAGAGAAGTAAGATACAATTCAGATAAATTCTTAGACTTAATAGCCAGAGTTCAAGCAGCTCAAGGCATTGAAACATTAACAACATACGAAAGAAAAACAATGCCTATATGGCTGGCTTCATTTTTATGTTTTAAACTTGATTTACTTGGCGGAGAATATATAACATCAAGCCATGGTATCAGCGTTAAGAATGCAACAAAAGATTTAAATTCACAAGGAAGCCAATATTTACCTGAAGAATCTATGGAATTTGTTAATAAAATAAAAGAAATCTTCGAAATAACGAAAAAAGAAGGTCAATATGAAATAAAAATTGCTAAATCTAATGACCCTTTAATTAATGAAAATTTTATGAAAACCATTAATAACGGTATTGATTTATATAAAGAATATCTTGAAAAAGGTGTAGCAAATAAAGAAAATATTCATTTAATAAAAGATTTAAAAGAAAAAATTGTAATAGAAAATGTAGGTGGAAGCGCATATAACACTTTAAGTAAGCTTCTAAATGCATTTAACATTGAAAATAAATTCGACTGGATGAATATAGAAGAAGACCCATTTTTTCATGGCATCGGAAAATATGACACCGATCCTAAAGGAAACAAATGCTTTTATGATTACTCTGTAGATGCAACCGTAGTTGCAAAGGATAAAGAAGGGAAAACCTTCTTCCCTGTTATTGAAACTCTAAACTACGGAGAAAAATTAAAAAATTATCCTGCAGGAACAGTTGTTCTAATAACAGATCCTGATCATGACAGATTAACAGTATGTCAAATTGAAGATGAAAAAGAAATACCATTCCTTGATGAAACAGGAATAAGTTATTGCAAGTTAAACAATAACAGAATTTTATGCATATACAACGCAAATCAATCATTTTTATTAATAATGGACTTTTGGGCAAAACAATTGAAAGAATCAAACAGATGGTCAAATCATCCGAGATTTATAATAAAAACAACCGCAAGTGCAAAATCATGGGATGAATGGGCAGAATATAACAATGTAAAAGTTGTAAATGTACCGGTAGGTTTTAAAGAAATCGCCAACATAATGAAAAAAGTTGAAAAACAAATAATAGACAATCCTGAAAAAGACGTTATTATAACAGATGTTTTAGGAAAAGATATAAACTTAGGAAAAAATCCAAGAATGCTATTTGGCGGCGAAGAGTCAGGCGGAATGATTATTGGATCAGAGGAATTAATAAAATCAAAAGCAGGCAGAATTGCAATTGCAATGAGAGAAAAAAGTGCCTCAGAAGCAATTATTGTAGCTTCAGCTCTAACTGCTAAACTGGAGAAAGAAAATAAAACATTATCAAAAGCATTAAATGAAATATTTACAACAAATAAAATTATATCAAAATATGATATCAGAGAAGATATTGCTTATTACAACGAATCAGAACCTGATATTGTAAAACTGACACAAGCAAAAAAAGACGGCGAAATGTTAAGGACAAAAAATGATTTATTTTATTTAACAATGGCATTAGCTGCTTTTGATAAAAAAATCACACTTGAACAAATAAAATCAATATTAAATTCAACATTTAAAGAATTAAATTTTGACAATTTAACAGCAATAAAATTTGTCGGTGATGGAACATTTATGCAATTCAATAATAAATTCATAGAAATAAGACCCTCCGGAACAGATGCAAAAACAAAAGCTTATGGAGCTGGCGATAATAAAGAAGATATTGCTAAATTTGCATATATTTTAGGTAATTACTCAGGTGAATTGAATGATGAATATCTTGCAATAATTCCTAAAGATTATTACAATAATGCTAAAGAAAAATCCATGCAGGAATATTTAAAGTTTACAAATAAAGATGCAGACACAAGAACTTTTGAAATTCCAAATTACAAAGAAACACTAAATATATAGAGAGAGGGAAAAATGTCAGAAGAAGCAAAAATACTTACAACAATACCGAGAAATGCAACAGAACAAGTACAAATAAGTATTAATTCATATAAAGATAAAAAATACTTGGACTTAAGAATATACTACACAACAGATGACGGTGCAACTTGGCTTCCAACAAAAAAAGGAGTAACAATATCTCCTGATAACCTTGTTAAACTAAAAGATGCAGTTGAAGAAGCAATGCAAGAATTACTTACTGTTGAAGAAGAATAATTAATTAATGGAACAAAATAACACAATAGAAGAAAATAATACACAGCAGGGCATATCGAATAAATATGCCCTGTGTATTGTTGATGTAAAAAATCTTGGCACAAGAACTTTTTCATACTTAATTCCCAATCAAATAAAATCTGAAATAAAAATAGGTCAAGCAGTTTTAGTACCTTTTGGATTTAGGAAACAAAATATTATTGCTTTTGTTGTAGGTTTTTCTAATTATCTTGAAGAAGGAATTAAAGCAAAAGAAATAATAAAAATTATAGATAGAAGAGCTGTTTTTTCACTTGAATATTTAAAAATGCTTGATTGGATTGCTAATTACTATTGCTGCGATATAAATGTAGTTATGCAAGCAGCTATACCGATGAAATTTCTAAAAGAGAATATTCAAAATATACAAAAAGAAAAATTTGAAAAATACATAATTTATAAGAAAAAAGACGGTGCAAAGCAAAGACAACTGGAAATTCTCGAAAAACTTGAGAATTTAGAAGAAACAACTCTTATTGAATTTGAAAAAGAAGTAAAAACAACAAGAGCAACTATATTAAAACTGCAAGAAAACGGATTTATTGAAATAATAGAAAAACCAATATATAGAGATCCATTAAATATATTTAAAAATATAGAAAAAGATACCTTCCCTAAATTATCAGAGGAGCAGGAAAAAGCTTTTAAGATAATTTCAGAAAAAATTGATAAAAAAGAAACAATGCCAATATTATTAAATGGAATTACAGGCTCAGGAAAAACCGAAATATATTTTAGGGCAATAAAAAAGGTTCTGGAAGAAGGCAGGAATATATTATTTCTGGCGCCTGAAATAGCACTTGCCTCACAACTTACTCTAAGACTAATAAAAAGATTTAACCCTGAAGAAATAGCAATATGGCACAGCAGCATATCAGAAGGCGAAAAATATGATGTGTGGAATAAGTTAAGAAGGAATCAAATAAGAATAATAATAGGAGCACGTTCTGCAATTTTTGCACCACTAAATAATATTGGTCTTGTAATAATAGATGAAGAACATGAAAATACCTATAAACAAATATCACCTGCGCCAAGATATGATGCAAGGTTTGTTGCGGAGAAAATTTGTGAAATAAATAATGCAACACTAATAAAAGGTAGCGCTACCCCTGATATCAGTTCATATTTTAAAGCACTTTCAACAAATAATTTAATTACTCTGGATAAACGCTATAACAATGTAGATTTAGCTAAAGTTACAGTTATAGATATGCGAGAAGAATTTTACAGAGAATCAAGAAGCATCTTCTCAAACACTCTTATAAATAAAATAAATGAAACACTAAACAATAAGAAACAAACAATTCTTTTAATGAACAGAAGAGGATTTTATACAAGCGTGCAGTGCCAAACCTGTGGAGAGCTAATAAAATGCCCTAAATGTGATATTCCAATGATATATCACGCATCAGATAAAACATTAAAATGCCACTGGTGCAACACATCAATTGAGCTTCCCGAATTATGTCCAAGTTGTGATTCTCCTGAAATTAAAATGGGAGGAATAGGAACTCAAAGAGTTGAAAGTATTGCTAAAAAGCTTTTTCCAAATGCTGTTATAGAAAGAATAGACTCTGATGTCTTATCTTCTAAAACAAAATATGTAGAAATTCTTGACAGATTTCAAAAAGGAGAAATTGATATACTTATTGGTACTCAAATGATAGCAAAAGGTCTTGATAATAAAAATGTAACACTCGTAGGAGTAATAGATGCAGATATAAGTTTTATGCTGCCCGACTATAGGTCTTCTGAAAGAGGATTTCAATTGTTAATGCAAGTAGCAGGGAGAGCAGGAAGAGGTGAATACCAAGGAGAAGTTATATTTCAAACATATAATCCGGAAATTTATGCAATAGAAAACGCCAAAAATCAAAATTATATAAATTTTTATAAAAATGAAATAGAAAGACGTGAAACCTTTGACTACCCGCCATTCTGCCAAATTATTAAAATAGTTATTTCGTCTAATGATGAAATAAGAGCTGCTATTTGCGCAAATGAAATAGCTCAAAGACTTCATAATCAAATAGATAAATTAAAGCTTTCAGAATACATAAATGTTACAGGTTCAATGAAATGTATAATGCATAAAATTAACTCTGAATATCGATTCCAAATAATAATAAAAAATAAAATGAGTAAAAAGGGACAATATATAATTTCTTCATTCATAAAAAATACAACAGCAGCAGAAGATATAAAATTAATTATTGATATTGACCCTGTTGATATTATATAAGAAATTTAAAAGAGGAAGTTCAAACTTCCTCTTTTTTTAATGTTATAGAGATTGTTTTATTTCTTTTTCTAAATCAGAAAGAATTTTTGTCAAATTAGAAGCATCTTTGCCGCCACCTTGAGCATATTGCGGTCTGCCTCCGCCCTTTCCGCCTGTAGCATTAGCAAGCTTTGATACTATTTGACCTGCATTAACTCCTTTTTTAACAAAAGAATCACTAACTTTAACAACATAAGTTATTTTATCACTATCAACAGAAGCAAGAACAATAATACTATCGCCAAGCCTTGAGGATAACAACTCACTTCCTAATTTAACAATATTAGCAGGGAAGGCTTCCATTTGTGTAATAAATAACTTACCGCCATTAATATCTTGTGCTTTAGATATAAATGATTGGAACTTAGTTTTTGCTTGTTCTTCTTTTAAATGTTCAACTTCAAGCTGTAAATTTTTATTATCGACAGCAAGTTTAATAATTCTTTCACCAAGTTCATTTATAGGAACTTTAAAAGCATGAGACATTTTATCAATAATATCAGCCTTTTCAGATAAGAATTTAATAGCAGCATCACCGCAAACAGTTTCAATTCTTCTTGTGCCTGCAGCAATCGCAGTTTCAGCAACTATTTTGGTTAAACGAATTTTTCCTGTTGAACTAACATGAGTACCTCCGCAAAGTTCAGATGAAACATCACCCATTTTTACAACTCTTACATCTTCATCATATTTTTCACCGAATAAAGCCATAGCACCGGATTTTTTAGCCATTTCTATGTTCATTACGGTTGTTGTTTGAGGTAAATCTTGTCCAATCCATTTATTTACAATATCTTCAACTTCCTGAATTTCTTCTTTTGTCATAGCACGAGGGAATGTAAAGTCAAAACGTGTTCTGTTTTCTTCAACAAAAGAACCTGCTTGATGAACATCATCTCCAAGCACTTTTCTTAATGCAGCTTGAATTAAGTGAGCATTAGAATGGTGAATTGTAATTTCCTTTCTTCTGTCAACATCAATTGAAGCATTAACAATATCACCTACCTTTGCTTCTCCATTAACCATTTGAACACGATGAACAAAAAGTTTATTAATTTTGAAAGTATTTAAAACTTCAGCTTTAAAGTTTTTACCTTCAATTATACCGGTATCACCGATTTGGCCGCCCGATTCAGCATAAAAAGGTGTTTTATCAAGCATAATATCAATAAAATCTCCGGCTTCTATAATTGCTATTATTTTAGCTTCAGCCTTTGTTTCTTCATAACCTATAAATTTAGTTGAACCAAATTTATTCTCAACATCAACATAAACAAGGTCATCAGTTAAACTGATTTTATGCGCTGCAGCTTTTGCCTTTTCTTTTTGTTTTTGCATTTCAGCTTTATAGCCTTCAACATCAACGCTAACACCTTTTTCAGCTGCAATTTCTACAGTTAGCTCTAATGGGAAACCAAAAGTATCATACAATTTAAATGCATTTTCTCCGTCAATTTGTTTTGTATTCTGAATTAAATCCTCAAGAAGTTTATAACCTCTATCTAGAGTTATTTTAAATCTTTCTTCTTCTTGTTTTATTGTTGATTTTATTTTTTCAGAATTTTTAACCAAATCAGGATATACATCTTTATACAAATCAATAACAGTATCAACAATTTCATTAAGGAAAGGAAGTTCAAGCCCTAATAATTTCCCATGTCTTAAAGCACGTCTTAAAATCATTCTTAAAACATAGCTTCTTCCTTCATTACCGGGGATAATTCCGTCATTAATCATAAAAGTAACACATCTTGCGTGGTCTGTTATTATTCTCAAAGAAATATCTGTTTTATTATTTTGTTTATAAGGTACTTTACTCATTTCAGATACTTTATCAAGAATAGGTTTTAATAAATCAGTTTCGAATGTTGATTCTTTACCTTGAACAACCATAGCAATACGTTCTAAACCCATACCTGTATCAACATTTTTCTTTTCTAAAGGAGAGAAATTACCTTCTTCATCTTGGAATAATTCAGTGAAAACAAGGTTCCAAATTTCAACCCACCTGTCACACTCACAAGTAGCTATAGAACAATTATCACTGCATTTAAGATGTTCGCCCAAATCATAATGAATTTCACTGCAAGGACCGCAAGAACCTGTAGCCCCGGGAGGTCCCCAGAAGTTATCTTTTTTGCCTTTTCTAATGACTCTTTCAGGTGCAATACCTACATCTTTTGTCCAAATTTCAAAAGCTTCGTCATCATTTTCATAAATAGTTATCCACAATCTTTTAGGATCTAATTTAAGATAATTAGTAACAAAATCCCACGCCCAAGGAATAACATCTTTTTTATAGTAATCACCAAAAGCAAAGTTACCGAGCATTTCAAAAAAAGTATGGTGGCGAGGAGTTCTTCCTACATTTTCAATATCAGAATCTTTACCGCCTGCTCTGGCACATTTTTGGCAAGATACAGCTCTCGCCGGGTTATATGGAGGTTTTTCCAAACCTAAATAATAAGGTAAAAACTGAAGCATACCTGCTGTTGTTAATAATACAGTAGGATTATCAGGCACCAAACTTGAACTTGCAACTTCAGTTGATTGATGTTTATCTCTGAAAAACTCAATAAAGGCTCTTCTTATTTCATTTCCTGTTAATGGAGTTGTCATATTCCTATCCTTATAATTCTCTATAAAACTATTTTACAACAAACAAAAGAGTTGCTATTTCAGTTATAAAAAATCTTGTTTAAATCAGCTTGAAGTTTAACTATATTAAGCAAATTCAATATCCGATTATAGTCCTATCTATAGGTTGGGCATTTTGAAGTGTACCCCAAAAAGCGGACAAAGTAGGTAGGAAAAATTCTGTTAAAATAAGGAAAGGAGAAAAAGATGAGAAAACAGAAAAATTTTACCGAAGAACAAAAATGTAAACTACTTAAATCACC
>CALURV010000006.1 GCA_944323285.1 Candidatus Gastranaerophilales bacterium | reverse complement strand
ACATATTATCAAGAGTTTTTTCTTGAGTGGTTTGATTACCTGAAGGATTTGATATACCTAAATTTCCTGATGAATTACCATAATTTCCTCTAGTTCCAGAAACTCCAGAAGTATTTGTTGCCCCAGCAGTTCCTTGTGAAATAATAGGTTGTTCTGCTTCTTCTGTGTCTTTTTCATTACTATCATTAACTTCTTTATTTAGAGATAATTCACCTTCATTAATAGCTTGAAGAGATGATATGATATCTTCAAGAGATATATTTTCATCATCTCCATCAAAACCTTTTATTGTATCTATGAATGAAAAAATTTCTTCTTCGTTTAATTCACCATTCTGATCTAAATCAATAATGTTTTTGACTGCATCTTCTTCAAATAAAGTATTTAATAATTGACCAATAGAATCATCATTTAATATAGTAGTTTGATTTTCACCATTTTCTTGAATTGTTGTATTATTACCTGTTTGAGTTGGATCGCCTTGGATATTATTATCTTGTGATGGTATATCTTTAATGGAGTCTGGATCTTGAGAAGATTCAGTTTCAACTCCAGTTTCTTTCTCTTCTTCATCAGGATCAACTAATTTCCCATTTTCGATATCCATATTAAGAATATCATTAATACTCATGGAAAGAATTTTAGGATCAATATCAAGTTCATCAGATATATAATTTTTAAACTCATTTGCATACATAAAAATACTAACATCTGAATTAGTTGTTATGTATTCTTTATTAGTAGTTTCACTTATTTCTTTAAGATAATTGATAAATCCTAATTTTAAAGCATTTATATTCTGACTCATAGTTTGATTCTCTTTAATATCCTTAAATATATAAAGTATTTATTTACAGAGAAATTACTTTGTATATAATATTAATTTACAAAATTTTACATAACTATATAAAAAATATATAATTAAAAACTGTTTTAATTATATATACTGAAAATTACTATACACTTACGAAAGTAAATGCATCAACCCAGCTGTTATTATTGTTAAGATCATATGTTCTTTCTGCTACATGTCTTGAACTATTGTTTGCATCTCCATAAGAGTTACCTTCAATAGTTGTTAAAATTCCGTTTTCACAAGATGTAACAAAGCCAATATGAGCATAACGACTACCATCTTCATCATTTACATAGAATAAGACTATATCACCGGGTTTTGCTTCATCAGCACTTACTATTGCTCCAGCTTCTGCTGCTGCTGTATATATGTTAGGACACCAATGTTTATTAGCAATATTTTGATACCAATCAGGTATATCATTCCCCGATTGTTCCATAATATATTGTACGAATGCTGCACACCATAAACCATCAGGTAAAGATATACCACATTCACTCTCCATATCAAGTTCTGAATAATTTAAAAAGCTGTATGCTAAATCTAATATTTTTTCATTAAATATTATTTGTACATCTCTTGGAGTTGAAACATTTCTTGATGACTGATTATATAAATTATTTGATGTAACATTTTGGCTTGGAGTTGTTGTATTTATTCTTTGTATCTCATTACTTCCATCATAGTTATCAATAGTGGTTTGTACTTCTGCTAAATAATTTTCAGCTTCTATAACAGCTGTTTTAGCACTGCTAAGAGCTGATTCTTTTACATTATTATATGTCTCTTTTGCTTCGTTATAAGCATTCATGTATTCAACAACTTGAGGATAAGTTTCAGCTATATTTTCTTCAATTTCTGATTTTTGTTCTTTTAATTCATTTAATCCATTATCACCAGATATAAGTTCTTCTTTCTCTTCTTCAAGAGTTTTAAGTTTATCCTTTTCTTCTTCTAAAGTTGTTTTTGCATTATTTTCTTTATTTTTTGCTTCTTCTACCTGAGCTCTGAGTGAAGAAATTTTAGAATTTAATTGAGCTTTTTGTTCGGAAGTCATATTAGATGTATCTGTTGATTCAAGTGATGATAATGATTGCTCTAAAGATTTTCTTGTAGAAACCGCATCTTTATATGATTTTTCTGCATCTTTTACTACACCTTCTTGGTTATAAATTTCTTGTTCTTTTTTATTTATTTCTTCTTCTTTTTTTGCAATATCTGATTCTATATCATCTAACTGCTTTGCTAAATCTTCATCAAGTTTTTTTATTTCAGATTGATATAGTTCATATGCTCTATCGATATTCTCTTGAAGAGCTTGTAATTCAGGATAGGTTCCGTCTAGTATTTGTGAAACAATCCCTTTTTTATTTGCTAAATCTGATTTTGCAGATTCTAATTCAGAATTGAGTTCTGCTGCATTCATATTCTCAAGAGTTTTTGGACCTACATTATTAGAATATGTAGGTTGGTTTGTATTTGAAGTAGGAATTGTTTCTGTTTGTTCATTTATATTTGTTTCATTATCACTTTGGTTATCTTCTTTAATTGTAAAATTGCCATTATTAATATCTTGTAATGCTCCAATAATATCATCTAATGATATATCCCCTTCATTTCCATCATAATTTTTTATAATATTTAGAAATGAATTGATTTCATCTTCGCTTAATTCATTATTTTTATCAATATCAATAAGATTTTTTATTGATTCATCTTCTATAATTGTGTTTAAAAAATCACTTATAAAAAGTTTACTTTGTTGGTCTTGAGGTGTTGTATTATCTTCTGTTATATTTGTATTATCAAATGCACCATTTGAAAAATCCATGTTTAAAATATCATTAATATCCATAGATAAAATATTAGGATCTATATCAAATTCATCACTTAAATAATTTTTAAATTCATTTTCATATGAAAATATACTAATATCTGAATTACTGGTTTCATAATCATCCTCAGATATAGCACTAATTTCCTGTAAATAAACTTTAAATCCATTAATTAGTGATGAAATATTTCCCATAAATATTAATCCTCGTTATATATATAAAAAATATATACAATTGAGAATTTACATTTTTATGTATTTTTGTAACAAATTTTTTATTAAAGATTTCTTATTATTGCCTTTGTATATTCGTTTGTTGTTGAATTGCCTCCTAAATCAGGTGTTAATATAGAACCATCTTTAATAGTTTTGTAAAGAGCATTTTCAATTTTTATTGCAATTTCTTGTTGATTTATATATTTAAGCATTTCAATAGCAGAAAGAAGTAATGCTGTCGGGTTTGCTTTATTTTGTCCTTTTATGTCTGGTGCACTGCCATGTACGGGTTCGAAAACAGCTGCTTCTAATCCTATATTTGCTCCTTGGGCTATACCTAAACCACCAATTAATCCTGCACATAAATCTGATACAATATCTCCATATAAATTAGGCAGAACAAGTATATCAAATTGTTCAGGTTTTTGTACCAATTGCATACAAAGATTATCTACAAGTATTTCTTTATACTCTATTTGTGGATATTTTTTAGCAACTTCTCTTGCACATTCTAGAAATAATCCATCTGATAATTTACATATATTTGCTTTTGATACAGCTGTTACTAGCTTTCTATTATTCTTTTTTGCATAGTCAAATGCAAAGTCTACAATTCTCGTTGAGGCCTTCCTTGTAATTATTTTTATTGATTCTGCTGTATCTTCATCAATTTGCCTTTCTATACCGGCATATAAATCTTCAGTATTTTCTCTTACTATTACTACATCAACATTATCAAAATGAGTTTTTATTCCTTCAATATTTTTGCAAGGTCTTAAATTTGCATATAAATCAAGTGATTTTCTTAATGCTACATTGACACTTCTAAATCCTTTTCCGATAGGAGTTGTAACAGGGGCCTTTAGGGCTATTTTATTTTTTTTAATTGATTCAATTACTCTATCAGGAAGTGGTGAACCTTCAATTTCTGCTACATCTGCACCTGCAGTTTGTATATCCCATTCAACTTGAGCACCTGCCTCTTTTAGTATACTTGTCACAGCTTCTGTTATCTCAGGCCCAATTCCGTCACCAGGAATTAATGTTACTGTTTGCATGTGTTTTCTCCTAGACCAAATCAAAATCACCGTGTATCTTCAAATGTTCAATTAATCCACCTTCATTAAGCAGTTTAATCATAACATCCGGTAATGGTGCAAATGGAAGAGTTATATTTTTTGTTTTATTTAAAACAACTCCTTTTTTTACGTCTACTTCTAACTCATCTCCTGCCTCAATTTTATCAGTATCACATTCAATTAATAATAGGCCTATATTAATTGCATTACGATAAAATATTCTAGCAAAACTTTTTGCTAAAACAGCACCAACACCAGCTATTTTTATAATTTGAGGTGCATGCTCTCTTGAAGAACCAAGCCCAAAGTTATTTCCTGCTACTACAAAATCCCCTTTTGTCATTTTGGATACAAATTCAGGATCTGCATCTTCAAGTACATGTTTTGCTAACTCGGGAAGGTTTGATCGTAAATGGAATAATCTACCAGGTGCTATGTGATCAGTTGATATATCGTCTCCAAATTTGAATGCTTTACCTTTTAATTCCATTATAAAACCTCCCTTACATCGGCTATATATCCTTTTATTGCGCTGTATGCAGCTGTAGCAGGTGAAGATAAATATATAAATCCTTCGGTATTACCCATTCTTCCTCTAAAATTCCTATTTTGTGTTGCTAAACAAACTTCACCATCACCTAAAATTCCAGCATGAACTCCTACGCAAGCTCCGCATCCTGATGTTACTATTGCAGCTCCTGCTTCTACAAATGTAGAAATCAATCCTTCTTCTAATGCTTGAATAAAGACTTTTCTGGATGCCGGTGCAACCAATAGTCTAACATCTTTATTTACTTTTTGACCTTTTAATATTTTTGCTGCAATTCGAAGATCTTCTATTCTTCCATTTGTACAAGTTCCTATATATACTTGGTTTACTTTTACATTATCCATTTCATCTATGGTTTTTGTATTATCAACTGTATGAGGGCAGGATATAGTTGGTTTTAAATCATTTAAATTTATATTGATTATTTTTTCATATTCAGCATCTTCATCTGCTTTTATTTCTTTATATTTATCTGCTCTGCCTTGTTCTTTTAAATATTCATAAGTTTTTTCATCAGTTTCAAATAATCCTACTTTTGCTCCTGCTTCAACAGCCATATTTGATATTGTGAATCTATCTGCCATTGTCATATTTTTTACACCGGAACCTGTGAATTCCAATGCTTTGTATGTAGCTCCATCTGCTCCAATTAAACCAATTAAGTGTAAAATTAAATCTTTTGCATATACTCCTTTAGGAAAACTTCCCTCTATTACGATTTTAAACGTTGAAGGAACTTTTAACCAAGTTCTTCCTAAACCCATTACTACAGCTATATCAGTGGATCCTGCTCCTGTAGCAAATGCGCCTAATGCTCCGGAGGTACAAGTATGTGAATCTGCACCCAATAAAGTTTCTCCAGGGTTGACATAGCTTTCTATAAGTCTTTGATGACAAACACCTTCGCCTACTTCTGATAATATAGCGCCATACTCTTTTGCAAATTCTCTTAGTACAGTATGTGAATTTGAAAGTTCTTTTCTTGGACTTGGTGCTGCATGATCTATAAACAAAATTGTTCTTTGTGGATTATTTAGTCTTGTTTTTCCAAGTTTTTTGAATTCACTTACTGCTAAAGGACCTGTTCCATCCTGAACCATTACAACATCTATATTTGATATAACTAGTTCTCCCGGCTTTACTTCTTTACCAGCATGTTCTGATAATATTTTTTCTGCTATTGTTTGTCCCATTATATTCTCCTATACAAATAAATGTGGTTTTGTAATAAAGTTATTATCAACCCTTTTCTTTAAATTGCCTGTAGGCATATAATATGGTGTCACCGTCATTATTTTTGCAGCTATATCAGGGTAATAATATATGAACTTTAATTCGCTTTGTGTTAATGGTTTCTGGGTGTGAACGTTAGCATATCTCGCAAGTTCTAATATATTTCTTGCTTCATCTTCATCTTGGAATTCTATTTCCATTTTTTCATATACGTTTCTGAATCCTTTTATACCGCCATATTCTCCTGTAGTAATCATTCTTCCCGTTTCTACAATTTCAGGTTCACCTCTTCCGAGTTCTTCATATGCATATAATTCGTAATTTAATCTATCTTTTAATGCACCGTCAGCGTGTATCCCAGATTCATGAGCAAATGCGTTATCTCCTGTTGCAGGCTGGTTTATTGGTATTGGAACATTAAACGCATATGATGTATATTTTGCTAGTTTCCAAGTTTTTGATAAATCAATATTAGGATCAATTTCATACCTGCCATGCATTCCGCTTGATTTCAATACTCCAAGTAAACAAGAAATTAAATCTGCATTACCTGCTCTTTCTCCCATTCCATTTATTGCTGTATTTATATAAGCATTTACACCTGCATCTATTGCTGCTTTTGCTCCCATTACAGAATTTCCTGCAGCCATTCCTAAGTCATTATGAAAATGCAACTCTATATCCATTTTTGTTTCTTGAGCAATTTTACTTATTCTCTCATATGCGCTAATAGGGTCATCGTATCCTAATGTATCACAGTATCTGAATTTTTTTGCACCATGTTTTTTTGCTTCAAGGGCAAATGTTATCAAATAATCCAAATCGGTTCTTGATGCATCTTCAGCATTTACTCCTATTGATTGTGCTCCGCATGTAATTGCTGTATCTATTGCTTTATTTGTTGACTTTATTATATCATCACGGGTTTTTTTACCGCCATATTTTCCCTTTATCATTTGATCTGATGTTGAAACAGATAAATTTATATATTTTAATCTTGGTACGTTCTGAAATGATAATATTACATCTTTTTCTATACCTCTCATCCATCCAGATAGTTTCGTTTTCGTTATAACACCTCTATCTACAAGTTCAAGATTTCCATTTAAATAATTTATTTCGTGCTTTGTTGTAGGAAATCCAAATTCAGATTGTGTTACACCTAAATCATCCAACATTAAATTTATTATTGTTTTTTGTAATTTTGCAAGACCTAATCTAGAGGTTTGTACTCCGTCTCTGTTCGTTACATCAACGAAATATATGTACTTTTTGTTCGGCATATCTTTCCCTTCTTTAATAATTTTAAGTGTTATTATACCATAATTGTTTTATCTTTATATAATATTAATTTCTTTTGATTCTTTATCTTTTATTATTTTATATATATCTTTATTTAATGGTGTTTCTATATTATATTTTTCACCAAGTTTAATTATTGTACCTGCAAATATATCAACTTCAGTTTCTCTTTTGGCAATTATATCTTGCAACATGGAAGGGAAGGCATCATCAATTTCTTCTAATAGAAATTTTTCAGCTTCTTTATATATTTTGGCATGTTCTTTTATATTGCAAACCGCTGCTATATTTTCTGCTTCTTTCATTATTCCTTTTAATAAAATAGTAAGCTTTTTGTCCTTTTTTATTTCTTTTAATGTTAATCCCGTTACCGCACTTAATTGATTTATTCCTACATTAATTATAAATTTTTTCCAGTATTCATTTTCTATTTGCTTTGACACTTCATAATTTATTTTTGTTCTTTCAAAAAAATCTATTAGTCTTTTTAACTTATTATTTTCTTGTTCTTTTGTAATTCCTACTACAATTTTATATATGCCATCTTGTTTTATATTTCTTCCATCTCTAATACTGGAATGACCTATGTAAAAAGATGTAATAACTTTGTTGGAACCATATATTTTCGCTATTTCTTCTTCACTTGTTATCCCGTTTAATAATGAAATGATTATTGTGTTATCTTGTATAAAATTTTCTATATCTCTTATTGCAGATTTTAATCCGGCATTTTTTGTTGCTATTATTATTAAATCTGCTTTGAAGTTTGTATAAGAAGGTAGAATATAATTAAAAATATATGGTTCATTATTAAAAATAGTAGGTTCTTTTTTATATCTATTATATCTTTCTTCATCAATAAGAACTTTAGTTTCAATTTCTTTATATTTGGATATTTGAACAGCAAATATACTTCCAATACTCCCAAGTCCATATATAATAACTTTTCTTATTTTATCCATTTTAAAAAATATATTTTTATAAGTATCTGTCTTTTTTTCTATATTCTTCTAATGAAATATTTGAAATTTTACCTTTAAATAGTCCGACAATTATAACAAAAAGCACAAATACAAGGTCTAATACGTTCGCTACTTGTTGCATTAATTGTATTAAAGATAAATCTGCTAGTTTGAAATAATTTAGAATTAATGTTACTAATTGAAATAGAATTATAAATTGTAATAATGATGACGAATTTTTGTATCCGCTTGTATCTCTTTTACCTGTAATATCATATAGTCTTCTTTCAACTAAAGAAAAAAATGTTACTAATAAAATTAAATATATAAAATATGATGCCCAAGTTGCTATTAATGTGTATGTTTCACTTATAGTATTAGGTATAACATAATCACTAAAACCTATATAGATACAATAACTTATACAAGAAAGTATTATTAAGTTTATATAATACCATTTTCTTCCAATTGCATTATTCGAAGCAAAAAGTCTGTCATCACTCATATAATAACCTCTTAAAAGTACATACTTATATGAGTATAGACTATATATTTTTAAATATCAACAAATTTTATGTTTTGCTTTTTAAAAAAGAAAATATAATAGTTAAAATTATGGCTATTGGAATAATAATTAAGTACATTAATATATCTAAAAAATATATTAATGGCGGTATAAAATCAAGAAAGTAATGTCCCCAATATATATAAATTAAAGGTAATAGATAAAATACAAAGAATAAATATTTCATTTTTTCGTTTATTTTTGAAAAATCTGCAATTCTTCTATATATAACAGACAAAATTGATATAATTATCGCAAACTTTAATATATCAACAATAAAAATAAGAATAGTATATAAAAATTTATATCTGAAAAATTCTATATAATTATCAAATTTGATAAGAAAAATTCCTATAAATAATAATATAAGAATCAATAAATTAATAATATAATTTTTTCTGCCAATTTTCCCTTCAAAACTTAGGAAATTAGTATTATCATTATAAGACATTTCTTCTTTCTATAAATGTTTATTTAAATTAGATACAATAATAGATTTTGGTACAATATTTACAATTCTTTCAACAGGTTCACCGTTTTTAAAAATTAAAAGACAAGGAACTCCGCTTATAGAATACTTTTGTGCTGTTTGAAGATTTTCATCAGCTTTTATTTTTACAAACTTCACTTTTGAATCAAATTCTTCTGCTATTTCATCAATAACTGGTGCAAGTTTTCTGCAAGGTCCACACCAGGTGGCCCAAAAATCTACAAGAGTTAATAGTTTTTCTTCAATTACCTCTTTTTCAAAATTTTCGTCTGTTATTTCTATTACTTTTGACATTACTTATCTCCTATCTTTTCTTTTATTTAAAAGCAAATAAAAAATAATGTAAATTGGTAAACTATTGAATCATGTTAGCCGAGACTTTTTTAAATGTCTACAAATTAATAAAAAAATATAATTAATTTCATCAATTTTCAAAAATAAAATAAATTTTTCTTGACAATGGATTATATCCTTTATATTATACAAGAAGCATATTGGATATGCCGGTGTAGCTCAACGGTAGAGCAACGGTTTTGTAAACCGTAGGTTGTAGGTTCGATTCCTATCACCGGCTATTTATAAATTGAACATTGTAAAATTAAATAAAATGGGTAGATGGCCGAGTGGCTAAAGGCGACAGACTGTAAATCTGTTGACGCGAGTCTACGGTGGTTCGAATCCACCTCTGCCCATTTCTATACTTTGAGCCCTTGTGGCGCAGTGGTAGCGCACTCCCTTGGTAAGGGAGAGGCCACGGGTTCAAGTCCCGTCAAGGGCTATTAAATACCTAAAATCAAAAATATAGGATAAGTAGAATAATTACAGAAAAAGGAGTTTAAACTCATGGCACGCGAAAAGTTTGAAAGAAACAAACCGCACGTTAATATTGGTACTGTTGGTCACGTTGACCACGGTAAAACAACATTAACTGCAGCAATCACATCTTGTATGGCAGCTGTTGGTAAAGCTCAAGCTAAAAAGTTTGACGAAATCGATGCAGCTCCTGAAGAAAAGGCTAGAGGTATTACTATCTCTACTGCTCACGTAGAATATGAAACAGATGCAAGACACTACGCACACGTTGACTGTCCTGGGCACGCTGACTATGTTAAAAACATGATTACTGGTGCTGCTCAAATGGATGGTGCAATATTAGTTATTGCAGCTACTGATGGTGCAATGCCTCAAACTAGAGAACATATCTTACTTGCTAGACAAGTTGGTGTTCCTAAATTAGTAGTTTTCATGAACAAATGTGATATGGTTGAAGATGAAGAATTACTTGAATTAGTTGAAATGGAAGCTAGAGAATTATTATCTAAATATGAATTCGATGGCGATAATACACCATTCATTAAAGGTTCAGCTTTAAAAGCTTTGGAAGCTGTTCAAGCTAATCCTACTATCGGCAGAGGTCAGGATAAATGGGTTGACAAAATTTGGGAACTTATGGATGCTGTTGACTCTTGGATCCCAACTCCTGAACGTGATGTTGATCAACCATTCTTAATGCCTGTTGAAGACGTTTTCTCTATCACAGGTCGTGGTACAGTTGCTACTGGTAGAGTTGAAAGAGGTAAAGTTAAAGTTGGACAAGAAGTTGAAATTGTTGGCTTTGGCGAAACTAAAAAAACAACTGTAACTGGTGTTGAAATGTTTAGAAAACTTCTTGATGAAGGTATCGCTGGTGATAACATTGGTGCTTTATTAAGAGGTATTGATAAAACTGATGTCCAAAGAGGTCAAGTTTTAGCAGCTCCAGGTTCTATTAAACCTCATACTAAATTTACTGCTAACGTTTATGTTTTAACTAAAGATGAAGGTGGTCGTCATACTCCTTTCTTCCCTGGTTACAGACCTCAATTCTATATCAGAACAACTGACGTTACCGGTTCTATCAAATTCGATGGTGAAATGGTTATGCCTGGTGATAACGTTGTTATGGACGTTGAACTTATTTCTCCGGTTGCTATCGAACAAGGTATGAGATTCGCTATCAGAGAAGGCGGACGTACTGTTGGTGCCGGCGTTGTAGATAAAATTACTGAATAATAATTTTAATACAATAATTTAAAGAGACCGAATTTTATTTCGGTCTCTTTTTACTTTAAAATAAATATAGTTTACTTTTGTTTGCTATGTAAAAATTTTTTAATATTTTAACAAAAAAAAATATACTCAAATTTTGAAACATGTGTTGTTGAGTGAGATAATTATTTTGAAAATACAAGGAATTAGCAACTTTTATAATATATCTAAAGTTAATAATACACCATCTGAAACAAATAATAATATTATTCCTTTTTATTATAAAAATACCTTAAGCACAGATGTGGTAAGTTTTTCTGCTAAAAAATATGATACTGATAGTATCTTGAATCCCACTAATCACTGTGCTTATTGTGGATGTAAAGTATATTCTGAAGATCAATTAATGAGTATTGCTAAAGAAATGCTCTCTTCAAAGGCATACAGGCTTCAAGGTAAAATTAAAAGTGTTTTAGAAAAACTTGAAGGTGCAAAATATTCTCAAGAAATTGCTGTTGCTAAACGCCTTGAAAATTCTAAACAAATTAATTTCTTTAAAAATTTTCTTGATATTGCTTCTAAAAAATCTTTTCTTAGGGGTGATGCCATTTTTCAACAGGTTTATTCTTTAAATTGTGATGAGGCTTTAGACCTTTTAGTTGATAATCTTCATCCCTTACAAAGAACAATTGACCATATTTCTCCTCAAAATTTAGGACAAGAAAATAATAATACTGATATAAATTTAGTTGAAGCTTGCTATTGTTGCAATCATGACCTTAAAAAAGGTTCTTCTTTTGAAGAATTTTATACAATGTTTCCTTCTATAAAAAATAATATGCCGGAAGAAAAATTTCAGTTTGCCGTATCGAAACTTCTTGATTCTTCAAAGGCTGATATATTGCAAAGACTATCTGCTTCTAATATGCTTAAGCTTTTAGAAAGACTTTTTATTCAAAGATTAGAAGCTGCTAACTATCTTGATTCAATTGATTTCAGAATAAAAAATAGTAAAAATGATATTTTATCTTCTATTGATGCTTGTAAAGTTGAGATATCTCAAAAAAAATCCGAAATTGCTCAATTAGAATCCCAATTTAACAATTTAAAGCAAGATCCAGAGTATGTTGCATTACTTACCAGAATTAATTATCAATCACAACTTGATTCTGTTCAAGATATAATACAATCTTTGCGTGATAGAAGACAGAAGGTAAGTAATTCATTAAATGAAATTAGAAATCCTAAACCTACGCAAAATAAAAAAAAGGAAGAATTAACTCCTGAACAGAAAAAAGCAAGAATTTCTGAATTAAAAGATCAATTAGATAACCTAGCCTCTCAAATTGATTCACATTCACAAAAAGAAGCAGAATTAACATCTAAAATTCAAGAACTTGATTCTGAATTCCCAACTATTGAAATGTTGCAAAAAGAGAAAAATAGTTATAGTAGATTAATTGATAAACATAATAGATTAAAAACAGTCACAACTGAAATTGCATTGTTATCGGATGATTTAGAAAAATTAAATAGTGTTGAGTCGCAATTAAAATCAGAATTGGCTTCTATCCGTATTGTTGGTATCTCTCATGATTCTTGTTCTGAAGAAGAACGTAAACAATATGCAAGATTTTTATCTTTAATTGATTCTCTTAAGTATATTGAAGAACATCCAAATGGTGGCGCTGTTAAAATTCTTATTAATACTTCTGCAAAAATTCAAATTAATTTAGAACTTGAGTCTTTAAGTAATAATCCTTTGGTTATTGAACATAAAGCAAAAGAAGGATATTCAAATATTTCTTCTGCTATAGAAAATACAAAAAAGCAAAAAGAAAATATCAAAAAGCAGCTTGATACACTTAATATAGAAAAACAAAGTTTATCTATTGATTGTTCTAAAATTTCGCAATGTGATGCTAAAACAAAGATAAATGAATTATCTGCTAAAATTAGGAGTTTAACAGAAAAGTCTAATTATTTAAAAATACCTCAGTTAATTAATACTCTTAAAGCAGAAATTACTCTTTTGGAATCTACTATAAAAGATTTGCAGAATAAAAAAATGCAAATTGAGTCAATGTATGAGGCTGGAACTTAATAATTGTAATAAATTTGTTTATTTCTCTTTTGTAAATTATTATTTTATTATGGGAGATTATTAAAAAATGCATTTTTCATATAAAATATTAATTTTGGATGATGATAAATTAGTTACTTCTTCTTTAAAATCTCTTTTCTCATTAGAAGGATTTGATGATGTAGTTTTTTTTAATAATCCATTTGATGCCGTAAAATATTTGGAAGAAAATCCTAGGGATGTTATTATCTCTGATTTTATGATGCCTGCTATGGATGGTATTCAATTCCTTTCAAAAGCAAAAAAAATATGTCCTAATTCAAGTACCATTTTACTTACTGGTTATGCTGATAAAGAAAATGCAATTAAAGCTATAAATGAAGTTGGTTTATATAAATATATTGAAAAACCTTGGGATAATGATGAACTTATTATTAATGTAAAGAATGCTTATGAAAGAGCTCATTTAATTGATATTTTAGAAATTAAAAATAAAGAACTCGAAAAATACTCTAAACATCTCGAAGATTTAGTTAAACAAAAAACTGCTGGAATAATTGAGATAAATGAAAAACTCTCTGCGGTTATAAATAATTGTGCTGACGGTATTATAATTTTTTCTTCAAAGAAACAAGTTTTAGATGTTAATCCTGCTTGTGAGTCATTGTTTGGTCTTTCTGAAGATATGTTTAACTCTAAATATGTTTATGATTTATTTTTATCAAAAAATATTTCTTGGGATGATATTTTTTCTCAAAAAGATGAAAAACTTTTGCGTGAAATTGAAGTACTTAATGCAGTTAATGGTAATAAAATACCTGTTGAAATAAGTTGTGCTTTTATCCCGCCTAAAGCAGAAAATGAATTGGGAAGTTATGTTTTTGTTATTAGAGATGTTAATTTGCAAAAAGATATGGAGCGTTTACGTGAAGATTTTATTGCAACTTTAACTCATGATTTAAGAACGCCTGCTTTGGCTTCCATTCAAACTTTAGAGTATTTTTTAAATGGTACTTTAGGTGAACTTAATGATAAACAAAAAATGCTTCTTTCTACTATGAAAAAAAGTAATGAAGATATGCTTGGTCTGATAAATACATTGCTTGAAGTTTATAAGTATGAAGCCGGAAGGTTGCATCTTGTTAAAACTTTATTTGATTTTGATAATCTTCTAGATGAGTGTATTGAACAAATTGAACCTATTGCTATTGCTAAAAATCAAAAAATCGAAAAATTATTTATTAATCCTAATAATGTACAAATTTTTGCAGATAGAAATGAAATAAGAAGAGTTATTATTAATCTTTTGGGTAATGCTGTTAAATATACCCAAAATGGTGGTTTGATTCAGGTAAAAGCTGAAATCGACGGTAATGATTTAAGATTTTCTCTAAAAGATAATGGTGAAGGTATTTTTAAACAAGATATTCCTAAACTATTTAAAAGATTTTCTCAAGGAACACTCGAAAAGCGTTCTATTAGTACAGGGCTTGGATTATATTTATCTAAACAAATTATTGATGCTCATGGCGGTAAAATTTGGCTTGAAAGTGATAAGGGAAAAGGAAGCGAGTTCTTCTTTATTTTATTAGATGCTGTTTTGCAAAAAAAGGAGGATGCTTTATGGACTGTTTAAAAGTATTATTAGTTGAAGATCATAAAATGGTTCGTCTTGGCTTATCTCTTGTTTTTGAAAATTCAGGCGATATTAAACTTATTGGTGAAGCTGAAGATGGTAAAAAAGGTGTTGAACTTGCTCTTAAATTAAAACCTGACGTAGTTCTAATGGATATTGGGTTGCCTGAAATGGATGGTATTCAGGCTACTACATTAATAAAGAAAACTAATCCTGATATTAAAGTTTTAATTTTTACTTCAAGAGAATCTGATGATGATGTTTTTGATTCTTTATCCGCAGGTGCTGATGGTTATATTATGAAAGGCGCTAATGAAGAGCAGATGATTAATGCCATTAAAGCTGTTGCTGAAGGTACTGCTTGGCTTGATCCTGCTATAGCTAGACTCGTATTGTCTAATGTAAGAAGATATTCTTCTCCTTCTTCTTCAAGTTCTTCTGCCAATGTTAATAAAAATTCTTCTAAAGATTTATATGGACTTACTGATAGAGAACTTGAAGTTTTGGCTCTTATTGTTGAAGGCATGAATAATACTCAGATTGCTAAAAAATTATTCATTACTTTATCTACTGCTAAGGCGCATGTTCATAGTATTTTGCAAAAATTATATGTTTCTAATAGAACACAAGCTACTATTCAGGCTGTTAAAGAAGGTTTAGTGTAATGAAGAAATTTATTATTCTTTTGCTTTGTTTTACTTGTATCCCTATAATTACTTCTATTAGTTTTGCTAAAGAAAAAGAAAAACCAGATCCTCTTTATTTGTCTTCTCCTGCTTTAGAATTTAATGCTGGAGATTTAGATTCTTCTGAAAAAGTTATTGATAATAGAACTTTAGAAGAAAAAATTAGAGAAAAATTACATTTAAAGCCGACAAAAAAAATATATTATCATAATATTGATAAATCTAATCAACCAATTACTTTGGATGATTATTATGCATTAGCTAAAGACATAAAACGTTCTGAATTTGAAATACCTGAACCGGTTTTTACTTCTTCTGCTGATATAATTATGCCTGATCCTCATTATAGAGTTATTAGATTTAATACACCTCCCGGTCAACGAAATATTGATATTTCTCGTATTGTAGCAGAACGAACAGCTTCTTCTGCCGGTATTTTATCTCCTGATAATAAAAAAATGGTTTATACAAAATGTTTCTTTTATCCAAGGTTTAATCAGACTTCTTCAAGTGCTTACTTTATTCCTGTTAAAGAAACATCTGATGCTTATAAAGCTTTATTTATGACTAATGTTATGCAAGAGGAAATAAAGCCTATTGTAAATGTTGGAATGGATGAATTTATTAAGTATCAATTTAGAACATTATTCCCTATTGATTGGTCTAAAGATAGTACTAAAATTGCCTTTAAAGAAAAAGTTGGTTCTAATCTTCAGGAAACTTGGCAGACAAATGTTATTATTTATGACTTTAAAATGAAAAATTGGAAACGTTTAACTGCTGTTAGAGAAGCTATTATTTATTGGTGGCGACAAAATAAGCAAATTGAATTAAAGGATTATATGTGGGATATTTTTCCGGTTGGATGGGAGAAAGCTAATCCTGACAGGTTAGTTGTTTATGCTTATGCTTTTACTAAAGATAAACCTCTTTTCCTTGGTACTTGGAGTATAGACTATAATGAGGAAAAATCTCAACTTATTTCAATAGATTCTACCGTTGTTGAAATTGATTTAAATGGTTTTGGTCTAAAAGAAATTAAATTGGAGCATTAATTTAATATTGTTTTTAAAATATTAATGCTCTTTCTTATATCTTCTTCTGTAAACATCTCTAATACATAACTTGGATTTATATTTTGGTTTTTTATTGCATTAAAAATTTCATTAAAATTTAATGTTCCATTTTCTAAATTAGAATGATCATCGTTTTTCCTAAAATTGTTGTGTATATGTAAGTGATATAAATTTTGTCCGTATGCTTTAATCCATTCAGTTACTTTTGTTTCTTGCGCATATAGGTTTACGTGCCCTGTATCAAGAGCTAATTTTATATTGGAGGAGTTTATCTTTTCAAATAAGTCAAGACAATATTGCGGTGAAGTTTCAAAAACATTTTCTATTACTGCAATAATGCCTTCTTTCTCAAATTCTTTTATGAATTCTTTCCAAAATGATACAAAATTTTTCTTAAAACTATCTATTGAACCATAATGCTTGGTCCCTTTATTTCCTGTATGAAATAATATAGTATCAGCTTTTATTCCTTTTCCTATCTCTAATGATTGAAAACACCTTTTTTGGGCAATTTCTTTTAGTAAACAATCGGAACTTGCAACGTTTACATCAGAAAACATTGCATGCAATGTAATTCTATTTTGAAAACCTTCTAAAGCTTTATTTAAAATTTTGATGGTATTTTCTACATTGAGATTTTTGTCTTTGTATAAAGGAACTCTACTTATTTCTATCCCGGTTCCAAGGTCTTCGGCTAATTTTGCTGATTCTTTTATTGTTTCTTTTGCTGATGATGAAATTAATATATTTTCTTTTTTAATTCTATTTCTCATTTCGTTTGTCCGTATTATAGAGTATATTTAAACTTATTTTATTTTCGAAATCATTTATCATTTCTTCTAATAATAAGCTTATTTTTTCATCTGAAAAATCTTCAAAATCGTATGTTAGTCTTTTAACTTCTTTTTCTTTATCTTTTTCAAAATGTTTTATATCTATTATAACTTTTATATATGTTGGGTATGTTATTAATAATTCTGAATATAAATCTTCTTTTTTTATTGAAAATTTACTTTCGTCTTCATTAATATAATATTTAATTTCTATATCTTTAAACTTATCAGAAGTTTTGGTTTGTATCTGATAAAATACAGGTGCAACTATTTTTTCAAAATTTTTAATAAACTCTTTCTTAAAAACTTTAAATCTTTTACCGTTTTCATCTTTTATGTCCATAATATTGACTGCTTCAGTTAAATTTGTATCATATAAATAATTAAATTCTTCTCCATTTTCAATTTGCTCTTTTATGGACTTATATAAAACACTCTCCATCTCTTCAAATGAAGTTGTTATTTCAGCTGCACATGCATATATTTTACATTCTTCATTTAATGCCGCTTTAATTCTCGATGTAACTGTTTTTGCCCCAGATTTTCCAGCATTATATAATATTAAATAAAAACCTGCGGCTTTACCATATGCTACTATATCATTACCTCTTGGAATTGATTTTATAGTATTTGCAATTTTATACATATTTAGGCGTTTCTTGTTTTTGGATATGGGTTTTACATACATAAATATTGTATTCTCAAGGTTTTCTTCTATACTTTTACTGAAGAAATTTCTTAATACAATTGGGGTATATTCTTTTAAATATATTCCGCTCTGCTTATCTATTATATTTGCAGATATTAGTATTTCTTTATTTATATCAATTTGCTTATATAATACGGATTTTTGTAAGGTTAAAAATATCCTCATTAATATAATGGAATCAGGATCTGATAAAAAGAAGAAATCATCAATTCCATTATCAAATGCATAAAATAATTTTTCTTCATTTAGTTTATCTGTTATAAATAATATTGGAACTTTATCTAGGGCTGTTATTGAACGAATTTCTTTTATTATACCGACGGAATCTGTATCAGAACAATATAAAAGTATTAGTGAAGGTTGGGTAGTATTTAGAACTGATATTGATTCAATATATGATACAATTTTTATTGTATCACACTCCCTTAATAACTTTATTTTTTCAGAAATTCGATTTCCTATGTCTGATTTATTTGTAATTATTAAAACTGATACTGTTTTCAAGTTCTCCACCTGCTTCTTAAAACATACCTTTTTTTCTAAAATATACTACAACTGCAATAGATGTTATTATTGATAAAGCTACTACTATTAAAAAACCATAAGGATTATGTCCGTATGGAACTCTAACATTCATTCCCCATAAACCGCCTATCATTGTTGGAATTGACATTATAATTGTTATTGCAGCTAAGAACTTCATTACTTGGTTCAAATTATTATTAATAATAGAAGCAAAACCTTCCATCATTGCTTCTAATATCATTCTATGCATATCTACCATTTCAATTGCCTGACGTGTATCTATAATTACATCTTCAAGCAAATCGATATCTTCTTCGGTCGTTTTTAAATAATTTAAGGATGTTGATCTAGTCATTCTCATTATCTTTTGAAGAACTATATCATTATCTTTTAATGCTGTTGAAAAATATACTAATGTTTTCTGTATCTCCATTAGTTGAAATAGGGCTTTATTATTTGTTGCTTTTTGAAGTTCATTCTCTATATTTTCTGATGTCCTATTTATTATATCTAGATACTTTAAATAAAATTTTACAGAACGATATAATATTTTTAGCATAAATTCAGTTTTATTTCTTGTGTCAAAAGAATAAGCAGTTCCTTCATTAAATGATGCAAGTATATTATTATCTTTAGAACAAACTGTCATTATTGAAGTTGGGGTATATATAATACCTAATGGCAGAGTATCAAAACATCCATCTTCTGTCATTATTGGTAAATTTGTTATGATTAGGGTATTCCCATCTTCTATTTCTATACGAGACCTTTCATCTAAGTCTAATGAATTTCTTAGAAAATCTTCGTCTAACCCTAAAACTAGTGATACTTGTTTTATTTCTTCTTCCGTAGGATCTATTAGGCTGAACCAAGAACCTGATACAGCTTCGCTTATGCTGAGTCTTGCAAGTGCTTTATTATCTTCTGTTTTTAATATCTTTATCATTTTGCTTTTCTCAGTTATTCTCTACAACTAAATTAAATCATAAAACTACCTCTATTGGAAGTATTTATTTTAAATATCAAATATTAATTCTGGTTTTATAATCTTATTCAACTTATCCATTTTTGTTATCAAAAAATTTATATTAATGATTTTTTATTTTTATGTTTAATCTATGGGTTTCTATTAACTGTGTTAATAAGTTTTGGTCAGTTGTTCCTTTCTCATTTAACAGTTTTTTAAATTCAGAATTATTATATATAAAATGGTATCTTTGACTATTTATATTTATATTGTATAAAGTTTTTAATTCTTCTGGTATTTTCATATAATATAGAGCTACTTGATTATTATTATTTGTATATAATTCATTTTCTATGCATAATAATGTTAATATTAAATCAAGTTCAGTTTTGGGTTGCGATATATTTTTTGCTTTTATATATCTTAAATATGATATTGATGTCTTTCTTATATTTTTTATTGCATTTGGGTATACTATATTGGATATAATTGTTTTAACTTTGTATTTTAGTGCATTTGCAATTTCTTCGTCAGAAATCCCTTTTTCTGCTTCTTTTTTTATTTCAGTTAATAGGGTTAATATTATTTTTAAACTTTTTTCATCTATTTTCCCATTTATATAAAAATTACTTAATATTTTTTCGAAGTTTAACCAAAACATTGTCAAATCACCATCGTATTGTGAAATACAATTATCTAATATTGGTTTATATTTTGGAAATGTTTTTATTATAGCTTTAATGTAAAAATAATCGAACAATGGTATTCTTTCGTTCTTTATAATCTCATTTTGATTTGTTAAATTATATATAGCCCAATCAACTTCATTGAACTTTTTTGTAATATTTTTCATTGGCCCTTCTGTCAAAGGAATACCATAGTAATTTTGAATATAATCAGAAACCCCATATGCACTTATTTCTAAAGGGTTTCTCATCGTTTCTGCTAACCTGTAAAAGTCAGAATAGGAACTTGTAAGTTCTATTTTATTTTGATTTAAATATCTTTTTAATGCAGTTGTATATAATTTTGAGTCAAAATTTGTTAAATCTGTATATTGAGTTGCTCTTATCCAAAATGCTTCATTAAAATTTTTTATTCCGTTTTCTGCTAATAATTTACTAAATTCTTCCATACCCATTGATTTACATACTTGAGCTATTTTCTCAAAATGATCTAATTCATGAGCTATTATTGAAATTATTAGTTTCATATCAAGTTTGTATAATTGTTCTCTTGATATTTTAATTTCCCCAGTAGGAAATTCAAATTGTGCTATTAAATAACTGCTTTGGGTTTTTACTGCTGATTCTCCCATTGTTTCTTCTGTTACTTTTATTATTCCTTGAGGATATCCTTTGTAGGTTAAAAATTTATTTACTATTACTTCTATTGAGTTAGTACTTTGGATTGGGATATCTTTTAGTGAATCTAATAATTTATTATATTGTTCTTGATTAACTTTATTTTTTATTTTATTTGATGATATATTTGTATTAGTTTTTTTATTGGTATTAGTATCTTTTATATTATTATAAGTTTTTGTTCTTTGTATATTGTATGATTGTACATTTTTTTTATTTGTATATTCATTAATATTATTTTTTTGTATTTGGTTTTCATTTTTTTTATTTTTTTCATATATAGAACTTGCATTATTATATTCAAGCATTTCCTCATAAGTTTTTGTTTCTTTGATTTTTTTTACATCATTTGGACTTGTTGCGTAAAATAATATAATTGTAAACATTGCAATTATAAAAATAAGAAATTTTAAAGATATAGGTTGAGTCTCTTTTTTCGCCATCTAAATCCTCCCGCTATTAGTATGATTATATCATATATAGCAGGATAAACAAAATCTATTTATACGGATTATGCTTTATAATTAACTCCAGAATATTTTGGTGTTGATTTTTCTATATCTTTACCAAGTTTTGCTTTTATAGCATCTATTATTTTCTGCAATATTGAAATTTTTGTTTCATTTGCCTTGTTTTGAAGTTCAAGATTATCAGAAGCACTAAATGAGGGTTTTAAAGGAAGACTATTTCCAAATGCTATTGCAGAAAGCATATTATTTGATGACTGCATTAAATTTGCAGTGGCTGCATTATGAGACATTATTGCGTTTGTCATAGCTAAATATGATGATAACATCCTTGCTTCCTTTCCCTCTACTTTTTTAGTATAGCATATTATAATATTATTTTAAAGTGGGTTTTGTTTGTTTCGCTGCTAGTTCTTTTTCATATTCTGTTTTTACGTGAAAATCATTTTTACCATTTTGATGCGCTTTTCTGTATTTATACATCATTTTGGGAACTATATAACCAAGCGCTAAACAACATATTCCGACATTAATTATAGTCGAAGCTACTTTATTAATTTTAACTTTATTTATGTATGAACTTATATTTTTTTCTTCTCCATTTTTTATAAATGTTTTAAGATCTTTTATTAATTTTTCAATATCTTTTAAGTCTATATATTTCCTTGTATCAATTTGTTCTTTTCCTGCCGCATCTTTTATTGTAGATATTATTCTAGATTTTTTTGCGGCTTTTACTACTATGTTATCCTGATTCTTGAATATGAAATCATATATGTCTTTAATTTTGTCTTTTTTTGTTAATAAATTTGCAAAATCATTTATATCTTTTTGTAAATTCGGATTAGATAGTATATCTTTTGCAGATTTAGATGATAATAGTTTTGCATCTAATGATATTGGAATTTTAAATAGTTTCTCCGATAATTTTTCGATACCTTTTTGTATAACTTTTCCTGCTCCATATACAAAAAATAGAAATGAGCCTTCTTTTATCGCATATTCGGCAGCTTCTCCTTTTGTTCTTGCATTTTTTATTCTTGATGTGCTAATTCCTGCATCAAGAATTATCATATTTTTTATTGGATTTAGCATAAATTCTTCTGCTATATTTATAGCTGCAGAAGAACCAAATGAAGGATTATTTTTTGTTGTTGTCGCTATAAAATCTTTAAATATTGGACTTATTTCAATGTTATTTTGCTTTACATTATTCTTCTGTTCTTTAGCTTTTTCAGCCATAAATTCTTTTTCAATAGCCTTTTTTGTCATATTTTGTTTAAATTTTGTGAGTGCAAAATATGATAACATTGTCATTCCTAAAGCTAATGCAAATTTTAAAAATGTTAGTGCTTTTGTTTTGGGTATATTTTCACTTGCTTTCGTTAAATCTTTTATTATTTCTTCTGTCGGTGCATTCTCTATTGCAGATTTTAAATAATCTTTATTTTTTAATATTCTTACATCAACATCCGGATTGATTTTTGCCGCTTTAAATAGTGTTTTATCTATAATCTTCTTATATGTCGGAATCCCAAATAACCATATAAGACCTGTTCCCAGTTCGTCAACAAATCTGTCTTTTCCTTCTACTTTCCCTCCTGCATCATACGAAAAATAGGTATATCCGGCACTGTTAAATATATCCTTTGCTGCCAAAGGAAGTTTTGAATTCGGTGATCCTAATTTTGATATTATTTGTGGACCTATTTGCATTAAAGCCCCCAGACTAAGTTCATAAATTCTACTAGAGCTTTGTTTGCTTCTGTCTTTTCATATATTTTAATGTTTGGCATACCACTTACCTTAACTGTTATTTATAAACATTTAAGATAAAAAAAATTGTCTTTTTTATTGCCTTTGTTATCTTTTGTTACAATATCTATGGAAGTGGATCGTATCCTCCTGGATGAAATGGATGACATTTTAATATTCTTTTTATCCCTAAAAAAATACCTTTTACTATACCGTATTTTATTATTGCTTGTTTAGTATACTCTGAACACGTTGGATAAAATCTGCATACTGATGGTGTATACTTTGATATGAATTGATAAATATTTATTATTTTTATTAATATTTTTTTTAACATATTAGCTGTTGTTTTCTAGTTTATTATAATCTCTATTTCATTATTTTCTTTTTCATTTTCTTCTTCTTTAATTTCAGGTAAGTATTTAATCAAACAATATCTTTTACCTGAGTCAAGTAGCATGTATTTTATGTTTTCCGCTTCTATATACCATAAATCTTTTATTTCGGTAATAACATATCCGTTATCATTTTTTGAAAGGAATTCTTTTAACCATTTAAAGTCTTTGTTTGAATGATAATCTACTTGTCCATCATAGTAATATACAAGACTGTATTTTTTTGATGCTGTAAAGGTTGCTAATTTTACTTTATCAATATTACTTTTTCGTGCAAATACAATTAAGTCTTGTTCTCCTCCATTTATTGTTATAAAGTTAAAAATTCCTGGTGTTAATACGAAAGATAAACATAACATTAATATTATATTGGAAATGAATGCTGCTATTCTTCCTTTTAATATAATAGAAAATATTGATATTAATGGTATTATAAAAAATATAATTATTAATGGAATTATTAAAAAATTAAATCCGCTTGTAGTTAGTGTATTTATAAAATTATGACCAAATAAACCTACAAAAGAGCATATTATAAATAATAAATTTGGTATCATTGTTGCAAAGAAAATGCTCTTGTCATGTTTTTTTCTAAATATATATTCATACCAATAATGACCTGATATACAAGATGCAGGAAATGTTAGAAATAATATTAAATATATATATTTACTTCCATATAGAAGTGCAAAAATTGATGCTGTAAAAAATGTAATCGTATTTAATGATAAAAATTTATCTACTTTACTTAATTTATGCCATTTCTCATTTAACTTATCTTGAGAATTATTTTTAAAATATGAAATTATGGAATTTTTAATATCTTTATACTTTGAACCTATAATCCATAAAAAAGAGAATGTCCAAGGCATAAAACCAAGTAAAAATAAACATATTGCATTTAAACAATTTTTTATATTGATAGTTTGAATTATTTCATAATTTAAAATAAAACTTTTCAAAAATATTATTTGGTGTTGTTTAAACATAATTAAAAACCAAGGACTTGCGATTAATAATATTATTAATAACCCTATAAACAGTCTTGCTGGGTTAAAAATCTCTTTTAATTTACCTGCAAATAAATGAAGCAGGAATATTATAACTATTGGTAAAATTCCGAAAAATCCGCCGGCTAGTATGGATAGACTAATGAAAATATATATTAATATCCATATTATATCTTTTTTTATTTTTGCATTTGTCATTAATAATATAAAAGATAATAAGACTGAAATCATTGAAATAAAACTGAATAAGATATCATTTGTAGTGAGTCTGCCGAATACTATCAGTCCAAAACTTGTCATTATTATTAATGAAATAATCATAGCATATGTTTTTGTAAGAATTTTAGAAACAGTTATGTATAAAGATAAAAATCCTAATAAACAAATAACAAAGATTGGTATTCGTGCCGCAAATGTGCTTATTTTGCCAAATGCTATAAATGATATATTTATTAGCCAAAATAATAAAGGTGTACTATCATAATAATTATTTCCATTTAATTTGGGTGTTATCCAATTATTTAGATTTAGCATATCCCTTGCTATTGATACGAATTTCGTCTCATCAGTATCTATTAATGGGTATTCTCCTAAATTTATGAAATACAGAATAATGCACATTAATATTAAAAACATTGATATAAATATTCCTATGTGCTTTTTTATATAATTCATTCCGTATCCTTTTCTTGAAATCATTATGCAAATTCAATGTATTTATTTATTTCTTCATTTGTATTTATTTCAGTTGTACAAACTAAGATTTGATTATTGTTTAATTTTAATCCGGCTATTATCCCTTTTTCTTTCATTTTTTGTATAAAAATATCAGCATTCTCTACTTCCAAGATAAATTCATTGAAGAAATCTTTATTTAATATTTTGAATCCTTTTAATTTTAATCCGTCTGCTAATATTTTTGCATTTTTTGCACTTAGATATGCAACTTGCTTTATTCCTTTATACCCCATTAAAGACATATATACTAATGCATTTAATATTGCTAAACCTTGATTAGAACATATATTACTTGTTGCTTTTTCTCTTCTTATATGTTGTTCTCTCGCTTGAAGTGTTAATGTAAAAGCTTGTTTGCCATCGGCATCAATTGTTCTTCCTACTATTCTTCCGGGCATTTGTCTTTTATATTTATCTAATGTAGCTATAAAACCTGCGTATGGTCCGCCATATGATAAACTATTGCCAAAAGACTGAACATCACCAATTACTATATCAGCATTATATTCTATGGGCTTTTTTAATACGCTGCAGCTTGTTATATCAACGCATACTATTAGCATGGTTTTTTGATGCTTTTCTATTGATTTAATGATGTCAATATCCTCAATTGTTCCGTAAAAATTGGGATTTTGTATTATTAATCCTGCATATTCTCCTGATTTAAGTTTATCTTCTATTGCTTTTATATTTGTCTTAAAGTCTTTAGTCTCAACTTCTTCTATTTCAATATTTCCGGCATGGGTGTACGTTTTTATAACTTCTAAATATTCAGGATTTATACATTTAGAAACTAATACTTTATTTTTGCCGCTAATTCTTGCTGCCATTAATATTGCTTCACTGCAAGCATTACCTGCATCATAAACTGATGCATTGCATACATCCATTCCTGTTAAATCACATATCATAGATTGAAATTCATAGATAACTTGCAATGTTCCTTGCGATATTTCCGGTTGATATGGAGTATATGCTGTATTGAATTCAAATCTTGATGCTATTTGTGAAATCGCAGCAGGAATAAATCTTTTATATGCGCCTGCTCCTATAAAGTATGAATAATCAATTTTATTTAATTTCGCTATATTTTTTACTTCCCTTTGTGTTTGATATTCACTAAGTGCTTTAGGTAAATCTAATTTCTCCATTAATACTTTTTTATCAATCATTGAATACAAGCCATCAAAACTTTTTTCTCCGATTGAATTAAGCATTTCTTCTATAATATTATCAGGATTTGCTTTATAATTGTTCATTTCTATTCTACTTCTTCTTTATACTTATTATATTCAATTAAATCTGAGCTATCTTCTTTATAATTTTCTGATTCTATTTTTATAAGCCACATTTCTTCAAATGGTTCCTCATTTAATAATTCGGGTTTTTCTATCAATTGTTCATTAATTTCTATAACTTTTCCTGATACAGGCATATATAATTCTGACGCTGCTTTTACAGATTCTACTGTTCCAAATATTTCACCTTTTGTATATTCTGAATTAATTTCAGGTAATTCTACAAATACAATATCGCCAAGCTGCTCTATAGCAAAATCTGTAAGACCTATATAATAACTTCCGTCTTTTTCATATACATATTCGTGTGATTTACTGCATAAAATATTTTCATTAATTGTCATTTAATTACTCCTTAATTTCCTTTATTATGTTTTTGTATAAAGTTTTTACTTGTAATTTGTGCATTATATAATTTATTTCTTATCATTATTTGAATTGTATCATTAATTTTAAGATTTTTATTTGTGTTTATATATCCAAAACCTATATTAACATTTAAAAATGGAGCAAATCCTCCGCTTGTAACATATCCTATTTTTTCATTATTATAAAATATCTCATATTCGTGTCTTGCTATAGCTCTATCTATCATTTTAAATGCTATTAATTTTTTTTCTACTCCATTTTTTATTTGGTTTTGAATTATATTTTTTCCTTTATAATCAGAAACTTTTTCTTTATCTATAGACCAAGTTAAACTTGCTTCTATAGGAGTTGTGTTTTCATTTAGTTCATTTCCGTATAGACTCATTGATGCTTCTAATCTTAAAGTATCTCTGGCACCAAGTCCTATTGGAAGAATACCAAAATATTTCCCTTCTTCTAAAAGAGTTTCCCATAATTTAGGGGCTTTTTCATTCTTAATTATTATTTCAAAACCGTCTTCTCCAGTGTAACCTGTTCTTGATATAAAAATATTTTCTCCAAGTAATTCGGTTTCCATAATATACATTGTATGAGGCTGGTTTTCTTTTTTTAGTCCGACTTCTTCTAAAATATCAGCTGCTTTTGGACCTTGAAGTGCAATCATTGAATATATATCAGATTTATTATCAATTAAAACATCAAAATCATTTTTGTTTTTTATAAGCCAATTATAATCAACCTCTAACCTTGAAGCATTAACTACTAGAAGATAATAATTTTCTTTTAATTTATATACAAATAAATCATCAATAATTCCGCCCGATTCTGTTGTAAACTGACAATACTTAGCCTTTTTATCAATAATTTTTGATACATCTTGAGGCACTAATGTTTGTAAAAAATTTAATGCATCTTTTCCGGATATAAATATTTCTCCCATATGTGATACATCAAATAATCCTGCATTTTTTCTTACATTATTATGTTCTTCAATGATACTTGTATATTGCACGGGCATTTCCCAGCCTGCAAAATCAACTATTTTTGCTTTTAATTTTATATGTTCATCATATAAACAGGTTCTTTTTGTCATTTGTTTTCCTTTTTATTTAGAACAAATTACTCTTGCAACGTGGACTCCTGATGCTGATGCTTGTATTAATCCTCTTGTAACTCCTGCACCATCACCTATCGCATATAAGTTTTTAACTCCTTCTGTTTCTAAGTCATTTGTTAATTTAACTCTTCCTGAATAAAATTTAACTTCTATACCATATAATAATGTATATCTTGATGCTGTTCCAGGCGCTATTTTATCAAGTGCATATAACATCTCTATTATGGCTGTCATTTGTCTGTATGGAAGAACTAAGCTTAAATCACCAGGAGTTGCACAAGCCAGAGTTGGTGTTATTATGCTGCTTCTTATTCTGTCAGGAGTTGACCTTCTTCCATCCAATAAATCACCAAATCTTTGAACTAAAACCCCGCCTGCTAACATATTTGCTAATCTTGCAACGTGCTGTCCATATGCTATAGGTTCTTTAAATGGTTCTGTAAATTTCTCTGATACTAAAAGTGCAAAATTGGTATTTGATGTTCTGTAATTTGCATAACTATGACCGTTTACTGTCGATATACCTGAATAGTTTTCTGTTACTACTTCTCCATATGGATTCATACAGAATGTTCTTACTTCATCTCCAAAAGTTGGTGAATGATATATTAATTTTGATTCATATAATTTTTCTGTTATCGGTTCAAATACAGGAGCAGGTAATTCAACACGTACACCTACATCTACTGCATTATTAACCATTCCTATTTTATTTTTTGCAAATTCGTGAGTAAGCCAATCAGCCCCTTCTCTTCCCGGGGCAATTATTATATGTTCTGCCTCTATCTTTTCATTTGATTTTGTTATAAATCCTTTTACCTGACCATTTTCTACTATGAGTTGGTCTGCAATTGTATCGTATAAAATAGTTATTCTTTTATCTAAATAATCTTGCATATTTTTAAGTACATTAAGACTTCTTTCCGTACCCAAATGCCTTACAGGAGAATGTACAAGCTTTAATTCTGCTAAAGTAGCTGCTCTTTCAATATCTGCAAAGGCTTCTTTATCTACCCCAAATACTTCATCCGTAGCCCCAAATCTTAAATATGTATCATCTGTATATTTTATTAATTCTTCAACTTGTTTTCTTTCCATATAATCGAGCAAATGTCCTCCGACATCAGGAGTAAGTGTTAATTTCCCGTCAGAAAATGCACCGGCTCCGCCCCATCCGCATAATAATCCGCATTTCTTACACGTTGGGCATTTAGCATAACCTTCTCTTAAAAGACATTTCCTTTTTTCTATTTGATCACCCTTCTCTAAAAGTACTACTTTCCAATTGGGTTTTAATTTCATTATCTCTAATGCTGCAAATATACCAGCCGGCCCGCCTCCTACAATTGCTACGTTATACATCTCTATCTCCACTCGAATAATTTTTTGACATGTTGATTGTAACTTAAAACTTTCTTCTTTTGAATAAATCGTAAAAAACTATTTACCAAAATATACTTTATTTTTTATAATATCTTTTATGAATATAAAAATCATTGCTGTTGGTAAAATAAAAGAACAATATTTAAAAGATGCAATTAAGGAATATGAAAAAAGGCTTTCTCCTTTTTGTTCTTTATCTATTGTTGAAGTGCAGCCTGAACAAATTATTGATGAATCTTTGATTATAAAATATAAAAATATTGAAGCTGAAAGAATTTTACCTCTCATAAAACATAATTCATTTGTTATTACACTCGAAATAAATGGAAAAATGTTTTCATCTGAAGATTTTGCTTATAAACTAAAACAAATTTCAAATGATGGAATAAATGACATAATTTTTATAATTGGCGGAGCAAATGGTCTTGATGATGAAATTTGTAAAATTTCAAATTTAAAATTGAGTTTTTCAAAGATGACTTTTACCCACCAAATGATTCGTTTATTATTAATTGAACAAATATATCGTGCATTTAAAATAATGAATAATGAACCTTATCATAGATAAAGTTACATAAAGATGTAATAAGGAGGTATAAACTTACATGATAATGAAGATTTGTAACAAAGTTATTTAAAGTTATATCTTTCGGATTAAAAAAGTGTTATTATAATAATAAGATTTGAATTAAGACTAGAGTAGACATTTGTCGAAAAGGTGACTGGATTCGTTAAGTCGGGGGAGTGTTGTAGCTATATGATATATTGTTGCGGAGGGTATTATGACCCTTTTCGGACAATAATGTTAGCTTCTGATTTTCAATATAAAGACAGAAAGCTTGAAATTTTATTATGTCCGAAATGTGGTAAATTAGTAGCTGTGCTTACACAGTTCAATATTAAGACTGAAAAATATGAAACTTACAGACCAAAAAGAAAAAAAACTGTTGATTTCTTAAATAAAATTAAGGATGGCAGCTGGTTTGAGTTAAAAGTACATTATGGTACAAAAGCAAATTCAGGATTTGTATATGGGGAAAATCGGTTACATAAAGATGGAACTATATATCAATATGCTGTAAATTTTAATGGCGAAAAGAGGTTAGTTAAAGTTATTGATTGATTGGGTTGAGTTTAATGGGAAGAAAAAAAAAGAATAGTGATGATTCTAAATTTGAATATTCTAAAACAAAATCTTTTGAAAATCTTGAGGTTGTTCAACAAATGGCTTTAAACAGAAAAGGAAAAGATGATGAAGTTAACCCTGATATTTCACTTTTTCTAAAAGCAGAAGAACTTAAAGGGAAATTATGCGGTTTATATAGTGATAAAGATAAGCCAAATTTAAATATAAACATTATGGGAAGTGTAAAAATTAACGGGAAAGAATTAGAAATACTTGCAGGAGATGAAATAATTACGGAAAGGCAAAATGATTGAATTACCTCAGATACTTGATATACCTGAAAAACTTATACCTGTAATAGTTAATATTAATAATTATAATTATTTTTTAATAGAAGGCGGAAGGGGTGGTGGCAAATCTCAAAGTATTGCTAGGTTAATTCTCTGGATTGCAGAACAAAGAAAAGTCAGGGTCTGCTGCGGACGTGAGACGCAAGCTACTATTGCTGATAGTGTTCATAAAATATTTAATGACTTAATTGACGATTATAATTTAAATTTTACGGTTAAAGCTAATAAAATAATTCATAATTTTTCTGAGTCAAGTATTATATTTAAGGGATTTAGAGAACAGGGAAGGATTAATATTAAAGGGCTGGAGGGCATTGATATCCTTTGGATTGATGAAGCCCAGGCAATAACAAAATCTACTCTTGATGTTATTATCCCTACTATAAGAAAGAAAAATTCCATAGTCATTTTTACTATGAATAGATTTGTCCGTAACGACCCTGTTTATTCTGAGTTTGTATCCAGAGATGATTGTCTGCATATTAAGATAAATTATTATGATAATAAATATTGTCCTGAAAAACTTATATTAGAAGCGAACAGATGCAAAGAACGCAATATTCTGGATTATGAATATATATGGGAGGGAAATCCTCTTGATTGCAGTAATGATTTTTTATTTTCTTCTATAAAATTAGATAAAGCAAAAAATATAAAAATAAAAGATGAACCTTATCGAAAAATTCGATGTATGTCTGTCGATTTGGCAGGTAATGGTGGGGATTTGTGTGTTGCCAGTCTTATTGAATCAAAAAGCAGCGTTCATTGGGCTTTGGAAAAACAGGAATATTGGTCTGAGCCTGATACAGATATAACTAAAGGCAGAATTATAAATTATTATTCAATGTGGAAACCTGATTTATTAATTCTTGATGCTGATGGGTTAGGCTATTCTATATATGTAAGTATTAGAAATGTTATAAGTAATACAATAAAATTTAACGGTGCTGCGACAAGTAACCGGCCCAATGCTCTTAACAGGCGTGCTGATGGCTATTTAACGCTTAAAGATTATATTGATAATGAATGGCTTAAAATTTCTTCTGATTTAACTATTTCTCAGCTTGAATATATAAAAAAATCTTATAAACCTAATGGCCAGATTTTTATTCAATCAAAAAAAGAAATGAAAGCTGAGCAAGGTGAAAGTCCTGATTTTGCGGATAGTCTTATGATGGGTATTTTTGCTATTAATTATTTTTCATATCTTATTGATGAAAAAGAAGAAATTGTTATATTAGAGTCAAATTTTGATCCTTATTCTTAATTTTTTCGAGTGGCTTTTTTAAAAGGTGAGTACTTTGTCAGCGAGGATGACTCGGTAACAAAGTACGATACTAGATTAAATTTATTTTCATTTTTTTTGCGGAGATTATTGGTTTATCTGAAATAATTAGGTTTAATTTTTTGGTTTAAACATATTTTTTCACTAATCAGTAGTGAAAATCGAGTTGTTGTAAATTTTTTGAAAAATAGAAAGGAAGAATTTATGTGTTCTACACCTAAAATTACTACTGTTCAGGCAGATACAGAGGTTATAAAAGCTGCTACTCAGGCAGATGCATCGGTTCAAAAAGCTTCTGCTTCAAATAGAAATGGAGTAAGAGGTATTATCTCTGAAAATATCAGAACAACGAATAATGGGATAGATGATGAAGTTCTTTCATCTAAGAAAAAACTTTTAGGGGAATAAAATGAAAGAAAATAAATATTCTAAAAAATATTTTACTTCAAGAAGAGCAGAACTTGATATAGCTTATAATGTATTTAAACCAGACTGGCAGGATCTTGCTGATTATTTTCTTCCTCGTTCGGTAAGATTTCTTACAAGAAATGTTAATAAACAGCCGGCAAAAAACAAAAAGATTAAAGATTCTACACCTTTAATTGCTGTTCGTAATTTTTCATCAGGTATGATGTCAGGTGCAACAAGTCCTGCTACAAATTGGTTTAAAGTAAAAATTAGAAATTACGGTAAAGAGCAAAGTTATGAAGTAAAAACTTGGTGCAATCAAGTTGAAAATATATTTAGAGATATATTTAATTCTTCTAATTTATATAGAATATTACCTTCTGTATATAAACAAATAGGAGTTTTTGGTATTTCTGTTTTTGCAATGCTTAGTGATGAGGAAACCGTGCTTAGATGCAGACTTTTACCTATAGGGTCATATAGAATTGCTAAAAATCAAAAAGGTGAAGTGGATACAATTTGCCGTGTTTATATGGAAACAGCAGGTAATTTGTATAATCAATTCGGCGAGGAAAATGTTTCTAAGGAAGTACTCAATGCTATACATTCAAACAGGTATGAGGAATTGTTTGAAGTTGTACATTTTGTTGAACCGAATAAAGAATATAAGCCAGATTCTGTTTGGGCAAAAAATAAAGAATTTATTTCTGTATATTATGAGAATGATTCCAATGAAGAAAAGTTTCTTTCAAAGGGCGGATTTGATAAATTCCCTTATGCTGTTTTTGAAGCAGAAGTTAACGGAGAAGATATATATCCTTCAGAATGCCCTGGCGTGAATGCGCTTCCTGATGTAAAGCAATTGATGAGTATGGTTATTGATGAAGGTAAAGCTGTTAAGAAAATGATTAGCCCTACTTATAAAGGACCTGCTAGTCTTAAAAATAAAAAAATGATAGATGCGCCTGCTGCTTTTATTGAAGAAGATGAAAATGGAAGAGGTTTATCTCCTATCTATGAAGTTAATCCAAGAGTATTAGAAGTGGATTCTATTATCGAAAAATTGAAAGAATCAATAAAGGAAATTTTTTATAACGACTTATTCGCAATGATTTTAAATACTGCAGAGCGTTCTCGTACCGCAACGGAAGTTAACGAATTAAAAGAAGAAAAGATGGTTTTATTATCACCATTGCTTCAACAAATTCATAATGGATTAAATCAAGTTATGGATTGGGTTTTTACTGAATGTGTCAGGCTTAATATTTTACCGGAACCTCCTGTTGAAATTATGGGTTCCAATATGGAAATAGAGTTTGTTTCTACTCTTGCTCAGGCACAAAAAGCGGTGAAAATATCTGCAATGGAAAGATTTACTACTTTTACTGTTAATCTTGCTCAAACACTGGATCCATCTTTAAAAATGAAATTAAATGCTTCAAAAATTGTTGATGATTATGCGGATTATGTAAATATTTCACCTGAACAAATTGTACCTGATTATGAGGTTGAAAAAATAAAACAGAAACTTGAAGAACAAGAAAGTCAGGAAAAAGCTGTTAATCAAATGAAAACAGGTTCTGAAATAATTAAAAATATTGCAGGAACTGATTCTTTTGGTAGTGAGTTATTGGCAAAATTAGGGTTAATTTAGAAACGGAGGAAAAATGGATTTAGAAGAAAATTTTAATGAAAATGAGGTTAATTCAATGGGATTAGGAGAAAATATTTATGAGGTAAAAGAAAATATTACTCCTCAAGATGATGAAGGGTATTTTGGTAAACCGGAAAAATATGATTATTCTCTTGTTGAACTACCTGAAAATTATTGTTATAACGAAGAATTATTAAATGAGTTTAATGAACTTGCTTCGAAATATAATTTGTCTCAAAAAAGTGCCAATGAATTAATGTCTTTAGCTGTGAAGCTGACAAAGTTAACGGGTGATAATTACTCTAAAACTATAGCTGATCAAAACAGACAAAAAATAGAAAACTATAAGCACTTACTTAATATAGATAATGAAATTGGCGGTTCTAAACTTATTAATGCTATTAGTACTGCAAATATTGCATATTCTGAATTTGCTGATGATGAGGTTCAAAGATTGTTTTCAGAATCAGGTTTAAACTGTCATCCTCAAGTTGTAAAGATGTTTTATAACATTGGAAAAAGAATGAAAAATGATTCGGTTTATGGGATTGATTCTCCTGCAGTAATTAAAGAAAACAGGGAAGATATTTTATTCCCTACAATGTAGTAAAAAATGAAAGGATTGATTAAATGGCGACATTAGGTTCAAGTTATTTAACTTTAGCAGACAGGTTTAAAAGAACAGAAAATGGTAAAATTGCTGCTGAAATCATAGAAATGATGTCAGAAACAAATGAAGTATTACAAGATGCTAATGCTCTTCAATGTAATGACGGTTCTAATCATATTACAACTATAAGAACAGGATTGCCTTCTGCTGTTTTTAGAAAATTATATGGATATGTTCCTTCTTCAAAATCTACAACAGAACAAGTAAAAGATGTAACAGGTATGTTGGAAACTTATTCTATTGTTGATGTAGATTTAGTAGACAAAGCTGAAAATCCAAAGTTATTTAGATTATCAGAGTCATCTGCTTTTATAGAAGCAATGAATCAGAAACTTCAAGAAACAATTTTCTATGGAAGCATAAAAGAAAATGCAGCAGCTTTTGATGGACTTGCTGCAAGATATTCAAAAAAATCAACTGATTTGAAAAAAATAGGTTCTAATATAATAGATGCAGGCGGATCAGGTACTGATAATACTTCTGTTTGGTTTGTTACTTGGGGAGATTTACATGCTTCTTTATTATATCCGCAAGGTTCTCAAGCCGGTATTCAGCATAAAGATGACGGTATTATGACGGAGACAAGTGCTACAGGTGGTAAAAGAAAGGTATATCAGGATCATTTTAAAATGGATGTTGGTTTATCTTTGAGAGATTGGCGTTCAACCTGTCGTATTGCAAATATTTCCATCTCTAAACTTGCTGGTAGCAGTGCACCTGATTTAGAAGAATTATTAAATAAAGCTTATTACAAAATAAGAAGATTTGCTAAAACAGGTAAGACATTTATTTATTGTAATTCTACTGTTTTGATGTATTTTGAAGCCCAATTAAAAGCTAAAACAAATGTTAATTTCACTATTAAAGAATACTTAAATGATAATATTCTTCACTACAAAAACATTCCTATTCGTGAATGTGAACAAATTACTTGTGAAGAAGAAAAAGTATCTTAAATATTAGATTGGAGTATAAAATGATATTAGATGAACAAAATTTATTTTCAGATAATCAAACTATAACTAAAAGTTGTGCATCAACAAACGTAATTAATTTTGGAAAAAGAGAAATTTCTTTTGGAACTCCTGTTGAATTATTTATTCAAATTACAGAAGATTTTAATAATTTAACAAGTTTGAATATTGCTGTTCAAACATCTGAAGATGAAGATTTTTCTGATTCAGAAAATTTAATAGAACAAACAATGTTATTGTCTGAATTGAAGCTGGGTAATATTTCAAATATTAAATTTTTACCAAAAGGGAATTTGGGTTATATGAGGTTATATTATACTGTTACAGGTACTGCACCTACATCTGGAGCTGTATTCGCAGGTATAGTTGATTCTGCACAAGAAAGTTTTCATAATGCTTAGTTAAAAAAATAGTCCTCATGTATTATTTTGATATCCGGCATCTCCTTTCGTTTTCTGCCGGATATCTTTTTCTTAATTTTTATGGGAGTTGAGATGAATTATACTAAAGCTAAACTTTTTAATATTGCTCTTAAAAACTTAAGAGTAAGTATAAATATACAAAATGTTAATCAAACAGACAAAAATACTATTATTCTTAATGAATATTACGAAAGTGCAAAAGAACAAGTTTTAAAAGATTTTGATTGGAATTTTGCTAATTCATACAGGGAATTATCTTTAACTGGTAATATTCCATTGAATCCTAAATTTTTGTACGAATACGACTATCCTAATGATTGTGTATTTGCAAGAGAAATAATTCCATATACAGATAAGGAAATAGTAGAATTTGAAATTTCAGCCAATTCAACAGGACAGAAAGTAATTAATACTAATATGACACCTGCAATATTAAGATATACGAAATTAGTATCTAATGAAACATTTTTTTCTACGGAATTTGCTATAGCATTGTGTTGGTATTTGGCTTTTTTAGCGGCACCTGCCATTACAGGCAACAGAAGTATTCAAAGTGATTGTTTGTCTGTTTATACAAATATGCTTGCAAAAGCAAAAAATGTAAATGCTTCAGAAGGATATATGGAAACTAATAATTATTGTTCCTGGACAGATATGAGATAAAGAGGTGAATAATGGTTCGTTATACACAAAAATCTTTTACCGGCGGTGAATTAAGTCCTTCTTTATATGCCAGAAATGATTTGACAAAATATTCAGTCGGTCTGAAAACTTTAAAGAATGGTTTTGTAAAAGCAGAAGGCTGTGTCTCTAACAGAGCCGGACTTGAACTTGTTTGTGAAGTTAAAAATTCAAATTCTAAAGTCAGAATTATTCCTTTTGCTTTTAATACAGAACAAACTTATATAATAGAACTTGGTAATAAATATGCAAGATTTATAAAAGATGCAGGACAAATTATATATCCTGAAGGCTATGATAATCAATATAATCCTGTTGAAATAGATACTCCTTATGACGAAGGAGATTTATTTAATTTAAAATTTGCACAAAATGCTGATGTCTTAACATTGTGCCATAATGATTATGTTCCTAAAGAACTTTCAAGAAATTCTCACTATGATTGGTCTTTGAATTCCATTGATTTTAAACCGCAGATTCTTCCTCCTGAAAACATAACTGCTGTTTGGACTGGCGGAAATCAAAACCCAACTACTTATAAATATGTTATTACTGCTGTAAAAGAAGAAACTTATGAAGAGAGTATTCGTTCGGAAGAAGTTAGTGTTGTTGGCGAACTTGAAGCTTCTTGGGGGACTACGGAATATATTACTATTAATTTTGATGCCGTTGAAGGTGCAGCAGAGTACAATATCTATAGAAGCGTTAATGGTATTTTCGCTTATGTTGGAACTACTTCTACTAATTCTTTTACAGATAATAAAATTGAACCTGATTTAACTTCAACAGCGCCTGTTTATAAAAATCCGTTCGAAAACGATAATAATCCTGCTTGTATTAATTATTTTCAGCAAAGAAAGGTATATGCCTGTCTGAAAGATAATCCGCAGCAGCTTGTTGCTTCGCAAACCGCTACAAATAATAATTTTAACATATCAAGACCGCTTTCTAATTCCGATTCAATAAATCTTACATTATCTGAAAGAGAAGTTAATGAAATAAGACATATTATCGCTTTAAATGATTTAATTCTTTTAACATCAGGAGCGGAATGGAAATTAAATGGGTCAGATGGAGCATTCGCGGCTTCTTCTTCTCTTGTTGCTTCTCCTCAAAGTTTCTATGGTTGCTCTCACGTTCCGCCTGTTGTATCCGGAAATATGATATTATTTGTTCAATCGGGCGGCTCTGTTATTAGAGATTTAGGATATACATATATTTCTGACAGCTATGACGGTGAAGAACTAACTATTTTCGCTAATCACTTATTTGAGGGCAAGCAGGTTATTGATATGGCTTATTCTAAAGAACCATATCGTATATTATGGTGCGTTATGTCTGATGGTACAGTTAATGCCCTTACTTATAATAAAAAACAAGAAGTTGCCGGCTGGCACAGGCATGAAACTAAAGGTAAATTTGAATCTGTTGCTGTTGTAAGAGAAAATTATGAAGATGTTGTTTATTTTGTTGTAAGACGTGAAATAAACGGAAAAACTAAAAGATTTATTGAACGTATGGCTACAAGGATTGTTGAAAAAACTCAGGATGGTATTTTTCTTGATTCGGCTCTTAAATATGTTGGGGAACCTATACAAAAAATTTCAGGGCTTTCTCATTTAGAAGGTGAAAATATAACACTTCTTGCTGATAATAATGTTATAACAGATAAGGTGGTAGAAAACGGAAGTGTTAGTTTAGATTATCCGGCATCAAAAATAGTTGCAGGCTTCCCTTATGAGTTTGAGCTTGAAACACTTAATCTTGAAGGTGAAAATACTCACGGTTTATTAAAAATTATAAATTCAATAAATGTTCAAGTGGAAAAAACCAGAGAAGATTTTTTTGTTGTAAGTTCAAATGGTGAAATTTTGCAAAATCAAAGAAGTATTACCAGTATAAATGATTCGGATTATCTTCATTCAGGTAATGTTAATATTTTTTCTTTTGCTGATTATACAGAAAATGCAACTCTGCATATTAAACAAATTTATCCTTTCCCAATAACTATAAGTTCAATTTCTTTAGATGTAACTTTGGCGGATATAAATGATTAAGACAGATAGAAATATACAAGATGTAAATTTTATACTTGATAATTTGCGACAAGAAGATTTAGAAGAATTATTTGCACTATGGGGAAATAATTGGAAAGATAGAGTTTTAAAAAGTGTCTTAAATTTTGATTTTATTACTTTATTTGGAAAAAATGATAAAGGAAATTCTGTTCCTATTGCTTTTGGTGGATTCGCTCAAATATTAAAAGATAATTCTCAAATTGCTTGTGCTTGGTTATTATGTTCAAAATTTATAATCTTTAACAAAAAATCTTTATTAATAAATATAAAAGAACAAATAACACAAGCAAAAAGTAAGTATCAAATTTTATATAACATTATTTATAAATCAAATTTTGAGTCAAAAAAATGGCTTAAAAGATTTGGATTTAATTTTGATAATCCAAAACCAGAAGGAATGAATATTCCTGAAAATTTTGAATTTTTTTTTATGAATAACTAGAAAGGATAAGTTAATGTGTGTTGTTGATCCGGTTACAGAAATCGCCAAGATTGCTGTTGATACAGTTAGACTTATTCAAACTGTTCATGTAACAACAGTTGAAAATAAAGTCGCAAATTACAATGCGCAACAGAGTATAAACCAAGCAAAAATTGCTGAAAGAAATGCTGTTTATGAACGTCAAGAAGGTATTGAAGATGCAAGAGAGAAAAGATTACAAGCGATAAAAAATATGGGAAATCAAAAAACTAATTTGGCGTCCGGAAATATATCAATATCTTCATTAACCGCTTTAGATCTTTTAGAAGATGAAAAAACTTTAGGAGAAATAGATGCTTTAAAAATCATTGATTCTTCTGAAAGAAGAGCACAATCTTATTTAGATGCTTCTCAAAGATATTATTCTAATGCGGCATTGCAATCTTATAAAGCAAAACAAAATAGTATAATAAAAAGTTTTGGAATATTGGGTATGACAGGTAATTCTGTTTTTGAATATTACAATAACAAGAGAGGTTAGTATGGTTGAAACTGCAAATAATAATGTTTTAACTTCGTCTTTTTCTTTGAGAAAAATTCCTATTTCTCAAAATGAAAATGTTTTAGATGTAGAAAATTCAAAATATCTGGACAAAGTTAAAATTTTAGAATTATGTAATTTAATAGATGAATGGGAAAAAGAACTTCTATTTTCTGATGGTGGTTTTTTTTCTTTAAAAGGAAAAGAAGTTAAAGATAAATCTGATGAATTTATAAAAGAACTGGAAAAATTTATAAATTCAAAAATTTCTGTTATGTCCTTTTATTTTGATGAATCAAAAGAAGCTGTTCAAAAAATAAAACAGATTAAAATTGAAAATATTCAAAATAAGATGATTAAGTATGAATCGCAAGAATTATATGACTGGGAAATTTCTGTATATAATAATGCAATAAATTTATCTATGCAAAAAGCTTTGCTTTATAAAGAAGATACACAACTAATTGAAAAATTTTTGAAACAAGGTCTATCTATTATAAAGTTAATGTCAGATAGGGAAAAATGGAATAATAAAATATTAAAGAGTAAAAAAGAGAAATATTTATCTGAATTTTATTATTCTATAATAAAATCTTTTCTTGATGATAAAGATATTAGATTTTTTCAATATTATGAAAAATATAAAAATATTCTTGATGATGAAAAAAAACAAGAATTAGAAAAATCTATTATTGAGACTAAAGATAATATCATTGCTTATAATTGGGCTAAGGAAATTTTTTCTTATAACTGGAATGATGAAAAAATTAATCAAGAAATTAATGAATTAAAAGATGAAAATCTTGAAAAATTAGTGAAAAGTTATATAGAAGTTTTGAAAAAGACAGAAGAAGAAGAGAATGATAAATCGAAAAAAGAATTAGTAGAAAAAAATTGGGAAAATATTATTTCTTTGGCAAATAAAGAACCGGATAAGGCATTGTTATATATAGATTTAACTCAAGATAGAAATGTAATAGAGGCTCAGAAGAAGTATATTAACCAATTTGTTAAAAATGGTTTTATTAAAACGGATAAAGAAAAATATACCCAAATTTTAAAAAAAATGATAAATGATTTTGAATCATTTATATCAATGCAGTTGGCTGAATATAGATACTTGCTTTCTGAAAAAGATTATGATTTTTTTCATAAACTTCAAAAAGAAACGTCTTATGAAAAACAAATAAAAATAATATCTGATTATAAGTTTTTACTTAGTGAATTAGAACTTAACAATATAAAAAAAGCAGATCAGATATATGAATTTATTTTGTTATTTCAGGAATCTTTGAATGAATATAAAATATTAAACTCGAAAGATGCAGATATAGAGAAAAAAAATAAAATAATTGAAACAATAACGCAAAGATTTAGAAATTTAAAAAAAGAAGGGGATAAATAAGGATGACAGTATCATCAATAATACCTGTAAATAATTATGCAGGCAATGGTAGTACTACTATTTTTGATTTTGATTTTTTAATTGAATCTTCTGAAGAATTACTCGTTACTTATATTAATGAAAAAGGAGAAATAAAAAAATTAAAAGAAGGTGTTGATTATTCTATTAATGAGATAGGAAATGAATTTGGTAGCTATATTACTTTTCCATTGGAACAATCTTCTTATAATATTTTAAAACAAAATGAAGTTATTTCTTTAGCTTTAAACCTTGAGATAAAACAAGAAAGTGAGTTTGAAAATTCTTCATACTTAAATTTAAAAGTATTAGAATGGACGTTTGATTATATTGTAAGATTAATTCAAATGATAAATAGAAAGGTAGATAGAGCTGTAAAAACATATGAGGGTTCGGCTGTTTCACCTGATGAATTAATAGAAAACCTTATACAAGCAAGAAATGATGCTGAGATTTTTTCGGATAATGCACAAGACAATGCAAATATAGCAGGACAGAAACTTACTGAAATAGAGAATATATATGCTGAAGCTACTGCAGAGATAGAAAACCTACATTCTTCTTCTATAGATGATATACAAAGTGATTTAACAGATGCATTAGCAGATATAAATAATGCAAAAGTAGATGCGGTTAGTGCTTGTGAACAAGAAGTAGAAAAAGCAAAAGAATATTCAGAAGAAACATTAAGTTCACTAGATGAAGTGAGAGATGTTTTGGAAATTGCGAATAATAGAGCAGACACTGATTTGTCCAACATAACCTCAACAGCTTATGACAATCTTAATCAATCAAAAGCACTTGCAACAGGGGATGTTAGTACAAATTCTATTGTATATTCTGACATATTAAACTATGCACATTCTACTTTTGATTTGAGTAAGTTTACGGTTGTTGGCTCACCTACGATTACTGATGATGGATTTGTGAGCAACTTTACTACGACTAATTATATAAATACCGGAATTGTAATTGGAGAAAATAATTTTATAATCAAGGGCAGTTTTATTTGTTCTGATGTTACGAAACAATCTACTATTATATCTATTTCTAATGGTTGGTATCCCAATGTTTTTGTTAATCAAGGAGTATTTACATCTTGGTCGCAAGATATAAATGGAAATGCTTTAAATATTGTTCTTACAACCATACAACAAAATATTTTGTATAAATTTGAATATTCTTTTGATGGAACAAAATATACGTTAAGCTTATTTAATTCAGATAATACTCTTATATCAACTAAAAGTGTTGAAAGTAATAATTATATTAAAAATATTAATACACAACCTGTATACATTGGAATATTAGCTTCATCTAAAAGTAACCCATTTTACGGTTCAATCGACCTCAAATCTTTTGCAATGTGGGTCGACGGCATACCAGTATTTAATGGGAATATAACAGGCTTAGACGTAATAAAAAAAGATAACTACAAAGTTGTTGGAAACCCTACAATTACACAGGATGGTGTTGCTAGTGGGTTTAGTACAAGTAATTATGTGCAAATACCAATGTCTGCCTTAAGTAATTATGACAACTGGGAAATATGCGGTACTTTTAATATTAATAGTCTTGATGTGCAACAAGTTCCACTATCAATATATAGCGTTAATAAAGGCGTATTGTTGTTTAGAATTGAAAGCACTACGGGAAAAATAACTTTTGGTATAAATGATACTGGAAATTGGGGAGCTTTTGTTGTAAGTGAAAAAAGTATAAATATAAATACTAATTATTATTTTAAAATTGTATATTCATCTAGCACTGGATATATATTAAGTTTATCAGTTGATAATAATGTTTGGGAAAATTATATAATAGCTAATTATACAGATAATTTATTACCATATTCCTTTATATCTATAGGGAAATATGTTTCAAATGCACTTTTTCCGTTTAAAGGTTCAATCGACCTCAACTCGTTTAAAATATATGTAGACGGCAACCTAGTATATCAACCTTGTTTAAAAATCCCTTATACATTATCTAAAACGGGTTCAAAGATAGTAGATGTAGCTTATAGAGATAGAGTTCAAGATTTATACTCACAAAACGGTGAAGCTCTTTACTATACTATTGATGAACAGAATCAAAACTTTACCCTGCCTATGGGTGAAGTATACGGGATGATTACTCAAAAAGCAAATGTTGATTTAACAAACCTTACAAACGGTTTATCTAATGTTATATGTACGACTGCTCCAATAGATGTAGAAAAAGACTACGGAGTTAGTATAATCGGAAGTCTTACAAATAACAATAATGTTTTAAGAGGTTTTTCTACTTCTAATTATGCACAAATAAATACAAATTTTGCACCCGAAAGTAATACTTGGGAAATGAATTTTAAGGTTACGACAGTTGACAATGTAACAAGTAATCAGACTATATGTGCAACTTCAAGTGAGTCAATCGAAATGGGTGTTGTTAACAGTAAATTCACGTTAAGAATTAATACAGGTAGTACTTATAGCGGAACTTATACTATATTAACTAACACAACTTATTATATAAAGGTTCAATATACTGGAACTCAATATATACTTAGCTATTCTCTTAACGGAAGTTCATATACGCAAGATGTCACTATCTCGCTTGCTACTGTTATTAATAGCGATTCTATTATATATATAGGTAAGGATTACAATAATAATTCTCAACCTTGGCTCGGAACAGTAGGTTTAACAGGGTGTAATATTTTAGTTGATAATTCTCAAATTTGGCAAGGGAATATCCCTGCTTCAACAAGTACAGCTTCTTCACAAAATCCTGCTGTTGTTATTGAAAATTATTTAAACGGAACAAGCGGTTATAGAGTATGGTCTGATGGTTATTGCGAGCAATGGGGATATTTGAGTCCGGTAAATCAAAATATGTCTTATGGAATTTCATTACTTAAATCATATAAAGATAATAATTATAATGTTTCTGCTTGTGCTGTTTATGAAGGTTCTTATACAGCAACGGCTTGGATATATAGTAAAGCAATGAGTTCTTTTCAACTTGCAGGTCAACGTTGGGCTGATAGCGCTTATACAGGAATAGTTACAGGTGTTATGTGGAAAACTGAAGGTTACATAAGTTAGGAGAATTAATAATGTCATATAAATTAGAGTATCCATACACAGAGATTGAAAAAAACGATTTTATTGTTGAATATAACCATAGACAAGGTTTAAAAATAGAAACAGTTGATAATTTAGTTACAATAGAAACAGTTTTGCAACCTGCAATCATTGATGAAGAAACTCAAGAGATAATTCAGGAAGAAATAATTGAACAAAAAGAAGAAAATATCCCGACATATTATGCTCTACAACCATATGAGAAGCTTGTAGATGGTGAGGTTATAGACAATACGGAAGAATATAACCAAGAACAAATAAAATTAAAAGAAACTCAATTTGACAAAGAGTTTTTCTTAACGTCATTGGGTTATATCCGCCGTAAAGTTAGTATGTCAACAGGCGAAACAAAAGACTTTTTATCAGACTTATTGCCTGTTATTTCTATGGGAATACAAACAGGTCAAACAGTTCCTATAATTACATACAGTTTACCTGATTTTACGCAAGAACTAACAACAGAATATCTTGAAAGTTTACAGACAGTAAAAAACGTAACAGCTCAATTTGTTCAGGAATGCTTTTTGCAACTTTCTAATGATTTTATGCCTGTATCACAATTACAAACAGAGGAGTAAAAATATGAAAAAATTAATAGCGATTATCATTTTAAGTTTATTTGCTCTGCCAGTATTAGCAGAAGAACAAGAAGTTACTCAAGAAATTAAAAGTTCAAAAGGTTTTGCAACAATTAATCTTGACTCGCAAGTTACACCAGAGGGCAAAATCAAAAAACAAAAAATCACAAATGACCATAGTGCTTTTAACATCAATATAAATAGAAATACTTATAAGTTTTATTGTGATACTTCCTTATCAGACAAAGAATAGCAGAGAAATATTAATTTTATTGAGGTTGGAGATATGAGTAGAGAGCAAATTGTAGATATAGAATTTTTAGAAACTCCAGATGTAAGGGTCCGAGTTATAAGAGATGATGACCCAAAAGCAATTAAAGAAGCAAAAAAGACCTTTCCATTTGAACTCCATAATTCTTTAAATGTAAATATTTTAACTGATAAAAGAAAATTCAAATTTAATATATTTAACGGATATACGTGGAATGGGGCTGATATTCCACGTTTTTTTTGGCGTTCTATCGGTTCAAGGACAGATAACGAATATCTAATAGCTTCAATGATACATGATTATTTACTTGAATTTAAAAAATATATGTTGGATGAAGTACTTGAAAACTCAATATCAGTAAAAGAATACAGAAGATTAACATCTTTGATATTTAGGCATATTTTGAAGAAACAAGGTACAAATACTATTAAAGCTAATATAATGTCTTGGGCGGTGCAAGTGTTTCAAGCTACTATTAACTTTAAGCAATGGCAGGTTTAAAAATGGATAATATATTTTTTAATCTTGCCCCATATATAATAATGTTTATCGTTTTTTGTATTCAATACAAAATTTTTATGACTCCTGCAGATTTTCAAAAAGAAAAAGCTTTATTTGTACAATATATAGCTGAACACTATGTTGCAGATAAAACATATAGGGAAAATCATAAATCATTACAAGAGCAAGTTACTCAAATACATCAGGATGTATCAGAAGTTAAAACATTACTAATTAGCATTGTAAATAATCAGCATAATTCAAGGAATTAAATATAATGGAAGAATTATTTAAAAAAGCACTAAAATTTGTATTGAGTATGGAAGGCGGGTATGTATAGCATCCCTTGGATAAAGGCGGTGCAACAAATAAAGGCATAACTCAAAAGACATATAATAAGTGGCTTAATATTTATTGTCTGCCTTATAAAGATGTTAAAAATATAACAAATGAAGAAGTAGAAGCTATTTATTATCAATATTATTGGCTTGAAGCAAACTGTCATAATATGACAAATAAATTTGCTGTATTATGTTTTGACTCAGCTGTTAATCATGGAGTCAAAAGAGTTCAAGAATTTCTAAAATTAGCTGAATATAAATACCCCGCAAAATTTTTAGAAGCAAGAAAAAATTTTTATTTAAAAATAATTGAAAATAATCCGTCACAAAAAGTTTTTTTTAAAGGATGGATGAATAGAATTAAAAAGCTTGAAAAATTTATTGAAACAATTTAAATAAAATGTCTGACATATAAACAAAAAAGAGAACTAAAATTAGTTCTCTTTTTTTGTTTATTTTTATTTTTATATTAAAGATTTGGCAAGTCTCCTTTTACAACAGCCATTTCAGAAGTTTCAAGACCAAATTCTTTGCATAAAGCTCTTATTGCAGGCTTTGCATTATCTTTTTCAACAAGACAGCTAATTTTAATTTCGCTGGTAGAAATCATTTTTATATTTATATTGTTTTCTGCTAAAGATCTGAACATATCTGCAGCAATGCCCGGTCTATCTACCATGCCTGCACCAACTATTGAAACTTTAGATATATCTTTATCTATAAGAATTTCACCAGCTTTAACTTCATCTTTGACAGTTTCAAGTATATCAATAGCACCGTTTAAATCTTCTTCATCAACAGTAAATGCGATTGAATTAGTACCATTATTTGCTAATGATTGAATAATCATGTCAACACTAATATTATTTTTAGCTAGAGCACCAAAAACTCTGGCTGCAGTACCTGGAATATCAGGTAGATTTGATAATAAAATTCTTACTTGAGAAGAATCTGCTGCAACACCTGCAACTGGTTTATATATTTCCATATTTTCAACTCCTATTATTAAAGTACCAAGGTTGTCTAATTTAAATGAGCTGCGAACTCTTAAAGGAACATTAAATTGCTTCGCTGTTTCAACAGAACGAGGATGTAGAACATTTGCTCCTACTCTTGCAAGTTCTAACATTTCTTCATAAGAAATAACATCTGCTCTTTGTATGTTAGGAACTATTCTTGGATCAGTCGCATAAACGCCTTCTACATCAGTATAAATATCGCATCTGTCAGCATTAAGAGCTGCAGCAATTGCTACTGCAGAAGTGTCAGAACCGCCTCTTCCTAATGTAGTTATTTCTCCATCAGGAGTTACTCCTTGAAATCCTGCTACTACAATTATGTTACCAGCTTCAAGATTTTTCTTGAGTTTATCTGTTTTAATATCAACGATTCTTGCTTTTGAATGTATACATTCTGTAATAATACCAACTTGTTGCCCATTCATACTTATAGCTTTATATCCGTGAGCTTGAATGGCCATAGCCAGAAGGGCAATTGAAACTTGCTCTCCTGTAGATAAAAGCATATCCATTTCTCTTGAATCGGGATTCAAAGTTACTTCTTTTGCTAATTTAATTAAGTAATCGGTAGTATGTCCCATTGCAGAAACAACAACAACGACATCATTTCCATTTTCTTTTTCTTTTATAACGGCATTTGCTACATTGTGTATTTTTTGAGGATCTGCAACTGATGTACCACCAAATTTTTGTACAATTATACCCATTTTTTATCCTTTATTAATGTTTAGCATTTTATTTAAATAATTCATAATTTCAATATTTGAATAATTATCAAAATTAAGATCTTCTAACCTTTTTATATATAGGTCAAGCATATTTTCATTATAATTCGATGGTGATTCTTGGACAAGTATTTTATAAGCAAGATAGTTTAAAAAAGCAAATAGTCCGGAGCTCTTTTCTTCATCTGGCATAGAATATAATATATTTAAAGCTTCTTGAGCTTTGTTAAGATTAATTAATGAGTGGGCTTTTATATATTTTGCTTCTTTATTTTCAGGATACATAGAAAGTAAAACATCAATTTTTTCAATTGAATCATTATATAATCCAGATTTAAACTCTGTTAAAGCATATACAAGAAGAACTTTTTCAGATTCTCTATTTATTTGATATGCTGTTCTAATTTTCCTTAAAGCTTCTTTTACATTATTCAAGTCCAAAAGATTCACAGTACAATTGATTAATGCTTCTATATGTGCAGGATAATACTCGATAGTTTTTTCATAATAATCAAGGCTTTTTTTGAGTCTGCCTTTTTTATAATAACAATTTGCTATATAGAAATATAAGTAAGACATTTTTGACGATATATTTATAGCTTTTAAAAAAGAATTTATGGCATCTTCATAATTTTTTTTCTCGTAATGGATTATACCTAAATCGGCATGTGCCATAGAATTTTTTGGGTCAGCTATTATAGATAAATTATAATATTTTTCCGCATTATCAAAATCATTTTCTTTATGAAAACAATATCCAAGTCTATATAATGCATTTGAGTTGTTTTCTTTTTTTTCAAGAGCTTTAAATAATTTTTCTTTAGCACCACTTATATTATTTATTTTTAAAAGGGAAATTCCCCAAGATAAGTAGAATTCAAAGTCGTCAATTCCTTTTTCTAAGGCATTATTATATATTCTCAATCCTTCATCTTCTTTTTTCATTGTTATAAAATTTTGTGCTAATAGAATATGTACAGAAGAATTATATGGATCCTCCTCTAAAGCTCTTTGTGCATATTCATTTACAGCAATATAATTCATTTCTTTCTTATAACAAAGGGCTAGGTAATAATTTAGATTTTTATAATCTGGTTTTAAACTTTCAAGTTGCTTAAATTCACAGAATGCTTCAGAAGTTTTATCCGTTTCAAAAAGCATAACACCAAGTAGAAAGTATGCATGAAAATTTGTTGGATTGAAAAATTTTGACTTTTTAAACATTTCTATTGCTTTGTGTTTTTTTTGTTGTTTTGCATACAAAATTCCATAATTTAAATATATTTCAGAGTCACAAGGTGCTAGTTTTAGACCTTTTTTTATGTAATTTTCCGCTTCATCAAATTTATCTTTTGCAACTAAAACACTACTCAATACAGAATATGTATGTGCATTTTGAGAATCTCTTTCCAGTGCTTTTTGTAAAATATCTTCCGCTTTATCATATTCTTTAAGTTTTGCATATATTATTCCTAAACTTATACAAGGTTTAGGATTTTGGTTAGACATTAAGACAGCAGTTTCTAATTTTGCTATTGCTGTGTCGAAGTCTTTTAATTCTGCTAGATAAACTCCCCAATTTGTATATGCAATAGCTGGAATTTCAATATTATGAGAATTTTTAACATATAAAGATGTATATTTATCCAGTTTATCTATCTTATTAAATATTTGTTTAAAAAAATTTTTCATAATAAAGAATCCGCAATTTCTCTTATTGCTCCATTTCCGCCATAATTTTTTGTTTTTATAATATTCTTAATTCTTTTTACATTTTTGTGAGCATTTGGTACTGTTATTGAATATTTAACATAATTAAGACATTCTATATCATTTATATCATCTCCTATGTATATAGTATTCTCCGGCGAAATATTATATTTATGAACAAGTTGTTTTAATATATTTATTTTATTTCTTTCATTTTGAAAAGTTTCTATTTGAGGAAATTTTTCTTTTAATATGTCTATGGCGAATGATTTTTCCCCTGAAATTATAGCAAAATTAATACCTTTTTTTAATATTATAGAGATTGCCATAATATCAGAATAGTCAATATTTTTTGATGTTTTACCATCTGAATATACCGTAAGTTTACCATTAGTAAATATACCGTCAAAATCACATACAATTAATCTTATATTTGAAAATTTCTTCATAAAATTACTCAAATTTTTAAAAATTATAACATATTAATTTAAAAATATTGTTATTTTAAGTAAAGTTACAGAAATATAAAAAAACGACTTGATTATTTATTTTGCTTATGATTTGATAAAGTAGAACTTGAAGTTATCCTCTTTTAAACGAAGAGTTCAACGGCTGCAAGCTATAAAATAGCAAAATGCAAATAATATGGAGATAAAACCAAATGGTAAAAATTAGATTAAGAAGATTAGGATATAAAAAGAACCCAGTATATAGAATTGTTGTTTTAAATTCAACAACAAAAAGAGAAACAGCTCCAATACAACAGTTGGGTTTTTATAATCCTAAAACAAAAGAAATGCAATTAGATAAAAAATCTGCATTAGATTGGATAAAGAAAGGTGCTCAACCTACTCAAACAGTTCAATTTTTAATAAATAACTGCAATGAAGATGGTTCATTAAACTATCAAAAGAAGGAAACACAAAAGTTGTCAAAAAAAGCACAAGCAAAGCTTCAGGCTGAAAAAGAAGCTGTTCAGGCTGAATAAATAGACTAAAAAAAATTTACAGGGAAAGAGAACACTTATTTACCGCTTTATATAAGCGGTTTTTTTTGTATTTAATCTAAAATCATACTTTGTTGTTGGGTTATTCTAACTTTAAAATGTCCGAGAAAAATTCATTTATATTTTCAGTTTATCGTGAATTTTTCTCGAATATTATATTGACTTATGTTAACTAATAAATCAAAATTATTTTCGGAGGAAATATGACAAATTATGAAATTTTGATATTGGCATTTGCTTTATCTTTAGATGCTTTAATTGTAAGTTTTTCTTATGGTTTGACGATAAATAAAGATAGATATAAGAATTCAATAATTTTAGCTCTTTCATTTGGTTTTTTTCAATTTGTTATGCCTATAATAGGTTGGTATTTATCATCTTTTGTTTATTCAATATTAGAAATATTTTCAAAATGGATTGTATTTACAATTTTTATAGTTTTGGCAATCAAATTTGTAAAAGGTGCAGTATCGAAAGAAGAATTTAAAATAACATGCTTAACATTAAAATGTTTATTATTTTTAGCTATAGCTACAAGTATTGATGCTCTTGGAGCTGGAGTATCATTAAAATTTGTTAAAATAGAAATATTAAAACCTTCTATTATAATTGGACTTATAACATTTATAGATTCATTAGTTGGTTTTTTGGTGGCAAATATATTTAAACAAATTTCATCTAAATATATTGAGATAACAGGTGCTTTATTATTATTTTATCTAGCAATAATGGCAATAATAAAATAAGACTGTCTGAGAAAAAATTTACGATAAGCTGAAAGTGAGAGTGAATTTTTTACAAAACAAACCAAAAACATTGTTTTTGAGTGAGCTTGTATCCGTAGTTAAACTAAGGTGAGCAGAGTTTTTAAAAGGTGAGTACTTTGTTAGCGAGGATGAGACGGTAACAAAGTGCGATATTAGATTAAATAAAATTTTTCTAAAAAAATAAAAATCATATTGCTAAATAAAATTTTTTCAGTTAGTATATATTTGAAGCGAAACTTCTTAAATGCGGAAGTAGCTCAGTTGGTAGAGCATCTGCCTTCCAAGCAGAATGTCGCGGGTCCGAGTCCCGTCTTCCGCTATTTTTATTTGGCGGCATGGCCAAGTGGTAAGGCAGAAGCCTGCAAAGCTTTTATCCCCCAGTTCGAATCTGGGTGCCGCCTTTTTATAAAAGTTTAGAAATGTTAACTGTTTTTTTTCAAAATTTAATGCATTTGATTGACGTAAATATATTTAAAACAAAGTAAACTGTTTATTATTATAGAAGTATGAGGTTTGGCTAAAAATATATTTGCCCATTTTACCTAATACGTGTAAAATGTGAATAGAATCTTATTTGTAACAAAGAGTGAGAAATATGGTAGATAAAGAAAATCAGTGGGATAATATAGATTATACGGATGAAAACATAGATAATCAGAAAATTAATGATTCCGATTATATGGAAGATTCAGAATATTCTGAAGAGGATTATCAATCTTATGATGAAGATTACAATCAAGAATATGATGAAGAATATGGAGATGACAAAGACACAACAAAGAAAAAATCCAGTCAACTTCCATTGTTAATAATAGCATTGTTGCTTTTAGGTTTAGCTGGGTTTTTAATAGTAAATAAAATGTCAGCAAATAAAGATATAGCTGCAACTGACTTATCTACTAGTAATGAATCTTCAATGGAACAGGTTGCAAATAATGAAAATTCTGCAACATCTAGTGAAAATTTAGGAGATGATTTTTTTGAACAAGCAGGTGGAAATGATTCAGATATGATGAGTGTAGATTTTAGTGATAATGGAGATGCTCAAGTTACAACAAATGGAGAAAATGGAAATATAGTGGCTACTGTAAGTACTGGTGAAAACGATTTATTTGAATCATCAGGGGTGGATTTGGGGCTTGATCCATCTAAAGAAAATAATGATATTATTATTTCCTATGATAAAGTTGCAAGAACAAATCCATTTAAGCCTCCAATATATAATAAAACAAGTGATTTAAATAATGTAACTATAGATAATACTCAGTTTGAAATAATAGAACCTCCGGTTACTTCAGTTCCTGATGAAAATTTAACAAAATTATTACAAACACAAATTTCAGGTATTTTATATGATGAAGTAAGTCCTTCTGCAATTGTAAATCTAAATGGTGTAGATACTTTTGTAAAGATTGGCGATACAATTTCAGGTTATACAATAAAAGAAATAACAAGAGATAAAGTTCAAATAAATTATAAGAATAATAGCTATGTTGCTTCAGTTGGAGAATTATTTACAAGAGGAATACTGGAAAAACAGAGTGCTGTTGCAAATTTAGAGAAAAAATTTGCAGGAAGATATAAGGAAAATAATTAGAGGAGCTAGATATATATTATGAAGAAAAGTTTAAAAAACATATCAAAACTATTGTTGGTGGCAGGGTGTATGTCAGTGCTTGCGAGTAATATAGCAATTGCTGCTCCTCAAGAATATGATATTGATAATCTGGATGTTCGTACGGAATATGACATTCCTAATAAAATCAGATTGGAAGGAGATGTCAATTTTAATGATAACGGTCAATTAATTAATTTGAGTTTAAGAAATACAGATGTTCAACAAGTTTTAAGAATGTTTGCAGATAAAGCTGGTTTGAATATAGTATTCCATAACTCTGCAACAGGAAGTGTTACTTTAGATTTGGTTGATGTTACGTTAGAAGATGCTTTCAAAATGGTTATGAAAATGTGTGGACTGACATATGTTATAAAGGATAAAACAATGTTAGTTGTATCTACGAATAGTGCAGAAAATTTGAATCTAACAAAAGACAACATAACAATATTACCAGTTAAATATGTAGATGCCGCATATATTGCACATTTTCTTAATACAAGTGTTTTTAATTTAAATACTCCAGGGTTATCTTTTGGTCCTATTGTAACAACAAATGCTGACAAAAATGAATTATTAATATTTGGTACGGAAAATGATTATATTCTGGCGAAGAAGATAGTTGATAGATTTGATAAGAAACCTGCGATGACAACATATAGAGTAAATCATACAACTCCATTTGAAATGGCAAAAATGGTATGTGAAACATTATTTCAATTGCCGTTTAATGGATCTTTGCAAAAAGATGGATCAGCAGTAGGTTCATATAAAGCTCAAGTAAATGCTAATTTCAAAATGGAAACAGGCTTAAAGAAAGCAGAAGAAGGTACTCTGGGTGGGGGTACTGTTGCTTGTGTTATGACAAGTGGTATTAAAACATCAAATCTTGATTCTTTTCAGGCAAAACCTTCAATTTCGATATATGTTCAACCTGAACTTGGTACTTTAACAATGGTTGGTGGTAGTGAACAACAAATTCAAATGGTTAATGATTTTATTGTAGAAAATGACAGAAAACAACCACAAGCATATCTGGAGGTTTCAATAATAGCATTATCAGAAGAAGGATCAAGAACCTTTAATAATGAGTGGGCATTTAACGGTAAACATATAAATCTTACATTTAACGGAACAACTACGCAATCATCAGCATATATGTGGCATGGGCCAAGTAATGGGCAAGGTGCTCGTACATTGTCTCAAACGATTACATATTTAATAGATAATAAAAAAGGTAGAATGTTAGCTAATCCTAAAATAGTTATAACTAATGGTAAAAAATCAGTTATTGACTTGACACAAGATTATATTGAATCAACAACAGTTCAGTTGTTAGCGACATATTCGACTGGGTCAATGATGATGCCTGCTTCTCAGAAAACTTATAACATAGGAGAAGATAATGGTATAAAAATAGAGATACTTCCTTTTATTAGTCCAGACGGATATGTTTCATTAACAATGAAACCTGATTATTCTTCTATTTACCAAACAATAACTGATGTTGATCCATATACAAGAGAAAATTATATAGCTGCAACATTGCTTCAAAGACATAATTTAGACTTATCAAATGTCAGAATAAAGGATGAAGAAACATTACTTCTAGGTGGTATGATTCAACAAGAAGAACAAAATTCTACCGGTAAAATACCTATTTTAGGGGATATTCCAATTATTGGATTCTTCTTCAGAAGTCAAAATAAAACAATTTCAAAGGAAGAATTACTTATAATGATGACTCCTAGAATTATAAAAGATACAGAAGATGTGGCAGAACTTTAGGAAAAATATCAAATGACAAGTCTGGTTGTTGATAAACTTAAACCAATTATGGATTTTTCGATAATATCAATGTTTGATATTGTAGATTTAGTTAAAAATTCTTATATTCCGGTTTGTATTTCAAGAGAAACAGTATATGTAATAGTAACAGTTAATTCTAGTCAAAGTAAAATCACTTCTGTAATAAAGAAAATTTTAAATAGCGAAAAAATTTCTTTTAAAGTGATAGATGAAACTGATTTTGATAAGTTGATACAATATGTAAAATCAAATTTGCATATTGAATTTAATGAAAATATTTCAGCCGTACAGAATTTTGACAGTTCTGATAGTGATGATTTAATAAAATTAAAATATGATGATGATTCATCTCAAGAAGATATTTCTGAAGATAATCAATATTCAGAATATCATGATTCTTCAGAATATACTGTAACTCCTGGAGATGAAAGATTTTCATCTAAGAAAATTGGTGAAGTTCTGGTTCAAATGGGATTTGTTACAAAAGAACAAATTTTTAATGCGTTAGTTGAATCAAAAAAAACCCAGGTTCCTTTAGGAACAGTACTTGTGCAACAAGGGGTAATTACTCTTCAAGATTTAAAAAAAGCACTTACTGCACAACAAGGCTATGAAGCAGTTACGGCAGAACAATTAAAAGTTTCAGATGCTGTATTGTCAATGCTTCCCGAAGACTTTATTAAACTAAATAAGGTTATTCCGATAAGTTATGATGATAAAGTTTTAGTAGTTGGTATGGTTAATCCTAATGATAAAAAAGTAATAAATGATATTATCTTTTTAACTGGATTAAAACCAAGCATATTAATTATTACACATTATGAATTTGCAATGTGTATGCAAAGTTTGTTTAATGAACAGAAAAAGTCAACAAGTAAAATAATTAAAAAAATAGAAAAACAAGCTTTAGCTTTTGATAGAGAAGAAACTCTATTCGAACAGGCACAGAAAGAATTAAAAGATGATTCAAATATAGTAGTAAAATTTGTAAATAAAATCATATCAGATGGTATAGATATGAAGGCAAGTGATATTCATATAGAACCAAGATTAGATGGTTATGCTGTAAGATACAGAAAAGATGGTATATTAAGAGAAGCTTTAAGATTACCTGCAAAAACAGAATCTGCTATATTAACTCGTTTAAAAGTAATATCAAAAATGAATATAGCTGAACATAGAAGACCTCAAGATGGATCTTTTTCTATAACTTATAAAGAAAGAGATTATGATTTCAGAATAAATACTTTACCAGTAGGTGACCAAGAAAAGATGGTAATAAGAATATTAGCACCAGCTGTTTCTATGGCATCCAGTAAAGATGAAATGACACTTGCTGGAGCTTCTGAAGAAGAAGTTGAACTTATAAAGAAGATGGAAAGTGTACCAAATGGAATTATACTAACAACAGGGCCTACAGGTTCTGGTAAAACTACAACATTATATACTTTATTAAAAGCAATAAATGATGAAAAAATAAATATAACTACAATTGAGGATCCTATAGAAATTAGAATCGATGGTATCAATCAATCTCAAATAAATACGAAAGCAGGAATAACATTTGCTTCTTGTATGCGTGCAATTTTAAGACAAGACCCTGATGTTATATTGGTAGGAGAAATTCGTGACATTGAAACATTAGAAACAGCAATATCAGCTGCGTTAACAGGTCACTTAGTGTTGTCTACATTGCATACAAACTCTGCTGCGTCTACAATTACAAGATTGATAGATATGGGTGCTAAAGATTATTTAGTATCATCTACGTTGGTTGGTATAATAGCTCAACGTTTAGTAAGGCAATTATGTCCTCATTGTAGAACTCAATATTTCCCATCGAAAGAAGAAGCGGAGTTAGTTATTGCAGGTGGGGAAAAAGAAATTCAAGAATTTATGAAAACGCCTGTATATAAACCTAATGGTTGTGAAAAATGCAATTTTGAAGGTTATTCAGGACGTATGGGTGTATATGAAATAATGCCTATTACGAAAGAAATAAAAAGATTAATAGCTCAAGGAGCACACGATGTTCAAATTGAGGAAGTTGCAGTTGGATCAGGTATGAAAACATTGCATCAAGCCTGTTTAAAACATATTATAGAAGGTAAAACTACAATTTCTGAATTTCTGCGTGTATTAGGACCGGTTAAAGAGTGAGGTTAAGGTAGTATGACCAGATATGAATACGAAGCAGAAAAATGGAATGGTGAAAGAGTAAAAGGCAGGATGGATGCTAAATCTCAAGTAGAAGTCCGCGTCAAAGTTAAAAATTTAGGTTATAAGTGTCTTTCTGTAACAGAATTGAGTGGTTCAAAAGATAATCTAAGTAAGTCATCGTCTTTACAGTCATTATCTTTAAAGGAAAAGATTGATTTTACTCAAACTTTTCTAACTTTGAACAAAGCTGGGCTCCCGATTATTGAAAGTTTAATTTTTATTGAGAAAGATGCTGCTTCAAGACAAGTAAGGCTTATAGCTCAAGAAATAAAAAAACAAATTATTGCAGGTTATACTCTTTCTGATACAATTTCAAAATATCCTAATCTATTTGGACATGTTTATATTGGACTTGCAAAAGCAGGTGAAGATTCAGGTGAAATTGATAAAACATTCGAAAGACTTATTGAATTGTTAAAAAAACAAGGTGATATAAAAGGAAAAGTAATATCAGCTCTTACATATCCTATATTTGTTGTTTTACTTGCAATTGCAGTAGTATTAGTTATGTTAATGTTTGTATTCCCTGCCTTTAAGGATATGTTTGATCAACAGGGGAAACAACTTCCTGCTATTACACAATTTTGTATTAATTCAGGTGAATTTTTAAAAGACAAATGGATGGTTATTCCTTTAGGTATAGCAGCAATTATAGGGTCATTCATTTACCTGTTAAGATGGGAACCTTCCAAAAGAAAAATTGATGAATTTGTATTAAAGATTCCTTTAATTTCTGATTTGGTAAAAGCTGCTGCTTTTTCAAACTTTTTGACTGTTTTACAAATTGCATATGATGCTGGTATTCCTATAATTGAATGTTTATATTTGTCCAGAACGACATTGTCAAATTCAGTGATGAAAGATGCTATAAAAATTTCAATAAAAAAAATGCAGGCCGGTGCACATTTATCAGAATCTTTAAAAGCAGCTAATTTATTCCCTAAAATGATTTTGTTCATGGTGTCTACAGGTGAACAATCCGGACGTTTAGGAGAGTTGATGACACAATGTGTTCAACATATTGATCAACAGTTAGATTTAATTATTGATACTTTAGGTAAGTTAATCGAGCCTATTTTGTTAATATTTATTGGTGTAATTGTTTGTTTCTTGGCATTATCTTTATATTTGCCACTATTCCAATCATATTCTGTATAGGAAAGGACATTAAGTATGTACGATGAAAATAATAATATAGATGATAATAATAGTTTTATAACCGGCATATGGTCTGAAAGGGTATTGGTAATTACAAAAGACTATCAAATAAAAGGGAATGTTTTTATGCCAAAAACAGGACGTAAAAATAGAGTTCTTTCTGATATTTTAAATGGCGCAAAGAGATTTGTTGCTATAAAAAATTGTGAGTTGATTCATAGAGAATTCCCAAATAGAAAAGCCGAAGTTCATGATTTTTTACAGTTAAATTTAAATTCAATAATATTACTAAGACCATTAACAGAAGAATAATACTTGATTTTTAAATTTGTTTATGTGAGTATATAAACAAAGAGAAGGGCTATTAGCTCAGGTGGTTAGAGCGTACGCCTGATAAGCGTAAGGTCCCTGGTTCGAGTCCAGGATGGCCCAAATTTATAAGTAAGAGATCGACTATGGTCTCTCTTTTTATGCCAGAATCCCACGGTCTGCGCGTTTTACCCAAAATCAGAGAATTTCTTTTTATGATTTTTTAAGATTTTTCGCAATATAACTTAAAATTCTCTTTTGGCTGATAAAAAGAGTCCTTTTGTAAAAGTTTTTGCAGTGCATGTTTTGACATAATGGAATATTTATTAGACTTTCGTTTTCTCTGGAAATAGATGTTACAATCTTATGTCTAAAAATAGAAAAAGTAAGAATAAAATATATTTTGCAAGATATCACATCTTGACAATTAGGTAAAAAAATATATTATTAGGTTATATTAGGTCTAATTAGGTATTTTATGTTTGAAAATCTAGATATAAAATTTAATAGTCAGATGCTTTCTATAATAAGTGAAATAGATGAGTTCAAAGGTAGCTGGAAACTTTGGCAACAAATGTCACCTGAAAAATTACAAGCATTGAAAAAAGTTGCAACAATAGAAAGTGTAGGTTCTTCAAATCGTATTGAAGGGAATAAGTTATCTGATAAGCAAGTTGAAGAATTACTATCTAGAATAAATAAGCAATCTTTTGCAAACCGTGATGAAGAAGAAGTTGCAGGTTATGCAAAACTTGCAGATACAATTTTTGAAGATTGGGAAGTTATTCCTTTATCAGAAAACTATATCAAGCAATTACATAAAATATTACTTGAATATTCATTAAAGGATGAAAAGCATAAAGGTGAATATAAAAAAATATCAAATGCAGTAGCTGCTTATGATAATGATGGAAAAGAATTAGGGATTGTATTCGAAACAGCAACTCCATTTGAAACACCTTTAAAAATGCAAGAACTGGTAGAATGGACGAATAAAAATCTTAAAGATAGATTTTATCATCCATTGATAGTTATAGGTATTTTTGTTGTAAATTTTCTTGCTATTCATCCCTTTCAAGATGGTAACGGAAGATTATCCAGAGCTATAACCAATTTGTTACTACTAATAGCAGGTTATAAATATATTCCATATAGTTCTATGGAGTCAATTATTGAGGATAATAAAGAAGCATATTACAGAGCATTACGTCAAACTCAAATGACATTGAATAATAATCCGGATTACACTCCTTGGCTAATGTTTTTCTTAAAGACCTTGCAGAAACAAAAAATAAGACTTGAATATAAATTGGAGCATACAGAACTAAGAAAGATTTCCAATCTTGAGTTGCCGGAAATATCTGCGAAAATAATGACAGTTTTTGAAACAAAAGAGAGAGCAACAATTTCTGAATTAGCAGAACTAACGAATACAAATATTAATACTATAAAAAAACACCTTGCAAATTTAGTTAAAAAAGATTATTTAATAAAGCATGGAAACACTCGTGGAGCTTGGTATACTAAAGCATAGTATAATGAGTATAAATGAGAAAATTATTTTTCCAAGAAATAGAGAATTTCTTTTTATGATTTTTTAAGATTTTTTGCGATATAACTTAAAATTCTCTTTTGGCTGATAAAAGAGTCCTTTTTTATTAAAGAGTTTAGTGTTGAAAAAATATAATATTTACATTATAATGTAAGTGGAGTTTGATAAGAGACTTGAGTACTAAAAGAGGAAAAGGTGACCATTATCACAAAACTTCAGGGATAATAGTGTTTAAATATAAATAAAATTGAAAAAATTCATAATATATTGAAAGTTTGAGTAAGTTTTTCAGAGAAAAGTAAACACTTTGTAATCGAATATTACTTTATAGCAAAGAATAATAAATAATTAAAATAAATACAAATAGACAGGTTTTATAACTTGTCTATTTTTTGTGTCCATAAAAAGTCATAAACAAGAAAGGAGAAAAATATGGCAGTTTGGAATGAAGCAGATCACCCAAGAGATGAAGAAGGTAAATTTACAGAAAAAGGCGGTGGTAGTTCTGCAAAAGATAATTCAAATGTAAATAAAGAAAAAACCGTTTTGTATGGTGGAGTAGAGAAAAATGAAATAAAAGGAGATGGTATAAAATCTAGAATAGAGAAC
>CALURV010000005.1 GCA_944323285.1 Candidatus Gastranaerophilales bacterium | reverse complement strand
TTGAATTCAATAGAGTATACAATATGATTAGAATATACTTTCTCTACAAAAGGTGATTTAAGTAGTTTACATTTTTGTTCTTCGGTAAAATTTTTCTGTTTTCTCATCTTTTTCTCCTTTCCTTATTTTAACAGAATTTTTCCTACCTACTTTGTCCGCTTTTTGGGGTACACTTCACTTACTCAAAAACAAAGTTTTTGGTTCGTTTTGTAAAAAAAAATTCACTCACACTTTCAGCTTATCGTGAATTTTTTATCGGACATTTAAGATTAATTTAAATAATATTTATTATGTAAAAAGCTCTTGAATATAATCCAAGAGCTTTTTGTGGCTATATTATTACTAAATTACATTGCACCTTTTACTATTTGTGCAAAACTATCTGCTGTTAAACTTGCTCCGCCTACTAATGCACCATCTATATCTGATTGTGCCATTTGTTCTTTTATTGTTCCTGGTTTTACACTGCCACCATATAATATTCTTATTGCTTCAGCTGTATTTGCATCATATAGTCCTTTAACAACATTTCTTATCATTGCAATAACTCTGTTTGCTTCAACAGAATCACAGGTTTTTCCTGTTCCAATAGCCCAAATTGGTTCATAAGCTATAATAGATTTTGCAACTTCTTCTTTTGTTAAATCTTTTAATGCTTTTGTTATTTGAGATGCTATATGATAATCTGTAACACCAGCTTCTCTTTGTTCTAAAGATTCTCCGCAACATATAATTGGAATTAAACTGTTTGCTAAAATTGCTTTTGCTTTTTTATTAACCATTTCATCTGTTTCACCAAAATATTCTCTTCTTTCTGAGTGACCGATGATTATGTATTCACAACCTGCATCTTTAAGCATTTCAACAGAACATTCTCCAGTGAAAGCACCTTGTGTTTCATAGTAGCAATTTTGTGCTGCTAATCTTACTTTACCGCATCCACAATCTTTTAGTGCTTTATTTGCAGCATATAAAGATGTAAATGTTGGGGCAATAATAACTTCAGGCAGTGCTGCTTTATCTTCTGATTTTAGTTCAAGCATTATATCATTTGTCAGTTGTGCTGCTTCTGCTTGAAGTTTATGCATCTTCCAATTTCCGGCTATTACGGGTCTTCTTGTCATATTTTACCTTCTTTCATTTGTACAAATTACATGAAAATATTAGTTAAAACATGCTCTTTTATCAAGTTTACTTTTTAGGTCTTTTTAATTCTTTAATTTTATTTATATCTTGTTCAGCTAAATCTTTTTTGCCCATTTCTTCATAGATTATGGCTCTGTTCAAATATAAATCAACATTATTTTTCTCAAGTTTATTTATACTTTCAAGCGCTTTATCATAATTTTTAATTTTTCTGTATATGAAAGCTTTTTTTATAGGATTATCACTTACCTTTAGAGCTTCATCTATTTTATTTAATTCTATATATATTTGTATTAATTCAAAATCTACATTAATACCTTTATTTTTTAATTCTAATGCCATTTTTAGGGCTTCTTGGTATTTTTTTCCATGCAGATAATGTATTAATAAATCTTTTTTACTTGAATCAGTCTTTAAAAATTTATTACATAATTCAGAATATTTAATTGCTTCTTCTATATTTTTTTCGTTATATTCTGAAGCAAATATTTCCATTCCTGTGTAAAAAGCTAAAACACCTTTAGTGTACGGGAAGGTTGATAATTTTAATGCAAGCTTTGTAATTTTTATTTGGTTATTAATATTTTTAGAAGATAGGGAAAAACATAATAAAAATGTTGGAATTGACTGATAAATCATTATAATGAGTATTGAAAAAATAATAATAAATTTACTTTTTTGTGTTTTATATTTTTCTTCTTTTTTTAATTTAACAATCAAGAAAATTATATAATTTATTGCAATTAGTCCAATATATCCTAATATATAAAGAGTGCTGTTACCAATGAAAAAAGAATCTTTAATTATATCAAATTGCTTAAATGCAGTTATATAACAAGAAATGGCAGCAATTATTGGCATAATAATTGCTGCCGCAAGAATTGAAATTAGAAGCTTTTTCTTGCTCATTTTTTCATGAAAAACAAGGCAATGAATTAGTATAAAAGGAATTATTGCAACAGAAAAATAAAATAAATTTGATATTATTATGTATATATTGTTCATTTTTTATCCTTTTATATAATAGCGTTTTTCATTTCTTTTATGTAGTCGAATACATATTTTGCAGATTCTTTATTATATTTTTCAATTATTTTTACTATTCCATTACCAATAATAATTCCATCTGCTATTTCAGAAAAGAAAGAAGCTTGTTGAGCTGTATTTATTCCAAAGCCTATTGCAATTGGAATATTGGTATTTTTTTTCAATGTATCAATTACTTTTGTTATTTCACTTAAATGTCCTTCCATTGAACTTGTTGAGCCGATAGAAGGAACTAAGTATATAAATCCTTTCGCATCTTTCGCTATAGTTTCAACTCTGTTTATATCAATAGGTACAACAATAGATATAATATTTACGTTATTTTTATCTGCATAATATTGTATCTCTGATTTTTCTTCAAAAGGTAAATCTGGGATAATAATGCCATCCACATTTACTTCTGAGCATTTCTTAAAAAATTCTTCATATCCGTAATTAAAAACAGGGTTGATATATGAATGAAGAATTATTGAAATTTGAGTTGTTTTTCTAACTTCTTTTATCATTTCAAAAATACTTGGAAGATAAGTTTCTGACTTTAAAGCACGTAAATTTGCACTTTGTACAATACTGCTTTCTGCAATAGGGTCAGAAAATGGAATGCCCAGTTCTACCATATCAGCCCCTGCTTGTGACATTGAAATAATAACTTCTTTTGTAGTATTTAAATCCGGATCACCAGCCATTATAAATCCAATTAAAGATTTATTTTTAAATGCGTTATTTATGTTATTCATTTATTATTCTCCCTCTATATTTAGCAATAGCAGCTACATCTTTATCTCCTCTACCCGATAGACATACAATAATTATTTCATCTTTCTTCATTGTCGGAGCTAACTTTTTAGCATAAGCAACAGCATGAGAACTTTCAATTGCAGGAATTATTCCTTCTATTTTTGATAAATATTCAAAAGCATCAACAGCTTCTTCATCTGTAATCGCAACATAATTTGCTCTTCCTATTTCTTTTAAATAAGCATGTTCAGGTCCTACACCAGGGTAGTCTAAACCGGCAGAAATTGAATAAACTGGAGATATATGCCCGTGTTTATCTTGGCAAAAAATTGATTTCATCCCATGAAATATACCGATATTTCCTTTTGTCATTGTTGCGGCATGTTTATCTGAATCAATACCTAAACCTGCTGCTTCGCATCCGATTAATTGAACATCTTTATCATTTATAAAGTTATAAAACATTCCCATTGCATTGCTTCCGCCGCCAATGCAAGCCATTACAACATTAGGAAGTCTTCCTTCAAGTTCAAGAATTTGTTCTCTTGCTTCTTTACTTATTACACTTTGAAAATCTCTTACTATTGTAGGATATGGATGGGGTCCCATCACTGAACCTAAAAGATACATTGTATCTTCATATCTTTTTGACCATTCTTTCATGGCTTCATTGACGGCATCTTTTAATGTTTGTGTGCCAAAGGTTACTGCGTGAACTTTTGCACCTAAAAGCTCCATTCTATATACATTTAGTGATTGACGGATGGTATCTTCAAGCCCCATATATATTTCACATTCTAAGCCAAGAAGAGCTGCTGCTGTTGCAGTTGCAACACCGTGCTGTCCTGCCCCCGTTTCTGCTATTACTCTTTTTTTCCCCATATATTTTGCGAGCAGAGCTTGACCTAGTACATTATTTATTTTATGAGATCCTGTATGATTTAAATCTTCTCTTTTTAAATATATTTTTGCCCCGCCTAAGTTTTCTGTCATATTTTTTGCGTAATATAGTAAAGATGGGCGTCCTGCATAATTTCTTAGTAAGTCTTTTAATTCCTTATTAAACTTCTCATCCTTGCTATATTTTTCATAAGCTTTTTCAAGATTTATTATTTCCTGCATTAATACTTCAGGAATGTATTGTCCTCCAAATTGTCCAAATTTTGTTTTGTTCATTTTTATATCCTTTTACTAATTTAAATTATTATTATTTATATTATCAAAGTTAAATCTAACGGTAAAACGTAGATTTTGTCTAAAATTATATTAGATAAGATAATTTTTTATTTTATCTCATAAAAAAGTATGATTTTTGTAAAATCAAAAATCATTACCTATTGTCGACAAATCGTAAAAATAAAACAGTTTATATTAATTAAAATATGTCAGAACGATTGTCAACACGAATAGGACACCATGCCCATTCTTTATTATTAAAAGAAAGCCAAGAAGCAGAAAGGTTGATAACTTCAGCTACAAAATTAAAAATAAAATTCATATTCATAATTTCCTTTACCCCTTTTTGCTTACTTTAAATAATTGCTTTGTTATTTTAACTCGTTTTTTTTATTTTGACTAGTGTTAAGTTTACATTTGTTAAAATTTTTTATTAAAAATAACTAATTTTGTAGAATTTTAAAAATAGCTTTTTTTACATATTTTGGCTGTTCTACTGATAAAGCCGGCATGTGTGCATCTTGAGGATAAAATATTAAAAATGTTTTATTATTTGCTAACAATTTATCAACACTTCCGTTTAAAAACATTACATCTTTTTCTTCGTTATATTCCTCACTAACTGTAGTTTTGTCAATATTGGTGTACCCCATATATTCTTCACCAATAGCTACAACTTGAATATCAATATATTTTTTATGAGCTTCAAGTTTTTGTATTGGTTTTGTTTCATATTCTTGTAAATTAAAAAATACTTCATTTCCTCTTAATTCGTGTTTTCCGCATTCTAATTTACTAATATCGTGAGTTTTTAAGTAATCAAATACAAGTTTAAAATCTTTATGTAAAGAAATATATTTATCTGATTGTTCTATATTATCAATAATCATAATAAAATCCCCCCCCCCTTTTTTTATAATGTAACATAAAATTTTACAATTGGTAAATAAAAAGGCAATTATTAAATAAAAAAAAACTTTATAAAAGTATAGGGAAAAACTAGGGCTTTATCTTACGGGAGAAAAAGATGAACGAAGAACAATTAAATGTAGTATTAGGTACGATAGCAGAACCAATTAAAAATGTTTATAGATTATCATCAAGAAAGCAAATTGATGAAATTCAGCGTATTATGAGAATTTTTGCAATAAATGAAGAGCAAAAAAATAAACATAAAATGCTTTCAATAAAAAATTTGGCAACAATGAAGGTTGTATTTAGTAACAATTAATAGAAGCAGGATGATATGCCTGCAAATATGAATATTGAACTGTAAAGCCGTTAGCTGTGTACATGCTGACGGCTGCTATATTATCTGCATCACAGCTTGCATTTAATTCTTTTAATTCCCATCCGCCTGAGATGGCTGATGTTAAAAGATTATTTAACATTTGATTTAATAATATTTTACCAAATCCATATCTTCTGTGTTTCTTTAAAATTGCAACTATTGGAACATTTGCAATTTTATCATTTGTAAGGTTTGCAAAACAGAACCCAACAGGATGTTTTTTATATAATAAAACTTTTGTTATTCCCGGTAAAAATTGACCATATATATTTTCTGTTATTTTTTCTAAAATATCTTTTGAACCTTTAAAAGAAGCAAACCTGTTGTCAAATAAAACATCTGATGAATCTTTAAATGATTGATAGATTACTTCTGCTGCATCTTTGAAATATGTTGTTTTCCAATTTGTTATAGTATAATCGTGGGGTAGTTTGGGTATAAATATTTCTTTTGATTTATTAATTGATGTTATATCGGTTAAATTAAACCCCATTACGGCTGTATTAACAGTTTTAAATCCATATTCAAGAATATCATTTGAAAATGTATTTTGTTTACCAAGCATTGGATAAGTAACAATCTTTTCTTTCATTAATTGTTTATTTATTTCAATAAATTTTTCTAATAATAGTCTTCTTTTAGCATTTAAATTTTCATTTCCAATGCAATGAATTATATTTAACTCTATTGATTCAGAAATAATGGTTGTATAGACAAGAAAACCAGTGGGTATATTGTCTTCAAACAGTATCAAACAACTTAATAAACCATCTTCAATACTTTTTATAAATCTATCATAATTAATAGGTTCAAGCTCAAAATTGTAGTCATTTATAGCATTTTGCTTGAAGTCATTATATATTCCAGAAAAAATCCTGTAATATTCTTTATTATATGGTTCTACTTTGTAAATAGTTATATTTGCCATGTTTTATCTCTTATAAATCAATTAAGTGGGACATTTTATCTACTTTAGTATGTATATATTTTTGATTGTACTTATTTAATGGCGTTTTAAGTGCAACTCTATCAACAACCTCTAACCCGTAACCTTTTAAAGCAACTATTTTTGTAGGGTTATTTGTTATTAATTTAAATTTAGTATAACCTAAATCTCTTAGAATTTGCGCTCCAATACCGTAATTTCTTAAATCAGGTTGAAAACCAAGAGAAATATTTGCTTGAACTGTATCTTGACCTTTTTCTTGAAGTGCATAGGCTTTTATTTTATTTACAAGACCAATACCTCTTCCTTCGTGTCCTCTTATATATATTAGAGCACCTTTACCATATTCTTCTATTAATCTTAAAGCTGATTCTAATTGATTTTGACAGTCGCATCTTTTTGAGTGAAAAACATCTCCTGTTAAACATTCAGAATGAACTCTTACTAAAGGAATTTTATCTGAACCGTCATCTTTAACTAGTGCTACTTGGTCAATACCTGTTAGTTGGTTTATATATCCGTATACTTTAAAATCACCAAAATCAGAAGGAAGATTTGCACAGGCTTCTCTTTTAACAAACATTTCTTTTTGGAGCCTGTACTCTATGAGTTGAGCAACAGTAATAAATTTTAAATTGTGTTTTTTTGAAAATTCAACAAGATTATCTCTTCTTGCCATTGTGCCATCTTCATTAACAATTTCACATATAACAGCAGCCTGGGTTAAACCTGCAAGTTTAGCTAAATCAACAGAGGCTTCAGTATGACCAACTCTTTCTAAAACACCACCTTCTCTTGCAATAAGAGGGAATACATGCCCTGGTTTTGATAAATCAGAAGCAACAGCATCATTTGCTACTGCAACTTCTATTGTTTTTGCTCTGTCATAAGCACTTACCCCTGTTGTTACTCCGTATTTTTTAACAGCATCAATACTTTGTGTAAAAGCAGTACCTTTAGGGTCTGTATTGTGGCTTACCATTTCTGAAAGTCCAAGACTTTCAGCTTTTGCCCTTGTTAAAGCCAGACATAGTACTCCTTTACATTTTGAAATTAAAAAATTTACAATATCAGGTGTTGCAAATTGGGCTGGTATTATTACATCACCTTCATTTTCTCGGTCTTCATCATCAGCAACTATAACAGGTTTACCTTGTTTAAAATCTTCAATTGCTTCTTCTATTGTATTAAATTTAATTTCTTCCATATTACACAAATCCATTTTCTGCTAAGAAATTATATGTTATTTTACCAGTATTATTATTTGAATTATAAAAATTTTCAACATATTTCGCAAATAAATCTGTTTCAATGTTAACTTTTTCTCCTTTTTTTAAATCGGAAAGATTAACTTTTTTTATTGTATCAGGTATTAATTCAACAGAAAAAATGTTATCTTTTATAGATGCAATTGTTAAGCTTACCCCGTTAATAGCAATTGAACCTTTATATATAATATATTTTTGAAATTCTTTGGGAATTTTAAAAAATAATTCTTTCGAAAATCCATCTTCTTTATCTTCAATAAATTCAGCGCAGCAATCAATATGTCCTGATACAATATGTCCGTCTAATCTGGAATTTAAAGTAAGTGCACGTTCAAGATTTACTTTGTCATTTACTTTAATTTCTGAAAAATTGGTTACTCTTAAAGTTTCATTAGATGTTTGAACCTTTATATAATTATTTCCAAATTCTGTTACACTTTGACAAGCACCATTAATGCAGATACTTGCCCCTTTTTTTATATCAGACAATATTTGTTCACAAGTTACTGTAAGTTCCATTCCTTTTGAATCTTTTTTACAGCTTTTTACTATGCCTTGTTCTTCTATTAAACCGGTAAACATATAAGAAGTTTAGCATAAACTTGCTTTTTTTATTGATTATAATTTAAATTATTATTACAATTTTTAATTAAATATATAATATTCTTGTATACTATTTAAAAAAATAATAAAATATTAATAAGGAGTTCTAATGGCAATAGCATATTTGTGTTTAGGTTCAAATATAGGAGATAAAATAGGTTATCTCCAGCAGGCAGTAAAGTTGTTAACGGCAACAGGAATGGTTACAGTAGTTCGTTCTTCAGCTTTTTATGAAACAGAGCCTTGGGGAAACAAGAATCTTGATTGGTTTGTAAATGCTGTAATAGAAGTTAAAACCAAATTATCTCCAAGAGAATTATTGGATTTATGTAAAAATACAGAAATTCAGATGGGAAGACAAAAAGCAACTACAAAAGAATATGAAGCAAGAAATATTGATATAGATATTCTATTCTACGGAGATTTAATTGTAGATGAACCCGATTTAAAAATACCTCACGAGCATTTACATGAAAGAGCTTTTGAAATTGTTCCGTTACTTGAATTGATACCTGATTATGAACATCCAAAATATAAAAAATCTTTATTACAATTGCATGAAGATTTAGAAACTTGTGATGACGTATTTCTTTATGGAACAAGAATTGATATATAAAAAAATCGCTGTAATAGGATGCGGTGCGTCTGGTGGATTGGTTTCTTTGCTTCTGGCTAAAAATCCATATAATATTGTTACATCATTTGATATAAAAGAACCATTTTCAACGCTTCTGCCTACCGGTGGGGGTAGATGTAATATTACATACGCAGAAAATGATATTCGGGATTTTGTAAAAAACTATCCCCGTGGTGAAAAATTTTTACTTTCTGTATTTTCAAAGTTTGATCAAAGTAAAACTCGTCAGTTATTTAAAGATTTAGGAATAAAGACGTATGTTCAAGATGATAAAAGAGTATTTCCAATATCAAATAGTTCAGCTAAAACAATTCAAACTTTAAAAGAACATTTAAAAGTTTCAAATTTTAATTTGAAAAAAGAAAAGGTTATTGAAATAAGGCAAAATAAAAATAATTTCGAAATTAAAACAGAAAATGCTATATATAATTTTGATTATGTAATCTTAGCAGCTGGTGGAAGAGATAATGGATTTAAACTTGCCAAAAGGCTGGGACACAAAATAATTGAAACAAAACCTTCTTTATGTGCATTAGATATTAGAGAGAAAAACTTTTATAAACTTTCAGGTTTGAGTTTTTATAATGCAATAATAACAACCAAAATTAATAATAAAAAAATTGAAGTTGATGGTGGTTTATTATTTGCACATAAATTTATAACAGGTCCTGCAGTATTTAAAATATCAGCTCTAACAGCCTATGAAAAATTTAATGAACAAAATCCATTAGAAATAAATGTAAAAATTACTGAATATACACAAGACGAAATTGAGTCGGTTATAAAAAACAATACTAAAAAAAGTATAAAAAATGTTTTTTCTAAATTTACAAGCGAAAGTTATATCTCTGAAATGCTATCTATTAATAAAATAGATGGTTCTAAACAAATAGCGCAATTAAGAAAACAAGAGAAAGAAGTTTTATTGAAAGCATTGTTTGGACTGAAACTAAATGTTATAAAAAGAATTCCGGATTCTGAGATTGTAACTGCAGGAGGAATTGATTTGAACGAAGTAAATTCCAAAACAATGGAGTCTAAAATTGTAAAAAATCTTTATTGTATTGGAGAAATCTTAAATATTGACGGATATACAGGCGGATTTAATCTTCAAAATTGCTGGTCTTGTGCGTATATTTGCAGTTTAAATTTTAATTAAAAAAGAAAGACTGTAATAGTCTTTCTCCTTATTGGAATTTTGTCCGAGAAAAAATTCACGATAAGCTGAAAGTGTGAGTGAATTTTTTGGAGTGGCGTTTTTAAAAGGTGAGTACTTTGTTAGCGAGGATGACTCGGTAACAAAGTGCGATACTAGATTAAATTGAATATTTATTTTTATTCCTGAATTTCTTTTACTTCTTTTATATATTGTGCACTTAAATCTATGCTGTAAATGCTAAATATTCCTATTATAATCCCATTAATTATAGAATATATTATCTTTATTATTTGGTTATATAATGATTGATCTATTACAGAAAAAATGCTCAGTAATTTTATGATAATTGTAAAAATAAAGGCAGGAATAAATGCACATATTATTCCCAGTAAAATAATAATTAATATTTTAAAAATATATAAGAAAAATTTACTTTTTGATAAATTTATAAGATGAAGTGCTTTTTTATATGAAAACCATTCAGTATATTTTAATGTAATGGAGAAATTTAAAAATAGTCCAATATAAAGAAAACAAAAAAGAACTAAAATAAAAGTAGTAAATATAATTCCTAAATATTTATTAGTATTAAAAAATATGTTAAAAACAATGAATAGTAAAATACCCATTAAAATCGTGTTAATTCCGCCTCCTACGGTTGATTTTAAAGCCGTGTGAAAAATTACATCTATGTCATTAATGATATTTGCAACTATTCCATTTCTATTTTTTATAGCATTATTTAAACTTGTTATATAAAACCCGTTTATAATATATGAGATTACAAAATAACATGACGTAATTATAATACTATTAATTTGTATTAAGTTATCTTTGTCTTCAGGTATAAAAGACCCTAATATAGTTGAAATTAAAGATAAAATTATAAAGTAAAAAATATTTGTTTTGTTGTACTTATCAGAAGCAACATTTTTTAATGTACTTCTTATACTTATAGCCATAAATAATCTCCTTTACATATTATGAGTATATTATAATTATAAAAATGTGTAGATAAATGGTATGTATGGAGTAAAAAAGTTAAAAACATTATATTGTCCGAGAAAAAATTCACGATAAGCTGAAAGTGTGAGTGAATTTTTTGGAGTGGCGTTTTTAAAAGGTGAGTACTTTGTTAGCGAGGATGACTCGGTAACAAAGTGCGATACTAGATTAAATTTTGAGAATTGTAAATAATTAGTTTGAAAAAAAATATGTTTAAGATATGATGTTATCAGTAAATTTAAACAAAGGAAGTAGAATATAAGAAAAAAGCTGTATTCTATAGTTTTCTATTGTATATAAAAATAATTTGATAAGAAAAGGTGAAACAATGGGAATCAAAGGAAAAAACGACAGAATGGTAGTTCTTGCTTGTGAAGAATGCAAAAGAAGAAACTACACAACAGTAAAAAATAAAAAGAATTCAAAAGAAAGAATGGAATTAAATAAATATTGTCCGTTCTGCCAAAAACACGTATTACATAAAGAAACAAAATAATTTATAGTGAGCGTCCTTAGTTCAGTTGGTAGAACGTCGGTCTCCAAAACCGGATGTCGAGGGTTCGAGTCCTTCAGGGCGCGAATTATAAAAAAGGAAAATCAATGGAAAAAATAATAACTTATTTTAAAGGTGTAAAGTCCGAATGGGGTAAGATAACCTGGCCGGAAAGAAAACAAGTAGTTGCGCAAACAATAATTGTATTGGTTATTGTTATTGCTTTTACAATATATACTTATGGACTAGATGTTCTTTTTAAAGGAATTCTTAAAGTTTGTGGGTTAATAAAATAACGAGTTATAAGAAGATAGGAATTATTTACGAATGACAAAAGATAAGCAAGAAATAGTTGAACATTTATCAGATATGGAACTTGGACAAGAAGGCATTTCCAAAAAAGAAGAAATTCTTTCAGAAAAAGATTCTGAATTTAAAGAAGCTGCTAAAGAACCAAAAGCACCACAAAAGAGATGGTATATTGTTCATACTTATTCAGGTCATGAAAATAAGGTTAAAGTTAACCTTGAAAAACGAATCGAATATATGAATATGGGGGATAAAATTTTCAGAATAGAAGTTCCTCAAAAAACAGTTACTAAAATGAAGGATGGGAAGAAAACAGATAGAGAAGAAAAAATATTTCCAGGTTACGTTTTAGTTGAAATGATTATGGATGATGATTCTTGGTATGTTGTAAGACATACAGCTGGGGTTACAAAATTTGTAGGTTCAAGTAAAAAACCAATACCTGCAAAAGATAGTGAAATAAAGAAAATTATTCATAAAACACAAAATCAGGTTACAAAAGTTGAGCTTGATGTTAAAGCAGGCGATAAAGTTAGAATTATTTCAGGTCCATTCTCAGAATTTATTGGAGATATTACAGAAGTATATCCTGATAAGTCAAAATTAAGAGCTATGGTATCAATATTCGGACGTGAAACTCCAGTTGAACTTGAATATAAACAAATCCAAAAAATATAGTAAAAAATAAATTCAGTAATAAAAGTGGAAGGAATAGAAATTCCGACATTACCACGAAAGGAGAAAAAGAAAATGGCAAAGAAAGTTGTAGGAAAAATTAAACTACAAATTCAAGCAGGAAAAGCAAATCCATCACCACCGGTTGGTCCTGCATTAGGTCAGCATGGTGTAAACATAATGGATTTTTGCAAACAGTTCAACGCTAGAACTGAATCACAAGCTGGGTATATTATACCTGTTGTAATTGATGTTTACGAAGACAGATCATTCTCATTCGTAACAAAATCACCACCAGCTGCAGTATTAATAAAAAAAGCAATCAATTTAGCAAAAGGTAGTGCTGCTCCAAATAAAACTAAAGTAGGTCAAATCACACATGCACAACTTGAAGAAATTGCAAAAATTAAAATGGAAGATTTAAATGCAACAACTCTGGAAGCTGCTGTTGAGATGATTAAAGGTTCTTGTAGAGCAATGGGTGTTACCGTTGTTGACTAGATGATTGGTTACTATAAGGTGGAAGCTTAATTGCGTTATGACCACAAAAGGAGAAAAAAATGTCAAAAATAACTAAAAAACAAAAGAAAATAGCTGAAATGATGGAAAATTTTTCCCAGCCATGTAATGCTATGGATGCTATAACGAAATTACAAGAAATAGCAAAAGAAACTTGCAAATTTAATGAAACAGTTGAATGTCATATGGCATTAGGTATTGAAGTTAAACACGCAGATCAGCAAGTTCGTTCAACAACTGTATTACCTGCAGGTCTTGGTAAAACAGTTAGAGTTTGTGTAATTGCAAAAGGTGTAAAAGCTACTGAAGCAAAAGAAGCAGGAGCTGATGAAGCTGGAGCTGAGGAAGTAATTGATAAAATAGCTAACGGTTGGTTTGAATTTGATACTTTAATTGCAACACCAGATTGTATGGGAATGCTTGGTAAACTTGGTCGTGTTTTAGGACCTAAGGGATTGATGCCAAACCCTAAAACAGGTACTGTTACATTAGATGTTGCAAAAGCTGTTAAAGATGCAAAAGCCGATAAAGTTGAATTTAGAGCAGATAAACAAGGTATGATTCACGTGCCTATAGGTAAAATTCAATTTACTGCTGATGATTTAATGAAAAACTATATTACTTTAGCTGATGCTGTTTTAAGAGCAAAACCTGCATCTTCAAAAGGTATATATTTAAAATCAGTTTATTTAACAACTACAATGGGTCCAAGTATAAAATTAGATTCAAAAAATGTTGCAGCTGAAGTTAAAGAAAATCTTCAATAGTAATTTGTTTTAGTAGATAGAGTACGCTATAATATATGGCGTACTCATTTTTATTTTGGGAGAATATAATTGGGAAAAGATAGAAAATTTAAAGATAAGCTTAAACTGGGGTTTCTGATTAATTTAGTTAAAGTTTTTTTTCATATTGAAAAACATTTATTGAAAATAAAGAATATAAATTATCCTGTTAATCAAGTTATTTTTTCTATGTGGCATTGCCATCAGTGTCTTGTATATGGTATAGAAGATAAAAGTAAATTCTATGCACTTATTAGTGCTTCTAATGATGGTGAAATTATTGCAAAAGCAGCAGAGTGCCTTAATATAAAATCTGTAAGAGGTTCTACAAAAAGAAGAGGAGTTGCAGCTTCCCTAGAGCTTATTGAAAAGTTGAATGAAGGAAATAGTGCCGCAATCATGGTTGATGGACCAAGAGGTCCAAGATTTAAAGTTAAAGATGGTATTATTAATATTTCAAAAATTTCAGGAGTTCCTATTGTTCCTTGCGCTTGGTTCTCTAAAGATAAGACATTTTTAGAGTTTAATACATGGGATAAATTTAAAGTTCCTGTTGGTTTTTGTAAAAGTGTTGCCTTATATGGAGAACCTATTTATATACCTAAAGAGCTAACAAAAGAAGAATCAATATTTTGGACAAATAAAGTTGAAGAAGAAATGTTAAAACTTCAAAAAGAATTAGAAGATAATTTCGATAAGTATCTAAAGTTATAATTTTAAATTTTTAAAAAAAAGAGAAGCTTAATAGCTTCTCTTTTTTTTAATTTATTAGATTTATTAAGAAATTCTTTGGAACATATATCCAATGCCGCGGGCTGTTAAAATTAACTCAGGATTTGCAGGATCTGTTTCTAATTTGGAACGTAATCTTGAGATATGTACATCAACTACACGGGTATCTATCCTGTGATCCGGCGGATATGACCAAACATGTTGAAGAATTTCATTTCTTGAATATGCTTGACCTGAATTATTAACAAGAAGTTCAAGAAGACTGAATTCCATACCTGTTAATCTTATACGTTCATTCTTTCTAAATACTTGTCTTCTTGCTGTATCAATTCTAATGTTACCGGTGGTAATAACATTTTTAGCAATTTTGCTTGTAGGAGCAGCAACTTCTTTTGTATTTGTTCTTCTTAATACTGCTTTTACTCTGGCTTCCAATTCTTTGGGACTGAATGGTTTTATAACATAATCATCAGCACCTAATTCTAATCCTGTTATTCTTTCAGATACGTCACCAAGAGCTGTTAAAATAATAATAGGAACATCTGATGTTCTTCTAATTTCTCTTGTTACTCCATAGCCATCAATTTTTGGCATCATAACATCTAAAACAATCAAATCAGGATTATATTTATTAAATGCAGCAATGGCTTCTTCTCCATCTGTTGCCGTAATAATATCGTATCCAATCATACTTAAACGAGCTTCTAGGATTCTTCTTATACTGGCTTCATCGTCTGCAACCAATATTTTTTGATGAGAATCTTGTTCAGCTTGTATTTCATTATTTTCTGTCATTTCTTAGAACCCTCAACATTACAAAATATTACCTTTGTTTACATTATATTACAAAATATAAAAAAATCAAAATATTTCTTAAAATTTCATAAAATTATTTAATAAATTTTTGTTAATCATTTATTTATAATATGTGTTTTTTTATTGATTTTTAATCTGGTTTATTTAATTATTTTACTATTGTTTACTTTATATTATTGTTTTTATATTTAATTGGAGTTGAGGATTTTTTATGAAATGAAAGATTTTTTGTCGAAATATAAAAACCAGAATGAGTTATTTGCATATTTATCTATAACAATTGCAGTTTTATTATATGGTACAACCCTTACTGCAACAAAAATATGTCTTAATTATTATACTACACCTCAATTAATGGCTTTTAGAATGTTTATTTCGTCTATTTTCTTTCTTCCTTTTATCTTTACAGTGTATAAGAACATTAAAATTGAAAAAAAAGATATAAAGTTAATTTTATTAATGATGTTATGTGAACCTTGTTTATATTTTATTTTTGAAACAAATGCCCTTAAATATACAACATCAGGACAAGCAGGAATTGTAAGTTCATTAGAACCTGTAATTTTAGTAATTGCTGCTAGGATAATTTTAAAAGAAAAATTTATAAAAATTGTGTATCTTGGTTTATCTATTTCAATAATAGGTTCTATATTATTGAGTCTTTCTTCAGATGCATCAGAATTGGCGCCTAATCCATTATTGGGTAATTTTTTAGAATTAATTGCAATTATTCTTACTGACACTTGCGTTATTACAACAAAATATTTAATGGATAGATATCCTCCATTCTTTTTGGCCGGAATTGCAGTTGTTGGGGGGGCTGCTTTCTTTACTGCAATGAATATATTTTCACAAGGCAGTTTTGATATAGTATTAAATTCAAGTATATTTTTAGTTATTTATTTGGGATTATTAACTGTTGTTGCTTATGCATTGTATAATTTTGCAATATGTACACTTTCAGCAAGTAAATTTTCACCTTTTTTATTTTTATTGCCAGTAGCTGCAGTATTTTTTGGCTGGTTCTTTTTAGGAGAAACTTTTAATTTAAAACAGTTTGCTTCTTGTCTTTTGGTATTTATAGGAATTTATATTTGTCAGATTAATGATAAGAAAAAATTTGTTAAATTTATGAAAAAACTCCCAGTGCCAAGTTATGTTATATTTACAGGCAAAAAATAATTTGTTTATGTTATAATCCATTATGAAAGTATAAGAAGGGATATAAATGCAAATAGGAATACCAAGGGCGCTATCATATTATAATTTTTTTCCATTTTGGTATGGATTTTTCTCTGATTTAGGGATAGAAATAGTTTTATCAGATGCTACAACAAAACATACAATGACTACAGGGTCATCATTAGTTGTTCCGGAAACTTGTCTTCCTGTTAAAGTTTATGTTGGTCACATTTTGAATCTGTTAGATAAGGGTGTTGATAAAATATTTGTTCCTTCTTTGCAATCAATCATGCCTAAAATATACAATTGTTCTAAAATTCGAGGGCTTCCTGATTTAATAAGAAATGTTGTGAAAAGGAAAATAACAATCATAGAAGCAACATTAGATAAATCTGAAAAAAATCATGGCCTTTATGATTTTCTTTCGGAAATTGCTGCTCAATTTGGAATTACTGATTTTGAAAGAATCAAAAAAGCTTCTAAAAATGCTTGGAGAGTATATAATAATTTTCAAATAATGACAAGGAGCGGTGTTCCCTATAAAAAAGCATTGAAATCCGCATTAGAAAATAAAGTTATTATTGCTGATAATAGTAAGGCTTACCCAATTAATATTGGATTAATAGCTCATGGTTATAATCTTTATGACGAACGAGTAAGTATGAAAATTTTTGATAAACTTGAAAAATTAGATGTAAAAGTATATACGGCAGAACAGCTTACACAAGAACAAATGAATGAAGGTTTAAATTCAATGAAGTCAAGACTGTATTGGGCTAATGAATTTGAAATAACAGGTGCTGCCGCTCATTATATTCAAGACAGAAATATTGACGGAATAATTACGATAAATGCCTTTGGATGCGGACCGGATTCTCTAATGCTAGAGAGAATTTCCAGATTCTCTAGAAAGAATAATAAACCAATACTTCATTTATCTATTGATGAGCATACGGGTGAAGCAGGTTTTGTTACAAGGCTGGAAGCTTTTGTCGATATGTTATATAGAAAAAAACGCTCATCTATTTTAAATAAGATTAAAATAAAGGACAGGAAAGAAAAATATACAGATATTCAATGTAAAAATTTAATACAATAGTTATGCTTAAATTTTTATAAAAATAAAAAGGGAATAATAAAATTATTCCCTTTTTATTTTTATTAACAAATTTTATGCTTGTGGTTGATTCCAAAGAGCATCTCTTAAAAATTTGCTTTTTTGCGATTCTGCAGACAATGCAACATTAACAGGAGTGAAGATAAATACTGAATCACCAATCTTTTGTTGACTTCCTGATAGAGCATGAGTTGCTCCGCATAAAAAGTCTACAATTCTTAATGCTTGTTCTTTATCTAATAAATGAAGATTTAACACAACTGTTTTTCTATCTTTTAAATGTTTTACAATAGAAATAGAATCTTCATAAGAACGAGGTTCACATACCATTACTTCATAGCCTCTGTAGTTTGGATGTGAAACAACTTTTAAATTCTGTGATTTTTGATCATTTTGTGAGTATGAAGGATTTAATGCTAAATTATCTTGAACAGGATAATCTTCTGCTTCTTCCATCATTTCCCCATAAATACTGTCTTCTCTGTTTTCAAATCCTGATGTTAAAAAATCAATGATTGTTCTAAATTTGTCTGCAACTGCCAATTTTTCTTCCTCCTAGTATTATTTATTCAAAAAGTATTCTTCCAAGTCGTATTATTGTTGCACCTTCTTCAAGTGCTATTTTATAATCATTACTCATACCCATCGATATTTCTTTTAATTCTACTCCATATTCAGATTGTAAGTCATCGTTTATTTGTTTGATATTGCCAAATAAATTATGGAGTTTTTCTTCACTGCAATTTATTGGGGCCATATTCATTGTACCCAGTATTTTTATACCTTTTAGCTTTAATAACTCAGGGAATTTTTCTTTTATTTCTTCTGGTAAAAAACCGGATTTTTGTTCTTCTCTTGCATTGTTTATTTGTAAAAGAATTTTTTGTATAATTCCTTGTTTTAATGCTTCATCAGATATTATTTGAGCAAGTTTTAATGTGTCAACGGAGTGTATCAGATAAAATTTACCAACGGCAAGTTTTACTTTATTTGTCTGTAGGTGACCAATAAGATGAAACTTACTGTTTCTTATTATTTCTTCAGGCAATTTTTCCATCTTTTTTACGGCATCTTTTACTCTGTTTTCTCCAAAATCACGAAAACCCATCTTATAATATTTGATTATTTGTGATTCATCAAAATACTTTGTAACTGCAACTATCTTTGGATTATAAGGTACAATTTGTGTTTTGATTTTTTCATAATTTTCTTGAACTTTATCCATTGAAATTAAGAAAAATCTCCCTCTTCTTTTATTTCTTCAAAACACAACTTTTATTATATACAAAGATTTAAAAGAATACAACAAATTGTTCACTACACAAAAAAATGAGTATTTTTCAAATCCCCAAAAACATGTAAACATGCATGATTACATGTTTTCAAGCATCTTAATTTTTCTTAATATATGACTCTTTATATTATAAATCTTGATTTTTTATTAAAATTTTTTTACAATTTATACACAAAAAGAAAAGATTATTATGAATGAAAATTCAAAGAAATATTTGCAAGAATTTAAGTTATATATAGAAGTCGAAAAAAACTTTTCAAAGCATACTGTTCTTGCGTACAGTTCTGATATATTAAGTTTTTTAGTTTGGTTGAATAATAGAAATATTGAAGATGTTAGCTATAACTTAATAAAGGAATATCTTTTATATATTCAGCAATTTAATTATTCTAAAACAACTACTGCAAGAAAAATAGCATCATTAAGAACTTTTTACAGATATTTGTATAGGGAAAGAATAATTGAAACTAATCCGGCTATTGGTGTACATTCACCCAAGAAAGGTAAGAATTTACCAGAGTTTTTAACTGAAATTGAAATGGAACAAATTTTAAATAATATAAAAATTGATACACCAGCAGGATATAGAAATAGAACAATTTTAGAATTATTGTATGCTACGGGAATGAGAGTTTCAGAATTAAGTAATTTGAATTTTGAAAATTTGAATTTAGAAGAAAATGAAATAAAAGTTTTCGGAAAGGGTTCAAAGGAAAGAATTGTGCTTATTTCTTCCAGGGCTAAAAAATTTTTGGAAACATATATAAATACAGTTAGATATTTAATTTTTAAATCAGAAAATCAAAAGCCATCAGATCCTTTATTTATAAATAAAACAGGTTATAGACTTCAGACGCAAAGTATAAGGCTTGCTATAAAAGATGTAATGGAAAAAATAGAACTTCCTAAACATGTTACCCCGCATGTTTTTAGACACAGTTTTGCAACAAAGTTACTTGAAAATGGTGCAGATTTGAGAGTAGTCCAAGAACTTTTGGGACATAGCAGTATTAGTAATACTCAAATATATACACATATTTCTACAGAAAGATTAAGACATTCTTATGATATTGCACATCCAAGAGCAAATTAGTATATAATAGATTTGTAGATTATAAAGGAATGTATTATGTTTGATGTTATAACAGTTGGCAGTGCAACGTTAGATGCTTTTATAGAAACAGATGAGGCGAATATTGTTTCTGTTTGTTCTACTAATAGAAAAAAGGATTTTATGGCTTATCCATATGGTGCAAAAATAGAGATAGATAAATTCGATTTTAAAACTGGTGGCGGAGCTATTAATACAGCTACTAATTTTGCATTTTTAGGACTGAAAACATCTACTATTGTTAAAATAGGTGATGAACTCCAAGGTGATAATATAATTAGAACTTTAAAATCGGCAAAAGTTGACTTAGCTAATATTATAAGAACAAATATGTATCAAACGGGTTTTTCTATTATACTTACAAGTTTTCAAGGTGATAGAACGGTTCTTGCACATAGAGGTGCTAATGCTCATCTGGAAATAGATGATATTAATTTTGATGCAATAAAAGAATCAAAATGGTTATATCTAGCTCCTTTAAATGGGTATTCTACAAAGATACTTGATAAAATTGCTGAATTTGCTGAAGAACATAATGTTAATATGGCAATAAATGTTGGTACAAGCAGTATAAAACAAGGAAAAGAATATTTATATAATATTTTAAAAACGGCAGAGGTTGTTATACTTAACAGAGATGAAGCATCTATGCTTACAGGTATAGAAGTAAGACCTGATACAAAAACTGAACAGTATTCAAAAGACTTAATTCATACTGATATTATTAGAATGCTAAAAGAAATAAATTCGGGAAAATTAAAAATCACTATAATTACAGATGGGAAAAATGGAGCTTATGCTTTTGATGGAGAAATTTTCTACTATTGTCCTGAATTTCCGGCTAATGTTGTTAGTACTTTAGGTTCCGGTGATGCGTTCTCGTCTACCTTTGTTGCCTCTTTAGAAAAAACAGGAGGTAATGTAGAAAAATCTTTAATGTATGCATCAGTAGTTGCTGCATCTGTTGTTGAGCATTTTAGTGCTCAAGGTGGTTTTATATCATTTGATGAAATAGAAAAAAGATTAAATAAAAATTTGGATTATAGAGTTTATACAATTAAATAGAAAAAGAACCGAGATTTTATCTCGGTTCTTTTTCTATTTAATTGAAATTATTATGCAGCTAATTGTTCTTCTATAAGTAATTCCTCTTCATCTTTTTCTTCAGGATTTTCAGGATCTACTTCAGTTCCTTCTGTTACTTTTTCTTCAGTCATATCATCTTCATTGAGGTTAAGTGATGCGAAGAAGTTTTTTGCATCTTCATCAGCTTCTCTTTTTGCTATGTCGTTAATACCGTCCATTTGTTCTTGTGATAAACCAATATTTTCATAACCTGCTTGAATATCTGCTTTTAATTGTTCTGATATTTCTGTATATTCATTGTAGAAGTTAACGTGTGGTTGTAATTCTTCTGAGTATTCTAGACTTGATGGATCTGTATTTTCTGTTAAGGTTGCTTCGTTCGCATAATCTGTGAAGTTGTAGTTATTTTTTAACCAATCTAAGTCATCATTTGTTTGATATCCATCTAAAGTTTCTCCGTTAAGAGTTACATCAAATGTACCCCAAAGTTCATTGTTTTCACTTCCGACACCAGTATTGAAGTTATTTGGTCCAACACCTTCTTTAGCTTCATCGTGTTGAGTTGTGCTTATTGCTAAATCTGAATCTTCACCGAAAGCTTCTTCTATTGTCATTGCTTGTTGATTACCGTTAGCATCTGTTTTGTATACCATAACTCCGCCAGCTGATAATTCTTGTGCATCAACTATACCATCTAGGTTGGTATCTAATTCGGTCATTTCTGCCCAAGCTTGTGCTTGTCCTTCTTTTCCGCCTTCATAGCCTAGGAATTCAGTTTCATTTGATAAGTCGCTATTTCCATCTTTATCTATAAAGAAGTCATATTGGTTACCTTCTGAATCTTGGAACCCTTGTGGTTCGCAGTTTGTTTGAGGTGGTGGGCAAGTTTCAGCTTCAACTGCAGCTTCATATTCGCCTTCTTTTATTTTTATTTCATCATCAATTAACTTTGTATCTGCTATTAATTTATTTAATTCGCCTAAGCAAGTATCTATTTCGCTAACTTCTTTACTTGCGGCTGCTAATGCAGCTACAGCGTCGCCAACTTCTGGAATACCAGGTAAAGCACCTTTAATATTTGCTTGAAGTTCATCTCTTGTCATACCTTCGCCGCCTTCTTTATTGGCTTCGATGTATGCATTTAATTGTTCTTCTAATGCTTTATCTACTTCTTCTTGGTGTTCTTTTACAGCTTCTTCTTGTAGTGCTGCTGCTTTTGCTATATTTTCTTTTGCTGAATCAACTAAGTCTTGAATATGGTCTTCTATTTTTTCCATTTCTTCTATATTCTTAGCTTTTTCTTCTTCTAATCTATCTATTTCTTCTTGAATTTCTTCAGAAGTTGCACCTGTTGCTGTTGTACCATTTGTTCCTGATAATGCATCTACTGCATCTAGATATCCTTCTTCTGCTGCTTCAAGTGCCAGTTCACCTGTTATCATTGCTCCCGATTTTATTGCATCTTCTGCAATGAGAACCCCCTTTGATAATCCTTCTGCTTGAAAAACTCCAGGCGCATTTGGATCTTCTGTTGTATATTGTGTTTGAACTGTTCCAGATCCTGGGGTGGTTATTCCATAATTCCATGGATATAATTCTGATGATCCTATAGTTGTCATAATAATCTCCTCGTATTTTTTTACTCTTATTTTAATTAAGTTTTTTTTTCAGTAAAAATTGCTTGAGAAGTATATACTTTTTAAATACAAAATATAAAAAGCTTAAAATCATTGAATTTTAGCCGTTTACATTTCTTAATAATATAAGAATTCTTTGTTAATTTCATTGTAATTTTTTATTATTTTATTAACATAAGGAATAGATTCGTATAGTTTTATGCTTTCAATTGAGGCTATGGCAATAATCATTCCAATTCCTGCATTATAAGCTGCATTAATTCCGGAGATTGCATCTTCTATAACTATGCAATCTTTAGGTTTAATATTAATATTTTTAGCTGCTATTTTGTATATATCTGGGGCTGGTTTGCCCGGTATTTTTCCATTTGAATATACTATTTTATCAATATCAAACCATTTTTCTAAATTAAATTCTTTAATATAAAATTCAACATTGTCCCACTCAGACATTGTTGCAATTGTTCTTGGTATATTTTTTTCTTTTAAAAAATTAAGAAAATCCTCGGCGCCGGGTGCAAGTTTAAAATTATCTTTATCTTTCTTACACATTTGCCGGTATGTTTCTTCTTTTTCTTTTGAAAGTTTTTCTACTAGCTCTTTATCAGGTTTTTTACCCATTGCATATTTAATAATATCTGCATTCGTTCTTCCAAACATATATTTTCTCATTTCATCGTCGCTAAAAGAATAACCTCTTAATTTCTTTGAATATATTCTCCAGGCTTCATAATGCATATGTGAGTCAAAAAATAATGTTCCGTTAAAGTCAAAAATAATTCCCTTCACAATTACCTCTTCTAATTTTTAAATAAGAAAGGAGCAAATATTAATTGCTCCTTTTTTATTATAATAATTATTATATTATTTCTTATCAAACATTTGTTTTATTCCGTCAACAGAACTTAATATTCCTGTTGCTTCATAAGGCATATATACAACCTTATTATTTTCTCCGCTGGTTATATTGGTTAATGTTTCAAGATATTTCATTGCGATTAAATATTGGTCAGGTTTTCCTTTATCAGCTAAAGCAGATATAATACGTTCAATTGCTTCCTTTTCGGCATTTGCTTCAATAATACGAGCTTGTGCTATACCTTCTGCTCTTAATATTTCAGCTTGTTTTTCGCCTTCTGCCTTATTTATAGCAGCAAGTTTTTCACCTTCTGCTGTTAATATTGCAGATTTTTTTATACCTTCTGCTTCTAATATGGTTGCACGTCTATCTTGTTCTGCTTTCTTTTCTTTTTCCATTGCTTGTTGGATTGATGCAGGAGGCACTATATCTTGTAATTCTACTCTGTTTACTTTTACACCCCATTTATCTGTTGCTTTATCTAATATTTCTCTTAATTTATCATTGATTATATCTCTTGAAACAAGTGTTTCATCTAATGCCAATTGCCCGACAAGATTCCTTAAATTTGTTTGAGTAAGTTTTTCTATTGCTTCCGGCAAATTTTCAATTGAATATATAGCTTTCTTTGCATCTATTATTTGAAAATATAATAATGCATTTATACTTATTGTTACGTTATCTTTTGTAATTACATTTTGGCGCGGAAAATCATATACTGTTTCTCTTAAATCAATTCTTGGAGAATAATTTAATATAGAATATGTGCGTCCATCCATTGTTTTTTGTTTGTCTATTTTTAGCATTGGTCTTGGTGATTCAATAAATGGTATTATCCAATGCAGACCAGGTGTTAAAGTTTTATCATATTGCCCAAATCTTTGTACTATTACAGCTTCTTGCTGTTGTACTATTATTATTCCTTTTAGTACATATATTATTGCTGCAACTAATAATATTAATATAAATATTGGCATTTTATTCTCCTTATACTTTTTCTACATATAAAATTAGACTGTCATTTCTTATAATTTTTACATCTTCGCCTTCTGGAATATTTTCTGCTTCTTCTTGAGAGAGTCTCGCTTCCCATCTCTCATCATATATTGTAACAGCTCCGCTATTATTTGTAATTGGTTCAATACTTTTTACTATTTTACCTATGTATTGGGTATCAAAATCAGCATGCGACTGTTTTTTTACTAATTTTACCAAAATAGGTTTTATTAATATTATTGAGAGAAGTGATAAAACAACAAATATTATAAGTAATGATTGTAAGTTTCCCCAAAATATTGATATTAACGCTGTTAATATACCTGCAAATGCAAAATTAATACAAAACATTGTCGGTATAAAAATTTCAACTATAACTGCTACTATAGATATAATTAAAAATAACATCCAAATTTCCATATTTCCCCTTTCGATTTATTTATTTAGTATATCATTTTTATTTTACTAGTCAAAAAAAAACCCAGAAATGGGTTTTTTAATTTTCTGTAGTATTAGTTTTCTCCTTTGTATTTAGTTGTTTTATTGTGTTTTGTTTTGTTTGCTCTACTTGTTCTTTTAGTGTATTCTTTATATTTTCTTTACTCCCAAAAAGATTTTTTAATTTGTCAACAGTTCTTTTTGTTTCTTCAATTTGAGTTTTTGTTTCTTCTGTAATTATATTTGAAGCGGTTTCTTGTATTTTATTTTTTGTTTTTTCTTCTATATTATTCTTTATATTTTCAGTATTTATTGATTCAAAACCTTCAATATTTATAGGTTTTGTATTCTTAGGGATAGTATTTAAAAATTCTTGAGCAGCATTAATTTCAGATTCTAAAGCCAGCCATTTAAATGATTTTACTAATGAAAGCGGTTTTGCAGCATCTCCTCTTACTATAACTTGGAATTTTGTTGTGTTATTATCTGTTATTTCTTTTCCTAATAATGGTATTAAATCTAATTCTTCAGGAGTTACTGTTTCGCAGAATAAGAAGAATATTTTCCCTAAAACTAAACTCATTCCAGGAGTAGCTTTTACTAAATTTACAGGATTTAATATTGCTAATGGACCAAGAGAATCTGATACTTGTGAGCCTAATCTTCCTCTTACTTTTACATCAACTTCATTTTTAATAAGATTGTAATCTCCAAATATGTACATTCCCATTATATCTCCGCTCGATGTAATAGGATTTATTAATGTAACTCCATTTTCAAAAGATAAATCACCCTTCAAAGTATTATAATGACTTGTGTTAAAGGATAATAAAGAATTTATAACTGACCCTATTGCAGATTGGAAGAATGCTGATTCTCTTATATTTTCTGCCATTATGAAATTTTCTAATTTGCCAAAAGGTCCAAGCTGTCCATCCTTCATAACAAAAGAGAGTACACCTTTTAATGATTTCATCTGTTCTTCATAAGTATAACCTTTTAGCGAAATATCTGTATCAAAATCCATAGTGCCTGTAAGTGTATCTTTCATTGCAGCAGCATCAAGCAATGTTTTTTCTACATCCAGCCCGTTTCCTTTTAATTTTGCTTTGATTTCGCTTGTTGTCAAATTCATTGATACATTGCCTTTTATTTTTCCTTTAAAGGCATTTGTAAATAAATTATCTATATATACAGTATCATTGTTTAATGATATTTTTCCGGTAGTATCTGTTAAAATAATATTTCCGGTTTTTATTTGTTTTATATCTATATTTCCGTCTCTAATAATTACAGGGATATTATTTGTTGTTTTCAATGTTGTATTTGAAGTATTATTTGTATTTTGAGGTATATATTTGTTAAGAGCTTCTGATATTTTCATTAATTTATCCGCATCAGTATTTATAGATACTAAATTTAAATTTTTTATTATAAAGTTTTCTGATGGATTTAAATCAGCATTTATTAATACATTATAGTCAGATTCATTTGCATTTATATCTTTTATATTTATATCTAAGTCTTTTCCTTCAAATTTTGCTGCTACTTTCTTGATATTCAGGAATAATTCAGGTATTGACATATTCCATATATTGAAATCACCTCTTATCCTTGGAGAACTTAAATTTCCAAATATAAATAAGTTGCCTTTTGTTGTTAATTTTGATTGTGGAAATGCACAAATTGATGCATTAATTTCTTTGGGCATTTTTACTTTTATTAAATTTATATTTGGTTCAAATGTATTTAATTTTGTAATAGTTCCATCTATATTTACAATATCTTCATATTCTATAGTTGTTTTTTCGGGATTTTTAGGGTCTTGTACTTCTCTTTTGATATATAATCCCGTATCTTTTATTTTTAATCTGTCACCTTTAAAATCAATAACTGTTTTTAGTATTGTATTTTGATTTTGTAGATTTTCTATATCAATAAAAGTAAAATAGTTGTCTTTATTTGCCTCTATAGAGGTTTCTAATGTTTGTTTTTTACTGTCACCTACAATAGAAAAATTAAGAGGTATTGATCCTTTTTCTTTTATATATATAACCATATCTTTTCCCAGTAAATCTTTTATATCTTTAGATATTAGATTTCCCTTTGCCTTTAAAGAAAATTCAGGATTTTTTATGTAATTTTTTATATTGCCTTCAAAATCTATTATTGTAGAATTATTTATTTTTAGTTTAGATGGAGAAATTACAATATTTTTTTCATCAATTGATAAATTGAATTTGTCGCAACCAACAATAGTGTTATTTATAAGTATTTTTAAGTCAGAATTATTAATTTCCCCGGTGTAGGTTTTAAAATTACTGTTAAATTTTGTAGTTAGTATATTATTTACATAATTAATATTATTTATTTTGTCAGTCAGAGATAAATTATTTATAGATAATATAAGGTCTGCAATTGCATTTTTAATTTCACCTTTTATATCTGCTGTTAAATTTATATATCCAGAGTTAACAGAATAAGTGTTATTTAAATCTTCCGGTAAAAATAATTTAAATATTTTTTTAACCGGCATTTTTTCCATAAATACAGATATATCCATAATAGATTTTTCATTAATTGTTCCATCTATTTTGAAAATGGTTTCTGCTATTTCAACAGACGTATCTATAAATTTTAATATGCTGTTATCAAGAGAAATTGTAGAATTTATTTTAGCCAGAGTTGTTTTATCTTTTAAATTTTTAATAATACAATTTTTTACTAAAATATTTCCATCAGATGTGAGTTTTTTAAAATCAGTTTTGAATTTAGAATTAATAGAAAAGAAACCTTCTCCTTTTATATTATTTAATTCATTTTTTATATGTAGAGAATTTAGCGTTGCTTTAATTAAACTTATAACATCATTGATATAAATTTCATTAGAATTAATTTCCATATCAATTAATGGATTTTTGGAATAATTAATTAATCCTAAAAGTTTTATTTTTTCTGAATCTGTAATATATAAATCAGAATCTATATTAGCTTTTGTTCCTTTTGTTGTAAGGTGGAATTTGCTTTCCGGTAATTGTATACCGTCAATATTTAAAGTAAAATTATCTACGTTTAAATAGCCATTAGAAATTATTTGATTATTTTTTTGTCTTATTTTTATTTTGGAATCAAAATTTGTTTTTAGTTCATATGCCATATACATAGCTACAGGATTGATAAAAGGAATTTCTACTCTTTGAGCTTTATCATCTTCTTTATCCAAAACTGTAGGCGGCGGTAGAAAAGAGTCTATATCAATATTTGCAGTAATATTTTTTGTTTCATTAATATATAATTCTGCAATAGTTTTAATAGAAGCAGTTTTTCCATTTTTATATCCTAAAATCAGTTCATCACCTTTTAACTTAAGGTAATTTCCAGTCTTTAAATCATTAATTTTAGCTATGTAGTTATTAATTATTACTTTAGGTATAATTATTTTTATTAATGAAGGATTAATTATTGTATTAGAATCAGCTTGTATATTTGATGCAATATTTTCTTCTTTTTTATTTAAAATTTCTTCATAAGCTTGAACAGCTTTAAATGCTTTGCCATTTATAATATCAATATTTATAATAGGGTTATTAATTTCTGCTGTAGAAACTTTTATTGTGAGGAACAAAAGACTTGGCAGCGAAATTCTCCCCTTGAAAGAATCTGCGGTTAATACATCAGAGTTATCTGGTAATTTTATAGAGATATTTTCAGCCATAATACCTGCTGATAAAAGTGGAGTTGTTGTAATTTTAGGATTATTAAAATCTATTATTAAATTAGTTTGTTCTTTTACTATTTTTTGCAGCTCTGATTTATATTTATTTAAATCAATTACATTAGGCAATATAAAAAGGAAAGAAAGATATAAAATTACAATTAAAATGCCTAAACATATACTGGTTATTTTGATAAATTTTTTCATATTTACAACAATCTCCTAATCTTATTATGATGCACAAATTATAATTCAAAATTTAATATAAACCTATTGTCTTTTAATTTATGTAACGGATTTATTCTTTTTGATAAAAATATAATTTAAATCTTTTTACTTTTTTTTTGTTTGTATTATTATGTTTAGTGAATTGTGAGTACGATAGGTTAGATTGCAAAACAGTAATAACTTAGTCTCAATTGAGATGGGAAAGCAATTCACAGGTTACAAGAAAGAAGGAGAAAAAAGATGCCGGTAGCATCAATGATTGAATTATTAGACGCAGGTGTACATTTTGGTCACCAAACACAAAGATGGAACCCAAAAATGAAACCATATATATATGGTGCAAGAAACGGGATTTATGTATTAGATTTAAGAAAAACATCAGAAAAATTAGATGAAGCATATGCTGCAGTTAGAGATTGTGCTGCAAAAGGTAAAAATGTAGTTTTTGTTGGTACTAAAAAACAAGCAATAGATGTTGTTGCTGAAGAAGCAACAAGAGCTGGAGCTTATTATGTTAACAGAAGATGGCTAGGCGGAATGTTAACTAATTTTGAAACTATTAGAGGCAGAGTTAATAAACTAAGAGAATTAGAAGAATTTTCTGCTTCAGGTCAAATTGAAAAATTACCTAAAAAAGAAATTTCTCAGATGATGAGAAAACTTTCAAAATTAAATAAATCATTAGGCGGCATTAAAGAAATGAGAGGTATGCCTGATTTATTAATCGTTATAGATCAGAAGAAAGAAGCTATAGCTATAGCTGAAGCAAATAAATTGAATATACCTGTTATTTGTTTAGCTGATACTAATGCTGACCCTGATGGTATTGATTATATTGTTCCGGGTAATGATGATGCAATAAGATCAATTAAATTAGTATGTTCTAAATTAGCAGATGCTGTTTTAGAAGGTAAACAATTAAGAGAAAATAAAGCAAACCAGATGTCTAAAGTACAAGCAATAAAGGCTGAAGACGCTGGTGTTCAGGAAGAAACAGTTAAAGAAGCAGAAACTGAAGAAGTTATTGCTGAAGAAAATGTTCCTGTTGAAGAATAAACATTGAAAGGATTAAATTATGACAGTTACAGCTGCAATGGTTAAAGAACTTAGAGAAAAAACCGGTGCCGGTTTTATGGATTCTAAAAAAGCTCTTGAACAATGTGATGGCGATATGGAAAAAGCAATGGAATTTTTAAGACAAAAAGGTATCGCTTCTGCTGAAAAGAAACAAAATAGAATCGCTGCTGAAGGTTTAGTTGCAACATATATCGAAAATGGTGTAGGTTCAATTGTTGAGGTTAATTGTGAAACAGATTTCGTTGCAAAAAATGATGATTTTAAAACTTTTGTTAACGGTTTAGCTAAACATATAACTCAAACAAAACCTAAAGATATGGACGAGCTAAATTCTTCTGTTTGTAAAATATGTAATATGAAAATAGAAGATGTTGTTAAAGATAAAATTGCAACAATTGGTGAAAAAATAAGCATTAGAAGATTTGAAGTATTGGAAGGTAATCTTGCAACATATGTACATAACGGTAAAATAGGTGTGTTAATAAGTGCATCTGCTCAAGATGAAGCTTTGTTAAAAGATGTTGCTTTACATATAGCTTCTTCTGCACCTGAATTTGTTTCAAGAAATCAAATCCCTCAAGATGTTATTGATGAAGAAACAAGAATAGAAATGGGCAAAGAAGATTTAGCTAAAAAACCTGAAAATATTAGAGCTAAAATTGTTGAAGGTCGTGTTAATAAATTAATGGCACAAAAATGTTTATTAGAACAACCTTTTGTTAAAAATCCGGATCAAACAGTTCAAGACTTGTTAAACGGTAAACTTGAAATTAAATCATTTGTTCGCTGGACTTTAGGTGAAGGTCTTGAAAAAAGACAAGATAATTTTGCTGAAGAAGTAATGAGTCAAATGGTTAAATAAAAGATAAATAAATATATTAAAAAAGAGGAGTATTCTCCTCTTTTTTTATTAAAATATTTTGTCAGAGAAAAAATTCATGATAAGCAGAAAGTGTGAGTGAGTTTTTTTGAGTGGCATTTTTTTAAGTTGAGTACTTTGTTAGCGAGTATGACTCGCTAACAAAGTGCAATACTAGATTAATTTGTTTTTAAATAACTTATTTCCAATATTGAGGAAAATATTGTTCTAATAGTTGTATATAAGAAAAATCTTCAAAAATTAGATTATATTTATTTTCTGATTGGTTTTTTGCATATTTAATAAGTTTTATAAGATGTGTAAGGAGTTCTTCATTAAATTTGTTTTGTAATATGTATAAATCTCTTACTTCAATATCAAACATAACTTTTTTTATTCCTATTTCTTTTGATTTTTCTAAAAAAAGGTCTATTTGCTTTTCTGTATCATTTATTCCTCTGCAAATTAGAAATTTAGTTTTAACTTGTAGTTTATTTTCATTCTGTGCTTTAACATATCGTTCTAAATTGCCCCATAATCTATCATAAGTATCAGTTTGTTTGATTTTTATAAAAGTTTCCCTGTCACCTGCATCAGGCGAAATAATTACTTCACATTGACCAAACCCCAAAGCTTCTTCAAGTTCTTTACTATATTTTAGACCAGATGTAAAAATCTTATAACGTTTAAATCCATTATCTAATAAAAATCTAAATATTTTATCAAATTCCTCATGTAAGGTAAACTCGCCACCACCAAATTCCATAAGTGCATTTTTATCTACTTTTCGGTTTTTTACTAATTTTTTTAAATCTTCAAAAAATAATCTGTCAGGAGTTATATTATCTACTTCATCTAGACAATATATACACTTTGCATTGCATTTTTTACTTAATCTAAAATGAATATGATAAAGTTTATCACATTTTCCTTTCCACTCTTTTTTCTTAAGGTCTTTACACCCTACACATCCTGGATGAATTATACCTTTTTTTAAGTTTTTTATAATTGCCTTTTTTGCTTTTAGAAAGTTTTTATAATCAAATCCTTTTTTACCCCATAAAAATATTGGTCTATATTTATAGTTTATATGTCCATACATTGAACAAATACTATACCAATCTCTATGAAGGACAAGATTTTCTTCTAAGTCACTACAGCAATAATAACTTTTATTATTTTTCTGTGAAAATAACATACAAGATATGTTATATTAGCTAATATGTTTTGTCAATCAATATAATAAGCAGATTTATGATATTATAATTTTATGAGTAAATTAATGATTAGTATTTTTTTATTTGTTTTATTAATTGTATGTATATTTATAATAATTATTATAAAAAATAATTATTGTAAGGTAATGCAAGATTTAAATAAAATTTTAATAGCCATAAATAGAATCAGATATGGTGATATAAATATTCGGCTTCAGAATTTAAATGATAAGAAACTTGAAAGTATTATAAATAGATTGTTTGAAACAATATACGATAGAGAAATGATGATAAAAGAGTATCAAGCTACTTTGTCGAAAAAAAACCTTTCTCTTGAAGAAATTATAAAACAAGAAAAGCAATTACAGTCTTTTAAAGAGGAGTTTGCTGCAACTTTAACGCACGATATGAAAGTTCCTGTTGTTGCTGAACTTAATTCTATTGAATATCTACTGGAAGGTAGATTTGGTACTTTAAATGAAAAACAAATAGAGATTTTAAATTTGATGAAATCTTCTAATCAAGAATTAAAAGACTTAATTGAAAATATGCTTGAAACTTATAGGTTAGAACAAAAAGGTCTCAAATTGACTTTAGCCTTAAATAATTTTAATAATTTTTTGATATCTATAATAAATGAAATGTATCCTATTGCATATAATACTTCTCATAAAATTATTTATTGTCTTGAAAAAACTTCAGGTTTAGAGCTTATATTTGATGAATTACAACTAAAAAGAGTAATTAAAAATTTAGTTCAAAATGCAATTTCTTTCAGTCCTACTGAATCAGAAATAAACATAAAAACTTTTATAGAAGATAATAATGTTAAATTTATTATTTCTAATTATGGTAAAAATATTTTAAAAGAAGATTTGGATATGATATTTAATAAATATTATTCAGGACACTCAAAATTTAGAAAAGCAGGTACTGGTTTAGGCCTATATCTTTCTCAGCAAATAGCTTTAGCTCATAATGGAAATATTAATGTTGATAATTCTGAAGACGGAAAAACAACTTTTATTTTAGAATTGCCATTAGGAAATTAAATATCATCAGTTATATTATTTTTTTCGTCTTCGAATTGTTTTATATCAATATTTTCTTCAGACTGTAAAGAGGCATAGTTATATGTTGGACTGTTAGTAATATCAATTTCAATATTTACATCAGTATCTATCATTTCAACTTCAGATGAGAGATATTCTTTTATCTTTCCATCAGAAAGTTTTGCCGAAACTTTATTTGTAAGTATATTTAAAGAACAAACTCTTCCAACACCATCGGGTGTCATAACTCCAGAACCAATAGGAACCATTTCTTTTGCTGTTTCTATATAATTTTGATATTCATAATTTAAACAGCATAATAATCTTCCGCAAGTTCCGGATATTTTACTTGGGGTAATTGGCATACTTTGGTCGTGTGCTAGTTTTATGTTTATTGAATCAAATTGTCTTTTAAATGTGCAACAACAAAATGGTCTTCCGCATAATCCCGAACCTAAACATAACGATGTTTCATCACGAACACCAATGTGCTTTAAATCAATTCTTACTCTTTTAAATACTTTCGTTAAGTCCTTTAGTAAATTTCTAAAATCTACACGTTCAGGTGCTGTATAATAAAATGTTACTTTTTTTCTATCGAAAGTATATTTACATTGGAATAAATTCATCTGCAGATTATGTTGTTTGATTAGTTCAAGACAATCTTTAAATCCTTGTTCTTCAAGAGATTCTATTTCTTTATAAGAATCTAAATCTTCTTTAGTCATAACTCTTAGGCAGGGAACAGTTGGTACTTTTTTTCTTGTTAGAATACTTGCAACTTGAGGTGGTACTTGTATTGCTTTGGCTACTTCTTCGCCTTTTTGTGTTAACACAATAACCATGTCATTATGTTTTACTTTGACATTTTCAGGAATTTCCAAAGGATATTGTCTATTTTTTAGTAATTCTACTATTAACATATTTTACATTTTATCATAAATTTATATATCTGTTTAATTTGTCCGAGAAAAAATTCACGATAAACTGAAAATGTGAGTGAATTTTTTTACAAAACGAACCAAAAACTTTGTTTTTTGAGTGAGCTTGTATCCGTAGTGAAACTAAGGTGAGTGGCGTTTTTAAAAGGTGAGTACTTTGTTTGCTAGGATGAGAAGGTAACAATGTGCGATACTAGATTAATTTATAAAAATAAGGCAATTTTTTTTTAGAAAAATACTTAATATATTAGTAAGGGTTAGTTTAATATGTTGGGGTAATTTGTATGAATCCAAAATTGGTAAAATTTGCACTAGAACTTCAATCAGGTGAAAAATCTGATAATGCAGAGTATAAAACAAAGTATATTTCTTTTAATACAAAACGAAATAATATTTTTAATATTTATAAATCTGCTTTTATAACAATACCTGTTGACAATGATTAAAATATTACAAGGTAAAATATTTACAAGAAGATTTAATCCTATTTCTTAATCTTCTTGTTTGTAGTTGTGTTGTTAATACTCGTAAGTGCTCAAGAGCCATTTGTCTTTCTGCTTCTATTACTTGAAAATTTTCAAGATGTTTTAATGATTTATCAAATAGGTAATCTAAATCTTCATTTTTTTCATTTAATATTTCTCTTATATTATATAATTTTCTTAGACGAGATAATTCCCCAAATTCTTTGTTGCTTTTTCTTTGCATTATATATTACCTTGTTAACGATTATATATTAATTATACTTAGTAAAAACTAAAAAATTTAATATTTGTGTAAATTTTATTAAAATTTTACAGGTTTTGTATATTGTTGTTTTCAAAAATATCAATGCCGCCAGATGCTTTATATAAATTTATTGTAGATATTATATTATTTATTTTTGAAGATACTTCATTTTGATATATTATATAAAATTCTTGTTCCTTAACTAAAGTATCAATTATATTAGCAGTACCAATTTCTTCTTTTCTTTTTATAAGTCTTAAATCTTCTTTTTCTATATTTACTCTATTTCTGGTGATAATGTAATTTTTCTCTGATGTTTTTGTAGAGTATAGTGAGTCATTTATTTCTTGCATAGAAATAAGTATATTCTTATTGTATTCTTCAAAGGCTTTATTATATCTGCTTTTCATAAGCTTCATAATGTTAATTTTTTTCCCGCCGTCAAATATATCAAAATACGGAATAATACCTATTGAAGCTAATCCTGTTTTTGTTCCGAATAAATGCCCCAATTCATAGGCATTATACCCGAGAGTTCCTGAAATAGTGAAACTAGGAAGAATATTCTTTTTAGATATTCTAATATCATAACCGGCTTTTTCCAGTTTAAGTTTTGATTTTATTACATCTGGTCTTTTTTCTACTACATCAAATGATATTTCTTTCGGGGAATGTATATTTATATCAATGCTATCATAATCAAGTCTTTGAATTTCTTCAAAACTTCTGTCTGCCAAAAATACATTTAATTGATTTAATAAAGCATCTCTTTTCTCATACAGATTATTTTTTTCTTCCAACAAAAATGTTAAGTTCTTTTCTTCTGCTAATATTTCAGTTTGTGATGCAAGTCCGTTTTCATATCTTTTTTTAATTAATTTACATATTTTTTTCTGTGATTCTATTAATTTTTCTTGTATATCTATAAGTTTATCTGTTTTAATAAGATTATAATAATTAATAGCAAAATTAGATGTTAATATAATATATAAACTTCTTTCATCTTCTCTTTGCATATCCAATTGTTTTTTCATACTTTTTGTTTTTAATCTGTTTTTACCCCATAAGTCAATTTCATAATTTAAGGTAAGTGGTAAAAGATAATGATATTGAGAATAATCAGGAATTATTAAATCTCCGAATTTTTCATCACTAGATGTTAAAGTTCTACCAACATAACCATTAAGGGCTATTTGCGGTAATTCATTAGAAAAAGCAAGTTTTACTATTTTTTCGCTTTCTTCTATTTTGTATGCTGCAATTTTAATATCAAAATTATTTTTATACATATTGTTTAGATGATTTATTAAAATTTCATCATTGTATTTTTGCCAGAATGGTATATTTATATATTCAAAAGTATTAACTTGTATATTTTTTGTTTTTCCTTCTGACGGAATAATTGATAGTGATAATGAAATAATCACCAAAAAAGTTGTTATTAATTTTTTCATGTTTCGCCTTCTAAATTTTTTGTGATATCATGATAACACAAAAGTATTTTTAAATTAAAAATTTGTTATTAGATTTATACAGGCGCGAAACATGAGAAAAAAACATGACAACTTAAGTCCGGAAGAACTTAAAAAAGTGAAACACATATTAAATGAGAGAAAACAAAGAAAGAAGAAAAATAGAAAGTCATACCAGAAAAAGAGGGTTATAATTCCTGGAATAACAGCAGTACTATTTTTATTACTTGGAATTGTATCAATATTTTATTCATTCTTTTATCAATCCACTGATGATGCATTTGTAGAAGGACGGTTAATATCGGTAGCCCCTAAGGTAGCCGGACATATTAGTAAGTTATATGTGAATGATAATGATAGTGTTAAAAAAGGACAATTAATTGCAAAAATTGATCCAAAAGATTATGAAGCAAAAGTAAAACAATTAGAAGCAGAATTAATGCAAGCTGTTGCAAACAGTAATGTTGCATCAAGTGATACAGAAACATCTCAAGCAATGTTAGCTCAGTCAAATGAGAGCTTAGAATCTGCAAAATCAAAGTTAGATTTTGCGATAAAAGATTTTAAAAGATTTAAAGAATTAAATAAAGAAGGTATTTGTACAAAACAAGAGTTTGACTCAAGTAAAACAAAATTAGATGTTGCAAAAGCCAACTATAATGAAGCTGTTGAGAAAAACAAGGGTATGGATTCAGCCTTAAAATCAGCAGTGGCTAAACAAGAAGCATCACAAGCAAATATAGAAAAAATAGAGGCTGAACTTGAAATTGCTAAATTGAATTTGTCATATACAGATATTTATGCCCCTCAAGATGGTACTGTTTCATCAAGAAAAATAGAAGAAGGTAATTATGTGACAATAGGTCAGCCTCTTTTAGCTATTGTTTCTCCTGAAGTTTGGATTGTAGCCAATTTTAAAGAGACACAAGTCGGTAAAATGAAAAAGGGTCAAGAAGTAATTGTTAAAATAGATACATTCGGTTCTAAAAAGTTCAAAGCCAAAGTTGATAGTATACAGAGGTCTTCAGGTGCTAAGGCAAGTTTATTTCCACCGGAAAATGCTGTCGGAAGCTATATTAAAATTGTCCAAAGAATTCCTGTAAAAATAACTTTTACAGAAAACTATTCTGATTATAATATAGTACCCGGTATGTCTGTTGTTCCAAGGGTAAAAATAAAATGATAAGAACAATAGAGCAAAGACTGAAAATACCAATATGGCTTGTTGCTTTTACAATAATGATTCCTACAATTGCTTCTATTTTAGGTACATCAACGGTAACTGTTGCAGTTCCTCATATGGCTGGCGCCTTTGGTGCAACAAGAGATGAAGTAAATTGGGTAGTAACAAGTTATATGATAACCCATGCTATAATGCTTCCAATCTCAGGTTGGCTTGAAAATTATTTCGGCAGAAGAACTTTCTTGAAATTAATTACTGTTATATTTGGCATAGGCTCATTAATTTGTCTTATTTCTACAAATTTAAATATGCTTATTTTCGGAAGAATAATTCAAGGTATTGGCGGTGGACCTTTTATGCCTTTATCACAGGCTATTTTGCTTCAAGTTTATCCTAAAGAAAAACATGGTATAGCAATGGGGATATTTTCAATCGCAGTTATGGTTTCTGCAATAATGGGTCCTGCTATTGGCGGATATTTAGTTGATAACTTCTTTTGGCAAGCTCTTTTTATAATAAATATTCCAATCAGTGTTTTTTCTGTTGTTCTTATTCATTGTAATGTTATGAATAATCCAAATAGAGTAAAAGTTAAAAACCCTGATTTTATTGGGATTATTTCATTGGTACTGTGGTTATTTTCTATGCAGGTAATATTAGATAAAGGTCAGCAATATGGCTGGTTTGATTCAACATGGATATGTTGGCTTGCTGGTTTTTCTTTTGTATGTTTTATGTTTTTTGTTGTATGGGAATTAGAAAATAAAAATCCTATTGCAAATTTAAGAGTATTTAAAAATTTAAACTTTTTAATAGGAACAATTTTAGCTTCTTTTGTAAATATATCAGCATATGCTACATTATGTGCACTACCGGCATTTTTGCAAGGACTTATGGGTTATACTGCTCAGCTTGGTGGCTCTTCCATGATTGCTCGTTCAATAGCTTGTTTTATGGCAATTATAATTGTTTCAAGGCTTGTTAATTATGTAGATAATAGAATAGTTATTGCATTAGGTTTCTTCATGCTTGGAACTTCAACTTTAATGTTAACTAATATTAACTTAGAATATTCTTTTGTATGTACGATTTTGCCAAACATAATATTGGGTTTTGGTCTAATTATGGCTTTTATACCAATATCATCTTTAGCTTTATCTACTTTACCTAAAACTGATTTAGCATCAGCTGCTGGTATGCATAGTTTGAGTAAGTGTGTTGCAACTGCAATAACTGTTTCTATGACAAATACTTTAGTAGCAAGATTATCACAAGCACATCAATTTTATTTGGTTGGTAATTTATCTCAATATAATCCTGTCTTTCAGAATAAGCTAGCTCTATTAACAGCTAAATTTATGCATTATTCAGTACATTATATAGCAAATCTTAAAGCAAGTGCTTCTTTGTATAATGAACTTTTACAACAGGCAAAGTTAATGTCCTATGTTGATGTTTTTGCAATATTTGCTTTGCCTGCTTTTTTATTAATGCCTTGTGTAGTTTTCTTTAAAATGAAAAAACAAAGTTGAAAATAAAAAGAGGAACAAAAGTTCCTCTTAAAAGATACGAAAAATATATGAAAATATATGAAAATAAAGAATAAGTAAATAAAAGAAAATAAGGAAGAATTAGCCAACGCCTTTGAATTTAGGAGTAGCTCTATCAATAGCAGAGCTTTCAGCGTCTTCAACAGCTTCAAGTTGTTTTTGAATAGAAGTGATTTGAGTATCAAGTCTTTTAACTTCCATTTCAAT
>CALURV010000004.1 GCA_944323285.1 Candidatus Gastranaerophilales bacterium | reverse complement strand
TTTACGAATTTAAGTTTATACCTGAAAAAGCAGTTCCTATAGTTGCAATAAACCTGACTCACGGAACAGGAACAGAAACAAACAGATTTGCTGTTGTTACTATTCCTGAAACAGAATATAAACCGGCTATTGCGTATGATTGTATTTACCCTTCATACTCAATTGATGATCCTGCTTTGATGATGAATTTATCACCAGAACAAACTATATTTGTATCTATTGATGCGGTAAACCACTCAATTGAAGCTGCAACAACAAAAGTTGCTTCTCCTTATTCTATTTCAACAGCAAAGGAATGTATTGAACTTGTTGCAAAATACTTACCTATAATAAATAAAGATCCGCAAAATAAAGAAGCAAGATATTTCTTATTATATGCTTCTATATTAGGTGGTGTAAGCTTTGACAATGGTTTATTACATTTTACTCACGCTTTAGAACATCCATTAAGCGGAGTGAAACCAAAACTTTCTCATGGTTTAGGTTTGGCTATGATTTTACCTGCAGTTGTTAAATATATTTATCCTGCAAAAGCAAAAACTTTAGCTTCATTATTCTCTACTATAATACCTGATTTAAAAGGTACTCCTGACGAAGCTGAATATGCTGCTAAGAAAATTGAAGAATGGTTATTCTCTGTTGGTATAAAAAAGAAATTAACAGATGAAGGATTTTCTGAAGCTGACATTGAAAAACTTGTAAATTTAACTTTTGAAACTCCTTCTTTGAGTGGATTAATTTCAATAGCTCCTGTTGAAGGAACTAAAGAAGTTGTAAAAGCTATATTTACTGAATCATTAAATCCTTATAATAAGTAAACTTTTTATTTTATAATTTAAAAGAGAGGATTTATATCCTCTCTTTTTTATGTTAAAATTACTGTAATGTCTGAGTGGCGGAATTGGTAGACGCGTACGATTCAGGTTCGTATGGTGAAAGCCTTGTGGGTTCAAGTCCCATCTCGGACATTTTATAGAATAGGTTTATATGTCTTCTGAGCTTATTACTAATGAGAATAAAAATTTAAATCGTCAATCAAATTTTGAATTGCTTAGAATTGTTGCGATGTTTTTTATTGTTATTTCTCATTGCTGTGCTCACGAAATTTTTAATCATTGGAGAATTAATCTTTATGAATTTCAATATATAAATAGTCTTTTTGTAGTTCTTTTTTCTTCTTTAGGAAAAATTGCTGTTAATTTATTCGTTTTTTTAACAGGTTATTATATGGTTTATGCACAAGCACGTATTTATAAATTTTCTTTTATTTACCTAAAAACTCTTCTTTATTCCTTAATTTTTCTCTTAATTACTTTAATTATCAAAGGGTATTGGCAGGTTTATAATATATCAATATTTCCTATTATTGGAAAAAATTATTGGTTTATAACAGATTATCTTTTGATGTATTTGTTTATTCCTTATATTAATATATTTTTAAATGCAGTAAATAAAAAAACACTTAAATTATTACTAATAACTATTTTTATTATTTGGGTTATCGCTCCTTCTTTTTTCTCCTTTAAATGTGAAATAAATGGTTTTATTTGGTTTATTTGTGCTTATATTATTGGTGCATGCATTAGAAAAAATATTTTTAGTTTTAACTTAAAATACAATAAAATGTTTTTTATTGTATTATTCTTTTTATTTTTCTCAGTTCTTTGTTTTTATATTGGTAATTATATTTTAGATAGTGCCCCAATAATGAATTTTTCTAATGTATATAATATATTATTTAGTGAGTATAAAATTTCTTGTCTTGTTATTTCGTTGTATTTATTTTATTTATTTAAAAATTGTGAAATTAAGTATAATATTTACATTAATTGGATTGCTAAATCAATGTTAGGAGTTTATCTTATCCACGATAATATGTATGTTAGGGACTTTTTATTTAAAGATTTAATTAATACTGTAAGTTATACAAATTCATTCTTCTACATTCTCTTAATTATATTAATTGCTTTTTCTATATTTATTATTTCTATATTTTTAGATAAAATTCTTTCTTATTTATTTGATAATACAATTAAAAAATATTCTATTATTATTGAAACAAAAATAAGTTCTTTGATTAATAAAATTAGTGATTAAGCTAAAAATTAAATTATATCGATACTAGATTAAATTTTTGTGTTCTCTAAGTACCGCTAATGCTTCGCAATAAATTTCTAAATCAAGATTTAATTCTTTTGCTCTTTTTTCTATATATGAAATTTGCTCATATATTTTTGTAGGAAAATTTGGTTGATGAGTATTATACCAATCTTGTTCCACGCTTAAACTAACAGCATTAACGTCATTTTTTATAACTTCATCAAACCATTTATTTATCTCTTCGTAGTTATCATTAACTCCTGGATATAAAATATATTTGACTTTTAATAAATTATTTTCACCTTGTGCTTTTGCATATTTTCGTATGTTTCCCCAAACTTTATTATATGCTTTTACCTGTTTTATTTTTTCATAAGTTTCTTTGCAACCTGAATCTGTTGAAATAACTAAACTTATTGCACCAAGTTTTAAACCTTTTGCTATACTTTTAGAAAATTTTATTCCTGAAGAATTTATACGTATATTTTTACAACCTTTTTCTAAAAATAAATCAATAAGTTTATCAAATTCCTTTAATATTGTAGGTTCTCCGCCTCCAAAAATTATGCAGGACTCTTCCGTCTTTTTTATAATTCCTTTTTTAAACATATCTTTTATAATTGGATAAAGATGATATTCTTTATAGGAATTAAACTTTTTCTTATCATCCATTGTATAGCAATATGTACAATTACAATTACATTTAGTCCAATGATTAAAAGTAAAATGATTTATATAATTTTCTTCATCCCAATCTTTTTCTTGCAGATATATGCAGTCTTTACAAGCATCAAGATAAATTCCTTTTTTATGTTGCTCTTTTAATTTTTCTTTTATTGCAAAAATTTCATTCCAATCAAATATTTCACCGTGGTAATTCTTTTTTATTGTTGTCTGATATTCTGTTTCTCTGCCTTGTAAATAACCATAGCAACATAAACGCAGTTCATCTGTTCTAAATTCTATTCCTCTATTTACCCACTGACAGCTTTTATATTTCATTTTTATTGATCATATTCTTTTTCAAATCCAAATAAAGAACTTACAGATTCTCCGTCATGAATTCTTGAAATAGCTTCACCTAATAATGGTGCTACACTTAACTGGGTTATTTTTGTTGGAATAAAGTTTTTATTTAAAGGAATTGTATTTGTAACCACAACTTCTTTTATAGGAGCTTTTTCTAATCTTTCAAGTGCAGGACCTGAAAATACCGGGTGTGTTGCACAAACATAAACATCTTTTGCTCCCTTTTCTTTTAACAATTGAGCTGCTCCACATATTGTTCCGGCTGTATCAATAATATCATCAAACATTATGCAGGTTTTATCTTTAATATCACCAATGATATTAACTGCTATTGCTTCATTGTGGCGGTTTCTTCTCTTATCTATAATTGCCATTGGTGAATTCATATGTTTTGCAAAATATCTTGCACGTGATACTCCACCCATATCAGGACTTACAACAACTAAATCATCTTGTGGAATATTTAATCTTTTAACGTAATCAACAATTACTGATGTAGCATAAATATGGTCTACTAAAATATTAAAGAATCCTTGGATTTGACCTGTATGTAAATCCATTGCCAATATTCTATCAGCTCCTGCAATTGTAAGAAGGTCTGCAACAAGCTTTGCTGTTATTGCTTCTCTGCCTGAGGTTTTTCTATCTTGTCTTGCATAACCGTAATATGGTATAACAGCAGTGATAGACTTTGCACTTGCTCTTTTAAATGCATCTATTATTATTAATAATTCCATTAAATTTTCATTAACAGGGTTACAAACAGGCTGTACGATAAATACGTCATCTCCTCTTATACTTTCTTGAACTTGAACATATATTTCTCCATCGGCAAAATTTTTAACAATCATCGGCCCGACTGTTGTTCCCAAATACTCTGCTATTTCTTCAGCCAATTTCATATTTGAACGACCTGCAAACAGCTTTATATCGTGAGTCGGATTTATTGTCTTTATACCTTGTGGAAACGCTAATTCAAGTTCCATTATTTATTGCCTCCTGATAATTGTTCAATTTTCTTTTTTACCCAATTTGAAAATATTTTTAATGGGGAACGGGTTATAGCTAGTGAATAAGCTTCTACATCTTTGGTAATAATGCTGCCTGCTGCTATTGACGCCATTTCATTTATTGTTACAGGTGCTACTATTACCGAGTTTGAACCTGTATTTGCACCATCTTTTATAATTGTCTTACTTTTTATTTTAGAAATAGGATTATAATTTGCTGTTATTGTTCCTGCACCTATATTTACGTGTGAACCAAGTTCGCTGTCGCCTATGTAGCTTAAGTGCGAAACATTTGTATTATCTTTTATTATTGATTTTTTTATCTCAACAAAATTTCCTATTCTAACATTATTCCCAATTATTGCTCCATCTCTTACATGTGAAAATGGACCAATTTTACAATTTTTACCTATTGTATTTTTTCCTGTTATATAAACATTTGGAAGAATAATGGTGTCAGGACCTATTGTTGTTTCAGGTGAAATATATGTTGAATCAGGATCAATTATTTGTACTCCTTCTTCCATAAATTTTTCAATTGATTTTTTATTTAATATTTTAGTTGCTTGTGCCAGATGAATTTTTGAATTTATTCCAAAAATTTCATCGTTATTTTTAAGAATATATGATTGTACATTTAAATTCTTTTCTACAGCCCATTTTACTATATCTGTTAAGTAATATTCTCCTTGAGCATTATTATTATGTAAATGGTTAAAAGCATCTGATACAGTTTTCCAGTTAATACAATATATACCGGCATTAATTTCTTTAACTGCTTTTTGTTCAGGCGTTACATCTTTTTCTTCTATTATTGCAATGAATTTATTGTTTTTATCTCGAATAATTCTTCCGTAGTTTTTTGGATTCTCGAATATTGCTGACATTACTGTTAAATCAGCATGATTGTTTTCATGAAACTCTATAAAATTAGTTATAGTTTCTGCTGTTATTAATGGAGTATCACCGTATATAACTATTACATAACCGTCAAAATCTTTTAAATAAGGGGTCGCTTTATTTACTGCATCTCCTGTGCCAAGCTGTGGTGATTGCAAAATACATTTTGCATTTTCATAATTTTCTTTTACATATTTTTCAACTTTTTCAGCTTCATGCCCTACTATTACAAAATGCTCGTTTATATATCCTGTTTTATTTACAGCATCTAAAACATAACCAAGTAAGGGTTTATTAAACATAGTATGCAGAACTTTTGGAAGTTCTGATTTCATTCTTGTACCTTTTCCTGCTGCAAGAATTATTGATTTTACTTTTTTATTTAACATAAATTCCAATCTTCTTTATTAATAATACTATTTTTGCATAAAAAATAAAACATGTATTTTAATATTCGATACATTTGAAAAATATATTATGTTTTGTAAATAAATTATGTATATTTTTATATTTTTGACAAAATAAGTTTTTTTTATTTTTAATAATAAAAAGGTAATATTGGCAGTAAAAGGATATTATATGGAAGTACAAAATGTTAATAATAAATCTTCAAATGTAATTTCTCAAATAGTATTTCCGGCATTAGCTGGAGGTGTTCTTGCTCAAGCTTGTCATGAACTTACACTTCCTGTAGAAACTAAAGCTGCTTTAAAAAATTCAAGGCTTTCTCAAGATAAGTTTGTTAAAAAAGCTGTTGATTTCGCTGAAAAATCATTAAAAAATATTCAAGCAACTAGAGAAGCAGAAAATGCTGCTAAAAAGGTTTTAGGTAGTACTATTGTTTCTTTTGATAATGTAAAAACTAACATTGAAAAAGTTGCAGAAAATGCTAAAGAAATGTACCCTAAAATCCAAGAAACAGCTAAAATTGCAAAAAAATCTTTAAATAAAACTTTAATTGGTACAATTGCTTTAATTGCCTGTGTAAAAATTGCATCAATGATATTCTTTAACAAACAAAAAAATAAACATATTCATAAACAATTAAGTGGTCAATCAGTGAAAAGTACTACTGCTTAGTTTAAAATAAAATGTTTATTAAAAAGGCAATTAATATAATTAATTGCCTTTTTAATATCATTCTTTTTTATAATCTATATTTTTTAATAAAAATAATGTTGGTATTATTATCATTGCTACAATAGAAAACATTCTGAATGTATCTACAAAACCAAGCAAAGTTGATTGTTGAATTAATTGTTTATATAAAACACTCTTAGCCATATGTTCTGCTATAACAGGATGTGTATATTGGCTTATTGATTGAGTCATTGCCATGACCCTTTCTTGATAAACAGGATTAAGTGCATCTAAATTCCCAACCATACTATATTGATGAGCTTGTGCGCATCTTGCTATCATTGTTCCTGAAATAGATGTTCCTATTGCACCTCCTATATTCCTTAATAAACTCTGCAAACCTGATGCATTTGTCATTTGGGCATTACTTAAAGTTACAGCCGATAATGCTATACTTGGAACAAGTGAAAATCCCATACCGAGACCTAAAATGAAATTTGGAATGGCTATTGATGACATTGAAATTTCTAAATTTATATTACTTAGTTGAAAGCCTGCTATTCCTATAAATATTAATCCCAAACATACTAATAATCTGTTATCAACTTTATTTGATAATAATCCGCTTAATATAACAGAAAGAAAACTTCCTGCTCCTCTTGGCATCATTGTAAGTCCGCTTAAATATGCATTATAGCCCATTAATGTCTGTAAAAATTGTGGCAAAATAGCCATCGATGCTAATAGTACAAAATAAACTATTATTTGTACTAAAGTTCCAATTGAAAAGTTTTTATCTTTAAATACACTTAAATCTACAAGAGAATCTTTTCTTTTTATTTGTGAAACAAAAAATAATATTGCAGATAATACACATACAATAGCGGTTCTTCTTACCCATATGGCATTGAACCAGTCTGCATTATTACCTTTATCCAGTATTATTTGAAGTGTTACCAGCCATAATGTTAAAAAGAAAAATCCTAAAGTATCTATTCTTACATTTTTTTGTTTTCTAGCATAAGGCGGATCCTCAAGCAGGTAGTTTGCTAAAAAGATTGTGAAAAGCCCTATTGGAATATTTATATAAAAAATCCAAGACCAATGAAAATTATCCGTAATCCAACCGCCTAAAACAGGTCCTATAATAGGAGCAATAACAACTACCATTCCAAGCAGCGCCATTGCTTTTCCTCTATCTTTTATTTCAAAATTTTCAAGTAATATGGCTTGTGCTAATGGCAATAAAGAACCTCCGCCAAGTCCTTGAAGTATTCTTGAAAATATCATCATTCCTAAAGAATTTGATATCCCGCATAAAAAAGATGAACATACAAAAAGCAAGATGCTGAATATAAAAAATGCTTTTCTGCCCATTAGCTTACAGAACCAATCTACAGCTGGTATTATTATTCCTGAAGCTATTAAATAGCTTGTTAATATCCATAAAGCTTCTTCTTTTGATGCTGAAAAACTTCCTGCCATATGTAAAAGAGCAACATTCGCTATTGTTTCATCCAGCACGAACATAAATGCCGCCAGTACAATGGGTACTGTTACAAGCCATGGGTTATATTTTGGCTTCCATTCTTCTTTTTTTTCTTCTGCTTCAGCCATTATTTAACTCTTACTTTTGGTTCTACGCTCATTCCTGCTATTATATTGTATTCATCTTTATTAATTTCTTCGTTAAATACAATTTTAACGGGAATCCTTTGTACTATCTTTACAAAAGAGCCTACTGCATTTTCAGGCGGAAATAAACTTGCTTTTGCACCTGATGCCATTTGAATGCTTTCTATTTTTCCTTTAAATTTTTTCTTTGGATATGCATCTACTTTTATTTCTACCTCTTGCCCTATCTTCATTAAACCGACTTGGCTTTCTTTAAAATTTGCTTCTATCCAAATATTATCTGTAACAAGCATGAATATTGGCTGTCCTGTTTGTACATATTTACCTTTTTCAATATTTTTATTCGTTACGGTTCCTGAATTTGGTGCAATTATATTTGTGTATTCCAAATTAAGTGCAGCTTGATCTCTTTGTGCTTTTAATACTCTTAATTCTGCATCCGCTACTTTGTTATCTGTGTTAGAAAGAATTGATTCTTCTGCTGAAAGTAATTTAGCTTTTGTATTGTCATATTTTATCTTCGCATTATCAAGCGTTTGCTGTGAAACAGCCCCTGCTTTATACAAATTTGTGTATCTGTCTAAATCTTTCTTGGCTAATTTTATTTCTGTATTTATTGCATCTAACTTTGCTTTTGCTACTTTTTGAGAAAACAATGCTTTTTCATACATAGCTTGAGCTTGAGCCAGTTTTATTTTATAATCGGCATCATCTATTTTTGCTATTAAATCGCCTTCTTTTATTTTTTGATTATCTTTTATGTATATTTCTTTTATTTGACCGGAAACTTTCGGAGCTATTTGTATTAAATCACTTTCTACATAAGCATCATCTGTTGTTTGATAATTCATTGAATTTATATAATATATACTCCCTGTAATTATTGCTATAATTACTGCAAATATAATTATTATTTCTTTTGATTTTTTGTTTTTATCAAGAGTTTTATTCTCTTCAGGATTAGTCATATTATCTCCTATATTTGAGCTTCTACAATGTTTTCAAGTACATTTCTGAACTTTGTTAAAGTTGTACTTACAATATCTTGTTCTTCTTTTTTTAGAGTTTCATTAATTATTTTTAAGTATGGTTCAAGCTTAATATAAATTTCATTACATACCTTTATACCTTTTTCAGTTATATATATTTTTTTTACTGTTCTATTATTTCTGATATCTAATTTTATTTTTATTAGTTTCTTTTTCTCTAAGCTTGAGGCAATTTTCCCAATATTAGACCTGTCTCTTAATAGCATTTTAGCCAAGTCTCTATGGCAAATTCCTTCATTATAAGAAATAATATCAAGGATGATATATTCTTCAAAAGATAAATCAAGTTTTAATTTTTCAAAAGCTTGATTTCCCATTAAATTGAGATACCTTGATGTAATTCTTATTTGAAAGAACATGCCTTCTGTGTAATGTATTTTATTTTTAATAATTTTTTCCATTAATGTTGTTTTTTCTATCTGTTGCATTTACCACATATTTATATTAATATATAAATAGAATAAAATCAAGATGATAGTGTGAGGATTAATGAAAATAAAGAAATTCTTTTCCATATTAATATTATTTGTAATGATTCAAATGGTTATTCCAATAAATGTATTTGCGGCAAAGAAGCCAATAACTGATGAAAATACAATTGTTGAATATATTAATATAGATTGGTGGAAAGACATAGATGATTCAATATTATTGGACTATATAATAAAAGCAATACAATATAATCAAGACTTAAAAATATCTACATTGAAAACAGAAGAAGCAAAAGAAACAAAAAATATACAAAGGGCAAATGAAATGCCGATGTTTGGAGTTGGTGCTGTTCCTGCTTTATATAAATTGCCTGGGGTTACGAGTTCTGACGGTTTAATATCTTTACCTTTATACGCAAGTTATGAACTTGATTTGTTCGGTAAAAACAGAGATAAAACAAAATCAATGGATAAGATATATGAAATATCAAGACTTAATGAAAAATCCGCTTATATCTCAGTTGTTAGTGCTGTTGGAAGTACTTATTATAATATTGTAAAACTTGATAAATTGATTTTGCTTCAAGAAGAAATAATTAAAGATAGAAAACAAATATATGATTTAATGAAATATAGTAATGAAGAAGGACTTGTTTCAACTGCAGATGTTGTTAAAGCTAATAAAGCATATATTAAAGCGGAAAGTGATATTATTGAACTTAAAAAAACAAGAGAACGTTTATTGAATACGCTTGCTGTGTTAATGGGTGAAAATCCCAATAATTCAAGTGAATTTAAGAGAATTGCTTATGATGATTTAGAAATAAAAAAATCAATTCCGGATAGTATTTCTTCAGAAATAATTGAATCAAGACCGGATTATTTAGCGGCTGAAAAAATGCTGGAAAAGGCCGGCCTTGATGTAAGAGCTGCCAAAAAAGAGTTTTTACCTTCTTTTAATATATTTGGTCTTATTTCTTTTAATTCAACAGAGTATTACAGTAAAATGAACTGGACAAATTCTCTTGCCCTGCTTGGTGCAAGTGCTTTACTGCCGCTTTTTACCGGCGGACGTAAAATAGCCAATTTAAAACTGAATAAAAATAAATATGAACAGGCTGTTGAAAATTATAAAAAAACGAATATTAAATCGATACAAGAAGTTAATGACGCTTTATGTGATTTAAAATTAGATAATGAAAAATATTTAAAAACTGTTGAAAGTTTAAATGCAGAAAAACAAGATTTTTATTATTCGGATTTAAAATATAAAGAAGGAATAATATCTAATCTTGATTTATTACAGAAAAAAGAAAGTCTTTTAGTGACAGAAGAACTTGTTGTAACTGAAAAAATAGATTATTTTATAAATCAAATAGGATTATATAAAGCAATAGGCGGGGCTAAAATATAACATTAAGCAAAGAATAGCCTTGCAACTATAATTGACATAACAATTCCTATAAAATCAGCACTAAGTCCTGTTAAAAGAGCGTATCTGTATTTTTTTATTCCAACAGCTCCAAAGTAAACAGTTAAAACATAAAAAGTTGTTTCACTGCTTCCCATCATAATGGCAGCTAGTTTAGATGTGTATGAGTTAATATCATTATTTGAAATTATGTCGGAAAATACTCCAATTGCTGCGCTTCCTGATAATGATCTTACAAATGCAAGAGGAAGAATATCTGCAGGAAGATGCATTCTGTTTAAAAATCCTGAACAAATTAATGATAAGGATTCTATAATACCGGATGCCCTTAACATGGAAATTGCAACAATTATTGCAACAAGATATGGAATTATATTAAAGCTTACTTTAGCACCTTCTTTTGCCCCTTCAATAAAGGCTTCATAAACAGGTACTTTTTTTATTATTGCAAAGGTTAAAATAATTAAAATTATTGCAGGTAAAGCCCAAAGAGATAGTATATCTATAAATTCTTTAATTGGCATTTTCTTCCTCCTTTGTTAATTGAGGCGGAAAAATTCGTTTAAAGATTTTTGCAATAATAATTGCACTTACAAAAGCAAAACTTGTAACAAATAATGTCGGAACAATAATCTCAGTAGGATTATTATAGCCATTTGCAGCTAAAATTGCTATTACTGTTGCAGGGATTAATTGAAAACCTGCGGTATTCATAGCAAGAAGAGTACACATTGAATCTGAGGCGCTTTCTTTGTTTTTATTTAATTTTTGCATTCCTTCTATTGCTTTTATTCCTATAGGAGTCGCAGCGTTCGCAAGTCCCAGAGCATTTGCAGTAAAATTCATTGCAACATCTCCAATAATAGGGCTGTTTTTAGGAATTTCGGGGAAAACGAATTTTGCAATAGGGGTTAAAAGTTTAGAAATGGATTCTACAATTCCTGATTTTTCTGCAATTTTCATTATTCCCAGCCAAAAAGTCATTATTCCAAGCAGAGTCAGAATAATTTTTACAGCGAGTTGAGTGCCTGAAAATATTGCATTAGCAACCTCGTTTAAAGTGCCATTAATAGCTCCAAATATGATAGAAATAACAATTAAGAAATACCAAATATAGTTCATTTAAACCTTCTTTGTTTTTTATTTTATTTGATATTGAAAAAAAAATCAAAACATCATAATATATAGATATGTCGATGTGGCACTCTGCCGCAGAAAAACGATTAAATATCGTTTTTCGATAGGGTTGTGCTAGACACAACCTCCGCCATAGAGACAATTTGTACATAATATTAGAATAAACTTAAAAAAATATGTCGATGTGGCGGAATTGGTATACGCGCACGTTTGAGGGGCGTGTGGAGCAATCCTTGCGGGTTCAAGTCCCGCCATCGACACCATAAAAAATACGATGACATTTGTTATCGTATTTTTTATATGTGGATTGGGGAGGGCTTAAATCCGTTTTTTGCGGGTTGCGGATTTTACGAAAGAGTGAAGTCGAGCAAAGCGAGCGAACCCGAGTAAGTGAGGGCGAAATTTGTGACAACGAAGTGAAACAAATTACTCGCCCGAGAGACAGTAAAATCAAAGAAGCAAGTCCCGCCATCGACATTTTTTATTTTAATTATAATTGGATGCTGGACGCAGAACCCCACAAAGCAAAGCATAGTTATAGAGTTTAATTGTGTTTCGAAACAAAGTGAATTTGAGCAAAAAGATTATACTGCGTGACATTGATACTAAAAGAATAATTTGTCCAAATGACA
>CALURV010000003.1 GCA_944323285.1 Candidatus Gastranaerophilales bacterium | reverse complement strand
CTTCAGTGAAAGATAAGTGGTTTAATGTAAATCAAGAATATTTTGTGATGGGTTATAAAGACGAAATTAAAATTCAAGGAAAATTTTTTGGTTTAACAACTCAAATTCTAAAAAATGGTGAAGTTATCGGAACAATAAGAAGAAAAATCACCTTTATCAATGATGCCTTTGAACTTGACGCAGCGGAAGAAGATATTCCGTTCTTAATTGCTCTTGTTATAGCAATAGATAATATAACAGATAGAAAACATAAATTATAAGGAGTTATTATGAAAAAGAAAATTTTAAGTTTTTGTTTAGCATTTGCTCTTATAATTCCTGCAATATTTTTGCTCTCTGCTTGTGGTGGTGACAATGACCCCCCTAAAAAAGATAGGACGAACACTGCTGAAATAGTTAGTATATATCAAGATTACACAGCAAGCCTTTATGTCGAAATGACAGGATTTGAACACGATGAATATGAACTTACAGGTTCTTATCGTAATAGTTTAACTCTTGAATTTTCAATAAATAATGGAGAATGGTTTGAATGTTATCCGGTGCAAGATTTTTACGACGAAAGTGGTAAAGGTGTTTATCAAATTTTATCAGCCATATATAATTATGGAGATACCGAAGTTAGTTATTTCACAACAATGATGACAGATCAAAATATAGAGCCGGGAGAAATTTCTATATCTGCTCGTATTCCAGAATCAAATAAATACAATGCGAGTGTCGGTTCGGAAGCGAAAACTTATATATTAAAACAAAATATTCAAACTTCGTTAAGCGAAAAACTAAGTCCTGCAGTAGCATCGTTAGGTTCTCAGGGAAGTTCTGACACTTTTCAAGAAGAACAATTTATTTTTTATCAAGATTCTTCAAGACCATATAACTTAGAAGTAGGAAAGTATTATTCACAAGCAAATAGTAATGGTGGTTATGATTATCTAGTAAGAGAATTGACAGAAGATGAAAAAACAGAATTTTCTGCATTAAATCTTGAATATAAAGTTTTGAGTTATGATACAAAATATATAAAGGAAGGCAGTCAAGATGAGAGTGAAGGCAGTCAAGATGAGAGTATAGATACTTTATCAATTCAAGCGGATGAAAACGACTCTGTTTATTTCACAGAAGGCTGGACAGATAGTTTAAATTTAGATCAAAGCAATCATTGGACCTATGTTGCTGATGATTTTTATTATGAAGATGTAGTTTTTCTTGTAAGACAAAAAGCGACTGACAATACTGTTCAATCAGCAGCTATTTGTTTTCAAGCTAATATTGATTCTAGAGAGCAAGATAATCCAGTTGTTTATGAGGGTTTTGTTTTTGATGACAATAAATTGATTGGATATTTGGGAGATGAAACAGAAATTGTTGTTCCGTCTTCATATTCAATCAGAAACACGAATACTGATATCTATACAATTGAATATAACATAAGGGATATAATAAATTATGGAGACGAATCTTCATTAGATTATGAAATTTGGGCTGAGGATTTGAATGAGTATGATATATTTATATTAGTTGGCGGTATGTATAATGTTAGCATTAACAACGGAGAAAATCAATATGTGAGAGTGGGAGAAACAGAAGAGTTTTTTACACAAGTGAAAGAAAAATATACTGACCCTGCAACAACAATATCAATAGAATTAACTGATTATACTTTATCAGTAGAAGATAAAATTGATGAAAGTAATTTAACAATTATTCTACGTCCATTTATAGAAATGGTAGCTGGAAATCTCGAATCATTTTCAATGACATATGATGGAGAAACAGTTAATTTCACAAAAGAAAACTATTTGCAACAATATGCTGTGCTCAATGAGATTATAAGTGCAGGTTCTTTAAAAAGTAATATATCATATGATGTTGGAAATTATATTGAATATATTGAGGGAGATGATTATCAAGTCGACACTATAACATCTCTATCTCCTGATTATGTTATGGGTGGCGGACTGTTTGCAATTCCACAATTAACAAAAATAACTATTCCAGCATCTATCACCACAATTGATGAAGGTGTCTTTGAGGGTATTTCTACTTTATCAAGCGTGATTGTTGAAAGTGCAACAATATATAATGCTTTAACAGATTTAAATGCTTGTGGAAATTTAATTACGAATGCAACTAAAATTAAAGTTTTAAAAAATATAGTTGATAATACGGCAAACATAAATGAATTTTTAAACACTAATGGTGGTTACACGAGAACCGAAGACGGAAATTACTACGTATTTACTAAGTAATTTACAAACAAATATCCATAAATATAATATACACAGGAAAAGAAAGAAATTATAAGTGTATTTGAAATTTTAAAGTAAATCTAGCATAAAAATAGCCAAGAGTTTTAACTCCTGGCATATTTTTTAATTATTAAGTTTATTGCTTTCTATTCCTATACGCAAGCCAACTTTAAATCCATATATAAAAAAGTCTTTTTCACATATTGCACCTGAATCAGAGTTTAGGTTTAAAAGTTCTTCTAAAAGTTTATCTTGTTCTTTATTTAACATTGGCTTTAATTTGTGATATATTTCTAATTCTTTTTTGCAAGCCTTTTTATGTTTTTCACTTGTTTTTAAGTCTGCACCACTTATATTTCCATAAAATAATTCATCTAAAATTTTCATTGTTTCTCCTCCTTATTTGGTATATAAATTTTGTCTGCGACTTTAACTGCTTTATATGTCGTGCCATTTATAGATTGTTTTACATATTCTGGCTTGCCATCGGCAGTTGCTCGCAAGATTAAGCAATCGTTATCTATGGTTGGCTTTTCTATGTTTATGTCTATTATTTGTTCTTCTTTTAATACTTCAATAATTTGTATTCCTTTGTTTACAAGATATGAACTAAATTGCCACAGTTTTTCAAATTTTCCATTTGAGTCTATGATAAAACTAAAATCATCTTGTGGATAGTATGCTGTAATTCTATAAAATTGGTTATTATTCATTTTTTACTCTTTAATATTTAATTTTTAAAATTGAATGCAACATCATGTTGCCCTTTTATATTGCAATTTGCCTTAACTTTCTGTTGGCATAAGGTAGCCATTTGTTATTTACAAAGTTTAAAATTTCATCACCTTTGAAATCTTGTATGTAGGAAGTCAACGAAACAGAAGAAAATATTGTATTGAAATTCTTTATCTGGCAATAAAAAAAAGACCAGGTTAAAAACCTAGCCTTGAAACCTATTTTATTAAATTTAATAGTTTAATCAATATTTCCTTCCGTTGACTTAATACGAGAATTTTGCTACACAAGACACTCAAAAGGCAAACAGATAAGGAGAATTTGTTAAAATAAAATATTTCCATATTGTTAAATGTTAAAAAATTAATTCTTTTATCCGTTTATTTAACAATAATAAAATATTCTAAATAATTTATTCATCACTTTGTTTTTTTAAAGATTCGTAGATAATTATTGATAATGAAATTAAACCAGAAATGAATGAAATTGCAAATAGACTTCCAAACGTAATATTAAAAATTTTTTCTATTATTGATAGTGAATTCCAAGCATTAATCATGTTAATTAGCGCATTGCCTGCAATATAACCTGAAACCATAGTCAAATTAAACATTGTGTCATTGTATACAATGGGATTTTTTATGTTTTTAATTTTGTTATGTGGTATAAAATTATTAGCATAATCTTTTGCTAAATTATTGTCTGTAATGACTAGTAGTTCTAAATTATTTAAGTCATCCTTTGTTTTTATTTCTTTAGCACATTCATAAATTTGGTTAATAATATAATCAATACTCTCGGAATATTCTTCTCGTTTAAGCACAAAATAGTGTCTCTGATCATTTAATAATATTCCAATTGATTCTTTATCATCTGAATTTTTGTATTTTCTTATCCACCAAGTTGTGGTCTTTTCTTTTTCTTTAATAGAAGTTTCATAAAAAAATAAGTCATTAAAAATTATTTTAGTCTCAACATAGCTTTGTAGCTTTATTTTTATTGATTTTTCTCTTCGATTAGTTATAATTGTAGAATAAACTTCTTTCAATAAAAAATAGATTGATATATATATAACTAAAAAATAGATATTAAGATTAATTGTTTCTATACAACCCACAACACTAATAGTGCATAATAATAATGTGCATATAAAATCACTTACTGGTTTTATCTTATCTTTATACATGTAAAAAATTTGTATATGTCCAAAAATACAAGAAAGTTCTATAACCATTATTAAAATAAGTAATGCTAATAAAATTATATAAAAAGTTTGCATAAATCCCCTCAATCATTTTTATTATGTATTATATCATATTTTAAGCTTGTTTCACTATAATAAATAATTAAAAATATTGAGTATTTTATTTATCGTTTGGAAATTTGTTAATTTAAATTTTTTT
>CALURV010000002.1 GCA_944323285.1 Candidatus Gastranaerophilales bacterium | reverse complement strand
ATCCCGATGAAGAGTATGGTAAAAAATTTGCTTATAGAATTCTTTTCCAAAATGAAATCGCTGACGGCAATGATGATGATATACAATTACTTGATATTAATGTTCAACCTTTTATGGTTGGAAAATCTTTGATAGAACTTGCTTTACCAAATAAATATGGAATTATAGTTGCGGCTATAAAAAAAGGGAATAAACTAACAAAGCCTTTGCCAACAGGTATTTTGGAGAAAAATGATGTTTTATTATTAGTATGCACTGAAGCATCTATAGAAAAAATGCTTAAGGAGAATTCATAATGCACTTTTCAAAAAAAATACATTTTTATTTTATTTTATTATTAATTTGTACAACAATAATGGCAATAGCAGGAATAAGAGGGTTTTCTAGATTAGCACCGGCAATAGAAGAAATAAATTTACATAATACACGTTCTTTATATTATGCAGAACAAATGTTATCAGCAATTGCTGTTAAAAAAAATATAAATGATTTTGAAAAAGCAATACAATCTGAAAAAGCTAACATAACAGAACAAGGAGAGGCTGAGCTTATTAAAAAAATTGAAAATAATTATAATCTAGCATTTAAAGGTAATATACAAAAAGAAGAAGAAATTATAAATTATATAATTGAATTATCAAAACTAAATCGAAATGCTATGAAAAGAGCAACAATAAAAGCTCATCAATTGAGTTCAGTTGGAGCTTGGGTTATTGTATTTTTAACTATTTTTATATGGTTTTTGGGAGGTCTCGTTATAAAATCTATAGATAAAAGTTTTATCAATCCAATGGAAGAACTTAAAGATGTTTTTCAAAAATATAACCAGGGAAATAAACTTAGACGTTGCCCCAAACAAGCACCTAATAAAGATTTTCAAAATATATATGATGCAGTAAATAATTTATTAGATAAGTTAGTTTAATCTAGTATGGCACTTTGTTACCGGCTCATCTTTGCTAACTAAGTATTCACCTTTTGAAAACTTCACTCAGCTTGGTTTCACTACGAATACAAGCTTACTAAAAAACAGCGTTTTTGGTTCGTTTTTTATAAAAATTCATTCACTCTTTCAGCTTATCGTGATTTTTTCGAACAAAATAAATTTAAATTACTTTATTTTTTCGTTTTTTACGTTACTATATATTCGGTATGAAAAGATTTTTTATAATTTTATTTTTAATAACACTAACTAGTACACCTATATATGCTTTGGAGGTAAATGAATCTTTAAATGAAGATTCATACAGACATAAAATATCACTTGAAGAAGCCATTAATATGGCACTTGTAGGAAATATTGAATTGCAGGAACAAAGAAGAAATTTAGGAATTTCCAAATTTTCTGTAAAAAAAGCTAATGCACTAAAAAACCCTCAATTTCAATCAAATATATTAATGGGACCAATAGCAAGAGGTAATTCGAGCCAAGTCGGAGTTATGCTTCCAATCGAAGTTTTAAAAAGAGGAGGAAGAAAAGAAGCTGCATTAGCAGAAATGGATTACACAAGTAATAAAATAAAAGATTATGAATTCAAATTAAAACTAAGAGTAAGAACTGCTTATTTCAATTTACTTGTTGCAAAATCAGAATTAAAAATTTTAGAAGAAAGAAAAGAACTTCTTGAAGATTTACTGGAAATAACAAAGAGAAAATCAAAAAACGAAGCAGACTACGAAATTGATGTACTTCAAGCAGATATGAAACTAAAAAAAATTTTAGTTCAAAAAAACAGAGTTCAAGCCGATATAAAAACAGCACAATATGAATTTAATAAGACATTAAATCTTGCAAATAATCCTACATTATATGATTCAAAAGAAGATTCTGTCTTTGGACAAGAATTTTTTACAAAATTAGAGCTACCAAAATATGAAGAGTTAGAGGCTATTGCATTCGATAATCGATATGATATAAAAATGGCAGCCACAAAAATAGACAAAGCAAAAAAAGATTTATCGGTTGTAACAAAACAACGAATTCCAGATTTATATATTTCGGGCGGATATGCATTTGCCCAAGATGGTACATCTGGTGCTTATGTTGGTACAGGAATAGATATTCCTTCTCTATACTTATATACACCTGAAATTGAAAGTGCCAAACTTGAACTTGATAAAGCTCAATTAGAATACAATTCTATATTAAATATTACTCAAAATGTTATACACACAAACAATGATAAGTTTATTATGGCACAAGAAAATATAGAACATTATAAAGATATTTTAGAAGAATCTAATAAAATTTTGAACTTATCAAAACAGCAATACTCAAAAGGACAGACATCTTTAACTAATTTAATTATAATAGAGCATTCACATCAAGAACTTTTAAAAGAATTTTTAGATGCAATGAAAGAATACTACAATGCTTATATCGCATTATTACAAGAACTTGGACTTGATAATTTAACTATTGATATTGATCTTTAATTATGTCTGAGAAAAAATTCACAATAAGCTAAAATATTATGAGTAATTTTTTTACAAAACGAACCAAAAACTTTATTTTGAGTGAGATTTTATCTATAGTGAAACAGATGTATGCAATATTTTCAAAAAGTAAGTAAATTTATTAGCGAAGATAACTCAATAACAGTACATTACCATATTAATTTTTTTTAATTCAAAGATGCATTTATATAAGAATAAATATCTTTACTTAACTGTCTTTTTGCCTTTACTATAGGATCATATTTAGAATGTTCTAATACAGCTATAGTTACAGAATATGCTTCTATCTCATTTTGTGTTTCTTGTTTAATCCATTTTGTAATAGCAGCCTTCATATCATCACTACTTTTGCCCAAATATAAAGCTATTTCGTTAGAGGCACTGTCAATTATATGTTGAAAATCAATTTTACCTATAGATTTTTCAATATCGAATTTCCCGGAAATAATACTACTAAGCACTGCATTAACTTGTCTTTCATCATTAAAGAGCCTCAATTGACAATTTTCTCCCATTTTATCCATTACAGTTTTTGCCATTCTTGCAATCATTGATAATTCTTCTGCATTTGTTGTATATTCCAACAAACCATAATAGTTTTTATCTTCTGCCCTCTGCAGTACATGAGTATATTCATGAGCAAGATTAGCTACAAAATCTGATTCTTCTTTAGCTGTCGATGGAAATTTACCCAAATATATATTAGCCATAGAAAGTTGATAATCTGTATTATATCCTGGTAACATATGTGCAATGGCTTTACCAAATGTACCCATTGCAAATATTGGATCATTTTTTATATCATCTATCTTAATTGGGACTGGTGAATTCTCATTTACTAAATTGTTCAAGTTTTCAGCTGATAATGAATTACTTCTTGTTAATTTCAATATTTTTTTACCAAGAGAAATACCCTTTTGTGCATTAACTGAATAATTTTCTTGTACTCGATTTTTCTTTCCTGAGAATGAAACACTATCGCACGGCAAATTATATGTTTTACTTATTCTATTATTTGTAGAATTTTTAAATAATATTTTAGAAGCAAAATTAATAGGAGTTATATTCATTTTAAAATACCTTTCTTTTGACAGATATAAAAACAGTAAATTAAATAATTTGCCATTTTATTTAATTAATATAAACTCTTTTTATAACTAATCTAGTATCGCACTTTGTTACCGAGTCATCCTCGCTAACAAAGTACTCACCTTTTAAAGGTGCCACTCCAAAAAATTCACTCACACTTTTAGCTTATCGTGAATTTTTTCTCGGACATTTTATTTTGATCGAGAAAATTCACAATAAGTTTAAAGTATTAGCGATTTTTACAATTGGAGTTTTTCAAAAAATAAATACTTTGTTAGCTATAATAACCCACTAACAAAGTACAATACTGAATTAAATTAAATAATAAAAATTAATAATTAAACCGAAATAGCGAATAGATTGAATTGTAATCAATCTATTCGCTAAAATTTCTATTGAACAGGTTGCGGAGGATGAACTCTATCCATTTCTCTATGTTCTATTCTTCTTTCAGATTCTGGTCCAAGATGTTTATGCATTTTATGGAATTCATGGCATTTTGGTTCACCATGGAAATGATGATGCATTGGTCTTTCAAAATGATGCATTGGGCCATGTCCTATTGGAGCAGGTGGCATTGGTGGTCTATTTAATGTTACAAATAAACAAAGTGCCAAAAACACTCCAACAAAACTTCCTAATGCAATAATAATGAAATTTTTAAATTCTGTTGATTTACAGAAGCATTTATTTTCTTCTTTAACTTCTTCTAAATTTTTAATTTCTTCAGTCATAATTTTCTCCTATACTATACCTTTATCAATTTTTTTTATCTCTCACATATATAAACGAAACAAAATAAAAAACGTTCATTTTTTTATTTTAACATTTTTTAGTTATAATAAACATTACTATCTTAGAAATGTAAAAGGTATAAAAAATAATGGAAGATATATTATACCCGTTTGTTGTAAAATTCAATGAATATCTGTCTAATTATATCCTCGTATTTTTACTTGTAGGAATTGGTGTTTGGTATAGTTTCAAAACCAAGTTTGTACAAATAAGATGTTTTAAAGAAGGAGTTAAAAATTTATTTGGGGAAATCAATATATTTGATAAAAGTCATCCTCATAGTATGACATCATTCCAAGCATTATCAACAGCAGTAGCAGCCCAAGTAGGAACAGGAAATATAGTAGGAGCTTCAGGCGCAATATTAATAGGCGGGCCAGGAGCTATATTTTGGATGTGGGTTATTGCTTTTTTTGGAATGGCAACAATCTACGCAGAAGCAACTTTAGCCATTAAAACAAGAATTATTGAAGAAAGCGGTAAAATCAAAGGTGGACCTGTATATTATATTACAACAGCTTTTAAGGGAATTTTCGGGAAATTTCTTGCAGGATTTTTTGCTATTGCAATAATTTTGGCACTAGGGTTTATGGGTTGTATGGTACAATCAAATTCAATAGCTTGTTGTATGCAAACGGCTTTTGGAATTAAACCTTTTATAATGGGTATTATACTAGTTATTATTTGCGGAATAATTTTTATTGGCGAAGTCAAAAGATTAGCAATTGTTGTAGAAAAAATTGTTCCTTTTATGGCTTTATTTTTTATTATTGGCGGGCTAATTATTTTAAGTGCAAGAATAAGATATATTCCGGAAACCTTTTATATGATTTTTAAATATGCATTCATGCCACAAGCAATTTTAGGCGGAAGTTTTGGTTATGCAATTAAACAAGCTATAAGCCAAGGAGCAAAAAGGGGCTTATTTTCAAATGAAGCAGGTATGGGTTCAACTCCTCACGCTCATGCACTTGCAAGTGTAAAAGACCCTCATACACAAGGAACTGTTGCTATGATTGGAGTTTTTGTTGATACTTTTATAATTCTGACCCTAAATGCACTTATTGTAATTTCAACTTTATATACACAAGACGGGGCATTACATAATGGTTATACTGATGCTGTCATGAATATTCTAAATAAAACTAATCTCGTTCAAACTGCATTTGGTACTATTTTTGGTAATTCTATCGGAGCAATTTTTGTTGCAATATGTTTATTTTTCTTTGCTTTTTCTACAATTTTAAGCTGGAATTTATTCGGAAAAATAAATGTTACCTACCTTTTTAGTAAGAAACATTCAAAATTAGCAGAATTAATCTATATGATACTTGCTTTATCTTTTATTATGCTGGGAAGCTTAATTTCAAGTGACTTTGTTTGGGAATTAACAGATATGTTTAATAATCTTATGGTTATTCCAAACGTAATTGCTTTATTTGCATTAACAAGTGTTGTTGTTAAAATAGTACACACAAATAAATCTAACTAATTTAATAAAAGGAATTTCTATGAAAGAATGGATTAAATCAATATTAATATTACCTTTTAATGTTACAATAACCATTCCATTTTTAATATTATACTTTTCAAAATTTAAATATAATATACCTTCAATATTTCAAATATCGATAGGAATAATAATACTTTTTATTGGATTATTTTTATTAATATGGACAATATTATTATTTGAAAAAATAGGCAAAGGTACCCTTGCCCCTTGGTCTGCAACAAAACACTTAGTAATACAAGGGCCATTTAAATACACAAGGAATCCGATGATTACGGGTGTTTTATGTATCTTAACATCTGAAGCAATTATTTTAAATTCTAATTATTTATTATATTGGACAATTTTCTTCTTCTTGCTAAATTGTGTCTATTTCAAATTATTTGAAGAAAAACAATTAGAACAAAAATTCGGAGATGAATATATTAAGTATAAAAAGGCCACACCTGCTTGGGTTCCTAATATATTTTTTAGAAAGAAATAATAAAAAAAATTTTACAAAAAATTTAAATCTTTTGAAATATATTTTTTTTGTCTTATCATTAAAATATGAAATTATTAAGCCGAATAACATTACTATTTTGTATATTTATAATCATAATCGGAACAAGTGCATTTTGTTCTGAAAATCATACCTACAATATAAAATGTCAAGATACAATATCTGCAGCCAGATATTTTGATAATGATTTATTATGTTCAAAAAATAATGACTATATTTTCCAAAATATAACAAGACACGACAGCCTTAATATAAACAATAAAAAAACAGATAACTATAATGACACTGGAAATAATTATTTTATTTCTAGTCAAACTGAACAACAAGTTAATTTAATATCATACATATACAATAATTCATATTTAGAGAATAAAAGAAAAGTTAATTTTAAAACATCATTATCAGAAGTTCATCCAAATGCTCCTTAGGCTAACTTAGTATTGTTTGGTTAATCAATATTAAGATAGGAGAAATTATGAATATAGAATTGGTTTTGCAGAACATGCAAGATGGAATAATGATTAGTATAATTGGAATGGGTTTTGTAATGTGTTTTTTAACACTCATGATGGGATTTATGAGAGTTACAGAAAGCATAATGTTAAAACTTAATGAAATATTTCCAGAAGAGAAAAAAGAAGAGATTAAGAAAATAACAAATAATAATAAAGATGAAGAATTAGCAGTAGCAATAGCAGTTGCAAAATATAAAGAACTAATTAAAGGAGGGATATAATGGAAGCTATACATGCTTTTGTTGCAGGTCATAATATAGCTATTTCAGCAGGATTATTGATTTTAGCTTATATTTTTATAGCAACAGAAAAGATACCGAAGGTTACAATTGCTCTATTAGGTGGTGTTATAACAATAATATTAGGACTGGTAAGTCAAACAAAGATGATTAATGGAAGCATTAATCATGAATATTTTGTAAATTTTGTAGATTTTAATGTAATATTTTTGCTAGTTTCAATGATGATTATAGTATCCATCACTACAAGAAGCGGAGTGTTCAATTATATAGCAAATGAACTTCTAAAAATGACAAAAGGTCATCCAATAAAAGTTCTAATAGCATTAGGCATTTTTACTGCATTTGTTAGTGCCTTTTTAGATAATGTAACAACAGTAATTTTAATAATGCCAATAACTTTCTCTATAGCAAAAAAATTAGATATAAATCCAATACCGTTTCTATTAACAGAAATTGTATCATCAAATATTGGAGGAACAGCAACTTTAATAGGTGATCCGCCAAACATAATTATAGGTAGTGCCGGCGGATTGTCATTTATGGATTTTGTAAAAGAACTAACTGGTGTAGTTGCTGTTATCTTAATGTTCGTAATCATTTTCATGGTTATCTGTTTTAGAAAAGCATTAAAAGCAAGTCCTGAAAAAATGCAAGAAATATCTAAAATAGACAATTCTAATACAATTGTTGATAAAGCATTAATGATACGTTCTGTAATTGTATTATCCGGAGTAATATTAGGATTCGTTCTTCATGATGCAATACATATAGAAACTTGCATTGTAGCAATGCTTGGAGCTAGTATACTTTTACTATTTGAAAAACCAACACAGATATTATGTGATGTTGAATGGAACACAATATTTTTCTTTATAGGTTTATTTATAATAATAGGCGGACTCGAAGCATCAGGCGGTATACAATTAATGGCTGAATGGATTTTAAATGTAACAAAAGGTTCAGAAACAGCCACTGCAATGCTTATACTTTGGGCATCAGGAATCATATCAGGAATTATAGATAATATTCCATACACTGCAACAATGGCACCAATGATAGCAGAAATACAGAAAATTATGGGTTCAGATTATGCATATCCACTATGGTGGTGCTTATCTTTAGGTGCTTGCCTTGGCGGAAATATGACAATAATAGGGGCTGCTGCTAATGTTATTGTATCTGAAAATTCTGCAAAAGAAGGTCATCCTATAAGCTTTATGGGATACTTAAAATATGGTATACCAATTGTTATCATTTCTCTATTCATAAGCACAATATACATCTACTTACGTTTTTTAAGATAAGGTAATAAATAATGAATAATAAAGAAGAAACAAAGCCAAAATATAAAGATACACATGGCGGAGAAATAATTGGCTCTATAATTTTTACTATAGTAATAATTATACTTATGTGGGCAGCATCTGTTTGGTTAAGATAAATAATAAAAATACAAAAAACCGCCTTTTAAAAGGCGGTTTTTTATAACTAATCTAGTATCTCACTTTTTAAAGGTGCCACTCCAAAAAATTCACTCACACTTTCAGCTTATCGTGAATTTTTTCTCGGACAAATTAAATTTCCATTTTTTTAAGCTGTGGACTAATCTTAAAATCAGCCAATGTCGATTTTTTTATATCCTCTATAGTGAACAGTGGATTCAGTTCTGTTAAGATAAGACCATTATTAGTAACTTCAAAAACACAGCGTTCAGTAACAATCATATCTACTTCTTTATATGCAGTTAAAGGTAATGTGCATCTTTTCATAATTTTAATTTCATCTTTTGATGTATGTGTCATTGCAACAATAACTCGCTTTGAACCTATGATTAAGTCCATTGAACCGCCAATA
>CALURV010000001.1 GCA_944323285.1 Candidatus Gastranaerophilales bacterium | reverse complement strand
GGACCGGGAAGAGCGAACCTCCAGTGTACGGGTTATCCTGCCAAGGGTAAACGCCCGGTAGCTGTGTTCGAAGCGGATAAGTGCTGAAAGCATATAAGTACGAAGCCCACCGAAAGATGAGTTCTCTTACTGGGTAACCAGGTAAGTCCCCATGCAGATTACATGGTTGATAGGTCATAGCTGTAAGTGTGGCAACATATTTAGGCGAGTGATACTAATAGGACGAGGGCTTTTCCTAGCATCTTTGATGATTAGTTTTATAATTTTGTGCAGCTCTCTGTGTATGAGCGGAAATGCTCGCTGATGGCTTCTTTTTAGATTTTAGCCATCTTACGAAAATTTTCCGGTGACCAAGCGGTAGGATACCACCCGTTCCCATTCCGAACACGATCGTAAAGACTACTTGCGGTGAAAATACTTGGCGGAAGACCGCCTGGAAAAATAACTAGTTGCCGGATTCAAGTTTATTGACTGTCTTTATTAGGCAGTCTTTTTTATTTGGAAAATATGTTAGTTTTTCTTCTTCTTTTTATTGTATTATTTCTTTAGCTTTATTACTTTTCGTTGAATATTTGCTATAGGGAGGAATATGATGCCATTTTCTAGGATTAGTAATGATAAGATTTTATTTTCTATTGTTGATGAGATTATTGATGATAAAGGTAAAGGTTATTTAGTTGAAGTTAAATTTTCACGAACATTTTTTGATAGATTTTTCAATAATTTTAGTGATAAGTTAGTTGTCAATATTGATAATAATAATTTAATTACAAAAAGGGAAATCCAAGTACTTAGGTATCTTTCTCAAGGTAAAAATAATCATCAGATTGCTAAAAAACTAAATGTTAGTGTTCATACAGCTAAAGCACATATTCAAAATATTTTTAAAAAACTTTGTGTATCCGATCGTACTCAAGCTGTTGTTCGTGCTATAAAACGAAAATTAATTGACATCTAATTATTGTAAACTTTTGTTAAACATAATGCAATTTTTATGTATAAATTTACTTTATATTATTGTAAGGTTTATAGTTTAGTTTTGGGTAAGGTATGATTAGTGAAGTAGGTTTTAATTCTTTGAATGATTCTGACAGATTGTATTTTAGTAATTTTAATTCAGATATTTCAACTGATAAATCAAGTATTTTTGAGTATTCTGATGATAATTCTTATCAAAATTTTGAAAGTGATATTGATTCATTAAATGAGCAATTAGAAAATGTAAGAAATAAACAAGGTTTTTTTTCAAAAGCTTGGAATGGTTTTAAAGAATTAGTTAATCTTGGTACAAGTGTTGAAAAGTGCGAAGCTGTAATTGAAAAATATAAGAACGGTGAAATATCTTATGAAGAAGCATCTGCAGAAATTCAGAATTTTGCTAATAAACAAGATAGTAGTTTAAATTTATTTTCAAATATTGCATCTAGTGTTTTAGCAATTGCTGTTATTGCTGCTGTTACTGCTTGTACTGGTGGTATTGGAACTGCTGCTGCTATTGCAATAGGTGTAGGAACAGGTGCTGCCACAAAAGCAGGATTCAAACTTGCTGACCGTTCAACTAATGCTGTAGAAGGTGATGAGTTTGATGCAAAACAAATTGCACAAGATGCTTTATCTGGTGCTGTTACAGGTGGGCTTGCTGCTGCTACTATGGGTACAGCTGGCAGCGCAAGTTGTGTTAAAGAAGCTGTTAAAGGTTGTGCAGAAACTGGTGTTAAAACAGGTGCTCTGGCTGGTTCAAGTAATTATGTTATAGATTGTGCTTTTGATGATGATAAAGATTTTGATATTAAAGATTTTGCTGTTGATACAATTACAAGTGCAGCTGTTGGCGGTGCTGTTGGTGGTATAATGGGAGGCACTAATGGGTTATTGAGAGCTAATGGTATATTGAAATCAGGTTGTAATCTTGAAACTATGGTTTCTTCTACTCAAAATGCTTCTATAGAAAATGTTGCAGCTAATTCTGCTTGTACTACTTCTTATAAAGTACTCAATGATAGAATCAGAGCTGTTGCATAAATTATTCAGTTATTATTAATAATATTTAAAAGCAATATATTTTTTATTGCTTTTTTCGTTTAAAATTATTTTATGATTAATTTTGATGCATTAACTTTAAAATTATTTTGTGATGAAAATTTTGACTTTTTTTCTGGAGCCAGAGTTCAAAAAATTCAGCAGCCTAACAGATATGAATTAATTCTTTTTATTAGAAATAATAGTGAAACCAGAAAATTATATATTAATTTTAATCCTAATTTTTATCATATTTGTTTTATGTCTAAAGAAAATGAAGAAAAAAGATGTTTAAATATTCCAAAAACTGCACCTATGTTTTGTATGTTATTAAGGAAATATATTCTTAATGCAAAAATTGTTAATATTGCTGTTCCTAAGTATGAAAGAATTTTTGAAATTTATTTTGATTATTTTGATGAATTAAATGAAAAATCGCAGCTATGTTTATCTATTGAATTAATGGGTAAACATAGTAATGTAATTTTATATAATTATGATACCAATATTATTATTGGTTGTGCTCATAATGTTAGCAGCGAAAAAAGCCGAGAACGCGAACTCGCAGGTCTTATGCCTTATATTTATCCGCCTAAAAAAAGAAGAAAAAATTTATTAAAAGTTAATTTTGATGATTTTATTTCTTCTATTGATGATTCAAATATTATTCAATCTATAAGCTTAAAATATTATTATTTAACTATTCCGATTGTAGAGAAGATTTTTAACTCTATTAATCCTGTATCTTATGAAAAATTTTATAGTAAGTTATTAGATTTTGTATCTTGTAAACACCTTTCTTTTTGTATTGATAATGATTTTTCTAAATATTTTTTATTTAATTTTGAAAATTCATTTGAGTGTAAAACCTTAAATGATTTAATTGATAATTATTTTACTTTTCATCAAAATCTATTATTGAAAGAAAATTTAAGATTAAAACTTATTAGTTATATAGATTCTCAATTAAAGAAGTTGAATACTTTAAGAGTAAAACAGGAAGAACAAATAAAAAAGTTAGATAAAGCTTTTGAATATAAATTAAAAGCCGATATTATTATGGCCAATATTTATAACATTAAAGAGTTAAAAGAAGAAATTTCTTTGTATGATTTTGAAGGTAATGAAATATTGATAAATATGGATATTAATATTTCACCTGTTGATAATGCTAATAAATATTATTCAATGTATAAAAAAGTAAAATCTTCTTTCGAACATGCCAAATTAATGATTGAAGATACAAAATCTGCAATTTTATATTATGAAGAGCAGAAATTTTATATTAAAAACGAGAATAATTTGTCTGAACTAAGAGAAATATATTCTGAAATCTTGGAAAATAAAAATATTCCATTTGCTAAAGAAAAAAAATTTAAGGTTGATACTATAGAATATAATGGTTTTCTTATTTTTGTCGGTAAGAATAAAAATCAAAATGATTACATACTTTCTAAAATAGCTTCAGCTGAAGATTTATGGTTTCATCCGTTAAATGCTGCAGGTGCTCATATTTTGGTTAAGAATAATGATAAAAAAAATGTTCCTAATGATGTTCTTTTAAAAGCTGCACAAATAACTAAAGAATATTCTTCACAAAAAGATAACTCAAAAACTTCAATTATTTATACAAAAAGAAAATATGTTAAAAAAGCAAATAATAAAATAGCCTTTGTTACTTATAAGAATGAAGAAGAAATTATTGTTTGATTATTTTGTATATTTTGCCATATCTGCAAAAATAATTTTTGTTTTTTGACTTTGATTAAAGAAATCAGGATTTAATGTATTGATACTATTTTTCATAGTTAGTTTTTTTTGATTTTCTTCTTCTCTAATACGTTTTTTAGTTGCTCTTTCATTAATTGCTGGTAGTAAGAATCCTAGGAATACAGGTACTAATACTAATACAGAAAGTGCTGTAAACCTTGCATTTAATGTTTTAGCTTTTTGAACCCAAGGATTATTCTTATCTTTAAATAAATCTGTAAGTCTCTTTACGTCATCAGAATCAATAGCTTTTGTTAAAGCCTCTTTGATTGTTATATTATCAGCTGTTGCTATATCTTTACCTTCTTTTGCTAATAGATTTTGAACTATATCTTTAGCTTCATCTGTTACACTAAATACTTTACCTAAATTACCGCCTTGTCCTTCTATAAATTCACAAAATCCTTTTATTCCGTCTTTATATTTATCTATTCCACTATATTTAGAAATTATTTGGTCTGTTGATAAAACTCGAACTCCTTTAATCGGACGAAGGTAATCATAGATTCTTTTTAATATATTTTGTTTTTTAAATCCTTCTTCTTTTGCAGCCAGAACTAGTCCTGATTTTGTTTCATTTAGTTTTGAAAACCCTTTTCTTAATTCTTTTTCTGCAAAACACATTACTGCACAAGTTACCAAATCTCTACGTAAAATTTCTTCTCTATCATATTTATCTTTTGCTTGAAGTGTTCTTGGTATTAAAATACCAAAGCCCATAATACCCAGTAGTAATGGAAATGAAACATTACAACCTTCAAATTCGAATGCTTGGGCTATTTTCCCTATGATACCTTTGCTATTTGTTAAAGTATTTGTAATTGTTGCAGCTGAGCCAAATGATGGATTTGATTTATCTTTTGTTGTTTTTTCTTCGTTTTTTTTCGCTGTTGTTTCATTAAGAGTTTTATCTTTTAATGTTTCTTCTTTCATTAATCCTTTAAGTCCGGCATTAGATTTGCCTTCGGCTTTATTGTATAATCTTGGTATTATTTGCAAAAATGCCATAATCGCTGCATACATTGCTGCATTCATTGCAAATCTGCCGATTATTTTTTTATTTGTAAGTTTTTTTATAAATTCATTTAACTTTCCAACATCTTGTTTTTGGGCTTTTGCAACAATATCGTCTGCGTATTGCATCATATAATTTATAGTATCTTTAATTGATGCTGATGTATTAGATGATACAAAAGCAGTTGTAAAATCGCTATGAGATGCATCTTGTGCATGACCTTTTACTATGCCTATAAATTCATCAGATAATTTTGATAAAGTTTCTTTTTGTGCTGCTTTATCTTTTGCTGCTATTACTAACCTTTCAGCAAAACTTGCTGCAGTTTCTATTGTTTCTTTTGATGCTTGGGTTTCTGATTTTGCATTTTTTATAATTTGAGTAAATGTATTTTTATAGAAATCTTGTTTATTTATTGCTTGACCCATTTCATTTAATGCATTAGAAGCATGAATATCTCCAAATGTTCTTATAAATTTCATTGGTATATTAATAGTCTTACCAAAGAGTTTTTTTCCTGCTCCCAACATCCCCATTGGAATAATAAACATACTTGGACCTGTAAGCATTTCTCTTACAAGTTCTTTTGCGGCAAATTTAAGATTTTTCTCACCTTTATTTTCTTTTTTATTTCTCATTAATCCCATTATGGGTCTTGGAAGATTTGTTCCCAGCATATCTTGCAGAGTGAAAGATATGGCAAGTCCCCCATTTTCTATTAAGTCAGCGACACCCAAACAAAATGAATCTAAACCACCTTTAAAAGTTGGTTCGTTTTTTATGCTTATATTATTATTTATATTTAGATTATTATTTTTTAAACGTTGTTTTGTTTGATTTTTAGGAATATCTGTTGTTATTTGGTTTATTCTCATATAATCCCTAATTTCGCCTACCTTTTCACTTCCATGCTAAAATGTCTAAAATAATAAAATTGCTTTTTTTTCTTTGTTTTTTTAAATTTTTTTACAAAACTTTAACGAGTGTATTTAGTATACTTAATACATTCTCAGACTTCAATCTTAAACTATATAAATTATTAATTTTACTTTACATTTTTGCAGTATTTTCGACTTTTAAAATTACATGGGTAACAATATTATTGATGTCTCTTTTACTAATTTTTCTTCCTTAAGTATTTAAGGAAGTTTTTTTATTTGTTGACTGATAGCTGCTCTAATGTTTTAAATTATATATAATATTCGTTAGCAGGTAGTTTTAATTATTATTGAAAGGATATAAGTATGATTTTAGATAAAGTTTTTTATCCTGTTGATTTAAAAAATCTTTCATTAGACGAGATGAATACTTTAGCTGGTGAGATGAGAAAATTAATTATTGAAAAGGTTAATACTACTGGCGGGCATATGGGACCCAACCTTGGAATTGTTGAAGCTACTATTGCTATGCATTATGTTTTTAATGCGCCTTTAGATAAGATTGTTTTTGATGTTTCTCATCAGTGTTATCCGCATAAAATTTTAACAGGAAGAAAAGAAGGTTTTTTAAACCCCGAGAAATATAATGATTATACCGGTTATACTGCGCCAGAGGAGAGCGAGTATGATTTATTTAAAGTAGGGCATACTTCTACTTCTGTCAGTTTAGCTGTTGGTGTTGCTAAAGCAAGAGATTTAAATAATGATAAATATAATGTTATTGCTTTAATCGGCGACGGTTCTTTAACCGGCGGTGAAGCTATGGAAGGCTTAAATAATGCTGCAACTCTTAATAGTAATATTATTATTGTTGTTAATGATAATGATATGTCTATTGCTGAAAATCATGGCGGTATTTATAAGAACTTAAAGTTGCTTCGTGATACAAATGGTAATGCTGATTGTAATTTCTTTAAATCTATAGGTTTTGATTATTTATACGTTAATAATGGTAATGATATTAAATCTTTAATCGAGGCTTTCAATAAAGTTAAAGATATTAATCACCCTGTTGTTGTTCATATTAATACATTAAAAGGTCATGGGCTTGATGTTGCTGAAAAAAATAAAGAATTCTTCCATTGGGTATTACCTCATTCTCTTGATGATATACAAAATCCGCAGACTGATATAGTTGAAGATTATAATTCTGTTACAAAAGATTTTATACTTAATAAACTTGAAAATGACAAATCTTTAGTTGTTGTTACGGCAGGAACGCCGGGAGTTTTTGGATTTAATTCGGAATTTAGGAATAAACTTGATAAGCATTATACGGATGTGGGTATTGCAGAAGAGCATGCTGTTGCTTATTGTTCTGCTCTTGCTAAATCAGGGGCTAAACCTATTCTTAATTTTATGTGTTCTTTTGTTCAGAGAACTTATGACCAGCTTTCGCAGGATTTATGTTTAAATAATTCTCCTGTTACAATGCTTATTTACTGGGGCGGTATATCTAATGCCGATGCTACCCATCTTTGTGTTTTTGACATTCCGTTAATCTGTAATATACCAAATATGGTTTATCTTGCTCCTGTTTGCAAAGAAGAATATCTTGCAATGTTAAATTGGGCTTATTCTCAAACTAAACATCCTGTTGCTATTAGAGTCCCTTCTTGTGAACTTGTCTCTTCAGGTATTGTTGATAATACTGATTATTCTGTCTTGAATAAATATGAGATTAAAGAACAAGGTGAAAAAATAGCAATACTTGGTCTTGGAAGTTTCTATGGACTCGCTCAGAGTGTTAAGTCTGAAATTCAAAAGGTTTTAGGTATAAATGCAACATTGATTAATCCTAGGTTTATTACTGGCGTTGATTCTGAATTGCTTGAAAATCTAAAATCCAATCACAATTTAGTTATAACTTTAGAAGATGGTATTTTAGACGGCGGCTTTGGTGAAAAAATTTCCAGATTTTATGCTGATTCAGATATGAAAGTCTTAAACTATGGTGCTAAGAAAGAATTTACTGATAGAGTTCCTTTGGATGAACTTTATGAACGTTATCATCTTACTAAAGAGCTTATTGTAGAAGATTTAGTCAAGTTAATATAGTTTGTCAGAGAAAAACATACTCATACTTTCAGATTATAGTGAATTTTTTCTATAAAACGAACCAAAAACTTTGTTTTTGAGTGAGCTTGTATCCGTAGTGAAACGAAAGTGAGCAGAGTTTTCAAAAGTTGAGTACTTTGTAATTGGGGTTGACTTGGTAACAAAGTGCGATACCAGATTAGTTTTTTATATCAAAAGTTTTTGTAAATATTTCTTCAAATTTTATTAAAAAATAAAATTTTCATATTTTATATAAGAAAAAATTAGGAGAAAATATGAATATTCGTTGTAGTTCAAACTATATACCAAACTTTAAGGCTCTATATGTTGATACAGAAGGAATGGGTCGTACAGCTTCTGCTTTAGCAGAGTCTCTTGCAAGACAAATTGATTATAGTGATTCTATTGATAATCTTGATAAAATGGGGGTTGATACAGTTATAATTAAAGACCCTAAAAATAGTGAAGATAGAGCCATGATTGCATTTATTGATCCTCAAAATAGATTATATAAAATCGGAAACCAAGATAATATTAGAACAATAAAACAATATGATATAAAATCTAAGTCTGTTATATATGATGAAAATGTTGATGCCGTACTTAATACAGCAGATGACATAGTCGCTGGTCGTTTGACTAAGAAAACTTCTAAAATGACTAAAACTCTTGCTGAAATTTTAAGGGCTTTCCCTATTAGAAGTAATTCAATTGACTATAGATAATTTTGTTTGTTATTTTGTGTGGGGGAAATTTGTCCGAGAAAAACATACTCACACTTTCAGATTATAGTGAATTTTTTTACAAAACGAACCAAAAACTTTGTTTTTGAGTGAGCTTGTATCCGTAGTGAAACGAAAGTGAGCAGAGTTTTCAAAAGTTGAGTACTTTGTTAGAGATGATAACTCTCTAACAAAGTGCGATACTAGATTAAATTATTATTTAGTGTCAGTTTTGTTTCATTTTTTTCGGGAAGATTTGAGCTTACTTTATTAGTACCAGATGGCTGCGTTTTACCCAGAGTCCATCTTAAACCTGCCTGCAAGCCAACACCGTTTCTTCCGCCGTTAGTGATGTATGTTTGGAAGAACCCTGTAAATCTTTCACCCCAAGATTTTCTTACACCAACTCCGTATTTAACAAACGGGTTGATTGAAAGGTTTGGAAGCGATACATCGTTTGCGTTGAAATGAGTTCTGTCCATAATGTTCCATACAACACTTACACCTGCATAGGGCTGCCAGCCGTTTGGAAGGTTACCTATGAATTTAATACCGGGTTCTAACTGTATAGCATGCAAAGGATCAGAATCAATTTTTACACCGGCTGCATTTCTATAGTCAAATGTATTAACTAAAGAGTATGACATCAAGAAATTAGGCTGAATAATGAATTTACCGTCAGCAAGTTCATAATTATAACCTGTTTTTGATGCGACACCGGTCATTAACATTGCAAAGTCTTCATGACCAAACATTGTATTTGCTTCGCCTGCGTTAGCTCCGACATTCAAAGTTAATCCTGTAAAGAAGTTGCCTTTGTATGCCATACCAACAGCACCTAATGTACCGCCGTTTTGATAAATACTAACGCCGTCATACGCTTGGTGGGAGCCGTTATAACCTGCATATACTCCCCACATTCCGTCCCAGCCTTGACCAAGCTCATAGAGTTCTGATTCAGCACCAAAATATGTTCCATAAGCTACGTTTGATACTTTAGGTCCGTTATTCAAAGATACATTTTCAAATGTACCATAAGGTCTGAACCAGCCTGCTTTATTTTCGTATTGGTTAACCGTCGGGTCAAATACTATGTTATTGTTTGCAATAGAGGCATATTTGTTGCAGTATTTCATTGCCTGACGTTGTTCTTTTGTCATTAACATGTACATATCCATATTACGGAATGCGTTATCATAAGCATTTAATTGATTTAGGTATCCGCCGAGTTGTGCTGCAACAGGAGCTGCCAATACAGAAGGGTTAAAGCTGTCATATCCGCCTCCGCCAACAAGTCCAAAGTTAAACATAGCAGTTGTAGGGTCATAACTTGCAGTATATTTATATATAGAACCATAAGTTATGTCACTTCCAGTGTATTGAATGGCACCGGCAAGAGCGTCTTTTACCCCACTATCCATACCTTCACCAAGCGGTGATATTGAGAAGGATTTTTGATTTGTTGCACTCAATACATTAATATTTGATATATTGATATTATTTCCGTTAGATGTGAAACTGTTTGCAGTGATTGTATCCATTTTTAGAGCGGCTAAATCGGCATCTAACCTTAAATCCATATTGTTATTAAGTGTTAAATTCCCGAGGTTTGCAGAATTTATCCCGCCGTTTTGAAGTGTTAAAATACCGCCTTGATAGTTAAAGTTAACACTATCAGCAAATGTTCCTGAATAGCTAATATCATCTTGCGTATTTGTTCCAAATTTTAATACGCCGTTATACATATTAACCGTATTATTTTTAACTTCATTATTAAATTCAATAACACCTGTTGTCGGAGCATCGGTTGTTCCATCTGCCATTTTTACGCCTGTGTTATTGATATTAATGATGTTAGAGGAAATAAAGTCTATATTTCCATCTATTCCGTCATTAAATATAACATTTGCATTCTCGCTTGCATTTAGATTGGTTGTTCCTTCATATTGATATAGTGCATTTGATATATTATTAGCGGTATTCCCTGTAAATATCGTATCAGCTTTATTTGCAATTATATTTGCCGTGCCGGAATAATTAAAAATCGCACCGCCTTCGATATTAGCTGTATTATTGCTAAATGTTGAATATGTTATATTTGCCGAAGGCCTCGCCTCTTACTCGTTCGCGATAAACGGCGTTCAAAACGAAAATTCATCATTTCCGTTTTTCAGCCTCTGCTCACTCGCGCCTCTTACTCGTTCGCGATAAACGGCATTGCATGTCGAAGGCTCAACGCCTCCGCCATTTCAGCCTCTGCTCACTCGCGCCTCTTGCTCGTTCGCGATAAACGGCATTGCATGTCGAAGGCTCAACGCCTCCGCCATTTCAGCCTCTGCTCACTCGCGCCGAACCTTAAACAAAACTTTGTTTTGTGGGTTCTCGTCCGGCCATAAAAAAAGACCCTAATGGGTCTTTTAAATATTTGCCGAAGGCCGGACTCGAACCGGCACGCAGGGTGAGCTGCGTCAGATTTTGAGTCTGATGCGTCTACCAATTTCGCCACTCCGGCATTTTGTATCCGCTGTACTTTATACTATATTAAATATGATTTTTTTTCAATTATTTTTATTATATCTTCTGGGGCTTTGGCAAATATATTTCCGCCATTTGCTTCCAGAAACTCTTTGTCTTTAAATCCCCATAAAACACTTATACAAGGTATATTTGCGTTTTTCGCTGTCTGTATATCAACTTCTGAATCACCTATATATATTGTTCTTTCTACAGTTGAATTTACCTCTTTTATTGCCTTTAAAACTCCATTGGGGTTTGGCTTCTTTTCTATTTCTTTACTCTCCCCTATTGCTGTTTGTATTAAATCTCCAAAATAGTCTTTGCATAATGCTTTTACTGCTTTATCATATTTGTTTGATACAACGCCTATTTTATATCCTTTTGCTCTTAACTCTTCTAAAAGCTTAATTATTCCATCATAAGGTTTTGTATACTCTGTTAAATGTTTTTGATAATACTCCTTAAAAATTGCTATTACTTTTTCTGTTTCTTCTTCACTGGTTCCTTCCGGCAGTGCTCTTTCTATTGCTTTTTTTATCCCATTCCCTACAAAATTTCTTATTTCAGAAAGACTCCTTTTGGGATATCCGCAATAATCTATTGCATAATTAATACAGGCATGTAAATCTTCAAGCGTGTTTAATAGTGTTCCGTCAAGGTCGAAGATAATTGTGTCTTTATCCATTTTTATTTCCGATTGATTGATATGTATAAATCTTTTTAAATAGCGGGCGAGGGGACTCGAACCCCCGACGTCAACCTTGGGAAGGTTGCATTCTACCACTGAATTACACCCGCTTATTATCTTTATTATACAACCTTTATAATTTTTTTACATTATTTTTTTACTCGCTTTTTAAAGATATATGTAACATTATATTGTTATATTTATTATTATTTTCTTTAATGTATTAAAATAATTTTATGAATAGAATAAAGCAATTATCTGTTAATTTAATAAATCAAATTGCTGCAGGTGAAGTAATTGAAAGGCCTGCAAGTGTTGTTAAAGAACTTGTTGAAAATTCTATAGATGCACTTGCTTCAAAAATAGAAATATCTGTTTCTAATGACTGCAGAAATATTCGTGTCGCTGATAACGGCTCAGGTATTCATCCTGATGATATTCTATTGGCTTTCTCTAAACACGCAACTAGCAAACTTACAGATGAAGAAAGCCTCTTTAATATTCAAACACTTGGCTTTAGAGGTGAAGCTCTCGCCAGTATGATTTCTGTTGCTAAGGTAATTTGCACTACCAGAACTAAAGATTTTGATTTTGGTACAAGAGTTGAATCTCAAAATTCTATTGTTAATTCTTCTAAAATAGGTTGTGCTCAAGGTACAATTATGGAGGTTAATGATTTATTCTTTAATCAGCCTGCAAGGCTTAAATTCCTAAAGAGTTCTAAAACAGAATTTGCATATATTCAAGAATTGGTACAATCTCTTGCTATTTCACATCCTCATATTGCTTTTATTCTCAAAAATAATAATTCTACAGTTATAACAACAACACCAAATGCTGATTTATTAACTAGAATTTCTCAAATATACCCGTCTGACATAATAAATGAACTTAAAAAAGTTGAGAAAACAGATGTTTTATCCGGTATAAAAATACAAGGTTATACTTCTGTTCCAAGTTATACCCGCTCAAGTAAAAAATCTGTTTATACTTTTGTTAATTCAAGAATGGTTAAATGTCCAATTCTTTTAAAAGCCATTGATGTTGCATATAAAAATATGCTTCCTCAGGGAAGATATCCTTTTGTTATTATTAATCTTGATATTAACCCGGAAGAAATTGATGTTAATGTTCATCCTTCAAAACGCGAGTTGAGATATAAAAACCCTAATCAGATATTTAATTTTGTTCAAAGTGCAATAAGCTATGCGCTTGATGCTTGTTCTGATAATTATATTAATATTGAACATAAAGAGATTAATGATAATATTGTTTCTATTGATTCTGCTATTAAAAACTTTGGAAAACCTAATGAAGATGATGATGACTTATTTATTCCTTTAGATAAAATTGAGAAAAAACAAGAAAGTAAATCTGTAGAAGTTAATTTTGATGTTAATCAAACAAAAATGGATATTAATTTTGATTCTACCCCAAAAGAAAAAGAGATAAATGTTATCGGGCAGTTTAAAAATACATATATTTTAGTAGAAAATGATGATAATCTTGAAATTATAGACCAGCATATTGCAGAAGAACGCTATATCTATGAAAAATTAAAAAGTCAAAAAGAAATAGCTTCTCAGCTTCTCATAATATCAGATGTTTTGGATGTAACTCCTGAGGAAGTTCAAATATTAGAAAATGCTAAAGAACAATTGAATAAATTTGGATATAAAATAGAAAAGATATCTGATACTCAGATAATATTTAAAAAAATTCCTCAGCTGTTGTCTAAAGTAAAGCCTAAAGATATTTTAAGCGAGCTTTTATTAAATTTAAGTCATTCACCTGAAAATGATCTTGATACAATTGAAGAAAGAATATTAATAACTACATCTTGTAAAGCATCTGTTAAAGCAGGTGAAAAATTAACTTTGTGGCAAATGGAAGAAATAGTTAAAAAACTAAGAACAACAAAAAACCCATATACATGCCCGCACGGAAGACCAATCTCGCATTTTATTTCTCATAAAGAAATAGCTTCTTTCTTCGCAAGGAATATTTAATATGTTATTTCTATGATAGAATATGAGTAATAATTATATGGAGAATGCTATATAATGATAAGTTTTTTAGGATTATGTACTCAAAATTTAATCCAAACAATAAAATATATATTGAAGGGAAATTTAAAATATAAAGATGTAATGACAACTGCAGCAATGATAAGCTATGATTCACTTCCAATAGCTTTAAGTATTGTTTTTATATCAGCTGTTGTTATTGCACTTCAAGTATCAAAACAATTTTTAATGTCAGGAGCAGAAAGCTATGTAGGCGGTTTTCTTGCAGTTGCTTTAATAAGAGAATTAGCACCGGGATTCGCTGCTTTAGCCATTAGTGCAAGAGCAGGTACTGCTATTAGTGCTGAAATAGCTAATATGCAGGTTACTTCTCAAGTAGATGCTATTAAAACTTTAAAAGTTGACCCTATCGGTTATTATTTTGCACCTAGAATTATTGCAGGTGCCATTACCGTTCCTATGGTTGTTATTTTGGCTGAACTATTTGGTATCTTAGGCGGTATGATAATATCTTATTTTACGATAGGTCTTCATCCTAATCGTTATATGGCTTCAGTTTGGGCTTGGCTTAATACCAGAGATATTTATATAAGTTTATTAAGAGGGGTTGTCTTTGGTATAATTATTCCTTTAGTTTGTGCAACTCAAGGTTATAAAACATCTGGCGGTGCTAAAGACGTCGGTATATCTACAACCAAAGCTGCTATTAAAACAACAGTTTTTTTATTAATGGCTGATTTAATTATTACTTTTATTTTCTATGTTAATTTTATTTAAATTAATCTTGAATACCTGCTAATCTCTTAAATTCATCAGGTCGTTGTGATTTAGAAAGCGCATCATCAGCATCAATTAAACGCTTTTTATATAATTCACTTAATGCTGTTTCTAAAGTTTGCATACCAAGTCCTGCCCCTGTTTGTATTGCAGAATAAAGCTGGGCCGATTTTCCTTCTCTTATCATGTTAGATACTGCATTATTTTTTACAAGAATTTCTTGAGCCATTACACGACCTTTTTTTGTTCCGTCAGGCTGCAATCTTGGAAGCAGAGTTTGGGAAAATACTGCCTCTAAAGAACCGCCCAATTGTACTCTTATTTGCTGCTGCTGACCTTCAGGAAATACGTCAATAATACGGTCAATGGTTTGGCTGGCTGATGAGGTGTGCAAAGTTCCAAATACCAAGTGTCCTGTTTCCGCAGCTGTGAGAGCAAGTCCTATTGTCTCTACATCTCTCATTTCGCCTACAAGTATAATATCAGGGTCTTCTCTTAATGCTGATTTTAATGCATTTGCAAATGAACGTGTGTCTTGACCTAATTCTCTTTGGTGGATTACACTTTTTTTCGATTTGTGTACAAACTCGATAGGATCTTCTATTGTTAATATATGTTCACTTCTTGTTTCATTTATATGGTCAATCATAGATGCTAATGTTGTTGATTTACCGCTACCTGTAGGCCCTGTTACAAGTATTAATCCTCTTGGCCTTTCTGTTATTGTTTTTACTACTTCAGATAATCCTAATGATTCAAATGACGGTATTACACTATTAATTGTTCTAAATGCTGCTGCATAAGTCCCTTTATTTTTATATATATTTACCCTGAATCGTCCGAGTCCTGTTATACCATATGACATATCCAGTTCCCAATGCTGTTCTAAATTCCTTCGTTGTTCATTATTTAACATTGGAAATAGTAAATCTTCTATACTCGTAGGAGTGAAGGGTTCATATTTTGTTCTTAATAAATTACCATCTACTCTTATTACAGGCGGTAGCCCGACTGATAAATGTAAATCGCTTGCTTTATATTCAACTACTTCTTTTAATAAGTCATCTATTAGCATTCATAACCTCTTTTTCTTTACATAATAAGAATATGATACCTTTTTATTTTATTTTGCACAAGTTTTTCTGTTTTTTAATTTATCCCAAATATAATATATTGGAATTCCAGTTGCTATTAATAAAAAAGTATTAATTGAATTTATAAATTTATTTATTGATAGTGAATATATTATAAAACATCCTATAACAATAAAAGATATTCCATAAAAAGAGTTTACCTTCTTTTGGAGTTTTTCTTTAAATCTTATTCTGTATATAAAAATTCCTATTACTGTAAGAACGTAAAATATTAAAGCAGCATATATAACATAGTCCAATAATTGAATATAATTACCGCAAAATAATATAAATGCACTTGACCAAATACATTGTAGCCACAACGAATTGACAGGAACTTTTGTTTTTCTGTTTATAACGGCAAGGTTTCTGAATAAAAGCCTGTCTTTTGCCATTTGATAATATACTCTTGCTCCCGTCATAATAAGCCCGTTAGCACTTCCGCAGGCTGATATCATAATTATTAATGCAATTATAAATTTACCCGCACTTGCTGCTATTTTTTGCATTAATACAACAGCTACAATATCTTCAGGAGCTGTTTTTATTTCTTCTATCGGTATTGAAAATACATATAAAATATTTATGAGTACATATAGTACCATAACTGTTATAACACCCCAAAATAGTGCAAGCGGAATATTTTTCTCGGGGTTTTTTACTTCACCTGAAATAAATGTAATATTATTCCAGGTTACCATTGCAAAGATAGCGCCTACTGTTGCTGTTGCAATTATTTCCATATTTGAAAAATTAATATCTGAAAATGTTATTATATTTGAAAAATTACTTGTAATTGTTTCATAATTACAGCCTAAAAATATTCCAAATACAATTATTGCTATAATTGAAAGTATTTTTGTGATTGTAAATATGTTTTGTGTAATAACACCATATTTTATACCTTTAGAATTTATATATGTAAGAATAATACAAATAGCAAGTGCAAAAAGCTGCTGTGTAGAAAGTTTAAAAAAAGATAAATGTATAAGATAATTCTCAGAACTTATTATGGGAAATAAAATCCCCATAAATTTACCTACAGCTATACAAACTGCTGCAATGGTTGCGGTTTGTATTACAATAAGTAATGACCAGCCATATAAAAATGCAACTAAATTGTTGTACATCCTTTTTAAAAATATATACTGACCGCCATCTTCTTTTATATTTAATACCGGTTCTGAATATGCAATTGCTCCTGATAGTGAAAAAAGACCGGCTAAGATCCATACTATTAGTAAAAAATATGCTGATTGTACTTGCCTTGCTATATCTGCGGAAACAATAAATATTCCACATCCTACCATAGACCCTACAACTACGGATATTGAGTCTTTTAAGTTTAAAGTCCTTTTTAATTCACTGCTCATTTTTAAACCAAGCTTTATTTAATTTGAAAATCAAATTATGTTTTATACAATATTTCTTTAAGTCTGATTTTATGTCTTTTAATAACACAAATATTGCTATTAAGTTTGGTGCAGCCATTACAAGATATGTTGCATCAGTAAAATCGATAACACTTCTTAAATTCATAGATGAACCTATTATTATAAAAGAACAAAAAATTATTTGATAAAATTTGATGCGTTTAAAACCTTCACCCACAAGAAATGTCCAGGCTTTCTGACCATAATAAGCCCAAGAAAGCATTGTTGATAATGCAAATAATATAATTACAATTGCTAAAATATATGGGAAAAATGAAAATGCACTTGCAAATGCAGATGATGTTAATTCAACACCTGATATACCGTCTGTATAATTTAGGTATTCTCCTGTTAAAATAATAACAAATGCTGTCATAGAACAAACAACTACAGTATCTAAAAATGGTTCAATCATTGATACAAAACCTTGAGAAACCGGTTCATTTGTTTTAACTGCGGCATATGCTATAGGAGATGATCCTATACCGGCTTCATTAGATTGTATTGAACGTCTTAAACCTATTATTATACAACCAATCACGCCTCCTGTTACTGCTTTAGGGAAAAATGCTTCATGAAATATTGTATATATTGCGTGTGGTATATGCATAAAATTCATTAGAATTATAACAATACTTGTTCCTATGTATATTAAACACATAATAGGAACAACTTTAGATGTTACTCTTGCTATACTTTTTATTCCGCCTAAAATAACAAGTCCTACTATAATTGCAACAATAAGACCGAATACCCAGCTGTGAGAGGCAAAAAAGCTGTTCTCACCCCCTGTTATATTTATAAATTGTTGTGTGGCTTGATTTGTTTGTAACATACAGCCTCCACCAACAGTACCAGGTAAACATGCAAGCGCAAATACATAAGCAAGAGTTTTCCCTAAGCTGTGATATCCTTTTTTTGCGAAACCTTTCTCAATATAAAACATAGGACCGCCAGATACACTGCCATCTTTATTAAATCTTCTGTATTTTAAAGATAGTGTTACTTCACAGAATTTTAAAGCCATACCAAATATTGCACCTGTGCACATCCAAAACATTGCACCTGGTCCGCCTATTGATATTGCTATTGCCACGCCTGCAATATTACCTAAACCAATAGTACCTGATAGTGCTGTTGCCAGAGCACCTAATGAGGAAACTTCTCCTTCGTGTCCTGATGTATCTTTTTTGTGAAAGATTTGATATAAGGCATGTTTAAATCCCCATATACCTATACATCTTAGATAAAATGTACAGAATATACTTGCTGCTATTGTTATAAATATTAATATTGGTACCTCGGCTCCGCATATTTCTATAGGGGAAAATATAAATTCGGAAAAGTTGTCTGAAAAAGGAGCAAAATATTTTTCTATTTTTTCATCAATCCCTGATGCAAATGCTTTTTGTGAAAATAACATCAAGTTTAATAAACTTAAACCTATAATACGCATTAGCATATTTTTTCTCCTTTTGTCTTTTAATTCCTTTTTGGTATTTTCTTAAAGATTTTCAATAAAAGATTCACAAAAGTGAAGTTGTTGTATGTTTATCTTTAAGTGACAACTTTTAAGGGTGACCAATTTATATGTTTTATTGAAATAACTATAAACTGCAACACTAGACTAATATAATCAAAATAAACTCTATACACAATAATATATTTTGCTTGACTTACAAAGTGTTACAAAAAATACATAAAATGATTTTTAATGTATTATTTCTATATGAATAAGTTAACCTCATTTTTTAAATCAAATTTTATTAATGTAATTATTATTGTATGTTATTTATTTATTACTTTAATTTTGATGTTGCATCACGAATTATGGAGGGATGAAACTCAAGCTTGGTGTATTGTTAGAGATTGTAATCTTTTTGATATTTTTAGAATGGTAAGAATAGAAGGTCATCCTTTTCTTTGGTATTTGTTATTATTCCCTTTTGCTAAACTTGGTGTATCTGTTTTTTCAATGCAAATATTAAGTTTATCTCTTGTTTTTGCTGCTATTTTATTCCTTTTATTTAAATCATCTATAAATACATATATAAAAATTTTAGTTATATTTAGTTCAGGCATGCTTTATTTTTTGCCAATTGTTGCCAGAAATTATTCTTTAATTCCTTTATTTTTGTTTATTCTTGCCGATTTATATCCAAAACGAAAACAAAGACCGTATTTATATATTCTTACTTTAATTCTTCTTTCTAATACTCATTTGTTAATGTTTGGGTTTTGTTTGGCCCTTTCCCTATTATTTGCTTTTGAATTATTTAAAGATTTTTTAATAAATAAAAATATAAAAAAGTTGATTCCTGTTTTTATTCTATCTTTAAATTTTATTTTTATCTTTTTAATGTTTTATAATATGCAACATCAAAATCATGCAGTTATTTTTTATGCACATCAAGCAAAACCGTTCCTTATTGCTGTTAAAAATTATGCTTTAATTTATTTCCAATACTCTATAAATATTCTTCAGAATTTTAATGCTATATTATTTTATCTGTTATTTTTAACTTTATTTATATTTCTATTTTTGAAAAGTAAAAAAATCTTTTTTATTTTATTTTCGTCATTTTTTTATATTTTTTACATTTTTTATAAGGTATGGTTTCAAGGAATTGTTTATCAAAAAGCTTATTTACTTCTTTTAATAGTTTTATTTTGTTATTGGATATATGAAGATAAAGAAAAAAATAAACTCTTTACATATATTGTTGCAATTTTATTTTTTATAAGTTCTTTGTTTTCTGTGTTTAATATATTTATGGAGATAAATTATAATTTTTCAGCAGCAAAACAAGTAGCTGAATATATAAAAAATAATTTGAATAATGAAGCAAAGTTTTATGTAGTAGGTTATCCCTTTGCTTTTACAAGTATTTCTGCTTATTTGCCCGATAAGAAATTTTATTCATATATTAATAAATTTTATATTTCCTATCATGATTTTAATTCAGTAGTAACAAAGAAAAAAGAAGAAGAACCCAATACAAAATATTACATTGTTCAATCTGATTTTGTACTAAATGATGGTTTTAAAGAAATATACAAGAGTGATGATTTTGTACTCAGCTCAAATGAGTATAAAGAAGCTTTTAAAATATATGTAAAAGAAAATAATTAATTGTCCGAGAAAAAATTCACTCAAACTTTCAGTTTCTAGTGAATTTTTTGTAGTTGGCATTATAACAATATGAATTTTATTTAAAAAGAAAAAAGCTATGATTTTGTCATAGCTGTAGATTAGGGATATGTGTATCATCGTTTTTCCAAGGAATATAGGTTAATATTAGCAATACAAATCTATTTTTAAATCATACATAATTATGAATAAATTATATTTGAATGATATATTTTCGTATAAAAGAAGTATGTACGAGTTTAAAATATAAATGAAATAAGGAAAAATTTATAAAAATATAAATATTATCCTTTAGAATATGTAAAAAAGAGTATTTTAAATTGTCCGAGAAAAAATTTACGATAAGCTGAAAGTGTGAGTGAATTTTTCGAGTGGCGGTTTTAAAAGGTGAGTACTTTGTTATCGAGGATGACTCGGTAACAAAGTGCGATACTAGATTAAATCGGGTTTCTGTTATATAATTTTCACTGAATATAAATAAAAAAGGATATGTGATGAGTACGAACGGTATTTTAGCCCAAGCACAGATGCTTATTGATAATGAACAATATGAAAATGCTTATGAAATATTAGAAAAATCTTATGAAAAATCAAAAGAAGATGCGGAATATCTTGAAAAAATAGCACTTCTTGCAAAAACACTTGAGAAAAAAGAAGATGCTGAAAAATATTGGGAAGAACTTGTTAAAGTTGATCCCAATTCACTTGTTGCATATTCTGAACTTTTAGATATATATGCAGATTCTAATAAATATAAATATTATATTACTAGAGCTAAATATAAAATTTTAAATCAGAAAGTATCTCAATCAATAGATGATTATAAAAAAGCGATAGATTCTACTACTGATGAAAATGAAATTATTAATGCAAGATTTTTAAGAGCAAAATCTTATGAATATATTGGTAAAATGCAAAATGCAATAGATGATTACTATAGAATTCTTGAATATAAAGAAGATATGTCAATATATTATAAACTTGCAGATATGTATGTGCAAATGAATGACAGGTTTTCTGCTATTAATATTTTAGAAAGAGGAGTTAAGACATTTCCTAATGTTGTTGAATTAAATGAATTTTTGGCTAATTTATTAATGAGAGAAGGTCAATTTGATGAAGCACTTAAATATGCAAAAAATGACTTTTCTAAAGCAAAAATTTATTTAATGAAAAGTGAAAATGAAACTGCTCTTGAAATTTTAGAAAAAACAGAAGATAAAACAAATGCAAATTATTTTGCATTAATGGCGGAATATTATTTTAATAAAAAAGAGTGGGAAAAGTGTAGAGAATATATAGCCAAATTCAAAGAACTTGATGCTCAGAATCCATTGGTTTATCAAATGCTTGCATTGGTGCATGAAGAAAATGATGATATGTACGGATATCATTATTATATGGGCAGATGCTATTCTTATAAACAAGACTATGATCTTGCATTGGCTGAGTACTTAAATGCACACAGGGTGGATTCAAATAGAAGTGAAGCAATAAAAGAAATTATAAAAATCAATGAAACAAAAGGCGATTCAACAAGTTTAATGGAGTTCTATGAAAAACTTATAAGACAAGAACCTGATAATGCTATAGCGCTTAAAGGTTTAGGCGATGTTTATGCCAATATGTACGAATTTAAAAGTGCATTAGAATATTATAATAAATTAATAAAAGTTGATTCTAATAATTATGAAGTATATAAACAAATGGGTTTTTGTTATGAAAAAATGAAAGATAGTGCAAAAGCAAAAGATTGCTATGAAAAATATCTTGCAAAAGCTCCACTATCACCTGATACGGAAAAATTAAAAGAAAAACTTTCAAAGATGAATGTTTCAGCTTCATATTCTGAAGCAGGTGTAGAAGAAGGTTTTATTGATAAAATAATGAAACTTTTTGGTAAATAATTAATTAAATTAATAAAATTTAATGTTAAAACAATAAATCTATAGGGAACTGTTTTTATATAAGAGTAGGATATATAAAAGGAGTTTTTATGCACACAGGCTTTGTAATGCTTCCGGAGATGATTAAATCACCTTGTACAGATCTTATAGTGGGAGAAGACAAAAAGATGCTCCCTATGGTTATTGAAGAATGTTGTACTGCTTTAATTAGCAATTAGCTTTTCATCTATTATTAATTTTATACTTTGTAATATGTCCGAGAAAAAATTCACGATAAGCTAAAAGTGTGAGTGAATTTTTTGAGTGGCGTTTTTAAAAGGTGAGTACTTTGTAGTTGGGGTTGACTCGGTAACAAAGTGTGATACTAGATTAAATCTAAAAAATTAATATAAAAATACTTTAAATCTTTTTTTTATATCGGATAATAAAAGTATACTGATATAAAAAGGGGAATATTATGAAAAGAGTATTACTTTGTATAATGGATGGATGGGGTATAAATAACGATTGCCCTAAAGATGCAACTAAAGTTGCAAATACTCCAAATATAGATAGGTTTTATAAAGAAGAACCAAATATGCAAATTTTTGCAGATGGAGAGCATGTGGGTCTTCCCGATGGTCAAATGGGAAATTCTGAAGTAGGTCACTTAAACATAGGTGCCGGCAGAGTTGTTTACCAAGATTTAACAAGAATTAATAAAGCAATTAAAGATGGTGATTTTTATACAAATGAAAAATTCTTAAAAGCAGTTGAACATGTTAAAAAGTATAATTCATCACTTCATATGTATGGGCTTGTATCAACAGGCGGAGTTCACTCTTCATTAGATCATATTTTAGCTTTGATAGAATTTGCCAAACAGCAAGGTCTAAAGAAAGTTTATTTCCACGCATTTTTAGATGGCAGAGATACGCCTCCCAAAAGTGCTGTTGAATTCTTATCTCAGGTTGAAGCTAAGTTAGAAGAAGCAGGACTTCCTCCAATAGCATCAGTAAGCGGAAGATACTATGCAATGGATAGAGATAACCGCTGGGATAGAGTCGAAAAAGCATATAATATGCTTGTTTTAGGTGAAGGTAATAAAGCAGAATCAGCTGTTGAAGCAGTAGAAGCTTCATATGCGAAAGGTATAACAGATGAATTTGTTGAACCTACGGTTATAGATGTTCCAAATTCAAGAATTGAAGATAATGATGCAATAATTTTCTTTAATTTTAGACCGGATAGAGCAAGAGAAATATCCAAAGCGATGATGTTTGAAAACTTTGACGGGTTTAACAGAAAAGCAGTAAGAAAAAATCTATATTATGTAACATTCAAACAATATGATGCATCATTTCCGTTTCCTGTTGCATTTGAACCTCAAGAACTTGTTAACTTGCTTGGTGAAGTTTTGGATAAAAACGGTATAAAACAATTTAGAACTGCGGAAACAGAAAAATATGCACATGTTACATTCTTCTTTAATGGCGGTATTGATGAACCAAATAAATTAGAAACAAGAGTACTTATAAATTCACCAAAAGTTGCAACTTATGACCTGCAGCCTGAAATGAGTGCACCTGCTGTTTGTGAAGAGGTTTTAAAAGCTATTGATAATAAAGATTACGGTTTTATATTAGTAAATTTTGCAAATCCTGATATGGTTGGGCATACAGGGGTTATGGAAGCTGCTGTTAAAGCTTGTGAAACAGTTGATGCTTGTGTTGGTAAAATTGTTGAAAAAGCAAAAGCAAATGATGTAGCTGTTGTATTAACTGCAGACCACGGTAATGCTGAATGTATGGAAGATAAAGTTACACATGCGCCATATACTGCACATACAACAAACCCTGTTCCTTTATTCGTAATTAATGATGGTAATATAGAACTTAAAGAGACAGGTGCTTTATGTGATATAGCTCCAACTGTTCTTGATATTATGGGAATAGAAAAACCAAAAGAAATGACAGGTCAATCATTAATAAAAGAACTTGTCTCAAGTAATAAATAAGTTGAGTGGACTTGGTAAAATGTCCGATACTAGATTAAATTTAGTAAGATGCTGGATAATATAATAAAAGCCTCATTTATGGGGCTTTTATTATAGGTTTAATTCTTTTACAAGAGCAGGAACTATTGCTTGCCACGCTTCTTTGCTTGGATGTCCATCAAAAAGGGTATATTTTTCTTCATCTATATCAATATTTAAGTCTTTTTTTATATTTATTATGAGAATATTATCCTGTTTTAAAACGTTCCAATCCTCAGTTCCATCTTCTATGTATACAAGAATAACAAATTTTGGACTTTTATTATTAATATTAAATTTAGATTGTATTTCTTTATTTATTTCTTTCATATATATTACAAAAGTATCAAAAATATCTTTTTGATTATATTTATTTTTATATTTATATACTAATTCCATAATATTTTTAAATATAAAAGTTTTATTTAAGAAATTATAATGAACAAATTTTAAATATTTATTATTATCCTTTTTAATAGTTTTGTAATATGGTATATCATTTTGTATTAAATTAACGTATAAACGTCTTTTATGATCATAAATATATGTATAAATAATATACTCAAAATTCAAATTGTTATTAAGTAATTTTTCTTTTGTAAATTGAAAATTTTCTCTCATTAGATATAACATCGTACGTGGTGAACGCGCACTTAATCCGAGGTTATAGATTTCCCTTTTTGAATATTTTGATAAAACATATGAAAAAGTTTCTGTTTCAGAAAGGTTATCGCCATATGTAAAAGAACAACCAAGTAAAATTATTGGAGGTTTTTCTTTTTTGTTATCTTGTGAATAAGATGTTATTGGTCTAAAAAAATTTTTATTTATTTGAATATTTGAGTTAAAAATTGTGATATATGTTTCATATAAAGTTGTTATATAATTATATAATGAAAAACCTTTTATTGTATTATTGAAGTATAGGTTTTGTTGTTTTGTTTTATCTTCCCATTTTAAATATTCTCTTGTAAATAGAACAAACTCTAGTAATAATATAATTGAAAATATTATTAAAGCATTTGCTAGGATAATTTTTATTTTCTTATTCATAATATTAATAAAATTATAACATTTATTATAAAATTCAGCAAAAAAATTTTTGATGTTAATAAATTTTTTCATTCTATAACTTCTTTAAATTTTAAATTTATATCGGATAATGTTATTATAAATAAGTTAAAGTTGAAGGGTCAAGAAATGAGTTTAACCAAAATTGAAGATTTACCTACAGTTTATAATGCGAAAGAAACAGAAGAAAAAATATATAAATTCTGGGAGGATAATGAGTGTTTTAAAGCTGATGCAAAATCAGATAAGCCTTCATATTCAATAGTAATACCTCCTCCGAATGTAACAGGTGTTCTTCATATGGGGCATGCATTGGATGAAACTCTTCAAGATATTCTAGTAAGATATCATAGAATGTCAGGTTATGAAACATTATGGATGCCGGGAACTGACCATGCCGGTATTGCAACTCAAAATGTTGTTGAAAAAATGTTGAGAAAAGAAGGCAAAACAAGATTTGATTTAGGCCGTGAAAAATTTGTAGAAAAAACCTGGGAATGGGCAAATGAACATAAAGATGCAATACTTCATCAATGTAAAAGGTTAGGAGCATCTTTTGACTTATCAAGAACTCGTTTTACACTTGATAAAGGATGCAGCGAAGCAGTAAAAGAAGTTTTTGTTAAGCTTTATGAAAAAGATTTAATATATAAAGGTGCATATATAGTAAACTGGTGTCCAAGATGTCAGAGTGCAATATCTGATATTGAAACGGATTACGAAACAGAAAAAAGTAATTTATGGGAAATAAGTTATCCATTAAAAGATGAACAAGGTGCAATTGTGGTTGCAACAACAAGACCTGAAACTATATATGGTGATGTTGCTGTTGCTGTTAATCCAACTGACTTTAAGTATAAAGATTTAATAGGAAAAACAGTACTTATTCCTTTAACAGGAAGAGAAATTCCAATAATAGCAGATGATTATGTTGATAAACATTTTGGAACAGGTGCTTTAAAAATAACGCCTGCACATGACCCCAATGATTATGAAGTAGGTAAACGTCATAATTTAAAACCAATATGGGTAATTGATGAGGAAGGCAGAATGAAAAATTGCCCTGAGGTTCATGTTGATGTTCAAGGTTTAACAAGAGAAGAAGCCAGAAAGAAAACAATTGAACTTCTTGAATATAACAATAGATTGGTAAGAATAAAACCAATCGAACACAATGTAGGTAAATGTCAAAGATGTAATACAACAATAGAGCCTTTATTATCAGAACAATGGTTTGTAAGAATGGCTCCTTTGGCAAAAGCTGCAATTAAAGCAGTTGAAGATGGTGATATAAAATTTGTTCCCGAACGTTGGACAAAAAACTATTTAGGCTGGATGACAAATATAAGAGATTGGTGTATTTCAAGACAATTATGGTGGGGACATCAAATTCCTGCATATTATAATAAAGAAACAGGAGAAATGGTTGTTGCAAAAGAAAACCCAGATCCAAGTAAATATACTCAAGATGAGGATGTTTTAGATACATGGTTCTCTTCTGGATTATGGCCTTTCTCTACTATGGGTTGGCCTAATACTGAAGCAGAAGATTTTAAGAAATTCTATCCTACTTCAACTTTGGTAACAGGTTTTGATATTATTTTCTTCTGGGTGGCCAGAATGATTACAATGGGTGAAGAATTTACTAAGAAAGCTCCATTTTCTACAGTTTATATCCACGGATTAATTCGTGATGAACAAGGGCAAAAGATGTCAAAATCTAAAGGTAATACAATAGATCCGGTCGGTATAATAGATAAATATGGCTGTGATGCATTAAGATTTACTCTTACGTCCTTATGCACATATGGTGGTCAGGATATTAAAATTAGTGATGAAAAGTTTGAATATGGAAGAAACTTTGCAAATAAAATTTGGAATGCTTCAAGATTTGTACTTATGAATCTTCAAGGTGTAGATAATAAAGATATTGATTTTAAAGAACTTACATTAGCTGATAAATGGATTTTAAATAAATTAAACGAAATAGCAAAAGAAGTTAATGATAATATTAAAGATTACAGAATAGGTGAAATGGCACATATTTTATATGACTTTTTCTGGAATTCTTATTGTGATTGGTATGTAGAAATAGCAAAGATTCAACTTCAAAATGAAGAACTAAAATTGAATACTCAAAGAGTTTTAAAGTATGTACTTGATATGACTCTAAGATTATTACATCCTGTAATGCCTCATATAACAGAAGCAATATGGCAATTGCTCCCTAAAGATACAAATGTGAAAGCAATAATGCTTGAAAAATATCCGATTTTTGAAGATAGATTATCTTTCTTACAAGAAAATATTCAAATGGAACTTGTTTTTGAAACAATTAAATCTTTAAGAAATGTAAGACAAAGTTTTAATATACCTGTTTCAACTAAAGTTAATATTGAAATCCTTGCAGGAAAAGGAGAAGAAGAAGTATTTAAAAAAGTAGAAGCTTATATTCACAGGTTGGCAAAAGTTGAAGAAATAAAATATGTTGATGAAAATCATACAACAATTAAACAATCAGCTTCTGCAGTTGTAAGTAATTCTAAAATAATAATTCCGCTTGCAGGACTTATTGATTTAAATGAAGAAGTTAAACGTCAAAATAAAAAACTGGAAAAATTATTAACTGAAAAAAATAATTTATCTGCAAGAATGAATAATGAAAAATTTATTGCAAATGCAAAGCCTGAATTAATTGAACAAACAAAAAACAGAATAGATGAAATTAGCGTTCAGGAAAAAGCAATAAATTTATTAATAGACTCCCTGAAGGCATAAATTCATATTAATGTATGGCTTAAAAAAAATAATATTATCTTATAATTTAAAAATGGAGGATATTATGAGCGAAATTTATACACTATATACAAGAAGCAACTTTGATGGCTTGGTTTGTGCCGCTTTGTTAAAAGAAATAGGTTTAATAGATGAAATTAAATTTGTACATCCTAAAGATGTGCAGGATGGGAAAATACAATTACCGGAAAATACCATTACTGCAAGTTTACCATATTGCAGTGGGGTTTACATAGCATTTGATCATCATTCAAGTGAATCTAAAAGAATAAAAGAAGTAAAAGATAATTATATAATTGAACCTGCAGCACCATCATCAGCAAGGGTAATATATGAATATTTTGGTGGTGCAGACAGATTCTCTGCATCTTTACATGATTTAATGGATGCAGTAGATAAAGCCGATTGTACTAATTTTACAGAAGAAGATATTGTTAATCCTAAAGATTGGGTGTTATTAAATTACTTAATGGATGCCAGAACCGGACTTGGTCGTTTTAGAAATTTCAGAATTTCTAATTTAGAGTTAATGTATAAATTAGTTGATTTATTTTTAGAAAAATCAATTGATGAAATTATGCATGATCCTGATGTAAAAGAAAGAGTTGATTTATATTTTAGTGAACAAGAAAAATTTGTTGAGCAAATAAAAAGATGTACAAGAGTTGATGATAAAATTGCCATTTTAGATGTAAGAAATGAAGAAACTATTCATGTTGGTAACAGATTTATGGTATATGCCCTGCATCCTGAATGTAATCTTTCAATTCATGTTTTGTGGGGATTACATAAACAAAACACAGTATATGCAGTTGGAAAATCAATTATAAACAAATCTTGTCCTATAGATTTGGGTGCTTTGATGTATGAATATGAAGGTGGCGGTCATATTAATGCAGGTACTTGTCAAATTCAGAATGATAAAGCTGATGAAGTACTAAGTGATATGATTAATAAAATTAAAACATTATAACTTGAAAATCAAGTTGATTAAAATTAAAATGTCCGAAAAAAAATTCACGATAAGCTGAAAGTGTGAGTGAATTTTTTTGAGTGGCATTTTTAAAAGGTGAGTACTTTGTTAGCGAGGATGACTCGGTAACAAAGTGCAATACTAGATTAAATTTAATTGTAGATATAAAAACAGACTCAGCTGAGTCTGTTTTTTTTGTGTGTATTATTTACTAAATCCTATAAGCTTTATTTCTTGTGCTAGAGAATCCTCCTTTTCTATCCATATTTGACTTGTGGAAATTTTGTTTTGTGGAATTATTGTCTTTTTTAAGATTGCATAATTAACATCAGTAAAATTAATTTTATCGAGTTCTTGTATATAAAATTCAGTAGAACCGCAATTTGGGCAATATTTTGTATTGGGTTTTATTTCATTATATTCATAGTGGGATGTTCTTTTGATGTTGCAACAACAGCAGCGTGTAATGAACCATTTGTTCTTTATTAATTCACCGCAATCAGGACAATATGCTTCGTCGACATCTATAGGAACTTTGAGATGGAGACATTCTTGTTTGTGTAAAAAGAAATCTAATAACATAACTTTTTTATAATTATTTTTTTCTTTTTGTCAAGAAATTAAAAATAACTAAGTTGAATATGTCCAATAAAAACGATATTAGATTAATTTATATTATATCCAGACATCAAAATCTGGTTCTTCAAGGCACATACAATGAATACCACCAGGGCCTTCAACTAAGTTTTCCATAATTTCATTTTGTTGTCCATAATTTTGTCCTTGAACAAAATATAAACTTTTTATTGTTGGTGCATTAGAATTTGTTTTTCTTATTTCATCAAGTTTTCTTTTAAGATCTTTCTCAAATTGTCGTTGATATTTCGAAACAAATACATTATCACATTTTGATGAATTAGTGATATAAGATATTGAACCGTCAGGGTGTTTATTTACTATTGCATTGATAAAATTTACATCTAATCCATATACTCCGCCTATCGGAATTGGATAAAATCCAGCTTGTTTTAGTTGTTCAAAAGCTTTTTTATAAGCTAATATTTGGGGATCTTGTTTATTCATAAATCCATTTTTATGAGTTTTTCTGCCTTTTACTTTTTGTTCATTTCTTAGGCTTAATTCTGGATTATTTATAAGTACGAAAGGAAATCCAATAGGTCTTACAGATAAATCAAGATGATAATCTTGTTGTTGTATAAAATGTATATTTTCTTCTTTTACATTATATAATTCGGCGATTTGTTTTTTATTTGGCAGAAAAAATTGTTCGGATGCTCCAATAAGCATCCATTTTTCACCTGAAGGTTTTTTGCCTAAGAAAAAATTACCACCGGAAATGAATCCTTTAGATTGGTCAGATATACCATAAAGTTCGCTTTTCATTCCATAATGAGAATCTATTTCTGATTGATATCCATTCATTATTGCAATGTTATCTTTCATTATAAGTTTTGGTTTTCCTTTGTTTTCAAGTATTACTTTGAAGTCTTGATTAAAAGATTGATTATATTGTGATTTTTTTAATGAAAAGTTTTCTTTATCTGCAATATCCTGTAATTCTTCTTCTATTTTCCCCATATGATTAGCAATATGAAGGGCTTTTAAAGGTATAGCATCATATCCTTTAAAGCTTAAAACTTTATAACTTTGTATATTAGTAATATTCATATTTACATTAATAATAAACAAGAAATTTTTTGCTTTTATAAATATAAATCAATCTAAAGAAAAAATATCCTGTAAATCAGCATAGGTTAAAGTTTTGCCGATATTTCTGTCAACAGAGATAACAGAATCTACAAGATTTCTCTTATCCATTTTTAATTTTTGGATTTTTTCTTCTACTGTATTTTTTGTAATTAACCTATAAACAAATACTTTTTTAGTTTGTCCAATACGATATGCTCTATCAGTTGCCTGGTCTTCAACAGCAGGATTCCACCAAGGATCATAATGTATAACATAATCTGCCCCGGTTAAGTTTAAACCAGTACCTCCGGCCTTTAAACTTACAAGGAATATTGGAATAGAATCATCGTTATTAAATCTTTCAACAACTTCTTGTCTGTTTTTCGTAGAACCGGTTAAGTATTCATGTTTAATGCCTTCTTTAACAAGCCATTCTTTGACAATATCAAGCATGTCAACAAATTGAGAGAATAATAATATTCTATGACCTTCAGAAATAATTTCTTCCAGCATTGATTTTAATTGTTCAAATTTACCTGATGTTTCAATACCTTTTTTATTTTCTTTATCATATAAACGAGGATGACAGCATATTTGACGCAATCTTAAAAGCGCAGAGAAAATGCTCATGCGGCTTTTTTCAAGGCCATTTTCTGCAATTGATTTGAATAATTCTTCTTTTGTAGAATCAAGAACCTCAAGATAAAAGTCTTTTTGTTCAGGAGTTAATTCGCAGTATGCTATATTTTCTACTTTATCAGGTAAATCTTTTGCAACATCTCGTTTCATACGACGTAAAATAAACGGATAAATTTGAGATTTTAAGCGTTTTTCAACAATTTTTTCCCCTCTGTCTACAATAGGAGTTACATACCTATAATTAAATTCAGACTGATTTAATAAAAATCCAGGCATTAAAAAGTCAAATACAGACCATAATTCTTCTAATTTATTTTCAATAGGAGTACCTGATAAGGCAAGTTTATGCTGACCGTTTAATTGTTTTATTGATTTTGCTGTTATTGATTCAGGGTTTTTTATATTTTGGGATTCATCCAGAATAATGTATCTGAATTCAAATTTTTTAAGTTTTTCTATATCTCGTCTTATAAGAGCATAGCTTGTTATAACAATATCATATTTAGGGATTTCTTTAAAATGTTCTTTTCGTTCCGTTCCGCTTAATTTTAAACATTTCAAGGAAGGAATAAATTTTTGAATTTCATTTTCCCAGTTAAAAACAACAGAGGTTGGACAAACAACTAAATTAGGAGCTTTTTTATCTTTTTCTTTAGCTTTCTGAAGTAAAGTAAGTGCTTGAAGTGTTTTACCAAGCCCCATATCATCAGCCAGAATACCGTTTAATCCATATTTATAAAGGAACCATAACCAGCTGAAACCTTTATATTGATATTCTCTTAGTTCAGCATTAACTCCTTTTGGCAGTGGAGCATTATCCATTGTAGAAAATGTGGATATTTGTTTCCAGAAGGCTGAAAATCTTCTGCTCATTTTTAACTTGAATCCAAGATTTTGCATTTCAGAAAGTAAACCTGCTCTATAGGTTTTTACAATATATCTGTTATCTTCATTTTTATATACATCAAAAGTATTGAATGATTTTAATAAAGAAAAGATATCTTGTCCGGGTACCTCAACAAAACCATAATTTTTAACTCTTAAATATTTATCACCTTCAATAATTAAATTATATATTTCGTCAAAATTAATTTCTTCATCACCAACACTACCATACAAATTCACTTCGAAACTGTCTGTTGAATCAATAGAAAAATCAATGTCTGCAACAAGTTCAAATGGTTTTGGTGATAATTTAAAGAAAGACATATCATCTTTTTCTTCAAATTTCCAGCCATCACCTGCTCTTTTTAGATAATAATTGTAAAAATCAATAGCATTTTCTTTTTCAATTGCAAGATTATTAGTTTGCATAGGTGCAAACTTGCATGCTAAAAGCATTTGGTATGCTCTTTCTTCATGGGTAATATTTCTTTTTACCCAGTACAATAAATCTTCTTTTGGCTTTTTTATTGTAACATAAGGGCTTTTAGACGCAGATTTTGAATATGCTACTCTTGTACCATCATAATCAAATTCTAGTTCGGCTTTTAATGCTCCGTCGTAATCAAGTCCCATTGTAACAATATTTAATGGTGGTTTTTGTTCAAGTGTTAATTTGTCTATGATTTCTGATACTTCACAAGGAATAATCTGTCTTAATTTTGGAAGTTCTTCATATAAGAATTTCGCTCCTTCTGCATCTTTAACATCTGTAAATGTTGATTTAATAAGATTTTGGGGAAGACTTGAGAGCGCAACATTAATAGGAAATATTTTATTTTTATATCTGCCCCATTTTAATTGGCGTGAAAAATAACGGACTTCTTCAAATGGAATAATGTCATCTTTATCAGGACGTTGCCAATATAATGATAAAAGTACATTCCCTACCATTGAAAAGTTAACTGATAAAGAAATTTTCCATTCATCTTGGCAAAATACCAATTTATTTTTTGTTTTTCCGTCAATTACATCATCAGCTTTTGATAAAAGCTGAAAAAATCCGTCAAATTTTGCAATTGGTATATCATACCAACCTGCTTTTTTGTCTAATCTGGAATTTTTTAATAACAATTGAAAAATAGCAAGCTCAACTTTTTGAGAATTATTTAATTCAAATTCTGTATTTTCTTTTTGCGCAATTATTAGAGCTTTCAATATTGCTTCAATATCTCTTATTACTTTTCCTGTGTTCCTATCCATGACTAAAATTGAAAAGAAATTTTGTCTTCTTTTTGCATTGAAATGAAAAATATAACCACCTTGCGGATTATCATTCATAAAAGTTTGTTCGTCAGAATAATCCTGCGGAATTTTGAATCTTCTTTCTAAAAATTCATCATATACATGTTCGTCAATTGCTTTTAATGCAACTGCAATTGCGTGTTTGCACCATTTCTCTTTTAACGGACAAGAACAAGCTGGTTCAACACTATTTTTCTTAAACTTTAGTTCGACATCATAAAAAGATTTAAAATTACCTTTAACCTTTGCTTTTATGCCTGTTTTAGATACTTCAAAAGAAGCCACCTGCTCTTTTTGATGGTACTCATAACCCCTTCTCCAACTTCCCGGGGTAGAATTTTCTTTTAAATACTTAAAGTTAAAGTTACAAACAGCCATGAAATCTCTTGTAGTTATATCTGCAAAAATGGGGTACATACTTAATTATAGTTGACAAAATCATTATTCTACAATGCTTGTATCCCTAGAGCAGCAACAACTTATAATTAACTGATATCTACAATTGTTATTATACATAAAACTAAAAAAATGGCAAGAGCTTAATTTATTTGTAATTTTTTTATATAGGTATTGAAATTTTTTTTTTAGCATATGATAATTGTTTTAGCTTTTTGGCTGGGTAGCTCAGTTGGCGAGAGCGCACGGCTCATACCCGTGAGGTCGAGAGTTCGAATCTCTCCCCAGCTATTTTTAGTGTTTAAAAACGGGTAATCACCGAAGCGCTGTTTTTCCAAAACAATTCAAGTTATGTTCATTACTTCACATAACTTTCATTGGAGCGCACGGTCCCTCTCGTAAAAAGATATTAATTTAACAGAATTACCGTTTTGATTTGTACACTTGAAATGATTTTTAAGGGCTATGTCCGTTTTGAGAGCTATTTGAAAAATGTACTATCTTTTTATACTTCCATACAAATTACATATTTTATTTTTTTGTTTCTTTAATTTTTCAGGAACAACATATACTTGATTGAAAATTTCTTTTAATACTTCAATATATGCTTTTGCTTCTTGTGAACTAAATTTTTCGTGGATTGACTGTTCATGTACTTGATCACACATTATTCCTTGAATTCCAACCAACATATCAATATAATCATCGTCCAATAGTTTATATTTACCTTTTAATGATTTCATTTTATCTTCATACGATTCACCGATAGCTTCTTCCTTAATTAAAAATTCATAAATAGCTTTTCTTATGCATGCTGATGCTCCGGTTAAACAGTTGTTTTTTATACACTTTTCAGCTTCTTCAATTAAATCTCTTAGTTTTCTTGAAATCCTTTCATCTATTGTAAAAAATGATGATGGTATATTTAAAATAATAGTATTATCATCACAAACAGCTTTTAAAGATTTTTCATTTTCATCACCTGTTTCAATATTATATTTGTTAAGTCCCCATCCCTCAATATAATTTTTATTATTTCCTGAATAAGTTCTTAATTCATCGGTATAATTTCCTGTGAGTTTAAAATTATAATTAACAGGATAACTTGCTACACCATTGCTTTCTATAGTTGAGAACTCACCTAATTTATCATTTTTTATTAAATGCATTGAAATTTTATGACAATGAGAACATTCAACAAATACTGCATATAATTGCTTTGTATTACTTTCGTCAAATTTTACAATTCCCAATACTACATACTTTATCCCCCTATTTTTACAAAATGGGCAATTATATTTGTTTTCATCTATAAAATATTTATTTTCAACATTTTCCATTTGCCTTACACCTTTTACATTTAAAATTTTAATTTTCAACAGGCAACCCTAATCTTTGAAGCGGAATATAGTTAAAATAATAATCACACCCAACACTATGAATATATGCCAAAACATCTTTATATTCAGGTTTTTTAAACCATTCATTAAGAATATAAATATATTCAACCTCAAAATTCAAAGCTGCTAATAGTCTTTTGTATTGTTTTTTTTTGAAGTCGCAGGTTTGCAATTTTTCATCAACCGAACCATCTACTTGCTGATATTTGCACTCAATAATGTAAAAAGTATTATTTAAGATTACATATATAGAATCATCAGGTAATAGCTTTTTTGATAAATAATCTTCCCAATTGACATTATTTTTCTTCAAAAACCTATATAAATCATATTTTACAAATATCATTCCTACCAATTTGTCTTTATAAAAAACATTGTTTTCTTCATCAACTTTATAATTTTCAACACCATTAAGTAATGTTTTTAAATCAGCTTTGCATTCAAAAACCAAACCTGTTTTAGTATTACCACCACCAAATCCTTGTTTTTTCATTAATAATTCCTCACTAAAACTTCTGTAATTTTGCCTCTACCTTTTGCATTAGCATTTACAGCACGAGAAGCAAAAACTTTTTTTATTTTATAATTTGCATACAATTCATTAACCAATTTGGTATCAGAATTTGAAAGCATGAATTTTACACCCCTTGAATCTAATTCATCACAAATATCTCTCAGCTTAAACTGCATATCCAAATCAAAACCATCTTTTGTGTATGAAGTAAAACTCGATGTCTCATTTAATGGAACATATGGAGGGTCAAAATAGACAAAATCGCCTTTTTGAACTTTCTCTAAAATCACTGAAAAATCTGCACATTTAATTTCTGTATTATTAAGTAATTTTGAACAGTTTATTAAATTATTTGCATCAACAATTCTTGGATTTTTATAGTTTCCAAATGGGACATTAAATTGTCCTTGAGAATTTACTCTGTATAATCCGTTAAAACAAGTTCTATTTAAGTATATAAAACGACTTGCCTTTTCTATATTTGAAAGTGTTAAATATTTTTCAGTTCGATCTAAATTTCTTATTTCTAAAAAATATTCTTTTGATACTTCATGCTTATTCAGATCTGAAATTAATTCATAAACATTATCACGAACAGTTAAATATAAATTTATCAACTCCTCGTTCATATCTGAAATGTAGGCATTTTGCGGTTGCAACTCAAAAAACAGGGCACCACCACCGATAAAAGGTTCAAAATATCTGTTGTAAGACTTTGGCATATTTTTGAGCAGTTCAAACATTAGCTGACGCTTTCCACCAACCCATTTAACAATAGGATATGTTTCATTTTTCAACTGTTCTAAAGCTACTGCCATACTTTTTCTTTCTTTGAAAATGCTTGTTCAAACCTTTTGATAGAAAGATCTAAATATTCTTTTTCCAAGTCTATACCAATAAATTTCCTATCTAATTCTAAAGCCATTATACCAGTTGTTGAGCTTCCTGTAAAAGGATCGAGAATTAAATCTCCAATATTCGTTGATGCAAGGATTATACGTCTTAACAATTCTATAGGTTTTTGTGTTGGATGTTTCCCAAATTCTTTTTCATAACTTTTAGGAGTTCCTATTGCCCAGACTGAACGCATTTGTTTTTCTGGCTTTTTAATAAAATCTTCACCCCAATCGCCATTTTTCATAAGCTCATAATTGAATGTATGTTTTTCTTTGTTATCTATTTTTGCCCATAAAAGTGTTTCATGGCTTGCTGTAAAATACCTGCAAGACATATTCGGCGAAGCGTTTGGTTTAAACCAACAAATATCATTTAGAATTTTAAATCCATTTTTTTGTAAGGCAAAGCCACAAGCATAAATAGAATGATAAGTTCCTGATATCCAAATTGTCCCATTAGGTTTCAAAACTCTTTTGCAGGCTTTTATCCATTTGTTGTGGAATTCAAAATTCTCATCAATCCCTTTACTCTCATCCCACTTTCCTTTATTAACAGAAACGACCTTTCCTGCATGACAAGTAATTCCACCGTTAGATAACATATATGGGGGATCTGCAAAAATCATATCAACAGATTCTGGTGCTGCTTTGTTTAAAATCTCAATACAGTCACCTTGAAATAAGGTTATATTATTTTTTTCATAGACCTTTTGCATGCAATAATTATACAATAAATATGAGGTTTGTTTTTGGCCTGCATTTTTGCAATTTTTCAGCTAAAATTTACTTATATTCAAAAAACATCTGTCCTATATAGGACAATTTCAATAATAGTCCTGTTTCGCACATTTTAATGATTTATACTCAATAGTGACATAGATAAATTTATCCATAAATTGATTGCATGCAGTTTGCGAAAAACAGGTGGTGAAAATCGTCAAAACACAGTAACAAATACTGTTTCTTTAAAGTCTTGCTTCGTCTTCAGCTCTCGAACCTTATAATAATCAAAACAACTGTAATAAATAATAAAATTAGGTATTTTGATACAATTAAATCGTTTTACTCGGCAGAGTCCGTGAGGTCGAAAGCATAGAATTGCTTTGAGGAGTTTACACAACATACAGGTAAGCTATTGAAAAACGAATCTTTCCCCAGCTATTTTTAGTGTTTAAAAACGGGTAATCACCGAAGCGCTGTTTT